>CACZBM010000015.1 GCA_902779445.1 uncultured Lachnospiraceae bacterium
ATCCGAGAGACCCCCTGAAGAGTACAGGGTAGATAGGATGGAGGTGGAAGTGCAGTAATGCATGCAGCTGACCATTACTAATAGGTCGAAAGCTTTTCC
Organism: uncultured Lachnospiraceae bacterium; assembly: GCA_902779445.1. Taxonomy (GTDB): domain Bacteria; phylum Bacillota; class Clostridia; order Lachnospirales; family Lachnospiraceae; genus NK4A144. The sequence continues at coordinate 100 of CACZBM010000015.1, forward strand.
TACAAGGTAAGCAAGGTCGCCAGTCTTGGCAGCAGATCTGATCGATGTTCGGTTTTTGAGGTGCATTGAGAATTGAATATTCCAATCACAAACACATGGCCCAGTGGCTCAGTTGGTTAGAGCGCCGCCCTGTCACGGCGGAGGCCGTCGGTTCAAGTCCGTCCTGGGTCGTTTGTGGGATCTTAGCTCAGCTGGGAGAGCATCTGCCTTACAAGCAGAGGGTCATAGGTTCGAGCCCTATAGGTCCCACTTTTTTTCTAATAAAAGATGATCCTTGATAATTTACTAATTGTTATAATGGCGATTTCTATCGCTTTTATAAACCGACGAAATCCCATTTCGTCGGAAGAGGAGCAATGACGAAGCGTGAGCGAGTCCCGAGTTTACGAGGGAGGAGCAGAAGCGAAGTCCATTGCGACGTGCCGATGTGGCTCAATTCTGACGACTGACAAGCGAAGCGGTCAGTCGTAGGCAGAGCAAGCTGATTACAAATCAGCTGATCGCACATTATTTACGCCGATGTGGCTCAATTGGCAGAGCAGCTGATTTGTAATCAGCAGGTTAACGGTTCGAGTCCGCTCATCGGCTTCTGGATGGTTTCCCGAGTGGCCAAAGGGGGCAGACTGTAAATCTGTTGTCGACGACTTCGATGGTTCGAATCCATCACCATCCACTACTTCGACGAAGTTTCGTTTCGTCGAAAGAGGTGCAAATACAAATATATTATTGTAGGGGTTCTCGCAATCAAAGAGATGTATCACCCCGACGAAATCTCATTTCGTCGGTTAAGGAGGAATGACGGAGCGTAAACGAGTCCTGAGTGTACGAAGGACGAGTAAAAGCGAAGTCAATTCCGACGTCGCGGGGTGGAGCAGTCTGGAAGCTCGTCGGGCTCATAACCCGAAGGTCACAGGTTCAAATCCTGTCCCCGCTACTCTTAAAGAAATGTTAGCCACGTATTGATGGCTCGAAGTTCATCCGTCAAATGCTTCGCATTCGCTGGATGAACGTTTGCTCGCAAAGACGAGCAAACTATTTTCAAAAGTCATAAAGTCCTTAGAGCGCAAGCGCTCACGGCCTTTCTGATTTTGAAAAATGCTTGCTGATCATCCTCTCTATTACGCCCAGATAGCTCAGTTGGTAGAGCAGAGGACTGAAAATCCTCGTGTCGCTGGTTCGATTCCGGCTCTGGGCATTTTTTATTGCCTATTTTTTCATATAGATCATTCCAAAGGTTCCGGGACCGCAGTTTGCTGCGATCGCAGAAGAAGCTTTCTGGATAAAGACATTTTTGAATTCAATCTTCTTTTTGATGATCTCCAGAAGTTCGTTCATTTCATTTGTCGTAAGTCCCACAGAAGTGAGAAACAGAACAGTATCATCCATTTGATCAGCTTTTCGCAGTACGCTGTTTACATACTTGATCCGTGTGTTGCGCTGGGATCCAAGTAATATTTTTCTGGTGAATGCTTTACCGTCTCTGATAAGGAGAATAGGATGCAGGAAAAATGCTTTTGATATACGGCTCATCATGGGGCTCATTACTCCTGCCCTTACAAGATGGTCTGTATCATTTACCATGAAGCTTGTTGTGATCTTTTTCTTTAATTCTGCTATACGCTCTATTATCTCTTCAACAGAAGCACCCTGACGCACCATTCTCTCTGCTTCCACAACCACTATACCCATGCCGCTTGAGACATTTTCGCTGTTAATGACTTTTACGTTTTCAAATGCTTCAGATGCAGAGCTTGCAAACCTGTAACCTCTGCTTATCTTATTTGACATCGCAATATGGATGACATTGTTTGCATTTAACAGACAGGAAGCGAAAAAGCTCTCATATTCAGATATGGTTGGCGGAACAGGCTGGACGATATTGGATCCCTCCCGAAGATAATCTGCCAGTCCTCTGCCTGCAACTTCAATACCGTCATAGAAATCACCCTTATCAGTGATAACATGATAGGGAATCACCTTAATATTACGGCTGTTCAATATCCTTTCAGGAAGGTCGCAGACACTTTCCGTGGTAATTACAATATTATGGCGCTTCGTATAATTTGAAGAAGCACTCCTGTTTTCTGCTCTGATAGCAAAATCTGCGGTCTGGATATTGAGAAGTTCCGGAGGAAGATGTTCTATGATACATTCTTCAAGCTCTGTGCCGCCTACTGGCTTTAACAGATAGCCGTCGGCTCCGGATTTTGCGTAGAAAGCCTGCTTTTCACTGCCTGCGTTTGCAGTCAGCATTATGAACTTTGAATCACTGGATAGACCGCCGGTCTGGTTCTTTATGAGACGCATGCATTCTATGCCGTCCATTTGCGGCATAAGGTGATCCATAAAGATCAGGTTGTAATTATTCTCAAGAGTCAGTTTAAGAGCCTCTTCGCCGCTTTCAGCCGTGTCTATGTGCATCTTGGTGTCTCTTAGCAGTTTGGTAACGACGAGGAGATTTGTGGGGTTATCATCAACGGCGAGGATCTTCACATCCGGAGCTTCAAAGCTCTGCTGGTAACGGGCCTGGAAATCCCTGCTTCCGCGATTTTCAAAGTCAAGATCGCCAATTGGGTTAGAGTCTGCAATCTTCTGGGGAATCTCGATAATAAAGGTGGATCCTTTGGTATAGATACTGTTTACTGTGATATTTCCGCCCATGAGATCTACAAACTGGCGGACAATGGAAAGACCGAGACCGGTTCCTTCGATATATTTATTCCTTTCCTCATCCATTCTCTTAAAAGCAGTGAAGAGATAAGGGATATTTTCTTTCTTTATACCTATACCGGTATCAGATACAGTGTACGTTATAACAGCCTCTTTATTCTCTACACGCCTGATAGATACAGAGAAGGAGATATAACCTTCACTTGTGTATTTAACGGAATTTGAGAGAACATTAATAAGAATTTGTTTTATACGGACATCATCACCGATAAGTGCACGGGGGAGATTGGGATCTACACTGATACGGAAATCCAACCCCTTTTCCTTTGCCTTGACTGAGATCATACTGATGACATCAGAAAGCAGATCAGGAGACTGATAGACAGAATGTGCCAAAGTCATCTGGCCGGACTCGATCTTTGACATATCGAGGATGTCATTGATGAGGGATAGGAGCATCTTGGAGGCAGAGCTTATGTTTTCTGCGTCCTCAGCCACTTCATCAGAAATATCTTCACGGAGTATCATTTCATTTAAGCCGATGATGGTATTAATAGGAGTTCTGATCTCATGGCTCATGTTTGAGAAGAATTTATTTTGTGCCTTATTCAGGGCATCTATCTCTTCTTTCTGCATCCGGGTCTTTTTCATCTCCTTATCCAGAGCAGAAATATCGAAAAGGATCATTATGCATATGATGATGCAGACAGCAAGGAGGGAAGTAAATGAATCGTTATACGCAGTCTTGTTGTCATGAGCTGAGACTGTAGAGGGGAAATTATATCCGATATAATAGCAGATACCTGCAGACAGTATATTAAGAAAAAGCAGGAAATACTTTATCTTTCCGACTATAATAAGGCTTATGAACAGGGTACAGAAAATGAACCAGAGCGGAGATCCGCCGTAAATACCGCCGCCGGAAAAAAAGATCAGGGGCATAAATATTAAAGAGATAAAAATGGATGTAATTATAGCCAGGACTTCCAAATGTCCGAATCTTATTGGATACAGGATAAGACCTAGGAATATCAGAAGACCTGCACCCATAACGATCTTGGAAAGCGTGGATTCTCCGATAATAAAACCTACTATGTTAAGGATGATCATGGTTATGAATCCAAGGACCGCAAGAAGAACAAACAGTCTTTGTTGAACTGTCCTCTCTTCATCCTGTATAAGATTTATGATCTTTTTAATCATTTAGCGGCTCCTTCCCTGCATATCGCTGAGAAAAGTGCTTTACAGTCAGCGATAAGGGCATAATGTTTATCAGACAGAGTCTCCCAGCTTTCTCCGGATTTAACTGAGTTTTCCAGGGACTGTGCTTTCTGGCTGATCCCGGACGCACCGATGATATAAGAGGTCGTATTTAAGGTGTGCAGTAGTATACGGTATTCTTCGGCTGCCCGTTCATTATATGCATTTTCAAGATCGGGAAGATTATATTTAGTCTTTTTCGCATAATCAGTAAGCATCTCGGTATAGAATTCTTTGTCATCGAGACAGTTATTTAATCCGAGATCAATGACCACGCCTTTATCCCGAATACTCTCAAGGTCAAGTTCCGGGGTATTGGCAGACTTTTCTTTGACGGTTTCCGGAGAATACTCGATCAATGAATCCGGAAGAATGTGTTTTAAGACCCGTTCAAATTCCATAGATTCGATAGGTTTTGAGATAAATCCGTCAAAGCCTTCGGAAATAAACATTTCTTTTGCAGTACTTGTAGCATTTGCAGTGAGTGCAACGATAAGCTGGGATCTGTTCTTTTTGTCCACACCGGAACGGATCTTCCGCATCGCTTCAATACCGTCCATTTCAGGCATCATATGATCCATAAAGACAATATCGAAATCATTCCTGTCGCACAGGTTTATTGCTTCTCTTCCGCTTTCAGCCGTTGTTACGGTCATGCCATATCCTGTGAAGAGCCCTTTTGCCACGATAAGGTTGATAGGCTCGTCATCCACAACAAGAGCCCGGACATTGGGGAATGATACATTTTCTTTAACAACATGGAATTCCCGGTCAAAGGTGCGGCTTAAGAAGTTTGTGATCTCGGAATTCTGGAAAGGACTTCGTATCAATGTGATACGTTTATCGGTCTCATAAACAAATTTCTCATCCATCAAAAGAGCGATCAACATGTCTCCGCACAGTGAATCGATATACTCTTTGTTCTCAAGATATTCGCCGGGACCTACAAAGACGTGGGTTATCTTATAGGTGGAAAGCAGTTTTTCCAGGTCTTTTCTGGATCTAACCCGCTTAAACGGCAGAGATAATCCCTTTGTCATGTGGTTCATCTGATCTGTGTAGAACTCGCGGACCTTCGGATTATCAATATCAGAAAAGTTCATGAAGCCAACGATCAGTGTATCGTTACCGATATCCACGGAAGAACAGGGAGAACTGTTGGCAACCTCCTGAGGAATGCATACCTTAACAGACGTCCCCTCTCCGGGGGTGCTGTTAATGGTCATAAAACCGTTCATGGCTCTGGTAAAACCGTTTATAAGAGGGATGCCGAGACCGAGACCTCCGATGACACGGGTTCTTCCGGAATCAATCTGATAGAATTTATCATATATCCGGTCAAGCTCGGACTCGGTCATACCCAGTCCCGTATCGGTAACATCTATCATGAGATTGATGCCGTACTCACGGTCAACGGCATAGATATGTACATAGATACCGCCCTCTCTGGTAAACTTGAAGGAGTTTATGATAAGGTGCCACAGGATCTTCTTTATCTTATTACTGTCACCTACGAGTTCCAGCGGAACTCTGGGATCCAGATCTATTATAAGGTCGGGTCCGCTGACGTTTTTTTGCTTTAGCTTGGAGATAGTATCGTTTATTATGGAATTAATGATGTAATTTTCGTTTGTAACGGAAAGCTTATTCATATCGATCTCGGTAAAGTCGAGAATATCACCGATCCTTCCGGCGATCTCCATACCGGCATCAAGGATAGTATTGACATTTTTCTCGGCTTTGTCGGGAAGCTCATCTTTTAACAGAACGGACGAGAGCCCTACAACAGCATTTATGGGTGTTCTGATCTCGTGAGACACATTTGCAAGGAAGTCATTTACCTTGACATTTTCATTCTGGATCTCGTCTATTCTCTTTTTATACTGCTCTTCCGTATTACGCCAGCCATTATAAGTTCTTTTCGAAAGATAGGCGGATAGAAAGACAAGAACGAATTTCCATATAACTTTCAGGAAGAAGATCAAATCGGCAGAAGAACCCAGTAAATATGCTTCTCTTACAATAGAAAACATAAGTCCGGTAGTTCCCATGATAAGACTTCCGAGGAACAGGGTCTTCTCTCCGGAAAAGGTCTCAAGCGCGATCAATATGACGATAAGGGCGGTGTTATCAATTAGAGTATTCGGATTGACAGAGTAGTAGAATACTTCGAAGGTCAGAAATGTACCGAAGAGAATATTACGGGATCTGACAGGCAGTCTTTGAAACAGCTGCATTTCAACGCAGACACCTGCTCCGGCAAGAAATATGGGAACAACCCAGAGATCCATCCGGAATACTATGTTTATTACAGAAAGTATAATGGAAAAGACAACAACAGTCGTTAACAGGGTTAACTGAGAGGTGTCACGGAGTTCCATGTTTATTTTGTTTTCCCTCAATACTTTTCTCCCAAATAAATATAGCCTGAAAGGTTAGCAGTGACTATACAGCTAAAACCGGGACAGCTCGCACATGGCATCCCAGTCGGAGCTTTCAAATGCTTTCCGGAATTCAGAATACCGGACCTTTATATCTTCCGGCAGGCGGTATTTATCCATTTTATCAATAAGTCCTTCTACGCCCTCAGTATCAAAATCTTCGGCAAATGCCTGAACGGATGTAAAGAACTCTTCAATAAATCCGGGTGGAACATCCTCTTTGTCATCTTCGGTGAGTCCGGTAAAAAGCGAAGAAAAGATAGATGAAGCCCTTAAATACAGTTCCATACAGACAGGAGTTTGTCGCAGGATCTCTTTTTTGGCATCAATATCATCCTCCTGTGCCTTTTTACCGAAGCTTTCAAGGAGTCTTGCGGTATCCGAAAGTTTTTTCGCACCGATAGTCCGGGCGGTGCTTTTAAGAGCGTGGACCTTGATAGTGTAATTTTCGTAATCTCTTGAGTTCATATACTGTTCAATGGCAGAAATATTCTCATCTGCATAAGAACAGAACTGTTTTAAGACATCCATAAGAAGCTCTTCGGTACCGACGGTTCCAAGAGCTTCCGCAAGGGAAAGATCCGTATTCTCCTTATAGATTTCTCTCAATGTCATAGACTGTCTGCCAGGTTTAACGCTCTTTCTACTACAACATCCGAATTAAAGTGCTGCCATTCTCCCCATCGACCGAGACCAATGATATTATGGGCTTTCATTTCGGAGAGTATTTCATTCATTGTTTCATTCTTTCCTATGGTATTCAAAGGATAAGCATATTCATTGATAAAATGAGGACGGGCACTTTCTCTATATCGTGTGAGATTTGTCTCTGTCCAGTATCCCTTTGAATTACCGCAGAAATTGTGTCTTACGAGTATTCTGTGATATGCCTTGTCAGGATCCGGATAGTAGATCCACTGGGCGCCAGTATCCAGATTCTCGCTATAGTATTCAGTAACAATGGAACTATATTTTAGAGTAGATATTTTTTCTGCAATATCACTCTTGATTCCTTTTATTTCTTTGAATCCTGTCCATGGGGCAGTGTTTATTATGCAGTCAGCACTGTATTCACCGTTAACAGTCTTTTTTTCTATGTCCAGCTCACTAACGGAAATACCGGTCTTTATCCTGTCTCCAAGACTTTCCTGCATGCGAAGCCACACTTCGCCGTATCCATACTTTTTAGGATAAAGGAATTCAGCGTGTCCGGGCTGCTTTGCGTATGCCTTGTACTCCAGACAGCTCCTTAAAGTATCTTCAAAAGATACATCGGGAAGCTTTTCAAGCCAGTAAGTCCCGAGGGAATCCAGGTCTTCGCCGAACATTTTCCTGTTATAAGGAAGCATGTAGTCTTCAGCTATCCTGGTGCCAAGCTTCCAGAAGATCCAGTCGGTAAATTTCTCCGGCATGGGTTTACCGGAAACACAGCCTGCTTCAGCGATAGCCTTCAGGTATTCTATCTGGGAATCGATATCTAGCATCCAGATATTGGCTTCTATGGGGCTTCCTATTATCTGACCCTTAAGGTCGATCCTGGAGTCCCGGTCAAAACGGTCCCATTCGTCCCGGGGCATGTATTTGAACAGAAATTCGTCAACTGCAGGACGTCTGGTGTCCAGAAAATGTCCGCCGCCAATATCAAATGCCGTACCGTCCACATCTTCGCTTCGGCAGAGCCCCCCTGCCCCGGCTTCTTTTTCTATTAACAGAAAATCGGTAATTCCGCGTTCTTTAAGCCTGCAAGCCACCGTAAGTCCGGCAGGACCTGCTCCTATAATTAGATATTTCATAGAAACCATTGTATCATTACGTTGGAAAATGCTCAATGGTGATGCCCTAAGTTGATATTTTTATAGGGATGCATTATTATAATTAGTCAGCACTTAACGTGTGGGATATTTTCCTTTTATTAGGAGGGAATAATGAAGGTACTGGTACTTGGCGGAACCGGAATGGTCGGTTCCCATTTCATGAACAGTTATAAAAGCGAAGGGGCAGAGACCTATGGCCTCGCCAGAAATTCTGCATCAAGCAGGATGGCGGCCATTCAGGATGACTCGATCATAAGATGCGACATTCTGGAAAGAGATGCCCTTATGAAGGTTATGAAGGATCTTAAGCCGGATGTGGTCATTCATATGGCGGCACAGGCTTTTAACGGGGATTCCTGGAATCTGGAATATGTGACCCATCAGACGAATTATATTGGAACACTTAATGTTCTTTACTGCGTGAGAGAGGCCGTGCCGGAAGCAAAGGTGCTTCTCGCGTGCTCCAGTGCAGAGTACGGCAATATAAAAGAAGAGGATTGTCCGCTAAAGGAAGAGAGGCTTTTACTGCCGCACACTCCTTACGGTGTTTCAAAAGCCGGGGTGGAGAATCTGGGAAGGCAGTATGCCCTGAATTACGGGATGAAGGTATTCCTGCCCAGGATGTTCATTCACGTCGGAACCGGCCATCCTCCGGCTACCGCTATTCAGAATTTTGCAAGGCAGCTTGCCCTTATTAAGGCAGGAAAGCTCCCGCCTGAGATACATGTGGGAAATCTCACAACCTACAGGGATTATATTGATGTGAGGGACGGAGTAAGCGCCATGAGACTGCTCTTAGATAAGGGTAATCCGGGAGAGCCTTATAATATCTGTAACGGAGAAGCTGTTCAGATCAGAGAGATACTGGATATGCTGGTCGAGATATCCGGAACCAACGCGGAAGTCATTTCCGATAAGAAGCTCTTCCGTGTGGCCGATGAGCCGCTCCTCCTTGGAGATGATACGAAGATAAAGGCTCTGGGATATAAGAGAAAGTATTCAATGCAGCAGACCTTAGAGGATGTATACCACGATTGGGAGTCGAGGATTTAGGATGCCGTCTGAATTTAAAAACGTTACGATCCTTCTGCCTGCCATGGATGAGACATACTCACTAAAGCAGACCGTGGATGTGATCGCGGGAACAAATGTAAAAGAGGATATAGCTGAGTTCATCCTGCTTCTCTGTGACAGGACTACGGCCGAGACAAGAGCGGTTGCGGAGGAACTGGTCGAAAGATATAAAGACAGGATCCCGATATATATACACAATCAGGACCTGCCGTTTGTCGGAGGTGCCATTAGAGAGGGAATAAACCTTGCTAAAGGATCCCATGTTGTTATGATGTCTTCCGATCTGGAGACGGATCCCCATGTTATAAAAGAGTTTGTCCGTCTTGCAAAAAAACATCCAAATCGGATCATCACCGCCACCAGATGGAAAAAGGGCGGAGGATTCGAGCATTATAATAAGATAAAGCTCGTATGTAATCTGATATTTGAAAGGGCGATCGGCCTGTTCTATTTTACCGGGCTTTCTGATCTTACTTATGCATACAGGATCTTTCCTACGGATCTGATGCAGAATATAAGATGGGAGGAGCTCCGGCACCCGTTTTTCCTTGAAACAGCACTTAAGCCTTTGAGGCTCGGAGTTAAGTTTATAGAGATACCCGCGCATTGGGCAGCCAGGACGGAAGGAGAATCCCAGAATTCCTTCTTTGCTAATTTTAAATATTTCAGAACCGCGTGGCATAACAGATTCCTGAAAAAAGAACAGATACTTAAATAATGAATAAAAAAATATCATTTAGCAACGATCTGGACAGATGGCGGTTATTTACCACCATCGGTTTCATTCTAATAGTGATCGCTCTTGCCTGGCAGTCTGATGATGCATATCACGGTTATGTGATGTCCAGAAACCTGGCAGACGGACATGGGCTTGTTTACAATGTGGGCGAGAGGGCAACCTCCAGTACCTGCCCACTGTTTACACTTATAATAGCCCTGTTTTATTTTGTGACAAGAGAGATGTATTTCACATCCCTTTTTGTTTGTACCGCTTTTTCTGCTATTGCATACATTATTCTTGTGTATAAGCTGTGCAGGACAAAAGAGCAGGTGATCATTAGTTTTATCACTTTAAGCGGCAGCCAGGCATTTATCAGTTACACGACTTCCGGTCTGGAAAACAGCCTGCTTTTCTGTTTAAGTGCGGTGTTTCTGATGCTCATTGATAAACGGGATTCATTTGACGGGAAGACCATGTTTTTCCTCGCACTGACGATCTCGCTCCTGGCAATGGCCAGAATGGATTCGGTCCTTATATTTGTGCCGGTCATTGTCTGGATCTATCTGTTTAAGAGAGAGAGGGTTTCTTTTATAAAAGCGGTAGGGATCGGCATTTTGGGCCTGCTTCCTTTTATACTGTGGGAGGTATTCGCTACATTTTACTTTGGATTTCCCTTTCCGAATCCGGCATATGTAAAGCTTGGCACATCCATTGCCCTGTCGGAATATATAAAGAGGGGAATACTTTACACCGTTTATACGGCTCTTTACGATACAGTGGTCGTGGCAGTACCGGCGGTTGCGGTTATCCTGGTGCTGCTTTCAAAGAAGCTAAAGTACATTCTCACGGCTGCGGGGATCGTGCTGTATGGAGTATATATCATCCGGATCGGCGGAGACTTCATGATGGGAAGACATTTTACCAACATGTTTTTCATTTCAACCGCTCTTGTCATCATGATGATAAATGATACATCACTCGATATTAAGAAGATTCCTTTGATGAGGAGTGCATTTTACGCAACAGCTTTTATTTCAGTCATTTTTGCAGCTACGTTCGGACGGACTAACGGATCCCAGTATCTGTCCGGTCATAAATACAGTTCGCAGATCTCGGACGAAAGAGAGTATTATTACGGGACCACAGGTCTGTATAACAATGTGGTTTCCCTTATAAAAACAGGAAAACTGTGCATTCCCGATACCTGGAATAATGATGCCCCTGAGGATTTAAGATCCAGAGGATATATAGGAGGTATCATCGATAACGCAGCGGGGATCCTGGTATATTACAATCCGGATCTTTATCTTAATGATACTTATTCCCTCGGAGACCCGTTCCTTTCAAAGCTTCCCGCGGAATATACTCCAAACTGGAGGGTGGGACACTTAAGGAGAGAGGTTCCGCATGGATACAGAGCGAGCATCTGGTTTGATGAGAACAGGATCGATGATGATGATCTTTATGAGTATTATGATAAGATCAGACTGATCACAAGAGGAGGTCTCTTTGAAAAAGACCGGATCAAGACGATAATAGATATGAACATGGGTAAATACAATTATTTAATAGAGAGATACGAGCAGAGGAGAAAGAGTTAAATGCGAAGGAGAAGGGGCGGATCAGGCGGAAGTATCGCCGCAAAAATCATAATATGCCTTTTAGCTGTGCTCGTGATCGTGTATCTGGCAGGGGCATTCTATTTCATAAGCCATTTTATGCCGAATACAACCATTAATGATCTGGACGTTTCCGGCATGACTGAAGAGCAGGCTGAGAAGCAGCTTACAGATGAAGTCAGGAAGTATGTCCTTAACGTTATCGGAAGAGAGGATACCGGCGGGAGCATCGCAGCGGAAGATATAGGATTAAAACCGGTATTCAACGGGATCATCGGGGAATTTCTGGATGATGAGAATCCCCTTACCTGGCCGGCATCGTTGTTTAAGGATTCTGAGTTTACCAGTGAAAATGTTGTTGACTATGACAGAAATGAGCTGCATGCAGCATTGAGTGCACTTGGGATCTTTTCCGATGGAAGGGCTCCGAAGGATGCCTATTTAAGCGAATACAGTCCGGAAACCGGTTATTCTGTCGTAGCAGAGGATTCGGGGACAGCGCTCATACGTGAAAAGACCGAGGCGGCCGCAGAAAATGCTGTGGAGTCCCTCACCAGGGAACTGGATCTGGAAAAAGAGGAGTGCTACCTTGCACCGGAAATATTTCAGGATGATGCTACTCTTAATGAGCTGAAGGATAATTTAAATAAATTTGTGTGTGTTAAGCTTACCATTGACTATGGCGACACCAGTGAAGTTGTGGACGGAGACCTCATAGGACAATGGCTTACGGTCGACGGAACGAGCGTCACCATGGATGATTCAAAGGTAAAGGAATACGTGGATTATCTTGCGAAAAACCACGATACTTTCGGGATAGGAAGAGAGTTTACCACTACAGACGGAAAGACCATAACTGTAAGAGGCGGAAACTACGGATGGTGGACGGACCGGCCGAATACCACAACTGCTCTCACAGAAGCGATCTACAATGGAGAGAGCGGTGAATTTACACCGGTTTATTTCTCTGAAGCGGTAGTTCACGGAGAGAGTGACATAGGTAATGATTATGTGGAGATAGATCTGGATAACCAGCACGTATACGTATATAAAGAGGGTAAATGCGTGGTTGAAAGCGACTGTGTATCCGGTAAGGTCGCCAACGGAAACTTTACTCCCGACGGAACATACGCCATTACCTATAAGGAGAGGGACGCAGAGCTCGTAGGCGAGAACTACACTTCTCCCGTAAGCTACTGGATGCCTTTTAACGGAAATATCGGTATGCACGATGCCACCTGGAGAAATAAGTTCGGAGGGAGTATCTATCTCACCGAAGGTTCCCATGGATGTATAAACCTGCCGAAATCCAAGGCGGCAGAGATATTTGATAATGTGTCAAAGGGAGAACCGGTTATTGTGTATGGTGGAAAACAGTCCACTCCTGCAGAAAAACCTCCGGAACAGCCCGATGTGACACAACTTACTGATGAGCAGCAACAGGCTTTACTGCAGCTTATACTGCAGCAGCAGGCTGATGCGATGGACGGACAGATAAATGAAGGCGGAGGCCAGTGAGGTTAAGCCGTGTATGAAGAGCTCAAAGCACTTTCAAAGTCTGATATGTACCCTTTCCATATGCCCGGCCATAAGCGCAGAATGCCGGGATCAGAGGTGTTTGACTCCTATGGTATAGACATTACGGAGATAGACGGCTTTGACGATATGCATGATCCGAGGGGTCTTATAAAAGATCTGAATAAAAGGTTGTGCAGCCGCTTTGGAGGAGAAGAGGCGCTTATCCTTGTAAATGGTTCTACGGCAGGGGTGCTGGCTGCGATCTCATCAACGGTTTCCCATGGCGGAAAAATCCTGATCGCCAGGAACAGCCATAAGAGTGCCTATAATGCAATAGAGCTCAGGGGGCTTAAGTCCTGTTTCATATACCCGGAACTCATAGAGGAGTACTGCTTAAGCGGAGGTATAGATCCCGACAAAGTGGAGGCAGCTCTTAAAGAGGATAATGAGATCGAGGCGGTATTTATTACCTCTCCCACATACGAAGGAGTGGTTTCGGATATTGCAGAGATATCTAAGATATGTCATTCCCGTGGGATATCGCTTATTGTTGACAGTGCTCACGGCGCTCATGCCGGATTATATGAACCCTTTGCTTCGGAATATGGATTGAGAGATGCCGCAGCGGACGGCGCGGATATAGTTATTGAAAGTCTTCATAAGACTTTACCCTGTTTTACCCAGACCGCAATGGTCATACTTAACAGCGGATACATTGATCTTAACAGATTCAGGAAGTACTATTCGGTCTATCAGACATCCAGCCCCTCCTACATATTTATGGCGGGAGCAGACAAAATGCTGACCCTCCTTGATAATGAGGGAGAGGAACGCTTCCGGCTTTTATATAGCAGACTTCAGAAATTCAGGGATTGCCTGAGAGACTGTAAAAAGATCAGGTGTATAGGGCCTGAATTTACCGGATCATACGGAGTAAAGGGATTTGATCCCACAAAGATCCTGCTTACGGCTGAGGGGATCACGGGCAGTGATCTATATAGTATACTTATGGAAAAGTATCATCTTCAGCCGGAAATGGCAGCGGGAGACTACCTGCTCCTTATGACATCCATAATGGATGATGAAGATGGTTTCAGGCGGCTTACGGAAGCAGTGGAAGATCTCATACGTAACGGGTTCCCTGGCAGGGATGATATCAGCGGGAGGCCGTCAGACAGAGCTGTAATGGTTAATATCGCCGGAGACGGCATTGTGGATATCCGGAATGCGGAGGGCAAAAAATCAGACAGTTTTATTTATGCCTATCCCCCGGGAATTCCGATCATTGCTCCGGGAGAGATATTTACAAAAGATATAGTGGAAGATATCAGACACCGGATCCAGAAGGGACTGGCCCTCAAAGGGCTTGTAGAGGAATGAACCGTATTTTCGTATTAATGGGAAAAAGCTCATCGGGAAAAGACAGTATTTTCCGGGAGCTCATGAAGATGTATGACGGCAGGATTAAGACAATAGTGCCGTATACTACCAGACCCATGAGGGACGGTGAAGAAAACGGCGATGAGTACGTGTTCACTGATGATAAGGAATTTGAGAGATTAAGATCCACAGGGAAGATAATAGAGGAGAGAAGCTATAACACGATCCAGGGGTTGTGGCGGTATTTCACGGTAAATGACGGAAGCTTTGACGACGACACGGATGTGATGATAATAGGTACTATAGATACCTATCTTTCCATCAGCCGTTTCTTCGGGGACAAAAAAACGGTCATTCCCATCTACATCGAGTGCGATGACGGGGAGAGGCTCATAAGAGCGGTCAATCGTGAGAAGAAAAGACAGGAACCCCAGTATAAGGAACTATGCAGGCGTTTTCTTTCGGATGACGAGGATTTTTCAGAGGAAAACCTGAAAAAGGCCGGGATCGAAAAGAGTTTTTTCAATGATGACCTGATGCGCTGCGTGAAGGAAATTGCGGAGAGCTTGTAATTATGGATATTAAGGTTAATCAGGCCCAGCAGGTGGCACAGACAGAAGCAGCCAAGCCGGCGGAACAGTCGTCGGAGGCTTTTCGTTTTGCCTTAATGAGCAATATCGAAGAAGCTGACCTGCAGGAACGCCTTACCAACATGATGAATGAGATCACCATGCAGGGCAGCCGGATAAAGAAGAAAAAAGATATCGGCGATATGAGGAAGTACCGCAGCCTTATAAAGGACTTCATGAATGAGATAGTCAACAGATCCCATAAATTTTCCAGAGAAAACTTCTTAGACAGAAGGGGAAGACACAGGGTTTACGGCATAATAAAGCTTATTGACGAAAATCTGGACAGTCTGGCTGAGGAACTCTTAAAAGACGAGAGCGATAACCTGACGATTTTAAACAAGATAGGTGAAATAGAGGGATTATTGATAGACATCCTCACCTGAGCCCGGGAATAATGAAAAATGACTAAATTTCGTGATATAATCGGACAGGAAATGGCTATCCGTCATCTAAAAGGCGCCATAGGATCCGGGAAGGTTGCCCACGCTTATATATTTGACGGTGAAAAGGGTATGGGAAAAAAGACCCTGTCTTCTGTGTTCGTGAAGGCGCTGCAATGCGAAGAGCCTCTGGAAAACAGGGAAAATACAGAGCCCTGCGGTAAATGTCATTCCTGCATCATGGCAGACAGCGGGAGCCACCCGGATATCATTACGGTGACTCATGAAAAGCCGAACAGTATCGGTGTGGACGAGATCAGAGAACAGGTAGTGAATGATGTAATGATCCGGCCATACAGCAGCGGGAGAAAGGTTTACATAATTCCGGACGCCCATCTGATGACAGTTCAGGCTCAGAATTCTCTTCTGAAGACCCTGGAGGAACCACCCGGATATGCGGTGATAATACTTCTTCCGGATAATAAGGATATGCTGCTGCCTACTCTGATCTCCAGATCTGTGTGCCTTCCCATGAGGGCAGTAAAGAATGAGGAGATCGCTAAATTCTTAATGGAGAAAAAGGGGATCCCGGCATATGAAACGGAGACCCTGGTGTCTTTTGCCCAGGGAAATCTCGGGAAAGCGGAGCTCCTCTCCGAAAGTGAGGATTTTAAGGAACTGTGGGATGAAGTGAGGCATCTTCTAACGGGCATCCGAAAGATGTCAGACGTGGAAGTGTCTGCAGCCGCATCGAAAGCCCAGCAGAGAAAAGACCAGAAAGAGGACTATCTTTCGTTTTTGCTCCTATGGTTCAGGGATGTGCTTTTCCTGAAGTCAGGAGGAGAGGAAGAGGGAGTCATTTTTAAGGGAGAGATGCGGGAACTCACCGAAGCATCCGGATATTATTCTTTTGAGCGGCTGAATGATATCATAGAAGCGATCAAGGAAGCCGATTCCAAGATGGAGTCAAATGTAAATCCGGAATATACATATGAACTTCTGTTTATGAAGATGAGATAAGAAGAGGTGTAAATATTGGTTAAGGTAGTAAATGTCAGGTTCAGGACTGCAGGAAAGGTATACAGCTTTTCTGTAGGTGATCTGGAAATAAAAAAGGGAGATCTCTGCGTGGTGGAGACTGCCCGAGGAATGGAATTTGGAAAAGTGGTTTCAGACCCTGCTGAAAAGGATGAGGATTTCAGTACCCCCCTTAGACCCGTTCTCAGGATAGCGACCGAAGAAGATAAGGAAAATAACCTTAAGAACAGGGAAAAAGAAAAAGAGGCGATCAGGATCTGTAAGGAGAAGATCCGGAAGCATGAGCTTGAAATGAAGCTCATTGACGCCGAGTATACTTTTGATAACAGTAAACTCCTATTTTACTTTACTGCGGACGGGCGTATAGATTTCAGAGAACTGGTTAAGGATCTCGCCGGAGTATTCCGTACAAGGATAGAGCTCAGGCAGATTGGTGTGAGGGATGAGACCAAGATCTTAGGCGGATACGGTCCCTGTGGCAGAGAACTATGCTGTCACTCATATCTTTCTGATTTTGTACCGGTATCCATTAAGATGGCAAAGGAACAGGATCTGTCCCTTAACCCCACAAAGATATCCGGAGTATGCGGACGACTGATGTGCTGCCTTAAAAACGAAGAGGAAACATATGAAGACCTGAACAGAAGGCTTCCCGGCGCAGGGGATATTGTTACGGATACCCTCGGAGAAGAAGGAGTGGTTTCGGAGGTAAATGTTCTGAGGCAGAGAGTAAAGGTCATTTTCGAAATTGATGATGAAAAGGAAATGAGGGAGTACCCTGCTGAAGAACTGACCATTAAGCAGAAGAGGAAGAAGGGCCAGAATCAGCAGAAAAAGGCTAAAGAAGAGATAGATGAACTTCCTCCGGAACTGAGAGAGCCCGAGCAGAAGGAAAATAACGAGAACCGGAAGAAAAATAAAAGAAACCGCAATAAGAATAAACAGCGTAATGAGCGTGAAGAGAAGAATGAAGAAGATTGAGCTTAAGGAAGGCGAAAGGTTTGACGATCTTCAGCGAAACGGGTATGAGATAATCCAGAATCCCGGATTTCTCTGCTTTGGCATGGATGCGGTGCTGCTTTCGGGATTTGCCGGAGTGAAAAAGGGCGGAGACTTGATGGATTTGGGTACAGGTAGCGGGATCCTGCCAATTCTACTGTCTGCAAAAACAGAGGGACGGCATTTTACCGGACTCGAGATCCAGCATGAATGCGCAGATATGGCAAGGCGGAGCATTATCCATAACGGTCTTGAAGATAAAATTGATATAGTTGAGGGAGATATTAAGGAGGTTGCGAAAATTTTTGATGCAGCCTCTTTTGATACAGTAGTGTCCAATCCTCCCTACATGATAGGGGGACACGGACTTGTAAATCCTGATACGCCGAAAGCTATAGCAAGGCACGAGATCTACTGTACTCTTTCCGATGTTACAAAAGCTGCAGCGTGGCTCTTAAAGGAGGGCGGAGCACTATATCTGGTACACAGACCCTTCCGGCTTGTGGAGATTTTTGAAGAGATGAGCAGCTGTAAAATAGAGCCCAAAAGAATGAGGTTTGTTTATCCGTACGAGGATAAAGAGCCTTCCATGGTACTTATCGAGGGTAGAAAAGGCGGGAACCGCCGCATCACCTGTGAACGGCCTCTTATAATATACGGACCGGACGGAAAATACACCTCCGAAATAACGGAGACATACGGGTATTAAAATGATCGGAACCTTATATTTATGTGCAACCCCCATAGGAAATCTTAAGGACATCACCGACAGAGTCAGAGAGACTCTGGGAAGCGTTGACCTTATCGCTGCCGAGGATACGAGAAACAGCATGAAACTCATGACCCACTTCGATATCCATGTGCCTATGACGAGTTATCATGAATTCAACAAATTCGAAAAGGCAGAAGACCTTGTGAACACCCTGCTTTCAGGAAAAAACGTGGCACTTATCACCGATGCCGGAACTCCGGCGATCTCGGATCCGGGAGAAGTGCTTGTGCAGAAGTGTGTGGAAGCAGGTGTTCCCGTGACATCTCTCCCTGGACCCAGTGCGGTTATCACGGCACTTACGCTATCCGGCCTGAGTACAGGCAGATTTTCCTTTGAGGGATTTCTGTCAAGAGAGAAAAAGGAACGGAGGGAGATCTTAAGTGAGATAAAGGATGAGAGAAGGACCATTATCCTGTATGAGTCTCCGCATCATCTGTGCGCTACATTGAAGGATCTTTTAGAGACTCTTGGAGACAGGAAGATCGCCCTTTGCAGGGAGCTTACGAAAAAGCATGAGGAAATAGTCAGGATCTCATTATCAGAAGCGGTTTCCTACTATGAAGTAAATGAGCCCAGGGGTGAATTTGTTCTGGTAATAGAGGGGAAGAGCCGTGATGAGATCAATGAAGAAAGAACCCGCCGGTTTGATGAGATCACTGTAAAAGAACACGTGGAAATGTACGAACACCGGGGGCTTGACCGGAAAGATGCCATGAAAGCCGCTGCAAAAGACAGGGGCGTACAGAAAAGAGATATCTATCAGGAACTTTTGAAAGAGGAGGGCAGGTGAGTATATGGTTAAAAGGTGTATATCTCTGTGTGTAGTCGTGATCATGACTTGCATTATTACAGGATGTAGTGGAGTAAAAAATGCAGAGAATGTGGATACGCCTGCGGCAGCGGAAACTGAGACGCAGGCAGTGGACATTCCGGAGATAGTGAGCATTCCACCGGAGGAAAGTGCGGGAATAATGAAAAAATCGGTGAATTCGTTCAATTGGGATCTGTTTGAAAAGTGTGATCCGGAGGAAAATCTGTTTTATTCTCCCTATTGCCTTGTGTCTGCCTTGGCACTTACGGATCTGTGCGCAGCGGGAACTACCAAAGAAGAGATAGAGAAGGGCCTCTATATTGATGATTATGCCGGATTTCTCGGAGAGTATAAGGGCTTTAATGAAAGGGAACAGAGTAAAACAGCTTATCTAAATACCGCAAACGGGATCTTCATAGACTCTTCCCTGAAATTAAGCGCTTCATACGAAGAAGTTTTTAAGGAACCGGCTAAGGAATGCTTTAACGGGGAATTCAGAAATGTGGACTTTAAGAATGATCTGGACGGAGCTAAAGATGAAATATCTTCCTGGGTCAACGACGCCACGGAGGGGATGATACCCGACTATGATCCGGGAGCTAAAAAAGATACGGTGGCAGATATCCTGAATGCGGTTTACTTCTATGGAGAATGGCAGTCAAAGTTCCTGGCTGATGACACTTTCCCTGAATCCTTCCACGGGACAAAAGGGGATAATGAAGTCAATACAATGCACATGAGCGAATCGTACTTCCGATATGTGGAAAATAGCAACGGGATCACTGCCATAGCGCTTCCTTATGAAGGGAGCCGGTACGAAATGGATATCCTTATGCAGGCGGATCCTGAGGATAAGGACGCTCCGGCGCCTAAGGATAAGGAGACTGTCGAAGAAGTATTGAATGCTCTGGATAATGCCATGGAAACTGAAATCTATACTTTGGCACTTCCGAAATTCAAGCTCGATTTAAAAATCGATGGGTTGAAGGAAAAACTACAGTCCATGGGGATGAAGACCATGTTTACGGAGAATGCGGATCTTTCGGGTCTTGCGGATAATATCATGATCTCAGATATCTGTCACAGGGCGGTTGTCGAGGTAGACGAGGAGGGCAGCCGGGCGGCAGCCGTAACAGAGGTGATGGCGAGCGTCACATCCGTTATGGTGGAAGATAAACCCCTGGTAGAATTCATAGTGGATAAACCCTTTATTTTTCTTATAAGAGACCGGGAGTCCGGAGTTATACTTTTCACAGGCCGGATTAATGATGTTTAGGGTAGACATAAATACCGGTTTTGCCCGAAAAATCAAGGTTTTTATTGACAAACCCCCCCAAAACGTATATAAATATACTTGTGGTCTGAGGAGATCATAACAAAATGAGAAAAATCGCTAAAAATTAGGAGGATTTTTTAATGAACAAGACAGAATTAGTAGCAGCTATTGCCGACAAGGCAGGACTTACAAAGAAGGATGCTGAAGCAGCTGTAAAGGCTTTCACAGACGTTGTTTCTGCACAGCTTAAGAAGGGCGACAAGGTTCAGCTCGTTGGATTCGGAACATTCGAAGTTACCAAGAGAGCAGCTAGAGAGGGAAGAAATCCCCAGACCGGTGCTGTTATGAAGATCGCTGCATCAAAGGCACCTAAGTTCAAGGCTGGTAAGGCTCTTAAGGATCTTGTAAACAAGAAATAATTAAGGCTTTTATTTACTTTGATAAAACGGGACATGTGCTGCATGCGCATGTCCTTTTTTAAGCGAGGGAAACCAATGAGATTAGATAAATACTTAAAAGTATCCCGCCTGATCAAAAGAAGGACTATTGCAAATGAGGCCTGTGATGCCGGCAGAGTGACCATAAATGAGAAGGTTGCTAAGGCCGGAGCCGAGGTAAAACCGGGGGATATCATAGAGATCGCTTTCGGAAACAGGACGGTTAAAGTCAGGGTCAAGAGCGTTCAGGAAACGGTCAGGAAAGAAGAAGCAGAGGAATTATTCGAATACTGTTGACATAACTTGAAATAACGGTTATTATTAAACGTATATTATAAGTAATATTCTAGGTTTCAAGGATCATACATGAGTAAGACACCTGCTTTTAGAAAGAAAAAACAGAATAGATTTGCGTGTCTTTGTATCGCCATAGTTGTGGGGATGCTGCTTGCGGCGGTGTCAATTGACGGTATGCGCCTTCAGGATAAATACAATACATATCTTGCCAGAGAGGAAGAATTAAACCGGGAGATCGCTGCTGAGGAAAAACGCACAGAGGATCTTAAGGAATTTGAGAAGTATACAAAGACGAAAAAATACGTCGAGGAAGTGGCAGAAAGTAAACTGGGGCTTGTTCATGACGGAGAGGTGATATTTAAGCCGGGCGAGGAATAATGATTACAGTCGATGCAGTATGTAAAGTGATGAGGGACTGCCACATGGTCGAAAGCGGAGACAGTGTGGTAGTTGGCGTATCGGGAGGAGCAGATTCTATGTGCCTCCTTTTTTTGATGTCTGAAATAAAGGATATACTGGGTTTTTCCTTATCGGCAGTTCATGTCCATCACGGGATAAGGGGATTAAGCGCTGACGAGGACCAGAGCTATGTAGAAAAAGAATGTAAAAAGCTGGGTATTCCCTGCCTCAGTGTGAGAGAGGATGTGCCCGGATACGCACGGGAAAAGGGACTTTCGGAAGAGGAAGCCGGCCGTATCATAAGATACAGGGCATTCAGGAAGAGCAGACCTGACAGGATAGCGGTCGCTCATCATGCAGAGGATTCTGCGGAGACAACACTGTTTAACCTCTTCAGAGGTACGGGTTTAAAGGGATTATCGGGAATAAAGCCGGTTTCCGGAGATCTGATCCGGCCCCTCATTTATTTTACCAGGGAAGAGATTGAGGAATACTGCAAAAGTAAAGGTATAGAGTACAGGCAGGATGAGACAAACAGGGAAGACGGGTACGCCAGGAACCGGATAAGGCATAATATCATTCCCGAGGCTGAAAAGATCAACAGTGCCGCCGCAAAGCATATTGTAGAGGCATCTGAGAGGATAGGGGAAGCCTGGGGTTATCTGGAATGTGAGGCAGAGAGAATATTTAATGACTGCACGGATCTCTCGTCCATGCCGGAAAAACTGATCCTCTATATCGATAAGATACGGGACCGTGAGAGATTCATGCGTTCTATTGTCATAAAAAAATGTATCGTATTTTTAGCAGGCAGGGAAAAGGATATTACCGCTGTACATGTGGAGGATACATGGGAACTTATAAACAGTGACAGCGGGAAAAAGCTGTCGCTGCCATACGGGATAATAGCGGAAAAGAGCTTCAATACACTGATATTTTCACCTGCAGAAAAAGAGGTATCCGTTGAAGAACAGGGTTATAAGAATGAGATCTCCTTTGACGTAAAAGAGGGAGAAGGAGAGTTGCGGGTAAGCCTTCCTAACGGAGTCACTGCAGCGGGAGCCATTGTAGGCAGGGAAGAAGTGGAATTTGAGGATAACAGGGCTGCGGAAAACGCAGTCAAAAACCTGAGATATACGAAATGGCTGGATTATGATAAAATCAGAGGGAATGCGGTCTGGAGAACCAGAAGACCGGGGGACCGTATCTCGATAAAGGATGGTACCAAGAAGTTGAAAGACCTCTTTATTGAGGAAAAGATTCCTGCGGATAAAAGGGATTCCATCTGTTTCCTCGCCACAGGCAATGAGGTAATATGGGTTCCCGGTTTCCGGATAGGACATGCTTTTAAGGTAACCGAACAGACCGGTAAAATACTAAAGGTATCTCTTGATTTATGAAAGGAAAAGACAATGGCGGACAGGATTGATGTATTATTTGACGAAGAAAAGATAGTCAGTAGAGTAAAAGAACTTGGAAAACAGATCAGCGAGGATTATAAGGACAAGGAAGTGACGATTATCTGTATCCTTAAAGGTGCCAGCTTTTTTGCATGTGAACTGGCAAAGAGGATCACAGTTCCCGTATATTTCGATTTCATGAAGGTTTCCAGCTACGGAAACGAAACCGAATCCAGTGGAGTGGTAAAGATCGTACAGGATCTGGATGAGCCCATCAGAGGAAAAAATGTTATCGTTGTTGAGGATATCATTGATTCCGGCAGGACAATGCACTATCTCTTCGACATTTTAAGGTCCAGAGGTCCTGAAAGTGTTAAGCTCTGTGCTCTTCTCGATAAGCCTGACAGAAGAGTTACGGAAGTGGATATTGATTATACCGGATTCGTGATCCCCGATAAGTTTGTGGTGGGATACGGACTTGATTATGCGCAGAAATACAGAAATCTGCCTTATATCGGCGTAGTTACGCTGGATGAGAATAATTAAAATAAAAGAGGAACAGACTTTTGAGTAAAAATAACGGTTCAAGAAGTACACTGTTTTTTTTCCTTATCGTAGCGCTCGCAGTGATGATCTTTTTCTCAGTGACCGGCAGGAACCAGAAAGGGAACAGTTATACTCACCAGAATTTCGTAAGTGACGTAAAATCAAATAAGGTGACAGGGGTTGAGATACGGCCGAATGCCGAGACTCCCACAGGCTCACTTATCGTATCCTTAAAGGACGGCACAGTGACAAATCTCTACGTGTCGGATGTGGGAAATATGGAGGAGGAGCTGAAAGAGCTCTATCCTGCCTATACGACAGCAGAGGTTTCAAAGGAAAGCTGGCTCCTTACATATATCCTGCCTTTCGGACTTGCAATCCTCGCATTCTTTATCTTTATGTCCTTTATGAATGCCCAGTCCGGCGGTGCAAATTCCCGGATGATGAATTTCGGAAAGTCCAGGGCTACAAAGATCCAGCCGGAGGACCAGAAGGTCACGTTTAAGGATGTGGCAGGACTCAAGGAAGAAAAAGAGGATCTGGAGGAGATAGTGGATTTCTTAAAGAATCCTCAGAAATATATTGAACTCGGGGCAAGGATCCCTAAGGGAATCCTTCTTGTAGGCCCTCCCGGAACAGGAAAGACCCTTCTCGCCAAGGCGATTTCCGGAGAAGCAGGTGTTCCGTTCTTCTCCATTTCCGGATCGGACTTCGTTGAAATGTTTGTAGGTGTGGGAGCATCCCGTGTAAGGGATCTCTTTGAAGATGCCAAAAGAAACAGTCCCTGCATAGTATTTATTGATGAGATCGATGCGGTTGCAAGGCGCAGAGGCACAGGACTGGGAGGAGGTCATGACGAAAGAGAACAGACCTTAAACCAGCTTCTTGTAGAGATGGACGGCTTCGGAGTTAATGAAGGGATCATAGTAATGGCTGCCACCAACAGGGTGGATATCCTGGATCCCGCGATCATGCGTCCAGGCAGATTTGACCGTAAGGTCGCAGTAGGAAAGCCGGACGTAAGAGGAAGAGAAGAGATCCTGCACGTTCATGCGGAAAAAAAGCCCTTGGGAGATGACGTGGATCTTCACCAGATAGCCCAGTCAACCATGGGATTTACAGGAGCTGATCTTGAAAATCTCTTAAATGAATCAGCTATCCTGGCTGCCAAGAGCGACAGAAAATATATTAATCAGAATGATATCCGGCAGTCCTTTATAAAGGTGGGTATCGGAGCAGAGAAGAAGAGTAAGCTTGTTAGCGACAGGGATAAGAAGATCACTGCGTACCATGAATCCGGTCATGCACTTCTGTTCCATATCCTTCCGGAGGTGGGACCTGTCCATACCGTATCCATCATCCCTACAGGTATCGGAGCTGCGGGATATACAATGCCGCTTCCGGAAAATGATGATGAATTCATGACAAAGACCCGTATGATAAACGAGATCATCGTGGATATGGGCGGGCGTGTGGCCGAGGAAATGTTTTGCGGAGATATCACCACGGGTGCTAGCCAGGACTTTAAGCAGGCTACGAAAGAAGCCCGTGCTATGGTCACCAAATACGGTATGAGTGAAAAGATGGGTGTGGTAAGCTACGATATCGGTGACGAGGAAGAGGTATTCATCGGACGTGATATGGTCCACCCCAGGACACATTCCGAGGAGACCGCAGGAGAGATAGATACAGAAGTAAAGGCTATCGTGGATTCCTGCTATAAAAAGGCAAAAGAACTTATCAGCCAGCACAGGGATATAGTAATTAAGTGTGCAGAAGAGCTTCTGGTAAAAGAAAAGCTTACCCGGGATGAGTTTGAAGCGCTTTTTGAGGGTTGATACAGTCATAATTCACAAAAAATGTTGAATGTTTTTGTAAAATTTGTTGAGGCTGCATCTTGTTGATATTTCGGGACGATGCTATATTATAGCCGTACCCCCAATACATGATATAGTCTAACAAACTATACCCCATAAGAAAGAAATACCTTCTCCGAAAACAGTCAACCTACCCCGGTTGGCTGTTTTTCACTAAGAGGACATGAGATGATAAAAGGGCGTGCGGAACTCACTGAGAGTGACGTTAAAAAGATAGAAGAAGAGATAGAGGACAGGAAGCTTAATAAGCGTCCGGCCCTAATAGAAGCGGTAAAGGAAGCAAGAGCACAGGGTGACCTGAGTGAGAATTTCGAATACTATGCCGCAAAAAAGGCCAAGAATGAGAACGAAAGCCGTATAAGGTATCTGGATAACATGCTTAAGTATGCGGTGATCGTTACTGACAGGTCAAATGCCGGAGAAGTCGGCATGAATAATTTCGTGCAAGTGGAGTTTACCGACGATCATACACGGGAGAGGTATAAGATCGTCACCAGCATAAGGGGAAATTCCCTAAAGAATTATATCAGTACAGAATCACCCATAGGCAAGGCGCTTATGGGACACAAGGTTGGCGATATATGTCATGTTCACGTCAATGACGAGGTCAGCTATGACGTGAAGATCATAAATATTGACGAAAATGAGGATGATTCTGAAGATGAGATCAAATCCTTCTGATGCAGTCACAAATTTCAAAGACGGTGTTCGTGACGGTATTCCCATAGCGTTGGGATATCTTGCCGTATCTTTTGCTTTTGGCATACAGGCGGTTTCTGCCGGGATATCTGTTATGCAGGCAACCCTTATTTCCCTTACAAATGTTACAAGTGCAGGGCAGTTTGCCGGTATTTCGGTCATAGCTGCAGCAGGCTCCTATCTGGAAATGGCGGGAGTACAGCTTATCATCAATTTAAGGTATATGCTCATGAGTGCAGCCATATCCCAGAAGGTCGATCCTAAGCTTCCTACCATCAACAGGCTTGGGATAGCATTTGGCGTGACAGACGAGATCTTCGGAGTCAGTATTACAAGACCCGGAGTACTGTCACCCTGGTTTTCACTGGGAGCCATTGTGACCGCGGTTTTCGGATGGGTTCTCGGCACATTTCTTGGAGCCTTTTCGGGAGAGATACTCCCTGCCAGTCTAATAAGTGCTCTGGGAGTTGCCCTGTACGGTATGTTCGTGGCGATCGTTATACCGGTAGCCAGAGATGACAGAAATGTGCTTTTGGCGGCTGTCATGGCTGTTATATGCTCTTCTGTATTTACTTATGCACCGCTTTTAAGCCGTATCTCATCAGGGACCCGGATAATAATCGTGACCGTGGTGATATCAGCGATCGCTGCCCTTATCTTCCCGGTTAAAGAGGAGGAAAAGACCGCCGATGGAGAATAATATCTATATCTATATTGCGGTTATGGCGGCAGTTACCTTCCTGATACGTGCATTGCCACTAACTCTCATAAGGCAGGAGATAAAGAACCCGTTTATTAAGTCATTTTTATACTATGTACCCTATGTGACCCTGTCAGCCATGACGGTTCCGGCTATTTTTTCAGCGACGAGAAATCCCTGGTCTGCAGCTGCCGGGTTTATCATGGCTCTGATCCTTGCTTTTTTCAGGAAGAGTTTACTAACGGTTGCAGCGGGGGCCTGCGCCGCGGTTTATATTGTTGAGTTATTCCTATGATAAAAGAAAGCCTTAATAAAACCGAAAAAAATATCCTTTACATACTTAGCATGAGGCCGGTTTTTAATTACAAAGCCCTTTATGCGGATATGACGGAAGATTTTGTCTCTCCTATGGAGCCTGAGAAATTCTGCGCTGTTACCCTGAGATTCCGTACTGCCAGGAATAATGTGGATCAGGTGTTTATCTCGGTCAGGAATAAGCAGATCCCTATGGTAAAAAGCGTTTCTGAAGGAGACTTCGACTATTATGAAGGCCAGATAGATGTAGAGGACGGTCCATTCTTCTATCATTTTGAGATTGTATCCGGAAATATCCGGGTTTCATATGGCAGGAGCGGGCTTGATGTTTCCGGAAGGTGTGGCGATGAATTTAAGCTGATACCGGGCTTAAGCACTCCGGAATGGAGCCGCGGTGCTGTTATGTATCAGATCTTTACGGACAGGTTCTATAACGGGGATCCGTCAAATGATGTTCAGGATCGGGAATATCACTATCTCGGAGCATATACGGAAAAGGTAACTGACTGGAATTCCCTTCCCGACAGTATGGATGTCCGGAGATTCTATGGCGGAGACCTTAAGGGAGTGATAGATAAGCTCCCCTATATCCGGGAGCTGGGTGTGGATGTGATCTATTTCAATCCATTGTTTGTATCGCCATCTAATCATAAGTACGATATTCAGGATTATGATTATATAGATCCTCATTACGGTGTAATAGTGGAAGACGGTGGAGAATGCCTCATTGACTCCACTGAAAACCGTTATGCTACAAAATATATCAAGAGAGTTACAAATAAGAAAAACCTGGAAGCCAGCAATGAATTGTTTTCCGAGCTTGTTAAAAAGGCTCACGAAATGGGAATAAGGGTGATAATCGACGGAGTGTTCAATCACTGCGGATCATTCAATAAGTGGCTGGACAGAGAAAAGATCTACGAGAATGAAGAAGGATACGAAAGCGGAGCCTATGTCAGTGCTGACAGCCCCTTTAGTTCCTTCTTCCGCTTTTTTGACATAAACAAATGGCCGGATAACGGGACTTACGACGGCTGGTGGGGTCATGATACACTTCCGAAGCTGAATTATGAGGATTCTCCGGAACTCTACCAGTATATGATGAGGATAGCTAAAAAATGGGTATCTCCGCCATATAATGCAGACGGATGGAGACTGGATGTGGCTGCGGATCTGGGCCATACACCTGAATTCAACCATACTTTCTGGCACGACTTCAGGAATGCAGTAAGAGAAGCTAACCCTGATGCCATAGTTCTCGCTGAGCACTACGGAGACGCAGAGAGCTGGATTAGTAACGGTGAATGGGATACTGTAATGAACTATGATGCCTTTATGGAACCGATAAGCTGGTTCCTTACCGGCATGCAGAAACACTCCGATGAATACAGGGCAGATCTTATTAATAACCCTTCAGCGTTTTGGGGTGCCATGAATGCCCACAGGAGACAGTTCAGCGAGGGTGCTTCACTTTGTGCCATGAATGAGCTGTCGAATCATGATCACTCCAGATTCCTCACAAGGACCAGTCATATCGTGGGTCGCCTTGATAAACTGGGATCAGAGGCTGCAGAGACCGGTGTAAAGAAAGCGGTTATGAGGGAAGCTGTGCTTTTCCAGATGACATGGCCCGGAGCTCCTACGATCTATTACGGTGATGAGGCTGGACTCTGCGGATTTACAGATCCCGATAACAGAAGGCCGTATCCCTGGGGAAATGAGGACTTTGAGCTGATCGATTTCCACAGGGCATGTATAAGGATCCATAAGGAAAACAAGGAATTCCTGACTGGAAGCATTATTCCTCTCAGGATACAAGGCAATGATGAAGGAATACTGGCTTTTGCCAGATTCAACAGAAACTGTGCTTCTATAGTCATTCTGAATAACAATGACAGGGATGTAGAATGGACAGGAGATGTCTGGGTCGCCGGCATTCCCAGGGAATGCCGGATAAAAAGGCTCATCCTTACTTCGGAGAATTCCTTTACGACCGAGACATATGAATATGAAGTGCATTCCGGACGGCTCAGGATAAACGTACCCGGAACCGGCGGAGTGGTTTTACATTACGACTCCGGACGGCATACAGAAGACTTTTCTCTTTTCAGATAATGTCCGTCGCCTTTTGAACCAAGAAACTTATTATCTTTAACTATAATGCGGCCTCGTTGCATTACGGTTTCTATCATGCCCTTTATTTCAAAGCCTTCATAGCACGTATAATCTGAATTTCCATGCATGTCAGCGTGAGTCAGCGTGTGCTTTTTATCCGGATCGATGATAAGGATATCCGCATCTGCTGAGGGCTTTATCACACCCTTCTTAGGATAGAGTCCGAAAATCTTGGCAGGATTAGTGCATGCGTATTTCACAACCTGTGGAAGTGTCAGGCGTCCTTTTCCATATCCCTCGCTGAAGAGGAGAATGAGACGTTCTTCGACTCCGGGAGCGCCGTTCGGACACATACGAAAGTCGGATGCGCCGCGCTGCTTTTGCTTTTCGAAGGTGAAGGGGCAGTGATCGGTCGCCACGGTGTCCAGAATATCATTGCTGAGAGCATCCCAGAGAGCATTTCTGTCACTTTCTTTACGAAGAGGCGGAGACATAATAGCCTTTAACCCTTCTCTGGGATCTTCATAGAGATCATCTTCGAGAAGAAGGTACTGGGGACAGGTTTCCACACCGAAGTGTTTACGACCCCTTTTCTTTGCGGTAATAATCTCATCAAGCCCTGCTTTACTGGAAAGATGGACCACATACACAGGAGCCTCATCTGCACATTCAGCAAGGTAAAGAAGTCTGTTTATCGCTTCTGCTTCTGCTTCTGCCGGGCGGCTTAAAGGATGATACTTTGGAGTGAGCTTTCCTTCATTTCCGAATTTTTCCCTGAGGAAATTGACCATGCCGTCATTTTCACAGTGGACGGTGATAAGAACATCATCCTTTTTTGCTTCATTAAGTACAGCAAATACATCCTTATCGTGAAGCATGCTGTCATAGGTAAGGTATAGCTTAAAGCTTGTGATACCTTCTTTTTCTGATATCTCTTTTATCTCTGAAAGAGTCCTCTCATCAGCTTTTTCCTGGAGGACTCCATGGAAGCCGTAGTCAATGACAGCATTTCCGTCAGCAAGCTTGTGATACTCTTCAACTTGATGCCATGGATAGCAGCCTTTAGGTCCAAAGGCCA
Organism: uncultured Lachnospiraceae bacterium; assembly: GCA_902779445.1. Taxonomy (GTDB): domain Bacteria; phylum Bacillota; class Clostridia; order Lachnospirales; family Lachnospiraceae; genus NK4A144. The sequence continues at coordinate 30,368 of CACZBM010000015.1, forward strand.
TGTGATCTATAATGGTCGTGGTGCCACCGCATGCTGCGGCAACGGTTCCGTTGTAGAAGTCGTCGCATGCGCGGTCAAAACCTACATCGAGGTCCATATGTGTATGCACGTCAATAGCTCCGGGAAGGATATACTTCCCATTTGCGTCGATAAACTCTGCATCGTCGGCATTTATCCCGGGCTCAACGGCCTTTATCAGTTCATCTTCTATCAGCACATCGGCCTTTATACACTCAGTATCACTGACTACAGTTCCGTTTTTTATGATCTTTTTCATGTTTTTCACCCGATACTACTCTTTCCAATTAATAAAAAGCCTTCCCCCTCGGTAAGGGGGAAGGTGCTATCTTTGGAGTTTCAGATCACAGCTACTGCTTCGATCTCAACTTTTGCGCCCTTGGGAATAGCAGCTACCTGGAAAGCTGCTCTTGCAGGGAAGGGCTCTTTGAAGAAAGTAGCATATACTTCATTCATAGCAGCAAAATCGCCTATATCGGATAAGAGAACAGTGGTCTTAACCACGTTTTCCATTCCTGCTCCGGCCTTTTCAAGGATATTCTTGATGTTTGTAAGGCTCTGCTTTGTCTGTGCAGCGATGTCATCTCCTGCAAATTCTCCGGTTGCAGGATCTACAGGGAGCTGCCCTGAAACATAGATGGTATTTCCTGCCTTTACGGCCTGTGAATAAGGGCCGATAGCTGCAGGCGCATTATCTGTGTGAATAGCCTGATTCATGTTTGCCTCCTTTGTGATACTTACTCGTGAACAAGCGTCCCGGTCTTTCCACCAATGCCGTCCCTTGCTTTCTCCAGAAGAGTGATAAGGGCTTTTCTTCCCTTGCCTGATTCTGCGAACTTTACAGCAGCTTCAACCTTGGGAAGCATGGAACCGGGTGCAAATTCTCCTGCATCAATATACTTCTTTGCTTCTGCAGGTGTCAAATCTGAAAGCCATTCTTCATCGGGCTTGCCGAAGTGGATAGCGACTTTTTCCACTGCTGTCAGGATGATAAGGAGATCGGCATCCAGAGCCTCTGCCAGGCATTCAGCAGCGAAATCTTTGTCAATAACGGCTGCAGCACCCTTTAAGTGATGCTCGGTAGTGTGGTAAACCGGTATACCGCCGCCGCCGCAGGCAATAACAATGTGGTCGGATTCCATAAGTGAACGGATGGTGTCCAGTTCCACGATTGACTTTGGCTTGGGTGATGCCACAACCTGGCGGTAACCTCTGCCGGAATCTTCTACTACCTTACATCCCTGGGATGCAGCAAGAGCGTCAGCCTCCTCCTTTGTCATGAAGGAGCCGATGGGCTTGGTAGGATTATCGAAGGCAGGATCGTTAAGGTCTACCTCTACCTGTGTGAGAACTGTAGCGCAGTCTTTCTTGATGCCACGATCGAGGAGCTCTTCCTTGAGGGAATTTTGAAGATCATATCCGATATAACCCTGGCTTAATGCGACGCAAACTGAAAGAGGTACATGGTCATATTTATCCGGATCGGATCTTTTGAGCTCCGTCATGGCATTCTGTATCATGCCGACCTGGGGACCGTTTCCGTGTACGATAACTACTTCGTGATGGTCCTCGATCAGGTCAGCTATAGCGGCAGCGGTCTTTTTGACCGCTTCCATCTGCTCGGGCAGATTCTTGCCGAGGGCATTTCCGCCCAGGGCGATTACGATTTTCTTCCCCATAAGATCATCCTTTCTTCTGAGGTCGACTCAGCTAAACATTCTGGGCATTTTTCTGTCTGCAAGAGCCTTAAGTGTAGCCTGAGGATCCTTAACCTTTGCAAGGAAGATCATAGCTGCGATGATATAAGGCTTGAAGCTTGCTTCTTTGTAAAGAGGTACACGATAACGATCGAATACAGAAGCCTCAACTTCTCCGTCCTTGCAGGATACATCATTGATATCTGCAGGCAGGCAGTGAAGATAAAGTGCCTTGCCGTTTCTTGTGGTCTTCATAAGCTCTTCTGTGCAGCACCAGTCTTTGTGGTTTGCGTTCTGAGCGAGAAGCTCTTTCTCGAGAGCCTTGATGCCGTCCTGATCTCCCTTTGCGTAGAGGTCAGTTCTCTTTTCCATAGCTGCGAAAGGAGCCCAGCTCTTAGGATAAACAATATCAGCATCCTTGAATGCCTCAGCCATTGAGTTGGTCTTTGTGAAGCTTCCGCCGGTAGCGGCTGCGTTCTTGCGTGCAACATCCTCAACGTCCTTCATTACGTCATATCCGTCGGGATGAGCGAGAGTTACGTCCATACCGAAACGTGTCATAAGTCCGATAACACCCTGAGGAACTGAAAGAGGCTTTCCGTAGCTGGGTGAATAAGCCCATGTCATAGCAACCTTCTTACCCTTAAGGTTTTCTACTCCGCCGAACTCATGGATGATGTGGAGCATATCAGCCATACACTGTGTAGGATGGTCGATATCGCACTGAAGGTTTACAAGAGTGGGCTTCTGCTCGAGAACGCCGTCCTTATAGCCTTCTGTTACAGCATCTACTACATCATGCATGTACTTGTTTCCCTTGCCAATGTACATATCATCACGGATACCGATAACGTCAGCCATGAATGAGATCATGTTAGCTGTTTCACGAACGGTCTCGCCATGAGCGATCTGGCTCTTTCCCTCATCAAGGTCCTGTACCTCAAGTCCTAAGAGGTTGCAGGCTGATGCGAATGAAAACCTTGTTCTGGTGGAATTATCTCTGAAGAGAGAGATTCCGAGGCCTGAGTCGAATATCTTTGTGGAGAGGTTATTCTCTCTTAAATGTCTTAAAGCATCTGCAACTGTGAATACAGCAGCGATCTCGTCATCAGTCTTCTCCCATGTGAGGAAGAAGTTTCCTTCGTACATATCCTTGAAATTCAGTTTGTCCAGCTTGTCGGTAAAATCTTTTAAGTTGCTCATTCTATAATTCTCCTTTCAAAAGTGAAATAATCAATATATCAATAATACAACGAATTGCTCCGTTTCTTCGAAACTCTCGCAATTCTTATTATTTTATGTCGTTGTTTGTCTTTCCAGCTCTGAACTGGGTTACATCATCGGTCTTATTGTCTTCGTTGTAGAGATTTACTGCTGCTACATATACAGCTGCGCATCTTACAAGGTCATCCTTGTAGGTGATCTCATTGGGTGCGTGAGCCTGGCTTTCAGCACCGGGTCCGAAACCTACGCAAGGTATGCCGTAACGTCCCTGGATAGAAACGCAGTTTGTGGAGAAGGTCCACTTGTCGATAAGAGGACGGTTCCTGAGTTCCTTTGTGGAATCGGGTCCCATTCTGTGATCTCCGTAAAGTCCCTTATGAGCGTCTACAAGAGCCTGTACGTGGGCTGCATTTTCCTTGTTGATCCATGTCGGGAAGTAGCACTCCGTCTCGTATACTTCACCTGTCCATGAAGGACGGTCATACATGTACATGGATACTTCCACATCCTTGCCGTACTTCTGAACGCTGGGAAGTGCGCGGATCTCATCGAGACATGACTCCCATGTTTCGCCTGCTGTCATACGACGGTCGATTGAAATAGCGCAGCTGTCAGCAACAGCGCAGCGGCTGGGTGATGTATAGAAGATCTGGGAAACGGTACATGTGCCGCGTCCAAGGAATCTTGCATCTTCATAGTGATCAGGGTTGTACTTGGGATCCAGCATCTTTACAAGTCCCTTGATAGATGTGCTGTCATCGCATCCGTTGTTATTGAGAGCTCTTACATCGGCAATGATGTCAGCCATCTTGTAGATGGCGTTGTCGCCTCTTTCAGGAGCTGAACCGTGGCAGGAGATACCCTTTACATCAACGCGGATCTCCATACGTCCTCTGTGTCCTCTGTAGATACCGCCGTCTGTAGGCTCTGTAGAGATAACAAATTCAGGCTTGATGTTTTCTTTATTATAGATGTACTGCCAGCACATTCCGTCGCAGTCTTCTTCCTGTACGGAGCCGACAACCATGATCTTATATCCTTTAGGTATAAGGCCAAGATCCTTCATGATCTTTGCGCTGTATACTGCGCTGCAGACACCGCCTTCCTGATCGGAACCGCCGCGGCCATAGATGATCTCATCTGTCTCATAACCTTCATAGGGGTCATTGTCCCAGTTATCACGGTTTCCGATACCAACAGTATCAATGTGTCCGTCGATAGCGATTATCTTGTCTCCATCACCCATCCATCCGATGACGTTTCCAAGTCCGTCGATCTCTGCCTTATCAAAGCCGAGTTTTTCCATCTCAGCCTTTATGCATTCTGCAACTTCCTTTTCCTCACAGCTCTCGCTGGGATGGGATATCATAGCTCTTAAGAAAGCAGTCATATCCTTTCTGTAGCCTTCTGCAGCTTCTTTAATCTTCTCAAAATCCAATGACATTTCCTTACTCCTTTCTTGTTTGTGAATCCTGTTTATTCGTTTTCTCCGTTCCAGACTATCTTTTTATATTTATCAGGGTCTGTGTCTCCCTCAGTGGAGAACATAAGAACCTTGGAATCTTTGTTGAGCTCAAGCGCATTCCTGAGATCGGCGTACTCGTCAGTCTCCATCAGAGTGCTTAATACTCCCATTCCGACTGCTCCGGACTCTCCGCTTATTACTCTGGGATCGCCCTTTACAGGAGCAGAGAGCATTCTCATTCCCTTTGCTGCTACCCAGTCAGGGCATGAAAGAAATGCGGTAGCATGATTCCTTAAGATATCCCATCCGATAGTATTGGGCTCGCCACAGGCAAGGCCGGCCATGATGGTCAGGAGATCTCCGTCAACTATACGGGGTTCGCCGTCTCCGGCAGCTGCACCCTTATAGAGACAAGCAGCGACTTCTGCCTCCATGATGATGAACTTGGGAGGGTTATCGGGGTATAAATTGGTGAAATATCCTACTACAGCACCGGCAAGGCTTCCTACACCGGCCTGTACGAAAACGTGAGTCGGGCGATCAATGCCAAGATCTTTTAATCCTTCTGCAGCCTCACCTGCCATGCTTCCGTATCCCTGCATGATCCATGAGGGGATCTCTTCGTATCCGTCCCATGCGGTATCCTGAACAACCACGCCATGCTCTGTTTCAGCGGCTTCCTTGGCTGCGAGACGTACACAGTCATCATAGTTAAGCTCTTCTATGGTGACTTTAGCGCCTTCTTTAGCGATGTTATCAAATCTTGTTTTTGTGCTTCCCTTAGGCATATGGACAACTGCCTTCTGTTTAAGCTTGTTAGCAGCCCATGCCACACCTCTTCCGTGATTTCCGTCTGTTGCAGTAAAGAATGTAGCCTGTCCAAATTCCTTTTTGAGCTCATCTCCTGTCAGATAATCATAGGTCATATCCGACACATCTCTGTTGGTCTCTTTAGCGATGTATTTAGCCATTGCAAAGGAACCTCCGAGAACCTTGAATGCGTTTAATCCGAAACGATAGCTCTCGTCCTTAACACATACAGAACCAAGGCCGAGATAATCAGCCATGCCCTCAAGATGAGCGAGAGGTGTTACTGAGTACTGGGGAAAGCCTTTGTGAAATGCGCGGGCTTTTTCCACGTTGTCAAGGGACATGACGGAAAGCCACTTATCGTCGCTCTTCGGCATTTTATTCATGACCCATTTGATCTTTTCCATTTCCGACTCCTTTCACCTAAATAAATTTTAGATACCTAACTTTTTGTTTGGTTTAATAATATTACGTTAATTATGCGTTGTCAATAGGATTTTCAAGAGATTCTTCGGGCTAACACCCTCAGAATGACATCTTTTCCGAATGTCATACCCTATATAAGGAATCTGTAATACTTCAGTACTGCCTTTACGATTCCGGCGGCGTCTTTTGAGATCTTCTCTATTCCGGCGAGGTTCAGCTTTTCCTCTTTTCCATCCAGGCGGAGAAGGAAGCTGTCGTCTCCGAGTACAGCGAATCCATTATTCTTGCTGTTCTTAAAGTCTTCCTCACTCCAGAAGAGAGTGAACTTATCCTTATAAGGTGCGCCGTTGTAAGGACAGAAGATAGCGCAGTTTCCGCATTCATTACACATTCCGTCCACATGGAGGACTTCTGCACCCTTCTTACCGCTTACGTGGATCATCACATTTGCTCTGTTAGGACATACATCCGTGCAGACAGCGCAGACGGTAGGACATCCAAGACATCTCTTATCGGGTGTTTCCGAGGTATCCTTGCAGACGATTCCCTTCTTATCTATATAAGGTTTTTCATCAGCGGCGATATTCTCTTCTGTGAACTTATCAAAGCTGATACCGGCAATATCTGCTGCGGCTTTTGCTGCGTCAGAAATGGCTTCCACAACTGTTGCAGGTCCGCGGCGTCCGTCTCCGACAGCGTATATTCCGGTAACTCCGGAAAGCATGCAGGCATTTGTGACCGGACGTCCCTTTGCGTCAGTTTCTACTCCTGCGTCCTTAAAGAGGGTGGTGTCGATCGCTTCGCCTACAGCAGCTATAACTGTATCAGCCGGGATCTCCTGTGTCTTGCCTGTATCGACAGGTGAACGGCGGCCTGACGCATCTGCTTCACCAAGCTCCATTACAGAACAGGTGAGAACTCCGTCTTTAACACCTACAGGAGCCAGAAGTTCCATGAATTCAACGCCATCCTTAACAGCATCGTTTAATTCTTCTTCATCTGCCGGCATGTAACGCTTGGTCCTTCTGTATACGAGGCGTACATTCTCAACGCCTTTAGCGCGTTTTGCTGCTCTTGCGGTATCCATAGCGGTATTTCCGCCACCGAGGATCACCACGTTCTTTCCGAGATCAAGAGAAGAAGGATCTGACTTCATCTTTGTGAGGAAGTCAACAGCATCCATTGCTTCACCATACTTAAGATGTGCATCTCCGTGCTTCCAGGCACCGATAGCCATTATCACATCGGTGAATCCCTGATCTTTTAATTCCTTAACTGACTTTACTTCGGTACCGGCCTTTACTTCGGCGCCGTATGAAAGGCAGAGAGAAACGTCTTTATCAATAGCATCGTCGCTTATCCTGAATCCTGGAATGGTATGACGCACGATTCCACCAAGGCTTTCCTTCCGCTCGAAGATGGTAACGGGGATGCCTGCTCTTGAAAGGAAGTAAGCAGCTGACAGTCCGGCAGGACCGCCTCCGACAACGGCGACCTTTTTATCGGTACGCTTGTCACCGGCCTTCATGGAAGGGAGTACCTTGTCATAAGCTGCTTTTGCGGCAGCAAGCTTTGTCTCTCTTATATGAAGGGTTTCTTCATAATAGTTTCTCATGCATTTATCACCGCAGTGATGAGGACAGATGGTTCCGGTGATAAACGGAAGTGCATTCTTTTCCAGAATGATACGGAATGCTTTTTCCGCATCATTTTCTTCCATAGCCCTGAGATAAGCGGGTATATCCTGATTGATGGGACAGCCCTCGCTGCAGGGTGCAGTAAAACACTCGAACAATGGAAGATCTTTTTCTATATGTCTGTTAGGAAGAGGCTTGATATTCTTCTTATAAAGGGGGCTGTCTTTAACTCCCTCATCAAGAGCGTGAAGACGGTTCAGGTCTATGCCGCTAAACCGGCCGGGATTTATACCCTTAAGGGCATCGCCGATCTGTACAAGTCTCTCATATCCGCCGGGTTTAAGGATGTTTGTGGCCATGGTGATGGGCCAGATACCTGCATCGAAAAGATCCTTTATATTCTGGATCACTGCACCGCCTGAATAGGAAATGCGGAGCTTTCCGTCAAATTCATCGGAAACCAGACGGGCAAGGTGTATCGTTAGAGGGAAGAGAGAACGGCCCGCCATGTACATTTCTTCACTGGGCAGCTCGCCGGCTTTCACGTCTACAGGGAAAGTATTTGTAAGCTTAATGCCGAACTCCAGATCCTTTTCTCCGGAGAGCTTGATAAGTCTCTTGAACATGGGAACAGCGTCAGCCCACTGAAGATCTTCCTTAAAGTGGTGGTCATCGAATGCGATGTAGTCGAAGCCCAGGCTGTCCAGTCTTTTTCTGGCGTATTCATACCCGAGAAGGGTAGGATTACATTTGATATAAGTATGAAGGTGCTTCTCGTTGATAAGATATGTGGCGATCCTCTCGATCTCATCGGGAGGGCAGCCGTGGAGCGTGGATTCTGTTATGGAACTTGAAATATTGGAAGAGATACTCTTCACAAAGGCCTCGTCCACGTTCTTAAATCTGCTGAGATTTGAAAGCGCCCAGTCAATAGCTTCCTTGAATGCCTGAGTGTCTTTTGCTTCCTTCATGTTGTCGATGTAGGTATTGACCTTTTCAGACTTGATACCTTCGAGATCATATCCCACTGACATATTGAATACGAATGCATCGGGATCACCGAAGCCGTATTCTTTGGCTAAGAGTTTGCAGGCTACCCATGCATGTACATATTCCGTGAAAGCTTCCGGAACGGTAAGCTCTGTGGACCATTCACAGTTATAACATTCATCGCCTGCTGTGATACAGGGTTTATTAACACACTTGGAAAGTTCTTCACCATCCATTATCTGTACAGTCTTCAGCTCGAAAAATCTGGATCCTGCCACATAGGATGCGATGATATTCTGTGCCAGCTGGGTGTTCGGACCTGCTGCCGGTCCGAAGGGAGATTCAAGTGCCTCATTGAAAATAGGCATGCTCTCCTTTCCGGTATGTTTTACAAAGTGCCTGACACCGAAAATGCTGCCATGCTTTTCATGTTCATCGAGGATCCATTCCATCAGATGCTTGAAAGACATGGGTCTCATAATGTCGCTCATTCTCTACTTCCTCCTACTCAATACTTTCTGTGATCAATACTTTCTGTTATTAAGATCGCCCCAGAGCCCTTTACTCTGCTCCATTACCCAGGCGTTTATCTTTTCTTCATCTATTCCCACGAATTCGCGGTCTTTATAAAGAACTTTTCCGTTTATTACAGTGGTGGTGCAGTGCCTGCCCATCATTCCGAATATCATGTGCCCGTCGATATTCTCATTTGAGAAAGGTGTGAAGGGCTTGTAATCCATTACGATCACATCTGCTGCTGCACCTTCGCGGATGATACCGATCGGACGGCCGAAATATTTCTCGGCGATCTTCCTGTTATTATCGAAGAGCATCTGTACTCCCTCGCCCCATGCCACATTGGGAAGAGCTGCATTGTGGCGCTGGATTATCAGGAATACCTTCAGGCTTTCCAGCATATCATGGGTATATGCGTCGGTACCCATTCCTACGGTTATGCCCTTTTTGATCATCTGCAGTACCGGTGCACAGCCAACAGCATTTCCCATATTAGATTCGGGATTATTTACTGTCATGGTGCCGGTTTCCTTGATGATATCCATTTCTGCGGGACTTACATGTATGCAGTGGCCCAGCAATGTCTTTTCTCCCAGGATACCGTTATAAAGAAGGCGGTTAACGGGGCGGCAGCCGTAATTGCGGAGGCTGTCATATACATCATTCATACCTTCTGCCACATGGATATGGAATCCGGTCATTCCGTCATTGGCCTTTACCATCTTTTCAAAGGTTTTGTCAGAAATGGTGAAAAGTGCATGTCCGCCAAACATGGCCTTTATCATGCTGTCATTTTCATCCTTTGCCCACTTGGCGAAATCGGCATTTTCTTTGATACCCTGCTCGGTCTTTTCTTCGCCGTCACGTTCTGATACTTCATAGCAGAGACATGAGCGGATACCGATCTCCTTTACCACGTCCTTGATGGCGAAGAGTGATCCGGGGATCTCCCCGAAGCTCGCATGATGATCAAATATGGTGGTTACTCCGTCCCGTATGCAGTCAAGCACTGTTGCATAAGCGCTGGCCTTTGTGCGGTCCAGAGTGAGCTTTCTGTCTATTGCCCACCACATGCCCTCAAGGATCTCGAGGAAATTAGTGGGATTGTTGCCGTCAATGGAGAGTCCCCTTGCAAGCCCGGAGTATATATGGGTATGGGCATTGATGAGACCCGGCATTATTACCCCTCCCCTGGCATCTACAAATTCAGCATCAGGATATTTTTTCTTTAATTCCTGATAATCCCCGGCTTCCTTGATGGTGTCACCGTCTATTACAACGGCTCCATCCTTAAACCAGGGATTTTTCTCATCTCTTGTGATGAGCATTCCGTTACCGATCAAAAGCATTTGAATGACCTCCTTTCTGAGATACGATCACGATAAACTGATTAGTTTTATTTTGATAAAAAAATGTATGTTGACTAAATTATTTTTTGCTTGATATGATTATATATCATATAAAACAAACGGTCACTGGCCGGGAGGTGTCCCATGACAAAAAGTCAGATTGATTTCTATACACGCCTTGCAAAAGGTATTGCTGCCCAGTTTGGCAGCAGCTGTGAAACAGTGGTTCATGATCTGTCGAATAAAGATCACGATCACTCTATCGTCGCCATAGAAAACGGACATGTGACGGGGAGAAGCATAGGGGACGGTCCGTCCCATATAGTTCTGGAATCCCTTCAGCACAGCAAGGAAAACTTAAATGATAAGCTTTCGTATCTTACCCGCACCAACGATGGAAAGATATTAAAGTCGAGTACCATATATATCCGTGACGAAAAGGGAAAAGTCGTCGGGATATTTGGTATAAACTTTGATATCTCATTTCTGCATATGATGGACGATCACATCAGGCGCTTCATGGATACAGATAAGCCGGAGAATCCTCCGGAATCCATAATGCCAAATGTTTCGGATCTTCTGGATGAGCTTATCGAACAGGCTCTTAAGATCACCGGAAAACCGGTCTCCATGATGACCAAGGAAGATAAGGTCACTGTCATCAAGTACCTGAACGATACGGGAGCTTTCCTTATCACCAAGTCCGGGCCTAAAGTATGCAGCATTCTCAATATTTCAAAGTACACTCTCTATAGCTATCTGGATGAGATAAAGTCTTGAGCATATCGGAGTATAGTAAACGACAAAGCATCTAAACTTTGTCGTTTACTATTTAGGGTGGTATATATTATTCGTTATCTTTCTTTTCTTCTTCTCCCACTACAGGAGCATCACTGTGCTGTACTTCGTACTTTGCAGGATCCTTAGGCAGGCAGATCTCCATTACAAGTCCTACTACGAAAACTCCGGCTACCATGTTATTTGCAAATATCTCGCCAATGATGGGAGGAAGATTATCGAAGAAACCTTCAACCTGTGTAACACCTACTCCAAGACAGATAGATGTAGCAGCGATAAGGGTGTTTCTGTTATTGAGCCCTGCTTCCTGCATCATCTTAATGCCGGCCATCATGATGGAACCAAACATGATAACTGTACATCCGCCAAGTACGCAGTCAGGAAGAGTGGTGAAGAATGCTCCGATGGGAGGGAAAAGACCTCCGAGGATCATTGCAAGAGCTCCGAACATGATACAGAAGCGGTTAACAACATGTGTCATGGAAATAAGTCCAACATTCTGGCTGAATGAAGTGATGGGTGAGCATCCGAAGACACCGCCGGAAATAGCTGAAATAAATCCGTCAACGCAGAGTGAACCGGAAACTTCCTTTGCGGTTATGTCACGGTTAAGACCTCCGGTACAGGTTGCTGTGGTATCACCGATGGTTTCAACTGCAGAAACGATGAAAACCAGGCAGAATGAAAGGATAGCGCCGGGCTGGAACTTTGGTGTATAGGCAAATACTCTGGGGATCGCAATGACACCCATCTCACCTATAACTTCTCCGAGCTTTCCAAAGTCAACCATTCCGAAGAAGATAGATACAAAGTAGCCGACTATCATACCGAGAAGAACGTAAAGCTGCTTTCCGATACCTTTAAGTGTGGTATGGAAAATAAGAGCCGCAACAAGTGTGATAAGAGCCACCAGAAGGTTCTGCCATGATCCCAGAGGGAATGCGCTTGATGAACCGAATGATGAAACACCTACGTTCAGGATGCTGAGTCCGATGGATACAACGACGCAGGCTGAAAGAATGGGAGATATGATCTTTCTCCAATACTGTGCGGTAAGACCAAGGATACCCTCGAAAATACCTCCGACTATGATACCGCCGACCATGATGCCGTAATCCTGGGTTGCTGTAGCAAGGCAGGCTGCAAGGAATGTAAAGGAAAGTCCCATTACAACCGGCAGTCCGGAACCTATCTTCCAGATAGGATAGAGCTGGATGAGGGTGCCGATACCGGCGATTATCATACAGTTCTGTAAAAGATGTGCTGTTTCAACAGCTGAGAAAGGCTGACCGTTATAGGTAGCTGCACCCGCAATGATGATAAGCGGGGTGATGTTGGCTACGAACATAGCAAGAACGTGCTGCAGACCGAAAGGAATGGCTTTTCCTACCGGAACCAGACCGTCAAGCTTATAGATATTCTCGATCTTAGCTTCCCCATGTTTTGAATTATCCATGAATAATCCCTCCTAAAAAATATTTTTGCTAAAAACTTTTCTTGCATCATACAAAAAGTTTTGCAAAAAAGCAAGGGTTATGCGTGATATTCAACAAAAATATTTTATAGCTTCTTTATTTTATGTTCAATACTTATAAATGAAAAATTTTTAGATGCTTAGAAATATAGTTATTTTGATGTGTTTATATGACAAAAAAGCTGCCGCTTTATGCGGCAGCTGGTGAGACTTTACATGAAATCCTTAAAAGACTCTTCAAATATGGAATTACCGTATTCCAGTAATTTTTTACAATACTGCTCATAGGCTTCCAGGATTTTTCGTCCTTCATCGGTAAGCACGGCGCCTCCTCCGTTTTTACCACCGGTGCTGGATTCAACGAGACTGATGCCAAGACCTTTTTCAGAATTCTTAATAATGGTCCAGGCCTTTGAGTATGCCATGGCCATCGACTTTGCAGCAGCCCGCAGAGAATGGTGCTCGTCTATGCAGCGCAGAAGTTCAGCGATACCGGGACCGAAGCACTTTTGCTCATTAAATACTCTGACGGACATTACTGGGTGGAGTTTCTTGTCCATAAATACCTCCCTTCATAATATACGGATGAAAAAATTATACATAGGGGATATTCCCTTGTAAAGGACGGAAAGGTCTGTTACAATCGCCTTGATATTTTCGAGAAAACAACGTAGGATTTTTGACCGATGAGGGAAAAGAGGCTTTGTATTGTCGTTACCTTTCACACCACGGCAGAGGCAATGGCAACAGAAAAGGTGTGTAGGGAAAGAGAACTTGACGGCAGGCTTATCACTGTACCAAGGGTTCTTACTGCTGACTGCGGTATTGCCTGGTGTGGTCCGGTGAGTACGCGTTATGGGGTGGAATCTGCTCTTAACGAAAAAAAGATCGAATTTGAAGAGATTCATGAACTGGAGATGTGAATGGAGATTGCACCATTACTGAATATTGTGCGCGGGGTAACCGCAATCATAGGGAGTGGTGGAAAGACCACGCTCCTTTACACGTTGGCGGAGGAACTGAAAGAAAAGGGATCCGTCATAATATGTACTTCCACTCATATCCGCATCCCTGAAAGGTATAACACCGTAACCGGGGGGACGGCAGAGCTTGAAGAAGCGCTAAATGAAAACAAGGTGGTGTGCGCAGGGACCCCGGTTGAAAACGGTAAGCTTACAGCAGCCGGTATCTCCTTTGAAGAATTGGAAAATATCGCTGACTATGTTCTGGTGGAAGCGGACGGTTCAAAGGGACTGCCATTAAAAGCCCATGCGGATCATGAGCCTGTCATTCCGGATAATACGGAAAACACTATACTGGTGATTGGTGCAGACGGCATCGGAAGACGGGTCTCAGATGTGTGTCACAGGCCGGAGATATGGAAGTCGATCACGGGAAATGATTTGAACGACGCAGTGACACCGGAAGATATAGCAAAGGTCATAACGACAGAAGATCTTGGTGACATAGTACTTATAAACAAAGCAGAATCCGATGCTGACCGGGAGCTGGCGGGAAAACTGGCAGAAAAGCTCAATCGCCCGGTGATCATCGGCAGTTTACAACGGAAGGAATATATCAAATGGCAGTAAGAGTTCTTGTCCGCGGAGCGGGAGATATTGCAAGCGGAATAGCGCTTAGGCTTTATCGCGCCGGAATGCAGGTCATCATGACCGAGATCGAACGCCCCACAACGATCAGGCGAACCGTTGCTTTTTCGGATGCCGTGGTAAAAGGAAAGCAGAAAGTCGAAGATGTGACAGCTGTTCTGGCTGATGATGCAGATAAAGTCCTGGATATCATAGAGCAGGGATATATACCGGTGCTTGTGGATCCGGAATGCAACTGCAGGGATAGGCTGTCACCAGATGCAGAGGTGGATGCTATTCTGGCGAAAAGAAATCTCGGAACAGCTATTACGGATGCTCCGGTGGTCATCGGAGTGGGACCGGGATTTACAGCGAAAGAAGACTGTCACGCTGTGGTGGAGACTATGAGAGGACACACTCTGGGAAGAGTTTATTACGAAGGAAGTGCCCTTCCGAACACAAATATTCCCGGACTTATCGGAGGTTTTGCAGGTGAACGTGTGATAAGGGCGCCGGGGGATGGAGTATTTAAGAGTACTCATAAGATAGGTGACATGGTTGAAGCGGATGAGACGGTGGGTTTTGTAGAAGGAGAACCCATGAAGACCACCATTGCCGGCGTCCTGAGGGGACTTATAGCCGACGGGGTGACCGTAAAAAAAGGAATGAAGTCCGGTGATGTTGATCCGAGGGGAGAGAAGGGATACTGCGATCTCGTTTCAGATAAAGCGCTTTCTGTTGCAGGTGGGGTACTGGAAGCGATCATGCATTTTAAGGGAGACATATATGGCTGAAAATGAAGTGAAACTTACAAAGCTTGCCAAATGTGCCGGATGCGGCGCAAAGGTAGGAGCAGGAGTATTGGCACAGCTTCTCGGAGATATGAAGGTTCTGCGGGATCCGAATCTTCTGGTGGGATTTGATAAAAGTGATGATGCCAGTGTTTACAAGGTTTCAGATGATCTTGCCCTTGTACAGACCGTGGATTTTTTTCCGCCGATCCATGATGATCCCTATATTTTCGGACAGATAGCTGCCACAAATGCTCTTTCGGATGTATATGCCATGGGCGGAGAGCCAAAGCTTGCGTTGAATATCATGGCAGTACCAAAGGACATGCCTTCGGAAACTGTGCATGAAATACTGCGGGGAGGATACGACAAAGCCTATGAAGCCGGAGCTATTATTTCCGGAGGACATAGTATCTTGGATGATGAGCCGAAGTACGGGCTTGCGGTGACTGGATTTGTGCATCCCGAAAAGGCACTGACAAACAGCGGTGCAAAACCCGGGGACGTGCTCATACTTACGAAGCCGTTGGGAATAGGTATTCTTACCACAGCTGCCAAGGTAAACATGACGAGTAAGGAGGGGATGGATCTCGCCGTAACGCTAATGACCACCCTGAATAAATCTGCCAGGGACGTGATGGTGAAGTACCGGGTTCATGCATGTACGGACGTAACGGGATTTTCGCTTATGGGACACGGCCTTGAAATGGCGCAGGGAAGTAATACGGAACTCCATATCAGGGTTGATGATATCGACCTTATTCCTGAAGCGGTAGAGTTTGCAAAAATGGGAATCCTTCCCGAGGGAATGTACCGGAACCGGAACTTTGCTGAAAGTTATGTGGATCCCGGTGAGGTGGAGCTTGCATACCAGGATGTGCTCTACGATCCCCAGACTGCAGGGGGACTATTGATTGCAGTCGACCCGGGGGATGCAGAAATGATGTTTGAAGAGATGAAGGGAAAGGTACCGTCTGCACAGATGATAGGTACAGTTGAAGAATTTCACGGCGGCAGTCGCATATTTCTTAAAACGGGGTCTTGAATTTTGAAGCGTGATATTTTATTATGTACAACGTTATAATTTTATATATGGAAGGGAGTATTAGATCAATGTCAAAACATATTAACCCGGTGGTGCTCATTACGGGTATCCTGGTAGGTGCAGCCGCAGTTATGCTGACTGCTCTCGGGAATCCTCCGAACATGGGATTCTGTATTGCCTGCTTTATCCGTGATATCGCAGGATCCTTAAAGCTTCACACAGCAGAGCCTGTACAGTATTTCAGGCCAGAGATAGTGGGACTCATACTTGGATCAACTATCATGTCACTTTCGTCAAAGGAATTCAGGGCGAAGGCCGGATCATCTCCGGCAACACGTTTTATACTTGGAGCATTTGTGATGATAGGTGCCCTGGTATTCCTTGGATGCCCTTTAAGAATGGTCATTCGTATGGGAGGCGGTGACCTTAACGCATTTGTGGGACTTGCCGGATTCTTTGCGGGAATACTGATCGGAGTATTTTTCTTAAAGAAAGGCTTTACTCTCAAGAGAACTTATGAAGTAACAAAGACAGAGGGCTTTGCGCTTCCGGGAATTTTCGTGCTGCTGTTTGTACTTTTCCTTGCAGTACCTGCGCTCTTTGTATTTTCAGAAAGCGGACCGGGATCCAAGCATGCCCCTGCTGTAATCGCTCTTATTGTGGCGCTTGTGATCGGCGCGATGGCTCAGAAGTCACGTCTCTGCATGGTTGGAGGTATGCGTGATGCGGTAATGTTTAAGGACTTTAATCTTTTGAGCGGTTTCGCTGCGATATTTGTAACTGTCCTTATCGGGAACATAGCTCTTGGGAATTTTGCGGGATTCTCCACAGTATCCCAGCCTATATCCCACTCAAGTGAGTTATGGAACTTCCTTGGTATGGCACTGGCAGGATGGGGAAGTGTTCTGCTTGGCGGATGTCCTTTAAGACAGCTCATTCTTGCCGGAGAAGGAAATGGCGACAGCGCAGTCACAGTTTTGGGGATGCTGGTTGGCGCAGCTTTTGCGCATAACTTTAAGCTTGCCGGAAGCGCTGATGCGGTTAATGATGGTGTTTACACGGTCGGAGGTATAGCTCCTACAGGACAGGCAGCTGTCATCATAGGATTTGTGGTGCTTCTCATCATATCACTGGCTAACTGCACAATGCTGAAAAAGGAGGGTAATTGATCATGATCGATGCAAGAGGACAGAGCTGTCCGATACCTGTTGTAATGGTACAGGATGCGGTAAAAAAAGGTAATAATCCCTCTGAACTTCAGGTCAAGGTGGATGCCATGGTATGCGTGGAAAATATAAGCCGTTATGCGGCTTCCCAGGGATATACGGTTTCTACGGAAGAGTCTGACGGAGAGTACACGCTCACTCTGAAAAAATAAATATCAGAGAATAAGATGACGAAGGCGCTGTGTCGGGAGATACAGCGTCTTTCTGTTTTAAACAATGAATATTGCGTTGTTTAGTAGATAGAATAACGAAAACGACGGAATTGAGATTGTTTTCCAAATATATTATGATATAATTAACCAAAATACCTAACAAATTGTTTTTTAGTATGAAAATTTTTCGGAGGAGTTCTATGGCAACATTTATTGTTAATGGACAGTCCGTTACTGTTGATAAAAACCAGAAGCTTATCCGGTTTCTCAGAGATACGATGCATCTTACAAGTGTGAAGGACGGATGCAGCGAGGGTGCCTGCGGTACCTGTACCATTCTTATAGACGGTAAACCTATGAGAGCCTGCATACAGCAGACAGATAAGCTTGAAGGGAAGAGTATCACAACAGTTGAAGGTTTATCTGACTGGGAAAAAGAGGTATTTACCTTTGCTTTTGGAGAGGCAGGCGCTGTTCAGTGCGGTTTCTGTATACCCGGAATGGTGATGTGTGCCAAGGGGCTAATTGATCAGAATCCCAATCCCACAAGAGATGAAGCAGCTGTAGCTATACGCGGTAATATCTGCCGCTGCACAGGATATGTGAAGATACTTGACGGTATCATGCTGGCAGCGAAGATCTTCCGTGAAGGGACGATCCCCACTCCGGGAGCAGACGACTGGAAAGTGGGATCCAGAGTGCATAGGATCGATGTGGCGGAAAAGGTTCAGGGATTCGGTAAATATCCTGATGATGTATATGTTGACGGAATGTGCTATGGAAGCGCAGTTCGAAGTGAATACCCGAGAGCCAGGGTGCTGAGCATAGATACCAGCGAGGCTGAAGCGCTGCCGGGAGTGGTTTGTGTTCTGACGGCAAAGGATATTCCCGGAAAGGTAAATGTGGGACATATCAAGAAGGACCAGCCCACCCTTATTCCGGTTGGCGAGATTACCCATTATCTCGGGGATTCCGTGGCACTTGTATGTGCTAAGGATCAGGAGACGCTTGAGGAAGCTAAAAAGCTTGTCAAGGTGGAATACGAGGTTCTTCCTGCTGTACATAGCCCTGAGGAGGCTGCCGCACCCGGTGCGCCCCTTGTTTTTGAAACTGACGAGAATAATGTTCAGGCATATAAGCACGTGTCCAGAGGAGATGCCGACGGTGCCATTGCCGGAAGTAAGTACGTTATTTCGGAACACTTTGAGACACCATGGACAGAACATGCTTTTCTGGAGCCGGAGTGCTGTGTTGCCGTTCCTCTTGAAAACGGAGGAGTAAAGCTCCTTACAACAGACCAGAGTGCACATACAACACTTCATGAATGCGCAGCCATGCTGGGAGTTGACTATGAACACTGTCTTGTAGAGAACCAGCTGGTAGGCGGCGGTTTTGGCGGCAAGGAAGATATGTCGGTTCAGCATCATGCGGCGCTTATCGCCTATGTTGCGAAAGTTCCTGTAAAGGTGAAGCTCACCCGTCAGGAATCCATTCTTATCCATCCCAAGAGACATCCCATGTGGATGGATTTCACCATCGGATGTAATGAAGAAGGTATCATACAGGGTGTTAAAGCGAAGGTTGTGTCCGATACCGGCGCATTCGCTTCGCTGGGAGGCCCTGTTCTTGAACGTGCCTGCACACATGCCGCAGGTCCGTACGCATATGAGAATTTTGAAATAGAAGGAACGGCGTATTACACGAATAATCCGCCTGCAGGTGCCTTCCGCGGTTTCGGAGTGACACAGACCTGTTTTGCGATTGAGTCACTTCTAAATATGATGGCAGATAAAGTGGGGATCAGTCCCTGGGAGATCCGTTACAGGAATGCTATAAGGCCGGGAGGAGTACTGCCGAACGGACAGATAGTCGGACCTGAAACCGGTCTTGTGGAAACTCTTGAAGAAGTTAAGCCATATTATGATGAAGCAGTTAAAAAGGGAGAACCTGTAGGTCTTGCCTGCGCCATGAAGAATGCAGGCGTTGGAGTGGGACTTCCTGACTGGGGAAGAGCAAAGCTCATCGTAGAAGATGATGCAAAGGTACATATTTATTCCGGAGCATCATGTATAGGACAAGGACTCGGCACGGTACTTGTGCAGATGGTAGTTACAAATGCCAACATAAGTCCGGAAGACATAGTTTATGAACGCAGCAATACCTGGATAGCACCGGATTCCGGAGATACCTCCGGTTCACGTCAGACCCTTATAACGGGAGAAGCGTGCCGCCGTGCCTGCGAAAAACTCGTAGAAGCATTGAAGGGAAAGACCCTTGCAGATCTCAAGGGACAGGAGTTTTACGGTGAATATCTTGCGGCAACCGATCCTCTCGGCGCAGATGTACCGAATCCCGTATCGCACGTTGCATACGGATATGCTACACAGATGTGCATTCTTGACAAGGAAACAGGTAAGATCAGGCAGATGGTAGCAGCTCATGATGTAGGAAAGGCAGTTAATCCGCTTTCCTGCGAAGGACAGATCGAAGGCGGAGTGGTGATGTCCATGGGATACGCCCTTACAGAGCAGTATCCGATAGACGATAACTGTAAACCTACCGCAAAGTACGGAACACTGGGACTTTTCAGGGCGCCCGACGTACCACCGGTAAAGGCGATAGTTGTAGATAAACCGGGGCTTAAAATGGCAAACGGTGCCATCGGAATAGGAGAGATCACTTCGATCCCTACGGCGCCTGCCATTGCTGACGCATATTACAGACTGGACGGAGAACGAAGATTTTCACTGCCGTTAGACGGTACACCATATTCAAGAAAGAAGTGATCTTCTTTAGTGTCCACGTCCATCAGTTCTTTTTCGCTGATCTCACAGAGGAGAAGAGAATCTTCGTGGGCACGGATCACGGAGCTTCCACCGGTGTCCCCGGTAAGCTTCATGAGCTCCGGAAAGAACTTTTTCGGGAATATACAGGGATTACCCCTTTTCCCGTTGTAGGAGGCGCCTACAATATTGTTGGGATGATCCTTATAAGTATTTAGAAGGTTTAAGACGCTCGTGTTTTTTAGCATAGGTTGGTCAGATACCATATAGAGTATGGCATCACAGCAGTCTTTTAACGCTTCGGTCCCGAGGCGGATAGAAAGGCTGATACCGTCTTCCGGACGGGGGTTACGGACACAGAGGAAACCATAATCTGACACAAGCGATTCGATCTCATCGTATTGGGTGACAACGCAAACACGGAAAAGCTCTTCTGAAGGCACGATATCAAGAACATGCCGGATAAGCGGTTTTCCCTTAAAATCGGTAGTCAGTTTGTTATCTCCGAAACGTTCGGAATTGCCGGCAGCCATGATAACACAGCCGACAAGTAGTTCTTTATTTGATATTTTCATAGCACTGAATATACATTTTGAACAGTATCAAGTCAATCTTTAATTAGCCGAAATGACGGAGAAGGAGGAATCACTCGCATGAACACTAAGGTTGGCAGAAGTGAGATCCGTGTGGATGCCTTTGATAAGGCAAGCGGACGGACAAAATATTATGAAGACCGGATCCCGGCAGGAGCACTTTATGTCCGGATCAAGCATGCAGAAATTGCCCACGGCATGGTAAAGTCTGTGGACAAGAGTGCAGCAGAAGCAATACCGGGAGTTGTGAAAGTCCTCACATGTTTTGATGTGCCGGACCTTCCATTCCCTACAGCAGGTCATCCCTGGTCAATGGACCCAGGACATCAGGACATAGCCGACAGGCATCTCCTAAATAAGCATGTACGTTATTGGGGAGATGATGTAGCTGTCGTGATCGCAGAGGATGAAGTGGCAGCTAATCAGGGAGTCAGGGCGCTGAAGGTGGAATATGAGGAACTGCCTTTTGTGCTGGATGCTGAGGAGGCAATGAAGGACGGAGCTCCCCAGTTACACGAGCGCTTTCCTAATAATATCCTTAAGCACACAGATATGAAAAAAGGAGACTACGCTTCGGCAATAAAGGAGCCCGGTCTTATCTGCGTTGATAAGGTTTATGACACGCCTACCGTACAGCACTGTCACATAGAGAACCACGGATGTTATGCATATGAAGAGGGTGACAGGCTTGTAGTTGTATCATCCACCCAGATCCCACACATTATAAGACGTGTGGTAGGACAGGCTCTCGGACGTCCATGGGGAGATATTGAGATCATTAAGCCTTATATCGGCGGAGGATTCGGAAATAAGCAGGATGCGCTTTATGAGCCGCTCTGTGCATGGTGTTCAACTCAGGTGGGAGGACGCCTTGTGCGGCTTGACTGTGCCCGTGAAGAGACCTTTGTTTCAAACCGTGTACGTCATGCTATCCGTATCCATATAGTGAGCTGGCTCCGTAAAGACGGAACAATTGTAGCCCGTAAGGTTGAGCTTTTCTCAAATCAGGGGGCATATGCTTCCCACGGTCATTCCATCGTGGCAAAGGCAATGGGATCTTTCCCTCAGCATTACCCATGCGAAAACATGGAATGCGATGCCTATACAGTATTCACAAACCGTCCTGCAGCGGGAGCCATGAGAGGATATGGAATGCCTCAGGCGAGCTTTGCGGATGAATCCAATATTGAGGACTGTGCAAGGGCTATCGGAATGGATTCATATGAATTCCGTAAAAAGAATATTATGCCCAAGGGATTCCATGACAATTTCTCAGGAAATACCAATTACTATGACACATACCGCGAATGTATGGCAAAGGGCGCTGAGTATATTGACTTTGAGAAAAAGAAGAAAGAATATGCGAATGATACCGGAGATGTCAGGAGGGGTATCGGCGTAGCCACCTTCTGGTACAATACAGCAGTTTATCCCATATCTCTGGAGACCTCATCCAACAGGATGCTCTTAAATCTTGACGGTACCGTTACTTTCCAGTGCGGTGAGACTGAGATAGGACAGGGAGCCGATACAGCTTACGCACAGATGGTGGCAGAGGCTATAGGTCTGAAGAGCTATCGCGATGTGCATGTGAAGTCCTGTCAGGATACGGATATCACGCCTACAGGCCTCGGCGCATATGCATCCCGCCAGACTTACGTCGCAGGATTCTCCATTAAACAGACCGCAGATCTCTTAAAAGAGAAGATCCTTAAGTATGCAAATGAAGTAACGCGTCAGGCT
>CACZBM010000016.1 GCA_902779445.1 uncultured Lachnospiraceae bacterium
AGGAATTGGCTGTTATCCTTATCAACGGGAATAATGTTATAGGATAATCCGGAAGCAGGTCCTTTTAAATGATCAATTGTATCATAACGATAATCACCAGTATCATTTGAGCTGAGTGTGAAATCTTTGTTATTATTTACAATGTGCTTAACATCGGTATCTTCTCCGTTGAGGACAGTCTCCATAAGGGCTTTTCCCGGATCACCGAGAATATTCCATGAAAGTGGATTTGCGACATTGGTGATAACTGCCACGTTTTTAGTCTTTTTCTTATCTGTCTTATTCTCTTTGTACTCAACAGCGAGCTTCTTGTCTCCGGTTGTCTCATACGCACTTTCTACGGCGTCTACGGCAGCCTCAGCCTCAGCTTCATCCACAGTAACAACTGCTTCGTCAAAAGAGTCCACAGCCACTTCTTCTGCAAACACAGCGGTATTCATGGATAATACCATTGCGGAAGCGAGAAGGATACTTAATAATTTCTTACTTCTTTCATAACCATTTCTCCTTTTTTCAGAATATTGTCCGTCCCCATCGATGTTGTGCCACATCCCGGAAAAAGGACTTATCATTTCGGATAAAATATCCGTCTGAATATAAGTACCATATAAAATATAAAAGGTTCAAAATTTTTTAAGTCAGTGGAGACGGTTCCAATGTCATTTAGTTAAGCTCCTTGTGCGGGGCGTACTCGCACTCAGTGCTCGTAAACACGCCCGAAAAACGTCCACCGGACGTTTTTCCTTCGCTTCGCTCAGAATGACACTGGGATTTAACTTAATGACATTTGTGTCATTGGGACGGTTCTCGTTGACTTCTTTGCGGCCTCCATCGGGTATAATCGGATCTTTCCCTAAGAAGAACGGAAATAAAACGCTCAGTTCCACACTGAATAATCTTTACAATATCATTCTCTATCTTATATACAATACGGTTTTTCTCATCGATATGCCTGCTCCAATATCCGGAAAGATCCCCTGACAACGGTTCGGGATGCCCTATTCCCTCATAACCGTTTCTGTCAATATCCTTTAGGAGCTTCTTAATCTGACGGAGTGTCTTCCGGTCCTGCTCCATCCAGTATTCAAAATCTTCCCATGCTTCATCTGTCCAGGATTTAATCATCTAATAATACCTCATGGACAGTGGGCTTTGCCCCCTTGGATCCCCCAGCAAGGTCTGTCCGACCTCTGCACACCGGAGCACGACAGTCCGGCTTCACACCCCGAAAATCATCCCCCGGATGTTTTTCGCGATATTCCGTCTGACTGTCTAAGGGTTCCACCCTTGCATCCCGCCAAGGAGATTGCAGTCCTAAAAGAAATAAGTAAAACCTTCGCTGATCAGGAACGACAGTTCCGCGGTCTGGCAGCAAATGTTAATCAGATGGCTCATGTCGCAAATGGGCAGGGCTATGTCCCATCAGCTCAGGAGTTAGAAAATATAGCCACTCAGCTTGGCATCTATCGGAAGGAGAGTGAAGATATATGGCAATCAATAAGGTCGTCAATAAATCAACAAAAAGTCACGGCGCTATGAGAAATGTTCTCGAATATGTCCTTCGTGATGAAAAGGTCAAAGAGGGATATGTCTTTATCGAGGGGCCCTATGACGGAGACTCCATAAACTATGATGAAGTATATCAGACATGGATCAGGGAAAAACAGATCTGGGATAAAGACTCCGGCAGGATGTACGCTCACAATATCATCAGTTTTCATAAGGATGAAAAGATCACGCCTGAAGAAGTTCTGGAAATCGAAAAGGCATATGCAGAGAAATTCTTTCCGGAGCATCAGTATGTCATAAGTGTCCATCAGGATAAGGATCATCTGCACTGTCATATAGTTGTAAACAGTGTGTCATATATCGACGGGCGCAAGCTTCATCAGACCAAGAAGGATCTTGAAAAACAAAAAGAGTTTACCAATGACCTCTGTCGGGAGAGAGGATTATCGATAGCTGAAAAAGGACATCATTTTGACGGATCCCTAATCGAACAAGGTGAGATTACAGCCTGGAACAAAGATAAATATAATCTGCTGATCAACAATACCAAGCAGAGTTTTGTCGCTGACTGTGCCATAGCCCTTATGGAGGCAATCCCCCAGTCTGCAAGCCGGGAGGAGTTTATATCCTGCATGAAAGCCAGGGGCTGGTCAGTCCAATGGGAAGAAAAGCGTAAGCATATCGTATTTCAAAACGAAAATGGAAATAAAGTCCGTGACAGCAATATAGAAAAAACCTTTGCCGGGATGGACGTGAACAAGGAGGCACTGACACATGAATTTGAAAGACAGAATGAACACAGGATCTCAGAACGGAGATCTGACACAGAACTCAGCCAATACTATGACGAACTCGAATCGGCAGTCGCAGGACTTGATATTGCAAAAACAGTCAGAGACAATTCAGAAGCAGGCAGACGAGATACAGAACTTGTCCATAACAGTATCCGACCTGCAGGCACAACTGGATCGGATAATGCCGGAATGGGAGCACCTAAAGGTCCAGGGCAGGCCGGAAGACATAGAGACGATACAGAAACTCTCATCGCAGATATCCGAGCTGACATCAGCAACAGCCGGTCTCAGAGCAGAGCTGTCGTCCGTGCAGAGAATCAATCGCTCGCTGACGAAGAGCAACGACGACTTGAGGAACAACGCCGGGTTGCTATTGAGGAAAGAGCAAGAGAGGCTCGCAGAAGAGCTCACCAACACTCGGGCCCATCTCTCTGACGCTGAAAAGAAGGTAGATATGTCGAATGTAAAAGCGGTGCTGGATGCTCAGGCAGCTAAGGAGGCCGCCGAGCAGAAGGCTGCAAAAAATATCGCAGAATATAAACGAACCGCTGACAAAAAGGTATCCGAAGCTGTCAGAGCCAAGAATACCGCTATAAAAAATGCAGACAATAAGGCACAGAATGCTGTGAAGAACCAGAATATTGCACAGGGGGCTCTTTTAGTTACGCTTTTGTGCTGTCTTATCAAACATCCGACATTCGTGATTGATATGTGGGATTTTGTATATACACCTGCTATGTGGATCTGGAGCAGTATGGACGGCTTCCTTTCAGCTATACTTACACTTATCTGCCTTGCCGGGGCCGGTTATGGTGTATATAGAATATGGCTTTATTACAGAAAGCGCTGGTGCAGTCTGTCACAGAGAGTATTATTTGCATCTCTTGCAATCGTTATCATATTCGGAGATGGTATCCGCAAATATATAGACATTAACCTTGTTACGCTCTTCATGATCATACAAGTACTGTTTCTCTGGGTTCTTGTTTACCTTGATGGGTATTTCAAAATACATTATCGGGAAGATGCATGGAAACATATACAAAACGAATAGAATCCGGTATAAATCGAGTAGGAGGGGGCAACATGCCCCCCGACCTCTCACACCACCGTACGTACCGTTCGGTATACGGCGGTTCAATCAACTTAACAAGTAACACGCCTTTCGGCGTAGTAGTCTACCATTGAGACTACTTGTGTCCATGCGTTGTTTCCTTTCTGCCCCTTTTGCCCTTGCCGCCTTTGACGTTATCGACAGACGTTGCTCCGGCTACGAAGTGGAACGTACTTCAACTGATTGATTGTTCGCCTCTTCGCTCCATCCCCATTACAGGGACTTCTTCACTACTATGGGCTCTGCTGACTTCTCACAGTTCGTTGTTACTACGGCTAATGGGACCGCCTGTGAGACCTCCACGCTTAAGGTGTGCGCTCTTCCCCCTCATCTACCTGCCACATTTACTGGTACTTCCGGCAACCTTTTGGACTTCGTCGCTTCTGGCCGACTTATCCGTATTTCCCAGCCTTATATGTGGTTCCTGTTCGTCAGGCCAAGGGTTTGCCTACAGCTTCCTTCAGATTCCACCTCACGATGGACACCACCCGTTAGAGCACGCCCATGGCGCGCAAACCAGAAAAACAGACCCATCCTGCACGGATTTGGGTCTGTTTCACACTGATTTTAAGCTTTATACAGCATCTTCCTTAAGGGCTTCTATGATATTGTCGTTCTTGATCTTATTTGAGCTCAGGAGCATGCACAGGCCCACAACGGCAAATACCGCAAAGATCATGATAATGTACATGGGATAGTCAGGCTCAAAGGCAAACACCCTGCTTGCGATCGTATTGAACATAAGGTAGCTAAGAAGCAGTGAGATCGGGATGCCTATGAGCAGGGCTCTGAATCCATACAAAAATGTTTCAAGCAAAAGCATCCTCCTAATGCCCTTTTCTTCCATTCCCACCGACCGAAACATGGCAAACTCCTGCCTTCTCATAAGTACGGCAGTGGATATGGTATTCACTATATTGGCCATCGCTATAAGGGTCAGAAGTATCGTGAATCCGTACATGGCAGTATTAAGCATCAGAGATACCGTATCCATTACCGCGATCGAATCCGACAGGTTATGTACCACACAGTTATGATAATCACCGTTTGCGGTCAGATTGCCGATCTTTTCTTCCAATGCCTTAGGATCTCCGGTATGGAACACACCAAATGAATAACTTAATGTACTGCTGTCTATATTCTCGGCTGCCTTTTTAAAATACATTGAAGCAGGCACATAAACATCCACTGTTTTCTTGGGCACAAGGTTGCATACGTAATTGTCCTCTTTATAGGATACTATGCCGCCTATTTCAACTGCCGGCGGATTGAGCGCAGGATCATCATAATAGGCCCTGCGTCCGATGACAGTGTCAGTGAAAACGCTCTTACTGTTCTCGGTGTGTAAGAAGCTGTCAAGGATCACTCCCTTTAACTCATTCCCGTAATATCCGGACCTGTCAATGCCGTTTTCTTCAAGAAGAGCGTCAAAATCAACATCTTCCACGGTGATGACCATTATCCCGTCTGTTTTATCCGGCAAGGTCTTATATTCATCGGTAAGACATTCGGGATCCAATATATTCTCATTTACGGGCACAAAATCCGGATCATCATTCTGTGGTCTGAAAAGATATGTAACATAATCTCCCGCAACAACCCTGTCTACTTCCGGAAGTGCTTCAAGTTCACCCTTAAGCCTGTCCTTTTCATCCGGAGCATAGGATACATACATATCAAATGGCAGATCTATTTCATATTCGTTTATCTTTACGAAAGTCTTGTCAAAAAAGTCAATTGTCAGGAACATGATAACGGATATCGCCAGCGAGATCACAATGACTGTTCCCTTTACACCGTTTCTCTTAATATTTTTGCATGCAAGCACTCCTTCGTAACCGAAGATATTTTTTATAAAAGGATTTGTCTTAAGTTTTCCCGCCCTTACCTTTACTATATTTGTCTGACGCATGGCATCCACAGGCATTACGTTTGATGCCTTGATCGCGGGAATCAGTGCCGAGATAAAGATCGTGATCGAGGAAAGTATGACTATCGCAAGGATAACAAGCGGTGAGACTACAATGGGAATACCTCCCCGCATTCCTTCCGCCCCGACGATAACCTCTGTTTCAAGGAGCCTGCTGCCAAGTACGTTAAGCGTAACCGCAGCTCCCAGGATACCCGTAAGTATGCCGAGCGGGATTCCCACGATCCCAAGCACAAGGCCTTCATAATATATCGAAGCCCTCTTCTGGGACTTTGTCGCACCCACACTTGCAAGCATGCCAAGATATCTGATCTTTTCGGCAAGGGACATACCGAACGCGTTATATATAAGCACGACTGAAGTAGCAACAACTATAAGCAGGGCAATACCTGTCATCATAAAAAACTGGATATATGCTTCGCCCATTCCCTTAATGGCAAAAACACTTATCATAAACTCAGAGTTAATGTCATCGATATGAAGCTTATGGTCTTCCTCTATCTGCCTTAACTGAAGCACCGATGTATAGTCAGGGTTTCTCAGTGTGACACGGCAATGCAGATAGGGCCTGCCCTTATCATCTAAGCCAACCGGAGTGCCCTTCTCCATCCCGCGAAGGATATCATAACCTTTGGTTGGTCTGTTTTCGTGAAGGATAGCAGTGATGGTACAGGTATCCGTACTCAGTGTCTCAAACTGTTCTTCCGACCTGTAACTGCCGGCATAGTATATCCTGTTACCGTCCGGTTCTATTTCATATCTGTTTCCCTGTTCAAAAGTGATCTTATCACCTATTTTAAGGTCAAAACCGTTATCTTCAAGAAACGCCTCTTCAACTGCAACTTCATTCGAAGTTTCGGGAAGCCTTCCTTCATGATCATCCACAACAAGCTGGCTGAAAAGATCAGCATCTCCATGCATTACATTACCAA
Source organism: uncultured Lachnospiraceae bacterium (assembly GCA_902779445.1). GTDB lineage: Bacteria > Bacillota > Clostridia > Lachnospirales > Lachnospiraceae > NK4A144. The sequence continues at coordinate 6,280 of CACZBM010000016.1, forward strand.
TCCTGAAACGTTCTTCCTTATCGCCCGGAACCCTGATCCCGGTTATTGTCGGGTCCGTTGATATAGCACCTGCGATCCGGATTCTTTCGTCATTCTTAAGCGTTTCAACATCCTGCCAGCTGACACCTCCAAAATCAGCGTGAACATCTCCGTCTGTCATACGGTTGACCGTACCGAAAAACTTAAAAAAAGAAAATACTCCCACAAGGATAGCCGTGATAAGTGCAGAGGATGCCGCAATACCAAGGATCGTAACCACGGTACGTTTCTTATTCTCCAAAAGATGCTTTTCGGTGAGTTTCAAAATGATATTCATTACTCATCCACCTCCGCATCTATATCAAATGAGACCGGTCTGTCCATTATATCCTTTGTATCCCTTGTGATCTGACCGTCTTCTATGGTTATGACCCTGTCCGCGCTTAAAGCTATCCTCTCATCATGTGTTATTATGATGACTGTCTGATTGTATTCTTTATTGAATTTTCTGAGGAGGGCGATTATCTCTTTACTGTTTTTTGAATCAAGGTTTCCGGTCGGTTCATCCGCCAAAAGCAGTGAGGGATGGTTCATGAGTGCCCTTCCGATGGATACCCTCTGCTGCTGGCCGCCCGAAAGCTGGTTAGGAAGATGCTTTAAGCGATCCGATAATCCAAGCTTATCAACAAGTTCCAAAAGGAGCTTCCTGTCAGGCTTCTTTTTGTCCAGTAAGATAGGCAGAGTCATATTCTCTTCCACATTAAGGATGGGAATGAGATTGTAAAACTGATATATGAGTCCTATATGCCTTCTTCTGAATATTGCAAGCCTGGTTTCGTCAAGTCCGCTTATATCCGTTCCCGAAATGTTTACCGTTCCCGAAGTGGGAACATCAACTCCTCCCAGTATATGCATAAGAGTTGACTTTCCGGACCCCGAAGGGCCCACGATGGCAACAAATTCGCCCTGCTCAATGTCAAATGAAACATCCTTTAAGGCATGGACCTCGGTTTCTCCTTTTCCGTAAACCTTACACAGGTTTCTGATCTTTAGTATTTCCATGATTATACTTCCTTTCTCATTTAAATATTGATTTCCTATGAGAAGAGGATATATGACCGGCATTACAATCCGGTGACTGTAGTATTACGATTTTGTCATATTATCGTTTTATAGAGTTTTATTTCAAAGGTGCTTCCAAGACCTTCTTCACTCTCCACACTTATTTCCCCATGCTGACTCTCTATTATTGTCTTTGCAAGGGCAAGTCCTATTCCGACACTGTCCTTTCCTGCATTCTTACCCCTGTAAAAGCGCTCGAAAACATGTGGGATATCCTCCGTTGCAATCCCGCACCCCGTATCGCTTATCTGTATCTGAGAGAAAATGCTCGTATCGGTCAGGGATACCTTAAGGCTCCCTCCCTTATCCATATGCTCGATACAGTTTTTCACGATATTCTGTATGGCTTCAACAGTCCAGTTTTTATCACACATTACAAAAGCATCGGGGATTTTTCTCTCAAATGAAATGTCCTTTATATCCAGCTGTATCTCAAAGGGTTTCATGACCTCTTTTATAAGGTCATCCGCAGGCACATCCTCTTTTGTCAGCACAACTGAACCTGCATCCAGCTTGGAAAGTTTAAGGAGGGTCTGTATAAGCCAGTTCATCCTGTCAAGCTGATCCGACTGGGTCTTAAGGAATTCCTCCCGTTTATCACGGTCCTCTTCGCTTTTTAAAAGATCGTTCATGACCATCATTGACGTCAGGGGAGTTTTCAGCTGATGACTTATATCGGCCATTGCCGTGGCAAGAGTGACTTTATCCTGTCTTAAAAGCTCCTTCTGGTATTTGAGCTTGGTGGTAACCTTGTAGATATTGCTCTTTAAAATGGACAGTTCGCCCTCTTCTATATCGAGAATTTCGGGCGGATCATCACCCGATAAGACCTTTTCCAGATATGTATTCAGCTCCTCTATTTCCGGATACATCATTTTTATTATTTTATTTCTCAGATATCTGTTTTTCATTTTCATCCCGAATTATCTGTCCGTAATATAGCCCATTCCACGCACGGTCTTTATGATCTTTGGTTCCGACGGGTTCTCCTCGATCTTGTCCCCGAGACGTTTTATGTAAACCGTTAACGTATTGTCGTTCACGAAGTCGCCGTCTACATCCCACATGTCCTGAAGGAGGCCGGCCCTTGTAAGGACCTGCCCCCTGTTATTGATAAATGTAAGGAGAAGCCTGTATTCAAGCGCGGTAAGTTCGATCACCTCTTCCCTGCCGGTCTTTTCATCCTTTTTTGTAACCTTCGCCTCGCCGGTATAGACATATATGTTTCCGATCCTTTCAACGGCAGTTTCGGTACCGCGCCCGCTCCTTCTTAAGACCGCCTTTATCCTTGCCATAAGTTCGTTTATCCTGAAAGGCTTGCAGATATAATCATCCGCACCCATTTCAAGTCCCATGACAACATTTACCTCCGCATCCGAAGCGGTAAGGAAGATCACAGGAACATCCTCCTGCTCCTTTATGAGCCTGCAGACATCATATCCGTTTCCGTCGGGAAGATTTATATCAAGAATGCACATATCATATCTTCCCCTTCCCCAGGACTTAACGGCATCTTTTTTTGATTTAAGATGATCAACTTCATATCCCTCTTTTTCAAGGGAATATCTTAGTCCCATTCCTATTGCATCATCATCTTCAAGCAAAAGTATTCTCACTTGTTCACCTCGTAAGTTTAAAATCAAAGATTTACTCTTTACAGACAATTGTTTCATCCGTATATTTCCTGCTCATATCATGGCGCTTTTTTCTTACTTCCACGGGATCAAATATAATGGAAAGATCATAATCCTCAGGATACAGTTCTTCCGCCTTCACCTTTAGCTTAACCCGCTTATGGCTTACCCGGATTTTTTTATCAGCTATCTGCACTCTTAAATATCCATCTTCGTTGACAGGCTCACACACGATCCCTATCTTAGCATCGGGATATACGGTAACGCTGTCTCCTATGCGGAACTTTTCCGTAAGCCCTGTATCCCGGTGATCCTTTTTTGTCTTCCTTATCTTCACCGATGAAACCTTCTTAAGCGGTGCATTTTTAAAGCTGTAGATTTCTGCCGCATCCTTACCGTAAGCCATCTTAGCCGCAAGTCTTAACATATCCTCAGGCAACCACGGGCATCCTCTCAACTTCTGATATTATTCCTAATATATTTTTGTTTAGGACTATTGGGCTTATCAGGAATAGTTCGTTGTATTCGGCCATTTTCTATAAGTGGTGTTATTACCTTTTCTCTAATATAACGTTCGGATTTGATCTGCAGATATTCTTGAATTTCCTTTTTTGTTCTCGGAATATCGCAGAACTCTATCACTCGCTCAAAAGTGCCATGAACTTCGTCACTAACTTCACCACTAGTGGTGGAGCTGGTGGTGAAGCTTAAAGGTAATGTCAACACAGTCCTGTCTGGATTGCCACCACCAAACATTTCTTCAACTATCGGCGCATCCAGTCCGGCGTCCCTCCATGCCTGGAAGATATCAGGCACACCTGATTGACAAGCTTAAACGGCTTTTTAAGGTCAAGCACAAGCTTGGCGGAAACACGATTAAAGAAATCATATACATTCCCGGACCATTCCGGTTCCTGTGAGTATATTCGGTCTGTCCATCGGATATTCGGTTCCAGGTGTTCCCTGTAATCAAGGAAATATTCCGGATACTCTCTGGTAATTCGCAGTTCTTCTCCGAACATCAATAGACCGGCTGCAGTCGGCCGTAACGCTTCTCCCTCATCATTTAAAGCGCCGATCTTAATAAGAAAATCATTATCATTTAATTTGCTCCATGCGGATCCTTCGTGTCGTACATTATAACGAATCCTGTAAGATTTAATCGTCTCCCGGTCAAAATCCGGTTTGCGATCAAGTACTCTTTCGTCCGGACTTTCTTCGGACGCATCACGGATCATAGCCTTGACTTCGGGTTTTGTACAGCGATAGTCACCTTCATGATCACGACGAAAAGTAGAGCCAAATACATCGTTATTTATAAACACGGGCCTCTGGTAGCGGGTCGCGCGGGGAACTTTGATAACCAAAACTACGTCCTCGCCTACCACATATTCCTCGACATCCCTCTCTGATATAAGACAGAGGGAGACCTTCTTTTCATTATGAATGGTATCCCAGAAATCCTTTTTTAGCTTCGGCAGATTCCTAAGACCTGTAGTCTTCCATGATCCGTCTTTCCTTTCGACCGCTCCGCAGATGATACAGCCACCATAGGAATTGGCAAAAGAAGAGTACGTATCCCATAAGGAACCCGGTAGACCGCCGTTTGCTGCCTTGGCTTCAAGGCGGTTGCCCTCTCTGTATTCATCAAAACGCTTAGGATCAAAATCCATGCGAAAATCTCCTGTCTGTTTTAATAATATCTGGCATCAGTCGTTATCCTCATCATTCAAATCAGATAATTCCTTTTGCAGTTGTTTCATTTGCTCCTCCAGCTTGGCCTTCCTAAGTTGCTTAAGGTCTCTTTCCGTCCGGTCTGCTATATCCTTGGGGAAATTCCACTTCCACATCTCATAAGCGTGCAAAACAGAAGCACGCTCTTCTTCAGAGGTTGCTGCTTCCAGCTCAATATCTACCTGGCGGCATTCTCTTTCCCATTCATCGATATAGGAGTTCATTTCACCCATAAAACCATTGCCAAAGACCAGTGAAAGAACCGCGCCATCACGCTTAACCTTCAGATCATACCTTTTCTCCATTTCAAACAGGGCATACATAGCTCCAAAGTAATTAGCTACGATCGGATCAGTAAGAGCCAGCGTGGAAACGCCCAGGGCATTGGCAAACTGTTTTAGCAGTTCAGATTTCGGCTTTCTGGCACCATTTTCGTATTTCTGCACCCGGTCACCATTCAGTCCGACCTTTTCACCCAACTCAGCCTGCGTCATATTCTGTGCTTCTCTGATCTCGCGAATCCTGCGGCCAACTCTGTCCGCTGCTGTACTTTCGTTAAAATCCATCGGATCCTGCCCGAAGGGGTTGTTTACCAATATCATACTTAATCCTCCGTACATATATGTTCTTAAATATATCGTTCAGAAATATCATACTTGGTTTATTTAGCAGCATTGTATCACATTTACGAGGGATGCGGAAGAACAAAAAGGGACGATTTTAAAAATTTTTATATAAAAAGTCCAAATATGTACTTGCTATATGAACAATAATATGATAAAGTACAGGTAGAACAGAAATGTGCTTATAACAAGCACAACAAGCAGAAGGGTAACAAAACAACATAAAACGGTTCACAAGAACCCGGCGTTTCCCGAACAACTCGGATGTCGTCGATAGCACAGAAGCTCTAATAAGTGCACCCGTAGAGAGGAGGATTATGAAAAACAGAAAAAGGCAGCGAGCAAATCGCAAACTAAAGGAAGAGATGTTGGATCTCAGGGATATGTGTGGGATCAAAGATCCAACACCGTATGAAGCAGTCAAGGAAATTATTAATGAATTCAGAAAGAACAAGGAAAGGAGCAGATATGGAATACACGAATATGTTAGCAGAATATAACGACATTCTTAAACCGGAGGATGTCCAGAAGATACTGAGGACAGGACGCAATACCGTATACAATTATCTGAAGAACGGAACGATAAAGTCAATAATGATCGGTGGACGCTACAAGATCCCGAAACTCTATCTTCTGGAATTCATGTATCCGGATATGATTTATGTAAAGGAGGCTATCTGATCATGGCAAGACCGAAGAAAAACGGCAGGAGGGCTACCGGGATACAGGGAAAGAGCGGCTACCTGTACATTATAACCCACAATCACATTATCAAAGACGGGGTTAAGACGCGAGAGAAGGCCTGGATCGCCACAGGGCTTAAGGATACTCCCGAGAATGTTAAGAAAGCTTCGGAAATGAAAAACAAGCTTCTTAACAATAAGAGGGAAGTATCCAGCACAGACAGAAATGTGACTTTTACAGAATACACAGATATGTTCCTAAGCAAAAAGAAGAGGGAGGTCTCGGACAAAATGAACGGTATTATTCCGATCAAGGATTATACCGACCAGAAACACGACAATTAAATAAGGCTTATAGAGAGCATTCCATACATTATTCGGGAAGTCAAATACACAGTATTTGACCCTCGCGGTATTCGTCAAATGATTCATGCAAGCATGATCATTTTCCTCATTACTCGCGGGAATAAACGGGAATGGGTAGAAAAAAGGTAGAATTGGACAAAAAAAGACAAGGGCTTCGAATACCGAAACCCTTGTAAATACTGCATCGAGGTGACAAGATTCGAACTTGCGGCCTCTACGTCCCGAACGTAGCGCTCTACCAAACTGAGCCACACCTCGCTATTTATTTTTGAAAGATTCTCACTTGCAGCCTCTCTCGCGGCCACTCGCGCCCAGCGCTCGTATTTTTAGAAAGTAAAAGCACCGACCCCATGGCTCTCATGTCCACAAAACCAGTGCCCCGAGTGCGCCTCCAGGGACTCGAACCCTGGACACCCTGATTAAGAGTCAGGTGCTCTACCAACTGAGCTAGAAGCGCATATTCTCAATGAAGTGGAGCGTTTCGCTCACAACGCAAGAGTCATTATATTATAGCTTTTTCAAGTTTTCAAGTATTTTTTATGATTTTTTTACAAAATATCTATTTTCTGTTATAAATATACTTATTTCAAAGGATTCTTGTTCAAAAATGGAGCGTATTCACTATATTGACTTTGCAAAGGGAATAGGCATAATACTTGTCATTCTCGGACATATCTCCTATATAAGCGACAGCACCAGGATATTTGTCGTATCCTTCCATATGCCGCTTTTTTTCATACTCTCCGGAATTCTTATTTATTTAAGGAAGGAAACTGACCGCCCTCTGAAAGATATAGCTAAAAATAAATTCCGCCGGATGATGATCCCCTATTTTTTATATTCGACAGTCGGGATCCTTATCTACATCATTTACTATCTTCTCACCGGACGGGATGGAGGCTTCCCCACCGTTCTGTCTGACATTGTTCAGACCCTGACACTCTATGGCTACTCGGTAATGTGGTTCCTGCCTGCGATCTTCAGTGCGGAGCTGCTTCTTATAGCTATTATCCGAAAATTCCGTACCCTGCCAAAGATCCTCGCTATCGTAGTGATTCTGACTGCAGCATCCATGATACTGAATAAATATCTCGAATCCGCCAATACACTGTATGGCTTCAACACTGTATTTTCCGTATTTCATCTGCTTGCTGTTGCGATCCTGCGTGTGCCGGTGTGCATGTCTTTTGCAGCCATCGGTTTCTTTATCGCTGCGCAGTGGTCACGGTTTCAAAATATCGGCCCTGATAAATTCCCGCCACTTGCAATTCCTGCAGATATTTTTATTGGGATCGACCTCATCGCGCTTGATCTCATATTCAGCCATATTAACGGAATTACAGATCTTCATTTTATGATATTCAATAATGTTTTCTTCTATTACATAGCTGCACTGTCCGGATCCTTCGGGGTCATATTCCTTTGTAAGGCTCTGGAAAAACTGCACAACGCACCACCTTTACGACTGCTCTCGTATTTTGGTGTGAACTCCCTGATCATCATGGTCACCCATCTGAATTTCTATGTGCTTCTGGCTGCCGAGATCGGCGGAATGCACTTTACTAAGGCACTGGAAGAAGGTGCATTAAAACACACCGTGTTTATCATTCTTGTAATGGTATTTACGCTAATGGGTGAAATTGTGCTGATAGAAGTGATAGAGAGAGTGAAAAAACTTCACAGAAAAAAAGTGTCATCCTGAAGTTTCTGGTGTCATTCTGAGTTACCGGTGTCATTCTGAGTTACCGGTGTCATTCTGAGTTACCTGTTGTCATCCTGAGCGTAAGCGAAGGATCTCACATGGCTCGGGGAGAGATCCTTCGCTGGCGCTCAGGATGACAACAAACGCTCAGGAAGGAAAAACGTCCGGTGGACGTTTTTCGGGCGTGTTTACGAGCACTGAGTGCGAGTACGCCCCGCGCAAGGGGCAAACGCTCAGGATGACAACAAACGCTCAGAATAACAAGTAGCGCTCGGACACCGAAAATTCAGATAAATTTCTCGATAAAACCTTCAAGGCTCTTTCTGGGCTGTGCCCCTACAACCGGAGCTGATTCCTTGCCATCCTTAAAGACCATGATCGTAGGAATAGACATTATTCCGTACTTCTGAGCCGTCTGGGGACACTCGTCAACGTCACAGCTTATAAACTTCACTCCCGTATATTCAATGGATAATTCATCTATAACCGGTGCCATCATTTTGCAAGGTCCACACCAGGTCGCATTAAAGTCCACGAGCACGGGCTGCTCAGCTTTAAGAACTTCGCTCTCGAATGTTGCATCTGTTACTTTGTTTACCATGTGAAACCTCCTTTATTCATTAAATATATCTTTTATACAATTGCATTGTACTCAATCTTTCCAATTCTGTCAACAGTTATTTCTGATAATGTATTTACAGATCTTATTTCCCTTAGACGAGAACTTTTCCTCGTATTCCGTCATAACATTGTCCTTCATTGCCTCCGGATCCGAGTGAAGGTCATAGGTAGAATAGAGGAGCTCCCAGCCGGCAGGCTCCAGCTCGGACAGTGCAAAATCAAAAAGTCCTGTATTATCTGTCTTAAATTCTATTATACCTTCTTTTTTCAAAACATGCCCGAATATTTTCAGAAACTGTCGGGATTCCAGTCTCCTTTTCGCATGTCTTTCCTTAGGCCACGGATCGGAAAAATTGAGATATATCCGATCCAGTTCTTCAGGCTTAAAAAAAACCCCGATATCAGCAGCATCCATCCTGATAAATCTTATATTATCCGGAACCATGCCTCCTTCTTTCTTCATGCGGTCGAGTTTCTGCAGTGCCTTTATCATTACGCTCTCATATCTTTCCACCCCGATAAAATCAATGTCGGGATGTTTAAGCGCCATATCAATGATAAACCTGCCCTTTCCCATTCCGATCTCTGCCATCAGCTGAGCTTTTCTGCCAAATATCCCGCTCCACTTTCCTGCAGTTTCATCTCCTGTATCAAAACATCTCTCATCCTGAGCGACGATCTCCCTCGCTCCCGGAATATTTCTAAGTCTCATTTCAATTATTACCTTGTACCTATTTAAAATGCTGCGTATTTTTCATGATACAACACATCTGGCTAATTAAATCGCCCTAATGACACTGTTTACTACTTATGATAAAATTATCCCTGTATTGGTACTGTAGGATCCCCCATCAGTCACCTGCGGTGACAGCTTCTTCCGGTGAGAAAAGCCGTACTTGATACATTATAACATTTTTCTCAAAAGGATTTCTATGTTCCCTATATTAAAAAAGAAATTGCTGCCTTCTTTTCTGGCATTCATTATATTTATAATATCCTTTGTCCATGTAGCTGTCCCGGTCTATGCTGATCAACCGACTCAGGCAGATATTACTGCCGCCAGAATGGCTCTTCCCGTTTCCACCAATGAAATACCGGGCTGGCCCAAGGGCCCTGATACCGGATCCGAAAGCGCATGCCTGATGGATGCTGATACCGGTGTGATCCTTTATGGAAAAAATATGGACACCCAGAGATATCCCGCCAGCACCACCAAGATCATGACCTGCCTTCTGGCAGCTGAAAACTGTTCAATGGATGAAATGGTCACCTTCTCTAAAGATGCTGTTTTCGGGATAGACCGTGGATCTTCCAATGTGGGAATGGATGTGGGGCAGCAGATCACAATGGAGGAAGCTCTTTACTGTATTATGCTGGCCTCCGCCAATGAAGTAGCCGCTGCTGTTGCCGAACATATATCCGGCAGTATATCTGACTTTGCGGATCTTATGAATAAACGCGCAAAGGAGCTGGGCTGCACTAATACCAATTTCAAAAACCCTCACGGCCTTCCGGATGAGGAGCATCTGACCACGGCTCACGATCTTGCACTTATCGCCCAGGCGTTTAATAATAACGAAACTCTGCGCCGTATTGCGGGAACCAGAGTCTATGATGTGGTGGCTACATCCACTCAGCCCGATTCCTTTACAATGGTCAATCATAATAAGATGTATCCCGGAAATTCGCATTCCTATGACTACACTACCTGGGGCAAAACGGGCTATACAAATGTCGCCAGGGAAACTCTGGTAACCTGTGCCGAAAAAGACGGGCTTAACCTTATCTGCGTCGTAATGAAGGCTGAACCGCCAAATCAGTACACAGACACTTACAATCTCTTCGAGTACGGATTCCAGAATTTCGTTCACTATAACATTGCCGAAAATGAGACGAGATACAATATGGAAAGCTCGGATTTCTTTAACACTGACAGCAATGTTTTCGGAAATACCAGGTCTCTTGTAACTCTTTCCACTGACGGATGCGTTGTCATTCCCAAAACCGCCTCTTTTGAAGATCTGACAAGCGAAGTATCTTACGACGATATAGATGAAAACTCCCTTGCGAAGATCACATATTACTTTGGTGATGTTTATGTGGGTGAGACATCAGTACTTCTGGCCGATTCCGGTGTAAAAAAATATGTTTTCGGTGAAACTGTATCAGAGGATTCCATAGATGATAATAACCCGGTAAAATCCGGGTTTAACAGAGATGACGTGGTATTTCTGGACATCCACCGTATACTTATCATCGCGGGAATAGTAGTGGGTGTCATTTTTGTAGTCCTTATGCTGATATTATTTATCAAGAACTATCTGTTTTCCGCAAGGCGCCGCAGAAGAAGGAAGCTTCATAAACGAAGCCGCCGCTACTTCTCTGAATTTGATAATTTTGATTTTTGAGCCCGCTGCATTTTGTTGAGTTTCTCTGCCTGCAGCGCAGCATTCTTTTCTTTCATGCGGATGGAGCCCTCATCCCCCTGTTTTGCAGGCCTGATGGTCTTCATTACATAAGTAGCTCCGTCCCAGTTCTTTTTGATGCGGAGATGTCCCCTCATCATACCGTGTTCCCTGCATTTCCCCATTGCAAAAAACTGCTTACCGTTTACGGTTACCCAGGAAATATATCTCTTAGTTTCTTTACCGCAAATAAAGCACTTTAACGATGTTGCCTCTTTGTCTCTTAAGGCAGTGTTTTTATCCCTGAATGCCCTTGAGATATATTTAGAATAAGTGGGAAACTTTACATGGACCTCTTCCCCCCTACTGCCGGGAAGCCTGTAAACATCATAGGACTCATAGGCTTCCAGATCCCTTCTTTTCAGCCTCCTGAAAATCTCCGCTGTGTACCAGGCATCCCCATCGGCTCTGTGAAATACATCCGATTTATCTATTTCAAGAGCATCGACCGCTTTCTCCAAAGATTTCCTGCTCTTGCCGTCATCAAGCTCCAGTGAATAGAGCTTCTGTATGTCAAGATAGGGCACCGGCCCTCTCCCCAGAGGCTCCAGTTTATGATATGCGATATTTTTTCTAAGCTCCAAAAGATCGAGACTTCCCCAGGTGCAGAAGATAAAATCATCACCGCACCATGTCACAAACCTCTTGAATACAGCCGGAAATTCATCTTCATCCTTTAATTCATCCATGGTAATGCCGGTAACTTTGGCCGTCATAAAATATATCTTATCGTACACAACCGGGCAGACACGGCTTTCAAATCTGTCGACTATATTCTTTTTTTCATCGAGCTTTACTGCTCCGATCTCAATTACCTCGAATGGAATTTCAGGGCGTTCTGTTTTGGGAGTTCCCTGATTCCATTCGAGATCCAGCACTATGTAATACATGCCTTATATTGTCACATAATGCTTAAGCAAATACAAGAACGAAACGTTTCGCTCTCAGGCAAAAAAAGAAGAGCCCTCTAATAATTCCCCGATTTTTCTCCGGAAAAACGGGTTGAGCTCCGGATCAGTGTACATATTGTATAACTCGCCCAGGGCAAAAGCATATTCCTCCCCCTCTTCTGCACCTTTTTCTACAGCATAGCAGTCCTCACATAGCAGCAAAATCTCCTCATCTTTCATTTTATACTCCTCCTGTAAAAAGCAAAAAAGGAGACTGAACCCATGGTGTTCAGTCTCCAGTCTCCAGCAAACGCTGATGATTCTATCACTTAAAATAGCCGGTGTAAATACTTTTTAAGGAATTTTGGGTTATTTTATTGGTAAGCGTATGCTCAATCCTCATCAATGGAAGTAATGAAGCAATCCTTGTCTCCGTTATAATATCCGCCACCGATTGTAATGGCCAAGCCAGAATTGGTTTTTTCACGGAAGACTGCTATTCCCTCAAGGTTATTTGCACCATATACGTAAAGCACGGGATCAGCTGAATCGCCTACATAAACGGGATAGTTGCTGTTACTTCTGTTCCTTCCCCTGAAGAACACGTCAACCTTTCCGTTAAGCTTATTTTCCTTTAACTGTTCCTTTGTTCCTGTCTTTAAATATTCCCTGATTTTAATAGGATCAAGGTTTGCTGCAGTGTTCTTATTCAACTCCTTAGCTTTAGGAACATAAGTTACATAGTAACCGGCTGCCTTTCCGCTTGTTGATGCTTCATTGGAATCTTTATTTTTCTCTTCATCGTCATCCTCGGCCTTCTTATTTTCGTCTTTTACCAAGGTAACTGTCTTAAACTGGAGTGCAGCTTTCGTTATGCCGCCGTTCTTATTGTAAGTTAAGCCATCATCCTGAACCATCATATATCTGGAAGGAATGCCGGTACGACCACTATACGGATCAATATAATTGGCACTGGAAGTTCCTGCTATAGGGCGGCGTCGAATCTCGAAATATTCTCTGTTCGCCTCAAGCTTAAGCGTTTTATTCCATTCCTTCATGAGCTTCTTCTGCTCTTTTACTTTTTCCTTCTTCTTTTTATATTTATCATTTCTGTATGTGATAGAGTCATCATTTATCTGAAGCTTGGGATAAAAATACGGCATCTTATTGGGACTTGTGAGATTCGTCCTGTATGCATTGTATGTAAGACCCTGCCAACTTCCGTCCGCACCTATATTATAGGAAACCGTAGCATACTTATTATTCTTGCAGACAAGACTTCCAACCTTATAGTAATTATCCCTCTCGGCTTTTGTACCGCTCTTCCATTTAATAACAGCACCCTCATACATTATCTTGCCGTTATTCTTTGAATCACCGCTCTTTTCAGCCCAGGTAAACGCCATCCCATCATAAACACCTGCTGCCTTGCTGTCAGCCGGACTCATTCCGAAGAAGTTATTGCTCACCGACGGTGTATATCTATTTGCCTCATCTGTAATGACTTCATTTCCATCAAATTCATTAGCTATACCATAGGCGTAAATATAATAGTATCCTTCCTGAAGCTTTATTGCATTATATGAAATGCCAATATAACCACCCTCTTTGTTAATTTTCTCAATAGCCTCAACAGTCAGGGCTGGATTTCCGTACTCAAGTTTTTTACCGTTACTTATAGCATCTCCTGAAATCGTATCATAGTACTTATATCCGCTGAGTTCGGGGAGAAGCATAAGGTATGTATACTTTGCAGAATCAAAATCTTTCGTCCATGATGTGGGTTCAGTCGATGGATCTGATACAGTCTTCGTCTCGGATGCCACATCCACCTCAGCAACAGAATCCACTGCCACCTCATCGGTTATCCCCTCGTAGGTTGCATCTGTATCATATGTAACAGCTCCTGCTTCATCAATTACAACATCCGTGGAAACTTCTTCAGCAAATGCCGTGGTATTCACACTGAATATCATTGACGCTGCAAGAAGAGTTGCCACTGATTTTTTCCAGTCTTTTCTCATTAAATCAATTCCTCTCTTTCCTAATGTCTTCATATAAATTTCTCAAAAAAGCTCGGTTACAGTATAGTACCATATTATCATCATATTGTTCAACTTAAATTATTAAAAAACTATAAACTGCACTTTTGCTACCTCGAGGACGATGATCTCGAGGATGATCTCGAGGATGAAGATGATCTATAACCCGAGGAATCAATGGTAAAAGTGGAGTATCCTATATATCCCTGATATCTGCCCTTTCCGAATACGATTCCTGTGGCCTTTGCCGTTCCCGAGGACGATCCCGTATTATTGTAGTAGCATACGTACAGATCACCCTGCGACATTTTCTTCCCGTAAAGCGTTACAGTCGGCTTGGCTTTTATGGGTTTCCCCGTATATTTATATGTACTCTTAAACTTTACGGTGGCATCAGTTGTGATATATTTCGGCGTTATCAGAAAATATCTGGTAAGCTTACCCGAAAATCTGCCACCTTTTTTTGCTTTTATGATAATGCTCGCCATTCCCGCATTTTTATTGTTCTTTAGTTTGATCTTTGCGTCATAGTCCACTCCCTTCTCCAGCGTAACGAATTCCCCGGTTTCCGGGTCGGTGACCTCTACGACAGAATCCACCTCCATATTGATCTTTTTACCCGTGTATCTGACCTCCGGCAGTTCCCCGTCGTTCCAGAATTTAATATTCCCGTCGCTGTCTGTATACTTCAGGTTAACTGACACGGTGGCATCGCTGATCGGTTTTTTTTCTTTTTTCTTTTTAATCTTGAATTTTGGCTTAGCGGTATTCTTAAAGGTATCAATACCTGTTATCATTACGGAGAGTTTCTTTCCACATGCATTCTCTCCCTCTATCGAACCGAGCTTATAGTCTACCCCTTCTGTCAGGGTGATATAATGTTTCGTTTCACTAATGTAGTATTTAACTATTATATTGTTTTTGATGTCTCCGTAGAGGGAGTTCAGGGTCTTACCTTTTTTACTCTCATGATAATCCTGTGGTTCAAGCCCCAGGATCTTGCACTTGTCAATGCGGACCGCTTCTTTTTCTATTTTAAAAGGAGCTGATATCTCCCCCGAGAAGATGTCTCCCTTTCCGCGCACGATCACAGCTGCGATACCGGCCTCTTTATGATTGGCATAAGTCAGGTCATAGTGAACGTTCTGATTATTCAGCTTGTTATACATTACAAGAACCTGATGATATAGCTTCCCGGCTCTGTCTTCAACAGCTCCATCCTCGGTAGCATCGAAATTAATGAGAAGCCGCGGGAACGGATTAATGTTATTTCCTGTATAAAGCCAGACATATTTCTTCAGTTTTATCTCCAGCATGTTCTGATCAACATCCTGAGGCATTCTGATATCTGAAGTGTAGAGTCTCATCCTTGGTGTGAGCATCATATAACTATTGGAGCTCCCCGGTATAGGAACTTTATTTCCACTCAAAACGGATCCTCCGTTTGCAGGTACCGTGAAGTAGCCCTCCACCCTTTCACGTCCGAAATGTGTATAGGCATTGTAAAGCACTCCGTTTTCCGAGATCTGACTTATTTCTCCTAATGGATATGTTGCATTCTTAGCCATGCTTGTATATCCGTCCTTATCCGGAAAGCCGTCCACGAGCATATTAAACAGCTGGCCATCTACTCTTGTCAGACAGACAGAGATCACGTCATTTTTATAATACAGAATGGGATCCGGAAGGGGAATATTATGAAATCCGGGATAAGGAATATCCACAGTCGTCGTAGCAACCTCATACTGGTTCAGATATTGTTTTTCTGCGGAAGGATCATAACCGGAATAAACCGTAAGAATATATTTTCCTGCATCCTGAACCCCAACTCCCACAGAATTTAAAACCTCAACTTTTCTGCTGCTGGTCATACCTGTATGGTTTGATTTAAATATTCCATAAACCTTTTTTGTTTCAAAGGTGGTAAAACGGTTGGTGCCGTCATAGCCATAGTTATAGTCATTTGTGGTATTCTTCACGAAGTCCAGAGCTAACGCATACTGGAAATCTGCGCCTTCCAGGCTCTTGAAAGCCACATCTTCATAGGATAACCAGTAATACCCCTCACAGGTCACATCTTTTACAAGAAAAGCCCCTGATTTTCCGGGCCACTCATCATTATTATCTCCGAAATTTTTCCTGTCGATATTATCATCCCAGCCTATCAGGATAACAGTGTGGTTTGCTTTGTAATTGGTTTTATCCTTATTAAATTTGAATTTATACTCATTGCCAAACCTGATATCCGGTACAGTTCCTTGGGGAGTTGCTACTCTCTTGATCCGGTTTTTACCAGTGTTTTCAACACATATCTGTATCCCGGCTGCCCCATATTCCATGATCAGGTTTTTTATGGATTCTATGTCAGAAGTAGGAACCCAGACAGCATTACTAAGCTCCGCATCTATCTGGTCGTAATCGCCCTCATAACCTCCGTATATACCGCTTGAGTTGGGAGCTGCCCATCTCTCCATATCAAATACCGTCATGATCAGATTTCCCTTTGCCTGATCCAATGACGGTCGGGCATCCAGATCGCCGGAATCTCCGACATAGGCAGTAAAGTCCTGCATGTATCTGGGGTATGTACCAGGGAAATAGCCTCCGCTCGGATTCTTTCTTTTATATCCTTCTACCCTTAATGAATTGCGATTGTATACAGTAGTATTTGTTGCCCTGCTCCAGGTCTCTCCATAGAGATCATGCCTGTCCTCATTGTATACGGATTTAACTATCTGCCCAGCACTTATGGAACTTTGTTCTACGCCTTCTTTTGATCTGATACCTTTTTTGATCATAGCGGTCTCTACAAGTCCTGCAGCCGCATGAGCCCAATCCCAGCTCTGTTCAGCGGGTTTTAAGGTATTGATACCTGTCACGTAGTTATAATATGAGTCAAGATAACTGCTTCCAATAACATTTGCAGCATTCACCCACGCCATTCCCGCTTCATTTGCGGCTTTTGCCATAGCTGCTTTCTTGTCTTCAGTGGTGCTCATAATGGCAGCCCTGTTATCCTCACTGAACTCCATTGACATATCAATGGTTCCGAAATTATATTCGTTTTCTGATATAGAATCCTCTGATACAGAGTTTTCTGATACAGAATTTTCCGATACGGAGTTTTCTGAAACCGCATCTGCTTCTGCCTCGTTTTCGGAGATCGCTTCGTTTTCAGATACAGACTCATCGTCCGGTATTGTCTCATTTTCCGATACCGTCATATCATCCGGCACATCGTTATCGGATGCATCATTATCGGATGCATTTTTATCGGAAGCAGCATCATCAGAAGTTCCGGTTTCATCCGTCACATCATCAGGAACGGCATTTTCATCTTCCTGCACAATAAGATCAGACCCCGGTGTCTTTTCATCACCAGCGTCTGTCTCATCATCAGTCCCGCTAACAACCTCACCTGTGCTGTTAGCAGACGGAGTGTCACCATATATACATACCGGAGCAGCTGTCAGAACCAATGAAACAGCCAATAAAACCGATAGTTTCCGGAATTCTTTCTTCATAGATCAATTCCCCATATCATAAAGTCACTGCCATAGTAGTCAACACCATTGTGTTCCATGTCATCCTGAGCGTTAGCGAAGGATCTGTTCAAAATAGTATAAACCCCAATTATGAATATTCGGTTAATATTATCGTAGGAATTAAGAAATCTTCGCTTTTACATTAATCCTGGTGGGGGCAGTATTCTTATCTGTACCCTTTGCCTTGAGTGAATAAGTAAGTGTGTACTTTTTACCGGAAACTACCTTTGACTTGTCAGCTACTACCCTTATTCTGGCCGCCTGTCCGTATTCATCCACCGTCCAATATGACTTAAATGCGTCTTTCGGGACCTTCCCCTTGTCATAGGTCAGATCCAGTATGGAATCCGTGTCTATCTTTGCATAAAGCGGAGAATTCACCCTTAGTTCTATAGTTCCCGCAATTAAGTTATCGGACAAAGTCTCGTTAAACTTTAGCTGATTTCCGCTCACAAATGCGAGCTTTAGTCTCGATGACCTTATCGGAGTTTTTACGCTTGACTTTGTATGCACCTCCTTTGTATCCATTCCGGCATCCTTCAGAACAGCTCCAAAGTTCAGTTCTGCAGTGCTCTTTGTAAGTGCCGCATCATTCCTTGCGCTAATGCAGATATCTGTTATCTCCCCCGTAAATGGATCGGATTTCTTATCCAGTACATAATTGCCTGAAGCTGTGCCATCAATCCATATGTCATTAATCACCATTCCCGAATTCCTGACTGTAAGGCGATAATTCACACTACTTCCGCATCTTGCCGAGAGATCCATATTTCCTCCGGTTTTTTTAAGGTTTACAGCAGGTCCATTATCTGTAATCCTGACCTTGAAGCTTTGCTTCTTAACTTTCAGGCTCTCACCGTTTGCATACATAAGGTAAAGCTGAACGGTATAATTCTTGTTTAATTTCAGCTTTTTAGAATCAGCTGTGATCTTTACCGTGTTCTCATTCTGCAGTTTTATAATAATGCCTTCCGGTATCTTTGCCTTATATTTTGTGCTGTTTACCGGCACTATGGATACACCCTCCGCAACGGGTGAATTAAGAGCGAAGTTCTTGCTTGCAGTGCCCAGTTCCACAGTCTGTTTCTTCCACTTAAAAGAAGGAACGGACTTCTTTACCGTGACCGTGAACTTTAGCTTATTTACCTGTGCCCCGCTCCTCCTGTCTTTTAGACATATATCATATTTATAGGTACCCTTCTCGGTTTTCGTGCCGGCCTCAATCCCGATACGGAACGCCGGAAGCTCATTATAGGAAACCTTATTTATATACACGCCGATATTGTTCGAACTGGCGATACCTGTCACTTCGTAATCTCCGTCCACATTCATTACAAGATAAGTATCATCGCTTACAGAATCCTCAGTCCCGTTCAACACGATCTTTTTTTTCGTAAGAAAAGCGTACGGCTTTGTGAAGTTGCTGCTGAGGGAATTAATACTTATAGCATTTACAGATATCGAATCTACTGTGAAAAGATCATTATTTTCTCCTTCAAT
The DNA here is from genome assembly GCA_902779445.1 of uncultured Lachnospiraceae bacterium. Taxonomy (GTDB): domain Bacteria; phylum Bacillota; class Clostridia; order Lachnospirales; family Lachnospiraceae; genus NK4A144. The sequence continues at coordinate 25,186 of CACZBM010000016.1, forward strand.
CATCCCTGCATCATTTACAAACTCTTCAGAATCTATTGATGTGTTTGTGATCTCTGAAGCGCTTATCTGATATGGAAATACCACTGCAGTTACGAAAAATGCAATGGATAAAAGAATGGAAAGACGGTTTTTATTAAATAATGAAATCATTGCGATTTACCCTCGTCAAGGATTCGTGTCATTCTGAGCGGTACCAATGGCGTTAAGTTAGTGTCATTCTGAGCGGTACCAATGGCGTTAAGTTAGTGTCATTCTGAGCGAAGCGAAGAATCTCTTATAGCTGTAGGAGAGATCCTTCGCTTACGCTCAGGATGACATCGAAAGCATTAAATACCGTTTACATAATACATTATAGTATTGATTATGTAAATATTGGGCTAAATTCTGCCATAAAAAGATCAGCGTATCTTTTAGACCCCGGTTGCCCCACGTCACATGAGAGGTTCCGCTTAGTGCTGCTTCGTTCCCGACCTGACACGGTTCACAGATTCCCATTGCATGGGACCGGAGCCCAAAGGATATGCTGATCCCGGGCGCCATTGATTATATAGTTATACAGCGTCTATTGTCAAATACTGCCTGAGTACAACGGTAAATATCACCGTATCTCCGTTTTCATATCTGGCGGATATCTTTCCCGCACCTGATTCCGTCATGGCTTTTGCGATAGCGAGACCGACTCCGAAGCCGTTCTCCCCGTTATTGGTTCTCGCATTATCGCCCTTATAGAACCTGTCGAAGATGTTTTCCGGATCAACACCCGGAAGTTTGTCGCATTTATTTGAGAATTCCATCACCACATCTCTTCCATGCTTCCCAAGTGTTACACTTACTATCGTTCCTTTAAGGGCGTACTTGGCAGCATTATCCAGAAAGATACCACAGAGCCTTTCAAAGTCATTCATGTACCATCTTAACTCAGTGTGTTCCCTGATATTCCGCTTTATTTCAAGATCGCGGAGTTCAAACCTCTCTTCATTTTCATTAAGGATGCAGTCCAGCCTCTCACTGGCATCAAAGGTCTCCCTCTCTCTCACCGCATTCTTTTCTTCGAACCTCGCGAATTCCAAAAGATTCTGCATGAGATCATTTAAACGCATAGTCTGTGTCCTTATGCGCTCAGTCCATTTGCTGCTGCCCTGATGCATTTCCATTGCATCCAGATTTGCGATTATTATGGAAAGAGGAGTCTTTAATTCGTGTCCTGCATCTGTAACGAATCTTTTCTGCTCCTCCATATTCTTTATTACCGGAACCAGTGAACTCCTGCTTATGAGAGTAATGGCGATCATCACAATGACCCACATGCTCACGCCCATCAGAACCGTGGTCAAAAACACTCTCATTACATTATTACGCTGATCCGACCTATCGAGATATTCCAGTATAGTTCCATCGGAATCAACAATAGCTATATAAGCATCTGAAAAACGCCCAATAGCGTGCTGGGCACCCGCCTCTTCCGCAGAAATCCCGTTTTCCGCAGTCACCAGCCTCCGGGCAGACTCTTCTGCCGTGAGATTCCTTGAATACCTCTTTATTGTAACGACATTGACCACATTGGATATCACGATCATCAGTAACACAAGCACGGTCACGATGATCATGGAGTCTCTCATGAACTTGTTATAAAGAGATCTGATCAATCACTTATCCTCCAGCCTGTAGCCTATATTTCTTCTTGATACTATCTTTATCCTCGATCCTATTCCCGCTATCTTCTTCCTTAAGCCGGACAGATAAACCCAGACCGTATCCACGTCGGCACCGGAATCAAAGCTCCAGGCCTTTGACAGGATATCATCGGCAGTCAGGTACCGGGTTGTATTCATCATAAGTGTCTCCATAAGCCTGTACTCCAGATTCTGAAGAACTATTTTATTATTTCCGCATATCAGCTCATCCGTTGATGTGTTCAGGGAAATATCGCCAAAGGTCTTAATATCCGGCTGGTAACTGTCCCTTCTTCTCAGCATGGCTCTCAACCTGGATAAAAGTTCTTCCTTAACAAATGGCTTCGGGAGATAATCATCTGCTCCGCTGTCAAAGCCGGTTATCCTGTCCTCCACCTCTGTTTTTGCAGAAAGGATCAGTACCGGTACATTATTACCCTTCTGTCTTAACTCCTTTAGCACTTCTATCCCGTTTTTCCCTGGCATCATCACATCCAGTATAATTCCGTCATACTGCTCCATTGCGGCATAATTAAGCGCAGATACGCCGTCATAAACCGTATCCACTATATAATCACTTGCTTCTAATATGTCCGTTACCGCTTCCGCAAGATCTTTTTCGTCTTCCGCATATAATAATTTCATCTATGCATCCCTTGAAATACTGTCACTGTTCTTATTTAAATCTATCTTTGCATCTTTCGCTGCTATGTGGAACTGGTTCCTGCCGCCTGCTTTGGAGTCATAGAGCATATTGTCCGCTCTCTTCATTCCATCCGTATAATCCTTGTCCTCCGGTCCAAAACCAGCTATCCCTACTGAAGCCGTCAGATGGATCTCTGTCCCGTCATCGGCAATGACAACTACAGAGCGGACCGCTTCCATAACCTTCTGGGCCACCATATATACCGAATCTTCATCTAATCCAAGGTACACGCCTACGAATTCATCACCACCCCATCTGATGAGATAATCAGTCTGCCTGAAAGTATGATAAAGAGCTGTTACCACGCGCTTTAGTACCACGTCTCCTATATCATGTCCGTAGGTATCATTGATCTCCTTAAAGTGATCCACATCGAGTAGCATGATATATGGACTGGGCTTTCCTTTTTTATAGGAATCAAAGAAATGCCTCAGTTTCTCTTCCCCGTACTGTCTGCTGGTGGCTTTGGTAAGCGCATCCCTCTCTACCTGATTCTTCAGTCTGTCTGTTATCTTCCAGGTAAATTCCCTGTCGGATCTTACAGTCATAAATACCATGAATGCTAAGAGCAGGAAAAAGATAACTGCGATCACGATCTCAAACTTTATGAGATACTGTTCTACCGGGGCATTGGTATTCTCCACAAAGCCCGTTACATCATCCATATTTGATCCCATGCTGACGATCCAGTTATAATCCCCGAAAAGAGCCGAATATACAAGTCTCGGAGAAACACTACCATCTATCTTTTTTACCATGCAGGTATAGAGTGAGTCCCCGTCATTTTCAAGGTCCTCCAACTCATCCTTTAAGTATTCCCTGCCTGAAGCATCCTTCTCATCCGTTGAAAGAAGCCGTCCTGCAGATACCGGATTTTCAGGGTTTACAACCCTTACCGCATAGTTTTTCCCACCGTTATAATTCCGGATCTCATTGATCCACATCCATGTATCGCCATCAAATTCGTTATACTTTACCTTCTGGATAATGCTGCTCTTAACAACTTCGTTCATCGTCTCCTTTGTAATGCCGTATATGATGGAGGTATCTCCCACCTTAAAGAAATCAGCAGAAATAAAGCTGTCTTTAAGGACGCTTTCGTCACCGTTCCAGGCATCTCCCAAAAGCCCCGCAGAATCCAGAAGGACATCATTGGTTTTAGTGTCATAGGCCATATAAGTCCAGTTCCTGCTGTCCGGCCTGCCGTCAAAATATTTTTTCACTTCCTGCTCGGGAGACTCTTCTGCTTCTTTCGTCAGACTATGGACATAATCAATACAGTTTTCGACCTGGTCTTCATATTCCCTTATACGTACATCTCTTTCCGCCTCAATATCCTTTATAAGGTTATTTACCGTGTGCTCCAGAAACTGGTCCCTAAGCTCAAAAGCATTGGCGTAAAGCTGCTCTGTGTAAAGAGTTCTGACCTTTGAAAATGCCTGGTGAAGAAGCACCAGTATTATCATGGTCATTACAATAACTATGGAGATGGTCTGTGGTCTTACTTTCTGCTTATCATTCATAGTCTTTCTTCTTTCAACTGTGCAGGGCACTGATGCGCTACGACTGTCATCCTGAGCGTTTCAGTTGTCATCCTGAGCGAATGACACCAACTTAAAGGTTATTCCTCTGTAACTATAATACTCCTAACGCACGATTTGCGCAAAAAAAGTCCGCTGCCTGAGCAGCGGACTTCCCTCATCCGTCACCTTCGGTGACACCTTCCCCCATAGGGGGAAGGCTAGTGATGATAATTAGTCATAAAGGTTAGGAGCGATTTCAGGATCGTCGATGTTATCCTTGTTGTACCAATATCCGTTTGTAGGAAGGTCTGATACCTGCTCGCCGTTAGCAGCCTTTGTAAGAGCATACAGTGCATAGTAACCCATCATAAGAGGAGACTGGGTAACTGCTCCGTACATTGTGCCGTCCTTGATAGCGCCCTTGATAACTGAACCAGCGTCAAATCCAACACCGATAACTTCGCCTGCTGCTGCGTCTGATCCAAGAAGGTTCAGGTTAGAGTTAGCTGCAAGAAGTCCCTCAGCTGCTGTCTGGTTAGAACCGAATACACCGATTGTATCTTCCTTTGAAAGGATTGTAGAAGCCTCAGTTGTGCAAAGCTCAACAGTTGTCTGTGCAGGAACTGCAACTTCGATAACAACGTCTGCTGAAGCCTCGTCGCCGTCAGCGCCTTCTGCTGCGTTTACATAGAACTCGTTACCAACAACTGCAACTTTCTTTCCATCAGCCTTAAGGAGTCCGATCATCTTGTTGATGAATCCAAGACCTCTCTGCTGGATGTTAAGAGCTGTAGCATCCTGGTTGATCTCACCGATACGAACCTGCTTGTCAGCTTTTGCGATAACGTCCTTAAGAGCCTCGTGCATATTCTCAGCTGCAACCTCACCTGCCTGAGTGTTGTCTGTAGCTACTGTAGCTACTACAGAACCAGCGGGAGCATCAGCAACACCTGTATCGAAACATACAACAGGGATTCCTGCATCCTTAGCATCCTGAAGTGAATCAAGAACGGATGTGGTATCGCAAGCTGCAAGACCGATTCCAGCGGGCTTTGATGTGATATCAGCATTCAGCATGTTAACCTGGTCAGCGATATCTGACTCAGAGTTAGGGCCGTGTGCATCATAAGTAATGCCGAGCTCTTCTGCTGCCATATCCATACCCTTAAGGGCTGCCTGCCAGTATGTTGACTGGAATGACTTAACGTCTACTGCGAAATTGTAAGCTTCCTTAGCTGTTGTTCCCTCGAACTGGGTGCCTGTAAGCTTGTCGTTGTCGCCAGCGTTTGCTGTAGCTTCCTCAGCGGGAGCTGCTTCTTCAGCGGGAGCTGCCTCTTCTGCAGGAGCTGCTTCCTCAGCGGGTGCTGCTTCTTCTGCTGCCGCAGGTGCTTCTGCGGGTGCTGCTGCAGGTGCTTCTGCTGCTGAGCCTGATCCGCCGCATCCAGCAAGAAGTGTTGCTGTCATAGCAGCTGTAAGTAATGTAGCGAGTAACTTCTTTTTCATGTTTTTTCCTCCTTTAAAGCTTATAGCTTTTAAAATGTAGTGCTTATATAAACGGCACTTCGCCGTTGCACACGTGTTGGATTGTAGTCCTTAATTATTAAGGATTTATTATGGGAATTCTTATTTTTTGCAGAACTCTGTCTTCCCTGTCATCCTGAGCGTTAGCGAAGGATCTATTCTAGGGATTCTTCGCTTCGCTCAGAATGACATTATTATCGTTTATCACTCAAACGCAGCTCTTCTCTGCTTGATAACGTCGATCAGAACCGCTCCGATAAGTACAAGTCCTGTAACGATCTGCTGCCAGTTAGCTTCCAGTCCGATGTAGGGAAGTCCCGTCTTTAAGAGCTGGATCACGAATACTCCAAGCATGGTACCGATGATGGATCCTGCGCCTCCTGTAGGAGATACGCCTCCGACTATGGCACCACCGATAGCGTCAAGCTCGATACCTGCACCTGTTCCGGGCTGGATCGTAGGGATCGCTGCCGCATAAGCAAGTGATGCAAGTCCTGCGAAAAGTCCGCTGAGCGCGTATGCTGTAATGTGATAAGCCTTAACGTTAACTCCGGAAAGTCTGGTTGCTTCCTTATTACTTCCGATCGCTATGGTATATCTTCCGACTCTCGTATGGTTAAGCACAAAACTCATTAAGATTACGATAACTGCCAGAACTATTACACCAACAGGATAATTCATGGCCTGTCTGCCGGCTCCCACGGTGAGCTTGAAAATATTGTGGAACCAGCCGCCCTCAGCTTTTGCACCGGGCCAGGGAATAGCGAAACTGTTTGCACAGATGGATCCCAGACCTCTGGTCATCATACAGGTACAGAGAGTTGCAAGGAACGGCGGCAGATCCATAACTGCTACCAGCACTCCGTTTAAGATACCGATAAGGAGTCCGAAGAGAACTGCTACTATCAGTCCGACCCATGTGGGGAATCCTTTCTGTACAACCAGGAATCCTCCCGTAAGTCCGTAACATATCATTCCGGTTCCTATGGAGAGGTCAACTCCTCCGGTTATAAGAGGGAACGTTACTCCGATGGCGAGAAGCAGGATATAATATGTGGAATCCAGCATCATTACCATGGTGGAATATTTTCTAAAGTCCTTACTGATCAGCGAGAACACTACATAGAGAACCACCACTATGATCATCACTATGAACTTCTGATCCGCAAGGATACCTAATGATTTCTTTTTCTGCATTTCAGCCTCCACTTATGCTTCCATCTGACGTGTAGCCTTGTCCATTATGAGTTCCTGAGTAGCCTCTTCGATCTTGACTTCTCCGGTCTTCTTTCCTTCACACATGACAACGATCCTGTCGCTCATACGGAGGATCTCCGTCATTTCAGAAGATATCATGATAATGGACTTGCCTTCACTTGCAAGCTTATTCATGAGCTTATATATCTCATTCTTCGCACCTACGTCGATACCTCTCGTAGGCTCGTCGAATATAAGGATGTCACTGTTACGCACAAGCCACTTGGCTATAACCACCTTCTGCTGGTTACCACCTGAAAGATTTACTACCAGCTGGTCAGATGAAGGTGTCTTCGTATCAAGTTCCTTAATATACTGCTCGGTGATCTCCTTTTCCTTCTTCTTATTTATGAAGAGACCACTCATATAGTCTTCAAGGGTAGCCATGGTGGAATTCTCTATAATGGACTTTCCAACGACTATTCCGAATCTTCTGCGGTCCTCGGAGAGATATCCGATACCGCGCTTAACTGCATCTTCCGGAGAATTTATCTCTACCTTTTCTCCGTTAACATAGATATCGCCGCTCTGCTTTGCGTCAGCGCCGAAGATAGCTCTTGCTGTCTCGGTACGTCCTGCTCCCATAAGTCCTGAGAACCCGAGTATCTCGCCCTTGCGAAGTTCGAATGATACATCCTGGACCATCTTTCCTGCATTCAGATGCTCAACCTTCAGAACTACGGGTGCATCATCAGGCACATGGCTCTTTTCCTTGGGTTTCTCGTATATAACACGGCCAACCATCATGTTGATGATGTCTTCCTTGGTACAATCTGCTGTAACAAGGGTTCCTACATACCCTCCGTCTCTCATGACTGTTACGCGGTCTGTGATGACCTTGATCTCGTCCATTCTGTGGGAGATGTAGATGATGCCCAGGTCCTGTGCTCTTAAATCCCTGATGATAACGAAGAGATCCTCGATCTCCTTCTCGGTAAGAGCCGCTGAGGGCTCATCAAATATGATAAGCTCTGCATTATGTGAGATAGCCTTTGCGATCTCGCACATCTGCTGCTTACCAACGGTAAGCTCACTCATCTTTTCTGTAGGATCTATATCAATGTGGAGCCTGTCAAAAAGCACCTTTGAATCTTCGATCATCTTCTTATCGTCGATACGGAAGCCTTTTCTCGGCTCACGTCCGATGAAGATATTCTGGGCAACCGTAAGGTCACCTACCATGTTAAGCTCCTGATGCACGATAACCACACCGTTATCCTGAGCTTCTCTTGTATTATGGAATTCTGTATCTTTTCCCTTGTATGTGATGGTTCCGGAATCCTTTTTATAGATACCTGTCAGCACCTTCATCAGTGTAGACTTTCCGGCACCGTTCTCTCCCATAAGTGCGTGAACTTCGCCTCTTCTGACTTCGAGGCTTACATGATCAAGTGCATGTACACCGGGGAAAGATTTGTCAATGTCCTTCATCTGTAAGATTACTTCACCCATGTCTCTTCCTCCCCTTAGTTCCTTCTGCGTCTCGCCATTACGTCGGCATATACGGCTATGATAACGATGATACCGGTTATGATGAGCTGGATATCCTTCGTGAGCTTAAGGGCCAGAATACCCTCCTGCAGAAGAGATATGATAAACACTCCGATAACCGTACCACTTATGGAAGCAAGGCCTCCCGCCATGGAAGTACCTCCCATAACGCATCCTGCAATAGCTTCATTATTGTACTGGTCGCCGTATCCCGGCTGTACAGTGGTATAGGTTCCTACAAAGAATATGGTAGCTATTCCTACGAGAAGTCCGCACATGATATATGCACACATTTCCCACTTCTTTGTATTTACACCGGAGAGCCTTACGGCTTCCTTATTACTGCCGAGACAGATGATATAACGTCCGAACTTGGTGTTATTAAGGATTATGGCGCATATGATAGCTGCTCCCAGGAAGAAAAAGAGTCCTGTAGGTATGCCGTTCATCCTGACCATATTTCTGAACCAGCCGTTGGCATCCTGTGATCTCGGGAAGCTGACTGACTGAGTCTTTGTGAATACAGAAGCTATACCCTTTGCCATATTCATGGAAGCCATGGATACGATAAAGGGAGGAACGGACCAGTAAGCTACGAGGTAGCCGTTCCAGATTCCGAAAAGTGTTCCGACCGCTACACTGATAAGGAGACATGCTGCCATAGGTACATTGTACATCGTGAGGCAGTACCCTGAGATCAGTCCGCAGCAGAACATTACCGGTCCTATAGAGAAATCGATTCCGCCTGTTGCTATTACAAATGTAACTCCAAGTGATAAGAATCCAAGGAAGTACGCATAGTTAAGCGCTCCGAGGATGTGGCTCATTCCTGCAAAACCGGAACCGGTAAGTGCCGGTACAAGGATTGAGAAAAAGATGTACATGAGGATGAGTACACCACAGAGAACCACTCTGTTAAATCCGACCTTTTTTACAAGCGGATTCTGTTTGATTTTTTCCATCTTTTCCCTCCAAATTATCTCGTTTTACCCGACTTTAGGGTGAAACGTTTCGCTCTTTGGCAATTATCCTATAAAAATAGACGTATGTCAATAACTTTTTTATACTCTGTAACGAAAATATTTTCCGTTTTTTCAGCGTACTTATACATTCTTCACAGATGCACCAATAATCATCCTGGTGCTGAGAATGATATTAATATGCCCTTCTTTTTTGAGGCTTCCGTTGTTTTCTTTCTTCTCACTTATCCTCTGCATGAGGATTTCCACACCTTTTTGCCCGAAACGTTCCATGGGCTGTTCCACAACGGTAAGTTTTGTCTTCAACACCTTTGAGAGCATCAGATTATCAAAGCCTACAACCGAAATATCTTCGGGATAATTTACTTTTGCTTCGTTAAGAGCCATTACCACTCCGATATTTATCCCGTAATTTGTGGAAACCACAGCTGTGGGGCGGTTTTTAAAACCAAGGATCCGGTTCATGGCATTATATCCGTGTTCTATACTGTGGCTGCCGGCCAAAATAAATTCTTTCGGGACCTCCAGTCCGGCATCCTCCATGGCATCAACGAACCCGCGGTATCTTTCCAGTCCCGTATACTCGCCCTTGGAGCAGATCACCGCGATCTTTTTATGTCCGCGTTCGATCAGGTATCTCGTAGCATCTGCGGCAGCCTCCCGGTTATTGATGACCACGCTGTCAAGAGATCTGTCCTTATACTGTCTGTCCATCAGGATCACCGGAATATCTGCTACAAACGCAGGATCCAGCACAGATGAAGGGCCGGCCACCGGTACGGAAATGATACCATCCACCTTCTTATTTACAAGAAAACGGATATTCTTTGCTTCTCTCTCCGGATCATTTCCCGCGTCCACGATCAGCATACCGTAACCGTATTTTGAGAGCTCCAGTCCTATTTCATGAAGGATCACACCGTTAAATACATCCGTGATATCGAATACACTGACTCCCACGGTTCTTGTGCTGTTCGTCACAAGCCCCCTGGCTATCTCGTTTACCTGATAGTCAAGCTTCTCTATTGCTGCTTCGATCAATTCTTTATTTCTGGGCAGCACATTTCCCCCGTTCAGATACTTTGATATCGTCGCGAGGGAAAGACCTGTTTCTTCTTTTATGTCTTTGATCGTTGAAGGCATTGATAGTTATCCCCTCAGTAATTAATTGCTTACTTCGACCCCACAATAAATCCATCCTCATCCCAGAGGTCGTGCCAGTCATTTGCTCCCGGCCACAGGAATACCTGTCCTTTAACAAGACGGTTATTCTTCTCCATGGTTCCGATAGCTTTCATTTCATCGTCCGTAAGAGGATCCTCTGTCACGCACTTAAGGTTTGCAACATAATTGTGGATCGAGAACGGAATAGCCATCTCACCTCTCTGCTGTGCCCACTTGAGGCAGATAAGTGCGGGATGAACGCCGTGATTCTTTGCGATCTCCACAAGTGTAGGCTCTGCCATATCGTTGATATCTGTCTCCACGATATCTCTTTCGGGACGTCTCGGACTTCCGAGAGGCATGTAACCTACGGGCTGGATCTTATGATCCACAAGATACTGCATCAGCTCATTCTGCTGGAAGCAGGGATGGATCTCGAGCTCACACGCTGCCGGAAGTACATCAAGCTTCGGAAGCACTGCATCCAGCTTCGGGATAGTAAGGTTTGAGATACCTATATTTCTTACAAGGCCTTCCTTCTGCAGTTCCACGATCTGTCCGTATGTATCGCAGAATTCCTCTACTGAGAAAGGCTTTGAATCGGGATTTCTGGAATCCACATCACAATGAGGTGCATGGTAATTCGGGAAAGGCCAGTGAATATAATACATATCCACATAGTCGAGCTTCAGGTCAGAAAGGCTCTTCTGAAGTGCTTCCTTAACCTTTCTGTGCATGTCATTCCATACCTTTGTCATGATGAAGAGCTCATCTCTCTTTACCACGCCGTCATCCATGACTTTCTTAAGTACGTCACCTATCAGGTCTTCATTGCCGTAGCAAGCTGCGCAGTCAACATTCCTGTATCCGGAACGGATAGCTCCGTCCACGGCCTTTGACACATCTTCTGCACTCACTCTGTCGGAACCGAATGTTCCGAGACCGATACAGGGCACCTCTTCTCCTGTGTAAAACTTCACCTTCGGCACTAAAGCCGGATCTACAAATTCTGCCATGTTTTTTCTTCCTTTCTTATATTCTCTCCACATGAATCTCCGGAAGGAGTTTTTCATAATCCTCCATCACGAAAAATCCTGTTTCTTCTCTCATCGCTGCGGCACTTGCCATTGCACTTGCCCGCTTCAGCATTTCCGGAACGCCCAGCTTATCTACGAGGCTGGTTGCGAATCCCGCTATCATGGTGTCTCCGCATCCAACCGTGTTAACTGCCGTGATCTTCGGAACCGTTGCCCGGAATATACCTTCATCGCATACCACAACTGATCCTTCGCCGCCAAGAGAGACTGCCACATATTTGACTCCTCTTTCGTGGAGTTTCTTCGCTGCTCCGATGACCTGATCAATATCGTCACAGGGAAGGCCTGTCAGCATCCTTATCTCGTCCTTATTCGGCTTGATAAGAGTGGGAAGCGCTTCCACTCCTTTTTCCAGGAGCTGTCCGCTGGTATCGAGGATCACCGGCTTTCCCTGATCCTTAACGATCTTCACCAGTTCCTGATATGCGTGATAGTCAAGTCCCTTCGGAACACTGCCTGACATTGATACCACATCCGCTTTTTCAACGAGAGTTCTGAAATGTGTCTTAAATCCTTCGAACTCTTCGGGTTTTACCGTGAACCCCGGCTCCAGGAATTCAGTTTCTTTTCCGGTGCTCTCATCAAAAATGTTTATGCAGGAACGGCTCTCATCATGCACGTGGTAGAAATCACTCTTAACATTAAATGGTACGAGCTGTTCTTCAATGTATTTTCCGGCGTGTCCACCGGTAAATCCCGTAGCCAGGACTTCCGTACCTATTATCGCCGCAGGCTTTGAAACATTCAGTCCTTTTCCTCCGGGATAGTAGCAGGCTTCCTTTACCCTGTTTACTTCACCGACCTTATAGGATTCCACCACATAACGCTTATCTATGGAGGCATTCAATGTAACCGTTAATAACATATTTCCTCCTATGCTTCGCTGTCGATAAGGATCTTTCCTTTTACAGCTCCGGGAGTCTTAAACAGCTCGAATGCATCCGCTATCTTACTCAGAGGGAACTTCCTGAACACGAGTCCTTCGTCATATTTGAGTTTTCCGTTTCCATAGTACTCGCTGGTAAGAGTCCACTCATGTCCCGGGAAAGGAGCTGAGTAGCTCATCCATGAACCGGTGAGGTTGAACTCTTTTCTGTTCATGTTCTCCCATTCGTCTACGGTGAATGTCATCTCTTTCTTCGGAGTACCGATATAGCACATCTCGGCTTTATTTGCAGCGAGCTCGAATGCCATCTTCATGGTAATGGTGTTTCCGGCTGTCTCGTATACATAGTCGAATCCGTGTCCGTCAGTAAGGGCTTTGGCCTGTTCCATGAAGTCTTTGTCAAGTGTATTGATGCCTTCATCAGCTCCAAGCTTCTTCGCAAACTCCAGCTTTTCCGGAACTATGTCGAATACCACGATCTTCTTTGCATCGAATGCTCTTAACCATTCCACCAGAAGGACTCCGATGGTTCCTGTTCCGAGCACTGCAACATACTTGCCCGCCTTGTAATTAACTCTCTCAAGACCGTGAAGAGCGATGGTCGTGGGCTCGAAAAGCGCTCCCTGCTCGAATGTCACTTCATCTGAGATCTTAACAGCGTTCATCTCGGGAACACACACATATTCAGCAAATGATCCCTGCTGACGTGAACCGATGAAGCTGTAGTGTTTGCAGAGCGAGTAATCTCCCCTTAAGCAATCAGGACACTTCATACAGGGAACAAGCGGTACTCCCGCAACTCTGTCTCCGGGCTTAAACTTTGTAACGCCCTCTCCCACCTTATCGATGGTTCCCGAGAATTCATGTCCGATCACATTGGGATAAAAGTGACATGCATCTGCATTTACTCTGGGCACATCGGAACCGCAGATACCGGTGTACTTTACCTTGATCCTCACTTCTCCGGCTTTGGGTTCCGGATCAGCCATGTCTTCGTATCTTATATCATTAGGTGCGTATATAACTCCTGCTTTCATAATTTCTCCTCTCTGTGCTTTGTCATCCTGAGCGTTAGCGAAGGATCTCTCATGCAGCTTGGAAGATTCTTCGCTTTGCTCAGAATGACATCAACTTCTAGCCTGAGCGTAGCTCTTTGTCATCCTGAGCGTTAGCACCCTGTCATCCTGAGTGTAGTTCTTTGTCATCCTGAGCGTTAGCGAAGGATCTCGTCAATTTCGACGTACATAGATCCTTCGCTTCGCTCCGGATGACAAAAAGAAACTCAGAATGACAAAAAGAAAACTCAGAATGACATCATCTTCTAGCCTCTCATTAATTCCTTCAGATTCTCATATAATTCTCTGTATATACCGTAATTTCTCTCGTAGACCTCTTTGTTTTCCGGATCAGGTTCATGGTGTCTCGTGGTCTTTACAGTGAGCTTCACCGCTTCGTCAAAGTCCTTATAGACTCCCGTACCAACTCCGGCAAGGATCGCTGCTCCGAGAGATGTCTCCGTTCCGGAATGACATACTGTTATGGGTTTACCGGTGACATCCGACTTTATCTGTGTCCAAAGATTGGATAAGGATGCTCCGCCCATAGCCCTGAGTTCCTTTACTTCGCCTCCGCACTTCTCCGCGATATCCAGATTGTGCTTAAGCGCAAACGCGCCGCCCTCCATAGCAGATCTGATAAAGTGGGCCTTTGTCTTTGTAAAGTCTATGCCGTACCAGATTCCCTTGGCTTTGGGATCCCAGATGGGAGATCTCTCTCCGGCCATATAGGGAAGGAATACGAGGCCGTCGCTTCCGGGAGCGATCTTTTCTGCGATGACATTGAACTGCTCCACATCGCTCATTCCCTTTTCTTTTTCCAGACTTCTCTCGTAATCTCCGAAATTGCCTGTGAGCCAGCGCATAACTCCGGATCCTCCCACTGTACCCCCCTGAAGGAGCCATTTATCGGGAACTACATGGAAGCTTAAGATCAAAGTGGGATCAGCTGCATATTTATCGAGGCAGATACTCATGCCTCCTGCCTGTCCGCCCTGTTCCTGGGTTTCCCCGCTATAGAGGACTCCTGTTCCCAGGGTACCGCAGGCCGCATCCAGTCCTCCGGAAACTACCGGTGTTCCTTCCGCAAGTCCCGTAAGATCAGCAGCTTCCTTTGTGACCTTTCCCACAATCTCATGACAGGGGAAGATGTCCGGCAGAAAGCTCTCCGGTATATCGAGATCATGGGCCATATCCTTATCCCAGGTTCCCTTCCTCATATCAAAGCAGGAAAATCCGTATCCCTGAGAAATATCCTGGGTTATGGCTCCGGTCATCTTGTAAACTATGTAGCTGTTTGACTGGAGGATGTACCTGATATTCTTATAAATATCAGGATGCTCTTCCTTGTACCAGACGATCTTTGCCGTGCTGTATGAAGGCTGCAGGCTGTTTCCGGAAAGCTCGAATATTCTGTCTCCGTATTCTTTCCTGATCCTCTTACAGATATCATCAGATCTGGTATCCATCCAGATGGGAGTGTTGATAAGACACTTACCATCTTTATCAAGAGCTATTGCCGACCAGCTCTGTCCGTCGGTTCCGACTCCTGCTATATCTTTAGGGTCGATACCGCTCTTTTCAATAACCTTTTTAGTGCTCTCACATACTGCACTCCACCATTCATCAGGGTTCTGCTCGGCCCATCCTTCGTGGGGATAGTAAACGTTGTATGCTCCCGTTTCAGTGGCTGCTACAGTACCGTTCTTTTCGAAAAGCACTATTTTACATGAACTTGTTCCTATGTCTATGCCAAGGAGATAGGTTCCCATTACTCAGGCCTTTCCGTCGCAGCCGCAGACTTTCATTCTGTATTCAACCTGTGCTTTTACTGCCTTCATTGCAGCTTCCCCGATCTTCTTCGGGTCGATTATGGAATCATCTGCATTTAAGAGTTCTCTCGTAGCCTTAAGATATGCCTGTCTCAGCTCTGTTGCGAAATTAACCTTGCACATTCCACGTGCTACGCAGTCCTTTACATCCTCATCCGAAAGACCTGATGAACCGTGAAGCACAAGAGGGATAGATACAAATTCCTTTACCTCGGTGATCCTCTTGGTATTAAGAACCGGCTTCTCTTTATAAACGCCGTGGGCTGTTCCGATACCTATTGCCAAAGAGTCAACGCCTGTCTCTTCAACGAAACGTTTTGCCTCCTGAGGGTCGGTATATACTGACTCCTTGGACTCTGTATCGTCTTCCTTTCCTCCGACTTTTCCAAGCTCTGCTTCCACAGGAACGCTGCAGGCTTTTCCCACATCAGCGACTCTCTTTGAAAGATCGATATTTGCTTCCAGGTCAAGCTTTGAACCATCGATCATCACAGAGCTGTAGCCTACCTGAATAGCTTTTACAGCCATATCAAAGCTTGCGCCGTGGTCTAAATGGAGACACACAGGAACAGATGCCTTTTCTGCCTCTGCTTTTGTGATAGCCGCGAAGGTCTCAAGGCTGGCATATCTGACCGTGCTGGGGGTAGTCTGTATCATAACCGGGCTTTTAAGCTCCTCTGCAGCAGCTATGATAGCCCTTATCATTTCCATGTTTTCCGCATTAAAAGCACCTACGGCATATCCGCCCTTCTGTGCTTCTAAAAGCATTTCTTTTGAAGTAATGTACATCTGTAATTCCTTTCCTTTACTTTGCGTCTTTTACAACGCCCTTCTGAAGCATTACATTTGCATAAACTGCTGACTCGCCGCTGGCTACTACACAGTATGCCTTTTTCTGCACTTCCTCATAGAACTTGAATCTCTCTATATGTCCGATCGCTTTTTCGCCTCTCTCATCATGCTTTGCAACGATCTTTGCATATTCATCCCATATAGGTGTAGCGATCTTGCCCACATCTTCGGGCATAAGCTCCATCAGATTTACGGGATGCTCAACATATGAATCAAGGGGCATAACCGTAAGAATAGCATCGAGAAGCTCGGGAACCCCGTGTCCGTCCGCCCTTAAAACAATGGCATTTTTTCCCATGGTTTCAGCCGGAAAATTTCCGTCTCCGATAACGATCACGTCACTGTGACCCATCTCGTTAAGAACCTTTAAAAGTTCGGGTGAAAGAATCTTCGGAATACCTTTTAGCATTTTGTCCTCCTTAATATGCGGGAATAAGCTCCCATTTACTATTAACGTTTCGCATGTGCTATCTTAGCTTAAACACTGTGTTTTCACCATATTGATACATGGCTTTGAGGCGAAACGTTTCGCTCTGAATCGTATTATATGCATTTATTTAAAAAAATACAAGGGGCAATTTTATTTAAAATAAAAAAGACCCCCTCCCATTAAGGCAATGTAAATAGGCTGGTGTCATTCTAAGTTTCTTTTTGTCATTCTGAGTTTCTTTTTGTCATCCTGAGTTTCTTTTTGTCATCCTGAGCGAAGCGAAGGATCTATGTACGTCGAAATTGACGAGATCCTTCGCTAACGCTCAGGATGACAGGGTACTAACGCTCAGGAAGGAAAAACGTCCGGTGGACGTTTTTCGGGCGTGTTTACGAGCACTGAGTGCGAGTACGCCCCGCACAAGGGGTGCTAACGCTCAGGATGACAGGGCGCTAACGCTCAGGATGACATTACTGTTTATTTATATGCTTTGTAGAGCGGTCCGAAGTTCTGGCAAGCCCTGAAGTCAGCAGCTTCCTTGTCCTTTGTGCCGAATGCGCTCCATGCTGCGGGACGATAGATCTTCTCGTCGGGAACGTTGTGCATAGCAACAGGGATACGAAGCATTGAAGCAAGAGTGATAAGGTCAGCTCCAACGTGACCGTATACGGAAGCACCGTGGTTAGCGCCCCATGCTCTCATCACTTCATAAGCGCTCTTAAATACTGAGCCTTCCTTGCCGTCGCATCTGGGTGCGAACCATGTGCAGGGCCATGTGTAGTCTGTTCTCTTCCAAAGTGTATCTGTTACCTCTGCAGGGAGCTTGACTGTCCATCCTTCTGCGATCTGGAAGAAGGGTCCCATTCCCTTTACAAGGTTCAGTCTCACCATTGTTATAGGCATCTCGGCATCTGTAAGGAATCTGGATGAATATCCGCCTCCTCTGAAGTAGCCGTTATCTGCAGGATTCCAGGTTGTAGCTTCCAGCATCTTCTTCTGGTCATCATCAGTAAGATTCCAGAATTCCTTAACCACATTATTGCCCTTTTCATCAACAGAAGCTCCGGAATAATCAAGGGCTGATGCACCTGAATTTATAAGATGAAGGAATCCGTCTGAATCCTTTGCGTGTCCTTCGATATCGTAGCCGGTAACTCTCTTTACGGAATCGCCGCTCCAGTATGTACGTACATCTGAGAAGATGGAAGCCATACCTGTGAGCTGCTTTTCAAGGAGCATACATACACCGTTAAGCACATCATTCTCTGTAGCGAGAACATAGGGCTCTCTTGCTCCGTCATAATCGAATGACGTAGAAAGGAAACTTTCAGGATAGTCACAGTTCGGCCAGTGGTCTGTCCACTGTCTCTGTCCCTGGAATCCGCCTGCGATAGCATTGTGTCCGAGGGCCTCTTCCTCAAACGCCTGCTTTCCTGCTGTAACATTCTTGTCAGCAAGCTTTGCGTTTCCTCTCATGAGGTCCTTTATGATGATATACATCTTAACAGTGAACTCCCACTGCTCGTCCTTGGTCTTTCTGTCCTTCTGGATCCAGTCAGGGTTCTTGTCAAAGCCTTCGGGGCAGTACTTCTTGGTCCACTCAAGTGCTCTCTTGAACTCTTCTTCGTCGTAGATACCCTCTTCCATTCTGCGGATGATCTCTACTTCATCAACTGACTCAACCCTCATTCCGAGATATGCTTCCATGAAGTCCTGATCCATGATGGAACCACCGATACCCATTGTGACGGAACCGATCTGGAGATATGAAAGGCCTCTGATGGAAGCTGCTGCAACTGCTGCACGTCCGAAACGGAGAAGCATTTCCTTTACATCATCAGGGATATTCTCATCGTCAGCATCCTGAACATCTTTTCCGTACATTCCGAATGCAGGAAGTCCCTTCTGAGCATGTGTAGCGAGAACAGATGCCAGGTAAACAGCGCCCGGTCTCTCTGTTGCGTTAAGTCCCCATACACCCTTTATGGTATTGGGATCCATGTCCATTGTCTCTGAGCCGTAGCACCAGCAGGGAGTAACTGAAAGTGTGATCTCCACGCCTTCCTTTTTAAACTGCTCTGCACACTGTGCACTCTCGCGTACACGTCCGATGGTGGTGTCTGATATCACAACCTTTACGGGCGTTCCGTCTGCATATTTTAAGTTGTCTTCATAGAGCTTCTTGGCACGCTTAGCCATGCCCATTGTCTGCTCTTCAAGAGATCCTCTCACGTCAAGGGGACCTTTTCTTCCGTCAATGATGGGACGGATACCGATAACAGGATGTCCTCCTACAAGTTTTCTTGTGTCAGCCATTAATCTTGTACCTCCTAATGATTTGAAAAGAATGATCTTTTACGTCCATGTCATTCTGAGGGCGCAGCCCGAAGAATCTGAACCAATACGTCCATGTCATTCTGAGGGCACAGCCCGAAGAATCTGAACCAATATATGAAATATTATCATTGATTTTTTCCAAATAATAGGGATATAATGGCAAAAATGTAACAATATTCACTTTTTCGCAAGTTTGTCGAAATATCACAATTTTTAACTATCGGAACTGTGCACAATGCAATATCTGGAACTCCACGAAAACAAAAAACACGGTACAACGGAATTCCCCTTCGAGTACCATCATCTTAATAAAAACCATCCGAGATATGTCATGGATTACCACTGGCACGAGGAATTCGAGCTTATCCGTGTCCTTAAGGGAACTCTGGAAATGACAGTTAATGAGATGCATATCCCCCTTAAACAGGGAGAACTGGTACTGGTTCCCGGAGGTGCTCTCCACGCCGGTATACCGGAAAACTGTACCTATGAGTGCCTTGTTTTTGACCTTGGATACTTTAAGAATTCAGGGCCTGTGTCTTCACCCTGGTTTCATAAGATACTCTCGAAATCCATCCGTCCCCATATCTTTTATGACGCTTCCAACAAAGCTGTAATAAGCGCTGCATCGGCGGTTTTTGCCTCCGCCGCGGAACCTTCTCCCGGATATGAGCTTTCCGTGGGCGGATCAGTATCTCTTCTCTTTGGGCATATCCTTACCCGGGAACTTTACGAGACCGGAGCCCCTGAATCCGTAAGGGGAATGCGCAAAGTCTCCAAGATAAAGGACGTTATAGATTTTATTGAGCATAATTACTCATCAGAGATAACTCTCGATGAGCTCTCACGCGTTGCATCCATGAACCCCAAGTATTTCTGCAGGTTCTTCAGGGAGATGACCAGCCGCACTCCCATGGATTACCTCAATTACCAGCGGATAGAGCATGCAGCCCACGATCTTTCACATTCAGGGAAATCAGTTACAGAAGCCGCATACGGATGCGGTTTTAATGATCTTTCCTATTTTATAAGAACTTTCAGAAAATATAAAGGAGTCACCCCCGGTAAATACAGGGAGTGACTCCTTTGTCATTCTGAGGGCGTAGCCCGAAGAATCGATTGTCATTCTGAGGGCATAGCCCGAAGAATCCATTGTCATTCTGAGGGCATAGCCCGAAGAATCTCTTAGAGATCCTTCGCTTTGCTCAGGATGACAGCAATAATCCGCTCAGGATGGAAAAACGTCCGGTGGACGTTTTTCGGGCACGTATTCGAGCACTCAGTGCGAGAGTGCCCCGCACAGTTTGACGCTCGTATGCTCCGTAGGGCATCATCAGTGTTCTAATCCTTCAAGATCAGTTCCACCGGGCAATGGTCTGATCCGAAGATCTCATTGTGTATGGCGGCTTCTTCTATCTTATCTTTCAGCGACTCAGAAACCAGGAAGTAGTCGATGCGCCACCCGGAGTTCTTTTCTCTGGCCTTGAACCTGTAGGACCACCAGGAATAGATATCCGTTCTGTCCGGATACAGCTCACGGAATGTATCAACAAGCTTTCCATCCCGGAGAAGTACAGTCATCTTCTCTCTTTCTTCATCTGTAAATCCCGCATTTCTATGATTCGACTGGGGATTTTTAAGATCTATCTCTTTATGGGCCACATTCATATCGCCGCAGATTATCACGGGTTTCTTCTTCTGAAGATCATTTACATATCTTAAGAAGGCATCTTCCCAATCCATACGGTCATCAAGCCTCAAGAGCTCCTGCTTGGAATTCGGAGTGTAAACGGTAATGAGGAAGTACTTTTCAAATTCGAGGCATATTATCCTGCCCTCTTTATCCTCTTTATAGGCATCCATGCCCGTACTCACATTTAAGGGAGCAACTCTGGAAAATACAGCCGTACCGGAATACCCCTTTTTCTCAGCGTAATTCCAGTACTGAACATATTTTGACGGTATATCAAGCTCTATCTGCCCCTCCTGAAGCTTGGTCTCCTGCAGACAGAATACATCCGCGTCAAGCTCATTAAAGGCTTCATAGAAATTTCCCTTACTCACACATGCCCGAAGGCCGTTCACATTCCATGATACGAATTTCATCTATTTCCTCATCTTGTTGCGGATTCAAAGTTCACCTTGTCAAACATGTCCTTAACCTGATCCGAAGGCTCGGGAGTAACAAGAGATACCACTACGTCTACTACCAGTGCAAGTACAAAGGCAGGAAGGAGTTCGTAGATCGCAAACACGCCGCCCATGGGAGCTATGAGGAACTTCCATACGAATACCATCACGCCGCCGACAAACATTCCGGCTGTGGCACCGGCTTTGTTTCCTCTCTTCCAGAACATTGCTATCAGCATGACAGGACCAAATGCAGCTCCGAATCCTGCCCAGGCAAATGAGATAACCCTGAATACGCTGCTGTTAGGGTCCCAGGCCAGGAATATAGCGATAACAGCTATAACCGCAACTGTAAGCCTTGCGATGAGCATGGATGCTTCCTTACTCATCTTTATACCTAGGAAATCCTTCAGAAGGTCCTCTGACATACTGCTGGAAGCTGCAAGGAGCTGTGAATCAGCTGTGGACATGGTAGCTGCCAGTATCCCCGCCATAACGATACCTGCGATTATAGCAAAGAATACCCCGTTTTTACTCATAAGGTCTGCCATCTTTATGATAATAGTCTCAGAATCAGATCCTGTGAGAAGTGTGGGGATCTTTCCGGCCACAGATACACTGTAACCGATGATTCCGATAAATACTGCCACCGCCATGGAGATCACAACCCATACTGCTGCGATACGCCTAGATATCTTTATCTCTTCGGGATCACGGATCGCCATGAAACGCAGAAGGATATGGGGCATGCCAAAGTATCCGAGTCCCCATGCCATTGTAGATACAATAGGAAGGAATCCGAAACTTCCTGCTGTTCCGGTGGCAGGATCATATCCCTTTGTAAGATCGAGGTAACCCGGAAGTGCCTGGGCATTAGCTATCACTGCATCCATTCCGCCGGCCTGGCCGATACCGAAAACGATGATTATGCACAGAGCCACAGACATTACGACCGCCTGAATAAGGTCAGTGGTAGATACCGCAAGGAACCCCCCCAGAATAGTATACCCGATGATAACCGCAGCTCCTATCATCATTGAGATATGGTAATCCCATCCGAAGAGGCTGTTAAAAAGCGTTCCAACTGCCTTAAATCCTGATGCTGTGTAAGGAATGAAGAATACCAGGATAACCACTGCCGCAATAAATGAAAGGACATGTTTTTTATCGTCATATCGGCGTGAGAAAAAGTCCGGTATGGTATTAGCACCCACTGCCTCTGAATAGATCCTTAAACGCTTGGCCACAAGCAGGAAATTAAGATATGTTCCAAGTGCCAGACCTATAACGGTCCATCCCACTTCTGCCACACCGCAGAGATACGCAAGGCCCGGAAGGCCCATCAGTAGATATGAACTCATATCGGACGCTTCCGCACTCATGGCAGTCACAACCGGATGAAGCGCTCTTCCTCCCAGATAGAAATTCTCCGTATCTCCGGATGCTCCCCTCTTACTGTAATAAACACCAATACAAATGGTTATTACCAGATAACCGATAATAGCCAGTAAAATACAGATACTGGATGAAGTCATGATTTTTTACTCTCCTCTTTATACCTTATTAGAAGTTATTATTTAAGAAATCCTCAATAGCTGTAGCGCAAGGCTCTTCGTCCTCGCCTTCTATACGGACAGTTATGGTCTCTCCCTGCTTTATTCCCATACCCATGAGAGCCAGAAGCTTTTTCATGTCACAGGTTTTACCGTCTTTATCTACTGTTATGGAGCTTGCGAACTTCTTTGCCTCTTTCACAAGCAGACCTGCCGGACGGGCATGAATGCCGTTTTCGTCCTTAACATTGAATGTGAATTCCTTCATTAATTAAAACTCCTTTCATCACAAGATCACTGATTGTTTATTTTAACCTATATCCGGTCATTTTACAACGAAAAGACTGATGCACCGGATTTCTTAAAAATAACTATTGAATTTTTAAACGGATTGGAGTAGTATTTATTATACCTATCTACATCATGAGGCACAGCATGTATGTAAACAGGGGAGTCAAAAATACTTTGAAAAGGAGAAACTAAGATGAAATTAAGAACAAAGAAAATGCTTTCTCTGCTTCTTGCTTCAGCAATGGTCTTCACAATGAATACTGCTGTATTCGCTGAAGAAGTTACCGTTGACGCAGCTGAAGAGTTTGTAGAAGTAGACAGCGTTGATTCAGTGGAAGAGATTCCCGGCATTGAGACAGAAGTAGCCAGTGTTTCATGGGATATTCTTTCAGACAATGATGTTTCCGGAAATTCTGTTTCTGAGCAGAACCTGAAGCTTCTTGTTGATCACGGTAAGCAGATCAAAGAAGATCTCAAAGAGTATGCACACGAGGACATCAAGGGAACAGACTATTCATTTACTTTCCGTTACACCAAAGCTGTTGGTTATGACAGCAGAAAGCTTGGACTGGCCGGCACAAAGAAGGATGATGGCAGGATTATTCCTGTAAAGGTTCAGCTTTTCTATTGCAAAGGCGCAAGCGCAAACGGCGCTATAAGTGATAACAGCCTCAGCGGAAATGCAGTAAGTGAGGATAAGGTTGACCTTAATGCTGGATGGACTGATATCTCAGACGCTATCAAGGACGTTAAGTTCCATCAGGCAAAGGGTGCCACAGTCGATATATCCGGTAATGGAATCGTAGCTGCCAAGGATTGTGCATATATCACTGATATCAAGCTTGATAAGAAGAAACTCACAGGTGACAAGAAGGCCATCAATGCCCTTCAGAAGGAACTTTCCAATTCACTGAAGGAAACCGCAAAGACTATCAAGAAGGATAAGACTTCAAAGATTTCAGCTAACGGATTGCCTGAGGGCAAGACAGCTGAAACAGATAAAGTTAAGAACCTCATCGCAGTTTATCCTGGATTCGCATACGATGGAAGCGAAGCCAACTTGGATATTGCTAATGCGTGGACAAATGATATAGGTCTTACATTTTTCCAGATCGGTGTTCCCAAAAAAGATGATACACTTGGTCTCGATTCAAAGAAGGTCATTGCTCTTGACAAGAAAGATCCTAAAGAGGTTAAGTCCATAAAGGGATTCTTCTCATGGAGTGTAGGTGACAAAACCAAGATGAAGAAGGTTACTCTTAAGCCCGATAAGGTTCAGCCCGGAAAGGCTACCAAGATCAACGGACTTTACACTACGAAAGAAAAGGCAAAGACTGTTACAGCTGTTAAGGCTAAAGACGATAAGATGTACACAGTTAATGCTTCCGGAAACGTCTTCGGAGTAATTTCATTCGATCCCGAAGCTGTTAAATAATCAAAGATCACATAGTAGAAATACATAGTGATAACAGATCTCCCCGCCAAACGGCGGGGAGATTTTTTCATCTGGCAGCAGTGATCGCTGCCATTTTTTGAAAAAATTCAGAGATTGTGACATCATAAGTAAAGAATAACCCCAATAACTGGGAACGTGAAGCCGCGCCGGGCTTTTTAATGTAACTTAAACGGATCTCTAAGTTGAATAAATGCCTTGATTCGCATATAATAAAGCGGTAATTTGACCGGTTGCTCATGACGAGGAGGGATCACAATGTTTATTGCGAACGAACTTGATTCGACCTGCGGTATTTCGGATGAGGAGTTAACTGAAAGGTTTAAGGAATCGATCAGGATTGATAACGAGATTAGAAGAATAAAGGGAGCCCCGGTCGCTAAATATGATAAGGCGACAAAAAGAGCATATCTCGAGTATCCCGATGGGAGGCGCGAGTATGTCGGTCAGTGATATGGTTAGGTTGCCGGAGGTAATAGTGTTTGCCGGTCCTAATGGAAGCGGAAAAACCACAGTCACCTAAATGGCTAAGACTCAGGGAAAAAATGATAGAAGAAAGAAGAGACTTTACATTTGAAACAGTACTTTCCACGGAGTGAAACCTGCAGTTGCTTCAGAGAGCAAAGGAAAAGGGATGTGAGAAGCCGGTACAGCAGAGCGCTTGCTCTGGTTCCGGAACTGGTGAGAGTGTGTGATATTCTCCATATATATGATAATTCAGATGAACCCTTCAGAATATTTAAGAAGCGAAAGGACGTATATTTCAGGTGGTGTAATGAATACTGGAGTGCAGAAGACATAGAAAAACTATGCACTATCAGTGAATTTGTTAATGAGACGAACAGACCCTCATGAAGATTGCCCCTCAACAACTTTGAATACCCAACAGATCTCCCCGCCAAACGGCGGGGAGATTTTTTCATCTCTTTAATTGATTATTTAGTTATTATTGGAGTTGTAATTTCTACAAGCTTCTTCCAACTTTATGAAATCACAGCAGGTCTTAAACAAAAAGGAGTTGTGTTTAAGTATCCTATCATAAAGTAATGGGTTGTCTGCAAATGCAAACAACCCAGATTTTGAATCGTCCACTAAAGCAGGACCTCTCTAAATTTTGAATCGTCCACTAAGGCAGGACCTCTCCAAAACTCGTCAATGACGAGGTATTACTAACAAGGAAAATGCGTTTTAACATATATTACAAGAAATGTCAAATATCTTTATGTAAGATAATTGTAGTTTGTGGAAATGGGGAAATTTCAAAGTAAAAGCAATCGTTGTTGCGTTTTGTCTGGTGGGAAAAGCGTTGCGATAAGTATGAAGCAAAATAAATCGAACCCATAAAATTCTATTTTCAAAAATGTGTATAATATTAACTATAACAATTCATTATTCATATAGGCGTTTACAGTTTTTGCTATAAACTGTAAAAGGTAAAATATAAATGTAGGTTTTGAGGAAAATAAAAATGTAGGTTTCCAGCTCAAGTGATAGCCTTATGCATGGAGGTAAAAGCCATGCAG
>CACZBM010000017.1 GCA_902779445.1 uncultured Lachnospiraceae bacterium
AAGGAATAGAGCTTGTCAGATTAAATGCACTTTTATAGACGAGAAGTATTTGCCTAATTAACTGCACTATAGGAGGTGCATTTACTTTGGCAATTTATATATTTTCAGATATTTTCAGATATTGTTGCCATTTTCCAATTCTCTTCGTATAACTATATAGAGGGGTATGTATGCCCTATGGAGGACAGCTATGAAACTTACAGGAAATCTTAAGAAACAGGTAGAAAAGGCTGAAACGAAAGACGAAAAGAAGAAGCTCATTGAAGAAGCCGGTATGGAACTGACGGAAAAAGAACTTGATATGGTTTCGGGCGGTGGTTTTGGTGGAGGATTATTGCCTGAAGATATGTTCAGACAAGTAGGGTAAATGATTATCTCAAATCAATCATTGTCAGAAGGAGCGTATTTATGAAACTTTTAGGAGAACTGAAGGATAAGGTCGAAAAGGCTGAGAATCAGGAAGAAGCAAAGAAGATCATCGAAGAAGCCGGGATGGAACTGACGGATGAAGAGATGGATCAGGTGGCTGGCGGTGCGCCTAGGCCTACTTTGGATTGAACCGATACTTCCCAACCAGAAAGTAATGATATAGGCGATTGTATCTGTGAGGAGGAAAGTAAAATGGATAATAAGAAGAAACTGACCGATGATGAGCTGGAAAAGGTAGCGGGTGGTTATGATTCTGATATGTTTTATGAAGATCATAGGAAGGAAGTCACTGACGAGCCGCCGAAGCCTGAGACATGGCTGCAGAAAGATAAACTTGATGATATTCCGCCATCTGGTCAGGAATATGCAAAACTCACGTTTTAGCCGATTGATTCAAACACCCCGATTTTGTCGTATAATGTAATAGAACAGCTCGAGGGGGAATGCAAATGACAAAGTCATTTCTTGAATGCATTCCGACGACAAGGCAGGTGCGTCAGCGAAGCGTTTTGACGCGCGTGCCGATACAACTAATAAAGGATGATGACAAGCCCATATACGGATTTCAGGAAGTCACTCGATATCCTTATATTTTCGCCACTCACGTTTTCGAGGTCATCATCATTCAACTTCATCATCTTCTTATCCATGCGGTTATCCTTTCAATCATTTTCTCATTCACCGGGAGAAATACTCCCGCAACCGGGCCTACAAGTACCACACATATCAGAGTCCCGATACCGACAGTTCCTCCCATTGCAAATCCTGCAAGGGTGAACAAAGCATCGGTTATAAGTCTTATTACGCTAAATTCACTGTATTGGCATACTGTATTGACTGCAACTTGCCTCATAAAGCTTTTTTAGTTATAATAAGAAGCTATGAATTTCGGAAGATACGGCACTGTAAAGCGCTCGAGGGAACTTAACGCAAAAGGGCCGAAGTTTTTACATATGATACTTGTGGCGTTCGTGACGCTTACCCTCTTCGGTATGATATCCGCAGGGGTTATTGGTGCTGCGGGCTTTGCGGGTGCCATGAAAGGTGTAATAGCATCAGCGCCTGAGATCAATAATAAGGATATCAGACCGTCCGGCTATTCATCCACCGTCTATGACTCGGACGGAAACCAGCTTACAAAGCTGGTTGCAGCGGATTCCAACAGGATATACCAGACCATAGATAAGATCCCGTTGGATCTCCAGCATGCTTTCGTAGCCATCGAGGATGAGCGTTTTTATGAGCATAACGGTATCGATATCAAGGGTATTATCCGTGCGGGAGTAACGGGTATCACCAGCAAGGATTTCTCGCAGGGTGCCAGTACCATCACCCAGCAGCTCATAAAGAATAATGTCTTTACCGAATGGACACATGAATCCTCATTTATGGAGAAGCTGAGGAGAAAGATCCAGGAGCAGTATCTTGCAATGGAGCTTGAGAAGCAGGATGATGTTACAAAGGATTCAATCCTGGAGCTTTACCTTAATACCATCAACCTGGGACAGAATACTCTGGGAGTTCAGGCTGCTTCCTTGAGATATTTTAATAAGAACGTATCCGAACTTAATCTTTCGGAAGATGCGGTAATAGCGGGTATCACACAGAATCCCTCCAAATATAACCCCATATCACATCCGGATAACAATGCGGAGAGGAGAATGAAGGTCCTCCGCAACATGCTTGAGCAGGGCTATATCACAAAGGCTGCCTATGAAGAGGCGGTCAATGATGATGTTTATTCGCGTATCAGGACGGTAAATGAGCAGAATAAGACCAGCACCATTAATTCCTACTTCGTGGATGCCCTTACAAAGCAGATCTTAAAAGATCTGGTAGAAAAGCTGGGATATACGGAGACCCAGGCATATAACCAGCTTTATTCGGGCGGTTTAAGTATCTACGCCACCCAGGATCCGAAGATCCAGAAGATCTGTGACGATTTCACCAGAGATGAAGAGAATTATCCTGCAGGTACCAAGTATCTGTTGGATTACGAACTTACAATGGAAAAGAGCGACGGGGAATATCAGAACTATTCTTCGGAGATGATGGCGCTCTGGCTTGCGGATAACGGTTATAATAAGAATCGTCTGTTCGACAGCCCCGAGGAAGCAAGGGAAGCGGCTGATGCCTATAAGGCATCGATAGTCGCAGAGGGGAACACATTTATCTCAGAATCCTTCTCCACAGCACCTCAGCCTCAGATCTCAGTGACGGTTGCAGACCAGTCTACAGGATATGTAAAAGCAATAGTAGGCGGCCGCGGAAAGAAGGAAGCGAGTCTTACGCTTAACCGTGCAACAGATACCCTGAGACAGCCGGGTTCCACATTCAAGGTGGTCTCCACCTATGCACCGGCTCTGGACAGCGGTCTGAAGACCCTTGCCAGCACCCAGGTGGATGAGCCTTTCGCCTATTCAAACGGCAGGCCCGTATCAAACTGGTACAGCGGATATAAGGGAGTATGTACTCTCCGTTACGGAATAGAACAGTCTCTTAATATCGTCACCGTAAAGACCCTTACGGATATCACACCTCAGTTGGGATTTGATTATCTTTTGAGATTCGGATTCACAACGCTTGTAGACAAGAGAGTTACAGACGACGGCCGGGTATTTTCCGATATCACCCAGACCCTTGCTCTCGGCGGTATAACAGACGGCGTAAAGAATATAGAGCTTAATGCGGCCTATGCTGCCATAGCAAATCAGGGGACATACATCCAGCCTGTATTCTATACGAAGATACTGGACCACGATGGAAATGTTCTTCTTACCAATGAGCCGGAGACCCATGAGGCGATAAAGCCAACCACCGCGTTCCTTTTAACCAGCGCTATGCAGGACGTTGTTACCAAGGGAACGGGAGCATCGGTTAATTTCGGGACCCAGCCCATAGCCGGAAAGACGGGAACCACATCCGATGAAAATGACGTTTGGTTCGCAGGATTCACACCGTATTATACCTGCACTACCTGGGCCGGATTCGATAACAATGTGGACCTTACCACGAAGGACCAGCAGCGTCTTGCAAGGACCATGTGGAGAGGAGTCATGGAGAAGATCCACGAGGATCTTCCCAGAAAAGAATTCGTGACTCCGGAAGGTATAGTCACGAGGATCGCCTGCAATAAATCCGGAATGCTGGCTGTAGACGGAGTGTGCACCGCTGACGGAAGCGCTTACAGCGAATATTTCGATGCCAATAATGTGCCGGAAGAAACCTGCACATACAATCATTCTGGAATGACTTATATCTGCAGTGCTACAGGTCTTAAAGCACTGGATTCCTGTCCGTTTAAGCTGATAGGAACAGCTGCTCCGGAGCTGGGAACCTGTCCGCATACACCGGAGATAACGGCGGCTCTGGGCCTTACGCCCACACCGACTACGGATCTTTCCGCACTTAATGCTGCTATGAACAGTACGGCAGGTATGGGAGAAGAGGGAGCTGATCCGGGAGAAGAATTACCGGGGATACCGGACCCGGCAGCTACAGTTCCGGTAGAAGCACAATAGAGGAGTTATGAAAAATGGTCACAACAAGAGAAGATATCAGAAATATTGCAATTATAGCCCACGTAGATCATGGTAAGACCACCCTGGTGGATGCCCTCTTAAAACAGAGCGGTATCTTCAGGGATAATCAGGAAGTTAAAGAAAGGGTGATGGACAGTAACGACATCGAGAGAGAGCGTGGCATCACCATCCTTTCTAAGAATACCGCAGTACAGTATAAGGATACAAAGATCAATATCATTGATACACCCGGACACGCAGATTTTGGCGGAGAAGTGGAACGTATCCTTAAAATGGTAAACGGAGTAGTTCTTTTGGTTGACGCATTTGAGGGTGTAATGCCCCAGACCAAATTCGTGCTGATGAAGGCACTTTCTCTTAAACTTCCTGTAATAGCCTGTGTAAATAAGATTGACAGACCAGGCGCCAGACCCAAGGAAGTGGTGGATGAAGTGCTGGAACTCTTTATGGATCTTGACGCTACTGATGACCAGCTTGACTGCCCCTTCGTATTTGCTTCCGCGAAAGAGGGAACAGCTACTCTGGATCCCGATCAGCCCGGAAGCGACATGAAGCCTCTTTTTGATACGATCCTGAACTATATCCCGGCTCCCGAAGGTGATCCGGAAGCAAATCTCCAGGTGCTCATTTCCACCATTGATTACAATGAATATGTGGGACGTATCGGAGTTGGAAAGGTGGATAACGGCATCATCAAGGTAAATCAGGAAGCTGTGATCGTAAACCATCACGATAAGGACAGGGTGGAAAAGGTTAAGATCAGTAAGCTCTACGAGTATCAGGGCCTCGGAAAGGTGGATGTGGATGAAGCCGGTATCGGTGAGATAGTGGCTGTGTCCGGTATCGCAGACTTAAAGATAGGTGATACGGTATGCGGAACTACAGGTGAACCGGAGGCGATCCCATTCCAGAAGATCTCCGATCCTACCATCAGCATGAACTTCATAGTAAATGATTCACCACTTGCCGGACAGGAAGGAAAGTATGTCACCAGCCGTCATATAAAGGATAGGCTGTTTAAGGAGCTGAATACGGATGTATCCCTCAGAGTGGAGGAGACGGAATCCACAGATACATTTAAGGTTTCCGGAAGAGGTGAACTGCATCTTTCCGTCCTTATAGAGGAGATGCGCCGTGAAGGATATGAATTCGCGGTGAGCAAGGCAGAGGTAATATACAGGAAAGACGAGAACGGGAAAACACTGGAACCCATGGAGACAGCTTATATAGATGTTCCCGATGAATACTCGGGAACCGTTATCTCATCCCTATCAGAGAGAAAGGGAGAGCTTCTTAATATGGGTTCCATTGCCGGAGGCTATACCAGACTGGAATTCAATATCCCGTCAAGAGGCCTTATCGGGTTCAGAGGACCCTTTATGACTGATACCAAGGGTAACGGCATTATAAACACCATATTCTCAGGATACGGTCCTTATAAGGGAGATATCTCCTACAGAAAGACCGGATCGCTTATCGCTTATGAAGCCGGAGAAGCGGTTACATACGGACTCTTCAATGCACAGGAGAGGGGTTCGCTCTTTATCGGACCCGGTACAAAGGTTTACTCGGGAATGGTGATAGGATCTAATCCCAGAAGTGAAGATATAGAAGTAAACGTGTGCAAGACAAAGCACCTTACCAATACACGTACTTCTTCATCAGATGAGGCACTGAGGCTGGTGCCTCCGGTGATACTTTCACTTGAGCAGGCCCTTGACTTTATAGACCAGGATGAGCTTCTGGAAGTGACTCCCGTTAATATCCGGATCAGAAAGAGGATACTCGATCCCCTTATGAGAAAGAGAGCGGGAATGAACAGAAAATAAAACTCTTCTCAGACTTTTTTCCAGGTTGTCCTGCTGAAAAGGGAAAGGATGGGGAAGATCTCAAGTCTTCCGGTGATCATCGCAAAACTCAATACGATCTTCGAAAGATTGCTGTATTCGGAGAAATTACATGTAGGTCCCACTTTACCAAGTCCGGGACCTATATTATTGAATGTACACAGGGCCGCGGAAAGGTTTGTCTCGATTGAGAATTCATCCAGGGACAAAATGATCACGAGAAGCACTACTATGGTAAAATAAGCGGCAAGATAGGCGTTTGTGTTGGAGATCACGTCTTCGCTTACTTCCCGGTCATTGATATTTACAACCTGTACCGTTCTGGGGTGCAGGTTCTTTTTAATATTACGTCTTAAACTCTTTAAGAGAAGAAGGACTCTGGCACACTTCATTCCGCCACCGGTACTTCCTGCGCAGGCTCCCACTATCATAAGGAAAAGGATAAGGGATTTGGAGAATACCGGCCAGGCATCAAAGTCTGCAGTGGCAAATCCGGTGGTAGTGATCATGCTGGCCACCTGGAAGAAGGAGGCCCTTAAGGTTTCCTCCAGTGTTCCGTAAAGCCCCCTAATATTCCATGCTATCAGAAGAGATGAAGCGACTACTATGGAGAAATAGAGCTTTACTTCTTCATCGAAAAATGCAGCTTTAAGCTTTTTCATAAGGATGAGGTAATAGATACTGAAATTCACACCGAAAAGAAGCATGAATACTGTTGTGACATTCTGGATATAGGGGCTGTAGCTTGCAAAACTGTCGGCTTTTACTCCGAAACCACCGGTTCCCGCAGTACCCATGGCGTGACAGACAGCTTCAAATGCCGGCATGCCTCCTGCCATCAGAAATATGATATTAAGAACGGTAAGGGCAATATATATCATATACAGTATAGTGGCAGTCTGCCTCATCTTCGGCACTATCTTGCCCACGCTGGGGCCCGGGCTTTCTGCCCTGAGGATATGGACGGTGAAGCCGGAATCCTTGGATTTACTGGAAGAAATGGCAAGGAGGAATACAAGTACTCCCATTCCGCCTATCCAGTTACTGAAATTACGCCAGAAGAGCGTGCCGTGGGACATGAGTTCCACGTTGGGGATAATGGAGGCTCCTGTAGTGGTGAATCCGGAAGCCATTTCGAAAAACGCATCTATATATGAAGGGATGTCTCCGTTCCGCACGAAAGGTATGGCTCCGAAGGCACTCATTATTATCCAGCAGAGTCCTGTTACCACCAGACCTTCTCTTGCATAAAAGCCTTTTTCGGCTCCGCGGGATAAAAGAAAACCAAGGATCAGACCTGCGCAAAGAGCAAAGAACACGCTCTCAGCAAAAGCAAGGGCAGTATGAAATTCGCCGTAACAGAGAGATACGGCTGCGGGAAGAAGCATGAAAGCTGCTTCTAAAAGAAGTACGCGTCCGCAAATGCGGTAAAGCATCTTGTAATTCATTTTAATTCCTACTCTGCAAATACATCGTTAAGCTGTTCCACTTTTCTGTCGCTTCCGGAAATGATGATCACGGAATCTCCAGCGAGGAAGGTGGAATCACCGGAGGGGATCTCGATATTTCCCTTTCGGGTTATTGTGGCTATCAGAACGTTTTTCTTCAACTGTATGTCCTTAAGTTTTTCTCCGCAGTGGAGAGTCTTTTCCGTAACCCTGAATTCCGTTGCTTCTACGAGACCGTCTGCAATGAGGTGCATGGTAAGGGCAGCACCGATCTGGTTTTTCTTTGCACGGACATATCTGACTATGATATTTGTTACAAGGTCTTTCGGTGAAATGATACTGCCTACCGGCAGGTCATCAAGGATATGCAGGTTCTCAGCACGTCCCACCTTGGTTATAACCTGGGGAACATGCATGTGATTGGCGTAAAGCGACATGAGAATATTGGTCTCATCGATCCCGGTCAGTGAGACAAAGGCATCTGCTTTTGATATGCCTTCCCTGTCCAGAACTTTCTGGTCGCTTGCGTCGCCCTCCACGATAGTGGCATTGGGGAAATGCGCAGCCAGCTCACGGCATCTTCCTGACTTGGAATCTATTATCTGGACAGAAACACCCTGATTTAAGAGCAGCTTTGTAAGATAAAAACCCACCCGGCTTCCGCCTGCGATGAGAACGGATTTTGCCTTGTGGGGGATGATGTCCAGATTCTTTAAGAGTATATTTAAATTTTCGTTTGATCCGGTTACGAAGATCCTGTCATTTTCCTTTAATTCAAAATCACCGGAAGGTATGATGGCTTCTCCGTCACGTAATACTGCGCAGACCAGAACCTGGCATTTCAGGGTCTGGTTTACCTTGAACAGCGTGAGCCCTTTCAGCTGGGAATCAGGCTTGACTTTAAGCTCCACGATCTCTGTATTGCTCTTTGCAAATGTATCTCGTTTTAAAAATCCCGGATAGCGGAGGAGACGGGAAATTTCCTTCGCAGCCTGAAAATCGGGATTCACTGCCATTGAAAGCGCAAAAGCTCCCTGCATGGATGTGATCTGTCCTGAATATTCGGGATTTTTGATACGGGAAATGGTATTGATCTTTGGGTTCATATTATGAGCCGTTACACAGGAAAGAAGGTTTACCTCGTCCTGTCCGGTCATCGCGATAAGGAGGTCGGCGGTTGCCACACCGGCTTCTTTAAGAACTGCCATAGATGCGCAATTTCCCTGAACTCCCATAACATCATAGGATTCTATACAGGATTCCAGCCTGTCAGTATCGTTGTCGATAACAGTGAGGTCATATCCCTCAAAAGCAAGCTGTCGGATCAGGGTTGAACCCATTTTGCCGCACCCGGCTATCAGAATTTTCATAACACTACTCCCTCCAACCTGGACATTATACTACAATATATTAAAATTTGCATTTAATACCACTTCATGATAATATTTCACAGACTTTCCTAAAAATGAAAGAAAAGGTAACTGTTTAGAACAGTCACTTGCGTTCACCGCAAGTGACGTCTGAAAGCCTTTGCATTTGAAAAACGAATAAAAGGAGTTATCTGTAATGGAAGAAAGAGGGATTATCCAGATATTCGGGGGGACAGGGAAGGGAAAGACAAGCGCAGCCATCGGACAGGGCATCAAAGCAGCCACCAACGGAAAGAATGTCACTGTCATACAGTTCCTGAAAGGCAATATGGATGGTGATTTTGACATATTGAAACGTCTGGAACCGGAACTCAGGCTGTTTTCTTTTGAAAAGTCGGGTCAGCGTTTTGATGATCTGCCTCCCAATGAGCAGGAGGAAGAGAAGCAGAATATCATGAACGGCTTCAATTTCGCCAAGAAAGTTCTGATGACGGGCCAGTGTGATCTTTTGATCCTGGACGAATTTTTGGGACTTCTGGATACCGGGGTCATAACCATAGAGGATTTTAATGATCTCTTAAGCGTGAAGCCGGAAAATGTGGGGATCATCATGACCGGCATCAAGATCAACGAGGATATCTGTTTCATGGCAGACGAGATCACGGAGATGGAGACGATCTGTCTGTCCCACAATACTGATGAAAATAAGATTTGAGGATGACCTGGATCTTTTGAAGATCGCAGAGAGCGGTCAGTGTTTCAGGTGGAAAAGAATTGATAACGGAGGGGGTCCTGCAGCCTGCAGAATTATTGCCGGCGGCAGGGTTCTTTTCGTTATGGAAGGGGCAGATCAAGGCACTTTTGAGCTTTCCTGCACAGAGGATGAGTACAGGGAATTCTGGAGTGAGTATCTGGATATGGATACGGATTACCGGGGCATAAGGAAAATGGCTTTGGACAGTGGTGACCGTGTCTTATCCAATGCGGCGGATGCCGGAAAGGGAATAAGGATCTTAAAGCAGGATACATTTGAGATGCTTATAAGCTTTATTATCTCCCAGAGAAAGAGTATTCCTGCCATCAGGTCCACGATAGAAAAGATCTGCAGTAAAGCCGGTAGAAAGCTGGAGCTTAATGAGAATGAGAAAGAGTGGCTTAAGGACCGGGGATTCCCGTCTGAAGCAGGAGAGGATCTGTATGCTTTCCCTTCTGCACAGGATTGTGTAAGGCTTTCATCTGATGACCTCGCTTCATGCGGTACCGGCTACAGAGCGCCTTATATAGAAAGAGCTGCGGAGGGGATAATAAGCGGTGAGATAGACCTTGACTCCATGGAAAAGCTCCGGGATGAAGAGCTTATTACCGAGCTTATGAAGATATACGGAGTAGGGAAAAAGGTGGCGAGCTGTGTGTGTTTATTTGGATTTCACAGGCTTGACTTCTTCCCGGTGGATGTATGGATAGAGAGGGTTTTATCAAAGTACTATCCCGATGGATTTCCGTTCGACGCATACAAACCCTATAACGGAGTCATGCAGCAATATCTTTTTTTTAATGAGCGCAATTTATGATCGCGATCACTATAGTTAGGCTGGTGTCATTCTTAAGCCGGTGTCATTCTGAGTGAAGCGAAGAATCTCATATAGCCGGATGAGAGATCCTTCGCTAACGCTCAGGAAGGAAAAACGTCCGGTGGACGTTTTTCGGGCATGTTTACGAGCGCTGAGCGCGAGTATGCCCCGCACAAGGGGCTCGGGGAATCGTTGTGTCAAGGAGCTCAGGAACACGAGGTTGCATCATGATTGGCAGTGGTTTATAATCAATTGTTAGTGTTGTTGTAGATTAGAGGAGGAGCGAAAATGTCGATCTTCAAAGGAGCTGGCGTAGCCATAATCACACCTTTCAAAGAAAACGGAGATGTGAATTATGAGAAGTTCGCCGAGATCATAGAGAATCAGATACAAAACGGAACGGACTGTATCATCGTATGCGGAACCACCGGAGAAGCAGCGTGTCTTACAGAAGAAGAGCACATGGCTGTTATAAAGTTCTGTGTAGAGCAGGTTAAGGGACGTGTGCCGGTAATGGCGGGAGCCGGAAGCAATAATACGAGGACGGCGGTCTATCTTTCACAGGAATCGGAAAAGGTAGGAGCTGATGCGATCCTTTCCGTGACTCCTTATTACAATAAGACCACACAGAAGGGTCTTATCGAGCACTTTACCGAGATCGCGGAGTCTGTAAATATTCCGATAGTGCTTTACAGCGTAAGGAGCAGGACCGGAGTCAATGTGGAACCCGAGACAGTTAAGTATCTTGTTGAAAACGTGCCGAATATCGTCGGTATCAAAGAAGCCAGCGGAAGCATGTCACAGGTTGCGAAGATCCTCTCCATCTGCCCGGATGTGGAGCTCTATTCCGGTGATGATGATATGACGATCCCCATGATGTCTCTTGGTGCGCTGGGTGTTATTTCCGTAGTATCAAATGTAGCTCCCCGCTATGTACATGATATGTGCATGAAGGCATTGAACGGTGACTTCGCAGGCGCAGCGACCATGCAGCTTGCGGAGGTGGATCTTGTGGAAGCGCTTTTCTGCGAGACAAACCCCATACCTGTTAAGGAAGCAATGAATATACTGGGACTTGAGGTAGGACCTTTGAGAAAGCCCCTTGTTCCAATGAGCGATAAGAACCGCGAGAGACTTATCAGGTCGCTTGAAAGTTTCGGATTACTGAAATAAGAGGAGAATAAAGTGGCGGTAAAAGCGATAATGAACGGCTGCAACGGCAGGATGGGAAAGGTGATCACGGGCCTCGCGGAAAAAGACCCGGAGATCGAGATAGTTGCCGGTGTAGATGTTTTTGATGAAGGACATAACAGTTTCCCTGTATATAAAGAGATCGGTGAATGCGTAGAAGGCGCCGATGTGATAATAGATTTTTCGCTTCCCCAGGGGACGGACAGACTTCTTGACTATGCGGGAGAGAAAGGGATCCCGGTGGTACTATGCACCACAGGACTTTCCGAGAGCCAGCTTGAAAAGGTTAAGAGTACTTCTGAAAAAACTGCGATCCTCCGCAGTGCCAATATGTCAGTCGGCGTGAATGCACTTATGAAAGTTCTTCATGAAGTGGCGCCAATCTTTGAAAAGGCAGGCTTTGATATAGAGATCGTGGAAAAGCACCATAATCAGAAAAAGGATGCTCCCAGCGGTACGGCTCTTGCCCTTGCGGATGCTGTGAATTCCGCTTTAAGCGAAAAGTACGAATATGTATATGACAGGAGCAGCAGGGAAGAAAAGAGACCTGAGAAAGAGATAGGTATTTCTGCCGTAAGGGGCGGAACGATCCCCGGAGACCATGATGTTATCTTTGCCGGAGAGGATGAGGTGGTGACCATTTCCCACAGAGCATATTCCAGAGCAATATTTGGCAAGGGAGCCATCGCCGCAGCGAAGTTCTTAAAAGGAAAGAAGAACGGCATGTACGACATGTCTGATGTACTGGGCTGAGGGACGTTGCATGAAGCTCAGACCGTGTATAGATATACATAACGGAAAAGTAAAGCAGATAGTGGGTTCCTCTCTTTCCGATGAGGGAGACAGAGCCCTTGAAAACTTCGTGTCAGAACATGATGCGGTGTATTATGCGGAATATTATAAGGAAAGGGGTCTTTCCGGAGGGCATGTTATAGTCCTTAACGGAAAGGATTCCCCATATTACGAGGAATCAAAAAGAGTGGCTTTTGCTGCTCTTTCTTCATATCCCGGAGGCATGCAGTACGGCGGAGGCGTGAATGACGAAAACGCGGAGGAGTACCTTGCCGCCGGTGCAAGCCATGTGATAGCAACGAGCTTTGTGTTCGCAGGCGGCAGATTAAATGAGGAAAACTTAAGGAAGCTCCAAAGGGCAGCCGGGAAAGACAGACTGGTCCTCGACCTCTCCTGCAGGAAAAAGGAGCAGGGACAGTACTATGTGGTAACTGACAGATGGCAGAAGTTCACGGAGATAAAAGTTGATCCGGAAACTCTTAAAGAACTCTCAAATGAGTGCAGCGAGCTTCTGATCCACGGGGTTGATGTGGAAGGAAAGTCATCGGGTATCGACGGAACCCTGATAGAAATACTTTCGGAATGCGACAGTATACCGGTTACATATGCCGGTGGTGTGAGAAGCCCTTCCGATATTGAAGAGATCCGGAAAAAAGGAAAAGGAAGAGTTGACTTCACTGTAGGCAGTGCGCTCGACCTGTTTGGAGGGGAATTGAAGATCGGTGATATTTTGTCGAGTATAACGCAGTCTTAAATTCCGCTTGCAAATAAATTATGGAAGTGTTAGTATTTTTTAAGAACATTGTACAACGGCGTAGGGTTTTCTTTCCACTACGCCTTTTTTCATATCAGGCGCTGAAAAGCGTTTGATAAAACATTCTACAGGAGGAGAATAAGTATGAAAAAAATGAAAAAGTTTATTGCGCTTGCTCTCGCAATGACAATGACTCTGACAATGACAGCCTGTGTCAAGAAGGAAGCAGCTGAAACTGCAGCAGCTCCCGCTGATTCTGCGGCTGCTCAAGAGGCACCCAAGGAAGAGAGCGCACCGGCAGAAGAAAAGGCTGATGATGCGGCAGCACCTGCAGCAGCATCAGATCTGAAGGTAGGATTTATCTTCCTTCATGATGAGAATTCCACTTATGACTTAAACTTCATCACAGCTGCTAAAGCGGCATGCGAAGCAGCAGGTGTAGAGTATGTATTAAAGACAGGTATTCCTGAAGGACAGGAGTGCTATGATGCAGCCTGTGAGCTTGCTGATGCAGGATGCGGAATCGTATTTGCAGATTCCTTCGGACATGAGGATTACATGATCGAGGCAGCTAAAGAATATCCTGATGTTCAGTTTTGCCACGCTACAGGAACAAAGGCGCATACAGAAGGCCTTGCAAACTATCACAATGCATTTGCAACCATTTTCCAGGGCCGTTACCTTGCAGGCATCGCTGCAGGACTTAAGTTAAACGAGATGATCGACAAGGGCGAGATCACTGCTGACCAGGCTAAGATGGGTTATGTCGGAGCTTACACATATGCAGAGGTTATTTCCGGATATACATCATTCTATCTCGGAGCAAAGTCAGTTTGCCCTACAGTTACTATGGAAGTTACATTCACCGGATCATGGTATGATGAGACAGCAGAGAAGGAAGGCGCAAACACCCTTATCCAGGACGGCTGCGTACTTATCTCCCAGCATGCAGATTCCATGGGTGCTCCTACAGCATGTGAGACTGCAGGTGTTCCCGATATTTCCTACAACGGTTCTACCGAAAGCGCAGCACCCAACACATTCATCGTTTCATCCAGGATCAACTGGGAGCCTTACTTCGCGCACATCATTGACTGCGCAGAGAATGGCAAGGCTATCGAGACAGACTGGACCGGAGATCTGTCAACAGGTTCTGTAGAGCTTACAAGCTTTGGTGCAAAGGCAACAGCAGAAGGAACAGAAGAGGCAGTTGAGAAGGCTAAGGCTGAGCTTGAAGCCGGCACACTTCATGTATTTGATACAAAGACCTTTACCGTTGAAGGTAAGGAACTTACAAGCTATGAGGCAGATGTTGATACTGATGCCGATTACACACCTGATCACGAAGTTATTAAGGACGGTTATTTTGATGAGTCCGGAGCTGATTTCAGGTCTGCACCTTTCTTTAATGTTCAGATCGACGGAATCACACTTCTTGATACTGCTTATTAAAGACAGTTTCATACGGGGCGGCAATGCCGCCCCTTTTCCTTATAGCGGTGAAGATCAGAATAAACTGCTTACGGGAACAAAAATAAAAAGGAGCGTCATGGGAAGATAATGAGTAAAATTGCGGTTTCATTTAAGGGCGTGACCAAGACTTTCGGAGAGGTTAAAGCTAATTCAAATGTAAATCTGGATATCAAGCAGGGCGAGATCCTTTCACTTCTCGGTGAAAACGGAAGCGGAAAGACCACGCTTATGAACATGCTCGCCGGGATCTATTATCCTGATGCGGGACAGATTTATATCAATGGCAAGCCTGAAAACATAAGCTCCCCGAAGCATGCATTTGATCTGGGCATAGGTATGGTCCATCAGCATTTCAAACTGGTGGATG
Organism: uncultured Lachnospiraceae bacterium; assembly: GCA_902779445.1. Lineage (GTDB taxonomy): Bacteria > Bacillota > Clostridia > Lachnospirales > Lachnospiraceae > NK4A144. The sequence continues at coordinate 14,785 of CACZBM010000017.1, forward strand.
TCCTGACTGCTGCAGAGAATATCGTGCTGGGTCTGGAAGGAAAGCTTAATCTCAAAGAGTCGGAAAAGAAGATAAGGGATATCTGTGATAAATACGGGTTTGAGATAGACCTTCATAAAAAGATCTATGATATGTCTGTTTCGGAGAAGCAGACAGTGGAGATCGTAAAGGTGCTGTTCAGGGATGCGGAGATACTGATCCTCGATGAACCTACGGCCGTTCTCACACCACAGGAGACAGAGAAGCTTTTCAACGTGATGCGGAATATGAAGGCTGATGGCAAATCCATAATCATCATCACCCATAAGCTTCATGAGGTTAAAGCAATATCTGACAGGGTTGCAGTTCTCAGAAAAGGCGAGTTTATCGGTGAGATGATCACATCCGAATCTGACGAGCAGCAGATGACCAATATGATGGTGGGCCGTCAGGTATCCTTAAATATAGAGAGAAAGACCCCGGTAAATGTAAAGCCGAGGATAGTTATAGAGCATCTTACGGTTAAGGATTCTGCAGGAGTATCGAAGATAAAGGATGTTTCATTCACAGCCAATGCAGGAGAGATCCTGGGAATAGCCGGTATTTCCGGATGCGGCCAGAAGGAGCTTCTGGAATCCATTGCGGGCTTAGTCAAGGTTGAGTCAGGAAATATCTATTTCTGCGAAGACGGAAAAGACAAGGTGGATCTTGTAGGAAAGGATCCGGAGATCATTAACCAGATGGGCGTTTCCCTCTCCTTTGTGCCGGAAGACAGACTTGGAATGGGGCTTGTGGCAAATATGGATATAGCGGATAACATGATGTTGAGAAGCTTCAGATCCGGTAAGTCCCATATCTTCACTGACAGAAAGACTCCCAGGCATTTAGCCGAAACCGTAATAAATGAACTGGATGTCATCACTCCCGGTGTCGAGACACCGGTAAGGAGACTCAGCGGAGGTAATGTTCAGAAGGTACTGGTGGGACGTGAGATTGCTTCACACCCCAGTGTGCTGATGACTGCTTACGCAGTGAGAGGTCTCGATATCAATTCTTCCTATACGATCTATGACTTACTGAATAAACAGAAAGAAGCCGGGACAGCGGTTATCTATGTTGGAGAAGATCTGGACGTTCTTCTGGAACTTTCAGACAGGATCCTAGTACTGTGTGACGGAGAAGTGTCCGGAATAGTGGACGGACCTTCGACAGATAAGAATACCGTTGGACTTCTCATGACAAAGAAAGGAGGTGCGGCATAATGGAGAACAAGTCATCAAAGAAACCTCTTTTTCATATTGTCAAAATAGATGATATATCAGGCCCCAGAGAATGGGCCATAAGGGCAGCCGCAATAATCGCCGCATTGCTCCTCTGTGCCGTTATCACAACAATACTTACGGGAGATAATCCCATTGAGATCTACAAGACCATTATTGAAGGTGCTTTCGGATCCCAGAGAAAGACATGGATCACATTACAGAATATTTCCATTCTGCTGATCATTTCCCTGGCGCTGACTCCGGCATTCAAGATGCAGTTCTGGAATATCGGAGGAGAGGGACAGGTGCTGATAGGAGGCCTTGCAGCCGCAGCATGCATGATCTGTATCGGAGATTCGCTCCCGAATTACCTTGTGATCATCATAATGACTGTTTCATCCATCGCAGCAGGCGCTATCTGGGGACTGATCCCTGCATTCTTCAAGGCGAAGTGGAATACGAATGAGACACTTTCCACCCTTATGATGAACTATATCGCCATACAGCTTGTAGCATATTACACGATCGTATGGGAGGTTCCGAAGGGTTCCGGAAAGATAGGTATCATCAATCAGAATACCAGTGCGGGCTGGCTTCCCAATGTCGGAAATAAATATCTCCTGCCAATCATTGTGGCAGCGCTTATCACAGCTTTCATCTATATTTACCTTAAATATACCAAACAGGGTTACGAGATCGCAGTTGTGGGACAGAGTCAGAACACAGCTGTTTATGTGGGAATAAAGGTTGAAAAGGTAATAATAAGGACAATGATCCTGTCCGGTGCGCTCTGCGGACTGGCGGGACTCCTGCTGGTGGGAGGCATAAACCACACCATAACCACCACCATTGCCGACGGACAGGGATTCACAGGTGTCATGGTATCGTGGCTTGCGAAGTTCAACCCCATCGCAATGGTAGCCACCAGTTTTTTGATAATCCTGATGGACAGGGGAGCCGGAGAGATCTCTACAGCATTCGGCTTAAACCAGTCCTTTGCCGATATCCTGACGGGAATACTCCTGTTCTTCATAATCGGCTGTGAATTCTTCTTAAGATACAGGATCTCATTTACATCAGATAAAAAGGAAAGGAGGGAAAGCAAATGATAGATCTGGCAGCATTTATACCCCGGGCAATTCAGCAGGGGATCCCTCTTATGTATGGAAGCTGCGGTGAAACTATAACGGAAAAATCCGGAAACCTGAACCTCGGTATCCCCGGCGTAATGTATGTAGGTGGTATCAGTGGAGTCATCGGTTCATTCTTCTATGAGGAAAGCTGTGCGGGAGCCGGACTGAATCCTTTCCTCGCCATATTTATCCCTCTTGTGTGCTCTCTTGTGGGGTCACTCATCATGGGACTGATCTACAGCTTTTTAACGGTTACGCTACGGTCGAACCAGAATGTTACAGGTCTTGCCATGACAACCTTTGGTATAGGCTTCGGTAATTTCTTCGGAGGATCCCTTATAAGGATCTCGGGTGCGGATGTTCCGTCCATAGCTCTTTCCGAAACATCTTCATACTTCAGTAAGTCACTGCCTTTTGCGGGAAACTTAGGATGGTTTGGGGACATATTCCTGTCCTATGGCTTCCTTGCTTATATAGCCATTATTATTTCACTCTATACATCCTTTGTGCTTAAATATACAAGGACAGGACTGCACTTAAGAGCTGTGGGTGAAAGCCCTGCAACAGCTGATGCAGCAGGTATTAACGTAACAAAGTATAAGTATGTCGCTACCTGCATCGGGTGTATGGTCGCAGGCCTCGGAGGTCTTTATTATGTAATGGACTATGCATGCGGTGTATGGTCAAATGATGCGTTCGGTGACAGAGGATGGCTCGCTATCGCGCTTGTTATCTTTACAATATGGAAGCCGGACATCGGTATCTTCTCCTCCGTCCTTTTTGGCGGACTGTATATTTTATACCTGTACCTTCCTACCGGAATGGATCATATGGAATTAAAAGAACTGTATAAAATGATACCCTATGTTGTTACGCTCATCGTGCTGATAATCACAAGCATGAGAAATAAACGGGAGAATCAGCCTCCGGCAAGTCTCGGAACCAATTATTTCAGAGAAGAAAGATAGTATCATATGTTGACAGTAAAGCTCTATGTTTCTTTCGTAACGGATATGATCGCCGTGATCCTGATGATCTGCCAGCTCTTCAGGACAAATAAATTGTCTAAAGAAAAAGGGAAGATAAAGCAGTATTTCCGCCGTTTTTCCTGGCTGGTGATCATCATGTCTGTTTTTCATCTTCTGAAAAGCTTCGCTGACGCGGCACAGGGCGTTGATACGATTCAGGATCTGGGCAGATTGTCTGAGGTCGAGGCGGAGGTATGGTATCTGACCCAGATAGGAGCCTCGTTTATCGATATATTCCTGGGTTCGGTGTTTCTGTACCTGTGGATCTCTTTCCTGTGCCTGTATCTTTTTAATGACAGAGATTACATCAAGCGAAAATTCTGGCTTAATTTCACACCGCTCATTATTTCTGCGGTAGTTTCCTTCATTAGTATTCCGTTGGCGGCTACGTCAAAGTGGGGATTCCTGTTTTTTGTTGCAGTCATTATTGTGGCGTTTATTGTACGTATTTTCTATTTGCTGATAAGCCTTGGTCTGCTTCGCGGTTACAAAAAACATAACGGATATCTCCGTTTCTTTAATCCATGGGTATTTTTTATCCCTGTGGCTTTGAGCTGGATACTCCAGGATATTTTTGACTGGGGTGTTGGCGCACTTGGAACAGCAGTTGGAGTATTTCTGCTGTTCATTTCTATTGTTGCTGAAGAGCGTTATATGGATCCGGCAACAAAGTTTTACAATATGGACTTTGCCGGATATCTTAAGAAGCTTTCCGGAGCTGATAAGTACTCGCCATGCAGTGCCATGACATTCACGCTGGATTCTCCGGAAAAAATGGGGGAATTTTCGAAAATACTGAAGGAACAGCTTCCGGCAGACTGTGAGCCCATTATTCATAATGACCATGAGATCGTGGTGCTGACGAATGTAAGGGAAAAAGGCCCACTTATGATGGTGACCGGCGATGTGCAGGCGGTTTATGAGGTAAAGACAGGCTGTACCCTGAAAAAGAAGACAGAAACAACGGAAGAGTTTATGGAGCGCGTTTTGTGATGGATATAGTCGAAATAACGGATGAAAACATGGAGGATTTTCTGCCGCTTTTGGGAGAAGATCTGTCAGAAGATATAAAACGGGTTTATTTTAACGGGATCGGTGCCACTGATGAGGTTGGCAAGCCGGTGGGTGCTTTCGTGTACGAACTTTTGGATTCGGAAAGTGAAGAGGACACAAAAAGCAGGATCTGTTTTTTGAAATCCGGGGATGAAGAGATCTTAGGCAGTCTGAATGATTATTACTGCAGTACTTCAGTGGATGAGGAAGAGATTGCCGAAAGTATGTATGAACTGGAGAATGAAGCGGATGCTTCGGCTTTGACCGGATGCGGTTTTTCCATGGATAAAAAGGAGGATGACACTCTCGATATCACACTTGGGGATCTTAAAGAGACAGCGCTGGGAAAGAAGCAGAATACTCCGGAGTATGTGATGAGTATAGATGCCCTTTCGATCCTGCAGTACAGACAGGCTGTTAAAGATATTCTCTTTAAGGGCTACAAAGGTATCATGGAGGATATTCCGTTCCTGCCGAAGGACTGGTTTGACAACAGCATATCTGCCTGTGTATGTAGCGGGGAAATGATAAACGGGCTTTTCCTTGTACGCAGAACCCCTACCGGTGTGTTGATCCCTGCACTGCTTTATGCATTCGGACCGGATAGTCAGAAGGATCTTCTGTATATGCTGAGGTTCTCGCTTCAGCAGGCACTGAAGCTCTATCCGCCGGAGACTACTGTAAGGATATGCAGAAAAAATGCAGTTACGAGAGCACTTACGGATAAGCTTATGCCGGATCATTCGGGGACAGAGATTTTCTTTGGGTACAGAAAGGAGGGGAGATAATGGATAATCTGCAGAGTTTGCAAAAACAGCAGGAGCTTCAGCGAATGGAGCAGGGGCAGGAACAACTTATGGAACAGTCCCGGACGGTATCCATGCGGCCTGAGATGGCGCAGAATACCAAGTCAAAAAAGAATGCAGAGCAGATCAGCCAGATTAAGAACACCATGCAGGAGTTTGCCTCCGATTTTAAGAATGAGTGGGGAAAACCGATAAAGGTGGACACTCACTTTATATCGAGAGGATGGCGCTGGTTTAAGAGAAAGACCGGGATAAGCGAGTCCGGACCTAAAACCTATTTTACCATGAATTCATTTGCTTATGGAGATGACACTACTGAGAAGAATGAGGAACGCAGCGGCACAGCCACTGACCTTATGGACAGTCTGAGAGACTGGTTCGAACTGACTCAGGATAAAGAAAGTATGCCTGAGCCGGCCGAGTGTGTTAACAGGCTGCTGGAGCTGTCAATGGCCTCCGGCAATTATTGCCTTATGCACGAAAAGAAATTTTTCTACAACGTGGAGGGAAAAGGAAGAGTCGAGGTTGCCGATAAAGTCCGGAAAATGGTCTCCGGGTACCTTGATAAGATGCTGACGGAGAAGGATAAGGAAGAGATCTATACAAGAGGAGATGCGGATTTCGAATTAGGGGAATCTGACAAGACTATTGAAAAAGATCTTTCGCGGGCTGCAAAGGCGTACCGGAATTATGTACTCCAGACCGCAAAGAAATGTCAGGGTCATCTGGTCGGGGAAATGGCCGGGAAGAAGCTTAAGGCGCTGCGGCTTAATGAGAGAAAGATCAAGATATATCGTGACAGGGTTCCTGAGGAGAAAAGGGATCCGCTGATCAATTTTATGATCCACGAATATGAAGAGTGTCTTGCCTGGGAAAAGCTTCAGAAATGCACCAGGGGCGATGAACAACTGGAAGAGGAAAGTCTTGATGGAATGATCAATGATCACCTCGTGGAGGAAGGGGAGATCGAGAGCTTTGAAAAAGATAAGATCGTTCCCGAGAATGATGATGAGGAGCTGGAACCTGAACAGTTAAAGGGGATAAATGATATAGATAACTGGCTCATGCGTAATTTCCAGAATGGCGGCGTTCTGGGAGCGATACTCCCTTTCCTGAAAAATACGAACATGAGCTTTGTTGAAAGAGTCCTTTCCATGTCAAAGAGGGAAAGACTTCACATGTACTATCTTGTGGAAAACAAAAAGCGGAAGGATTCCAATATGCTGGATGTAGGGCTGTCCCAGACCTATGTGCCGAATCTGGAGGCTTTTAAGGATCAGATGGTCGCTACAAAGCTCAAGTTCTGGAAAAGGATGAACGGAGAGTATACATATATGCACAAGCTCTCCGAAGCTTTCCAGGTAACGGCGGAGTACCGTAAGGAGATCAAGGCTGTAGCTGAAGTAGAGCGTGACAAGAAAAAACAGCTGCAGACCATTGATAATAAAAAGAAGGAGGACGCTCCTCAGGATATCGCAACTGAACGTCTGCAGAAGATGATGCTGTTAAAAGGAGCGCTGGAGGAATACAACAGGAATCTTCAGGCAGCGAAAAAGGCGGATAAAAAGAAAAAGGCATCATCTGAGGCGATCTGCAAAGAGTCTGCCGCTTATTGCGAGCAGCTTATGAAAGAGATCTGTGATCTTGATGATTCAGTGGAAAAAGATAAGCTGTATATGCGTCAAAGTGCCACCACTGAAAATGAGGTCATAGATGCTAACGGTAAGGTCAATGTCTTTGGAAAAGTACCCGGAGGTACTATGACGGGGCTGACAAAGGCCACCATGTTTGGAGCAAAGTGGGATCTGGACAGTGCGGGCTGGAAAGACGCTAATCTCTGGACAGGCTCCGTTGGGGAAGCAATAGGCGGGGTTACGAATCTCATTGGAGCGGTGACCAGTCTGGTCTCTTTATGCAAGACCGGAGATCAGATGGCGGCGGCAGAGATTTCGGAGAAAACCCTTCAGATCACCCAGTCACTGGTTTCCGCTACGCATAACGCATTAAATATCAAGAGTCTGGTGGATGTGGGAGGCGCGATCCTTAAAACAACCGAACAGATCCAGGCACAGAAGGTCATGGGAGCCGGATTTGCAGCTGCCGGAGCTGTGATCAGTGCCGGTATCACTATCAGTAAGGCAGTAGCCGTCGATAAGATGCAGAGGCACGGGGAAAAAGCAGGGGAATATTTTAAGAAGAAGAGGGAAGCTTTAGAGAAGAATGGCAAGGATAAGCTGACGAAGGAGCAGAAGCGTGAGCTTAAATATGAAAAGAATATGATGAAGCTGCAGGAGGATCTCCAGCACCGTGAGGAGATCAAAGCTGCGTACAGCTGTGTTGGAACGGGGGTATCCATTGCGAGCATCGCGCTTCCGATGGTGGGATTTGCTAACATCGCAGTATCAATTGTGGGAAGTATTCATGATGGCATTGAGGTAGGAAAGCTCAGAACAACGCTTTTTGATAATTTCTTTAATCTGGATGCACTTGCAGAGAAGGTTACGGAAAAAAGGTACAAGGGCAAACGTAAGGATTATGCCCATTATGTGGTCAATGAGCCCAAGGAAAAGGTTAAGGAGGCTTTAAGGTTCAGGGTTGCCGCCTACGCAGGGTTCTGTGACATGAAGACCGCAGCGGAATTTGTCTGTACGAAATTTGCACGGCTGATCCGGAGTAAGCTGTTTAATGAAGAGACCGGGGAAGAGGAAAGGAACGGTTATATCGATTTTGTAAAAGCCATCAATCTCAGATATGACAAGGATAAGGGAATACCTGATGAAAACGTCCTGGTGCGTAAGCTTTCCGCCCAGTGATGCAGTACTTTTGGCGTCTGAATCATATAATGAAAACCTGAACGAAAAGGAGAAAAGGTATGGATATAAAAGAAATAGAAAATAGCAGACATGAGGTTTTACAGAATCTGTGTCAGGAGCTGAATGATGAGCAGATCGCAGCTGTTGTAAATAAGAATGAAGGAGCTCCCGAAATGGTGAGCGCCATCTTGGACGAGCTGGGTGATGGGGATATGGATATCATTGGAGATTTTTATTTCCGGCCCCTTCAGACAGAAAATGACGGAGCACATATTTTTATGTCTGTTATCACTATCTCAAATGAGGTGCCTGAGGAACGCCTTCCGGAATTGTACGAAGCAATGAGTTATGTAAACTTCAATCTCCCTGCCGGAAGCTTTTCCATTGACAAAGATCACAGATTCTTCTGCTATGTATTAAGCACATTGATACCGATAGGACTGGATGACGCGTCAGTTTTCCAGGAAATGGATATTGCTGTGGGCAATGCTTTCGCAATAGCAGACACCTATATCGGTATTCTGACCGATGTTCTTAATGGAAAGATCGGTGCCGAAGGTGTTGTGGAATTCCTGGGAGGTCCTGCTGAAGCTGAATAAACCCGGCTTCGTTAATACTTATTGAGGAGGTTACAATAATCATGTTGTCGTTATTATTGTCTCTTTGTGTTCTGCTGATAGGTTATTTTACCTATGGAAGACTCGTTGAAAAGATATTTTCGCCTGATGACAGGGAAACCCCGGCTTTTTCACATAATGACGGGGTGGATTTCGTTCCCTTAAAGACCTGGAAGGCTTTTCTTGTACAGCTTCTTAATATTGCGGGAACCGGACCTATTTTCGGTGCGCTTATGGGAGCCTGCTTTGGCCCTGTAGTATTCCTGTGGATCATATTCGGATCCCTTCTCGGCGGTGCCGTACATGACTATATGGTAGGTATGATATCCGAAAGAAACGAGGGTAGATCCATTGCGGAGCTTTCGGGAATTTATGTGGGATCCGGGGCAAGATGGGTGATGCGTATCTTCTCAGTTGTTCTGCTGCTTCTAACGGGAACGGTTTTTATAACCAGTCCGGCAACGCTCATTGCCATGCTTACTCCTGAAAGCTTTGGACTACACTTCTGGATAGTTGTGATACTGATATATTACGTTCTGGCAACACTCCTCCCTATAGATAAGATCATCGGAAAGCTGTACCCTGTATTCGGTATCGTACTCATGATAATGGCAGTCGGGATCTTTGCAGGGATCATCGCCGGCGGATACTATGTTCCGGAGATAAGCTTTGAAAATCTGCATCCCCAGAACCTGCCCATATGGCCGTTTATGTTCATTACAGTGGCCTGCGGAGCCATATCCGGTTTCCATGCGACACAGGCTCCGATGATTGCAAAGTGTTTGTCTTCCGAACGTGAAGGGAAAAAGATCTTCTACGGTGCTATGCTTACAGAGTCCGTAATAGCGCTTGTCTGGGCAGCCGGGGGAGTCGCATTTTACGGTACGACACAGGAGCTGGGGAATGCCCTTTCATCAATGGGTCAGTCCGGGGTAGTATATGATATCTCGACCGGGCTTCTCGGAACAGCCGGCGGAGTGCTGGCTGTTGTGGGAGTAGTGGTCTGCCCGATCACCTCGGGAGACACTGCGTTCAGAAGCGCAAGGCTTATTTTAAGTGAGATAACAGGTCTTGATCAAAAGCCAATTAAGAACCGTCTTATCATAACCATTCCTCTTCTTGCACTGGGAGGGATCCTGACGCAGCTTGATTTTAATGTATTATGGAGATATTTTTCATGGAGTAACCAGACCCTCGCCATGATAAGCCTTTGGGTTGTCACAGCGTATCTTCTGAAACACGCAGATAAAAAGATTAAGAGCCTTATGACTGCGCTTCCGGCTGTATTCATGTCGGCAGTCAGCATTACATACATCCTTATGGCGGATGAAGGTTTTAAGGTCAGAGCCGGAATTGCATATCCTGTCGGGATAATAACCGCTGCAATATTCTTTTGCGTATACGTCGCAATTTTGAAAAAAGGTCATGATTAAAATATTGAAACTCCTGATTCCTTGTGATATAGTATCACTGTTGCGTGTTTCGGGTGCATGACGTGACCGACGCAACAGAATTGCAGGAGAGTACCTGCGGTTGTAACAAGTTTTGGAGGTAATATATAATGAAAGGTACAGTTAAGTGGTTCAACAATCAGAAGGGCTACGGCTTCATCTCTGACGAGTCAGGCAAGGACGTATTCGTTCACTATTCCGGACTTAATATGGAGGGCTTCAAGTCTCTCGATGAGGGCCAGCAGGTTGAGTTCGACGTTGTAAACGGCGAAAAAGGACCACAGGCGGTAAACGTAAACAAGCTTTGATCTTATATATGTTTATCTGAATTATGAGGAAGCTGTCACTTCGGTGGCAGCTTTCTTTTTTTGGAGTCAGTGGGGGACCATACAACTTTGGAGTTGTACGGAAAATGCGTATTTTTTGTAAATGAATTGTGTTTTTGTACAAATCTTTACGTCTAAAATCTTGAGATGTACATGTTTTTTGAGCGAAATATGTACAATTTGACGAAATAGGACACAAAATAATTAAAATTGTTAGGGTCAAATTTTAATTTTAAATACAACTTTTGGAAAATAATTGTATTATAATACTTGTAAATCAGTTGTTATACAGTTTAACATATGCTTACACGGTTGCCGGCAGGAGAAGATGCCCGCCGGTGACAAAATACACTATATTATTGGGAGGAATAATAGCATGAAAAACGTAATGAAAAAGCTCATGGCTGTAGGACTTACGGTTGCAATGACTGCTTCACTGGCAGCTTGCGGCGGAAACGCAGCAGCACCTGCGGCTGACGCAGCACCTGCAGCAGACGCACCCGCAGCAGAAGCACCTGCAGCAGAAGCACCTGCAGCAGAAGCAGCAGCACCCGCGGCAGATGGCAAGGTTAAGATCGGTGTTTCCATCTGGTCATCAACCGACGTTCTCGGATCACAGTGTAAGCTGATCCTTGACGAAGCTGCAAAGGCAGTTGGCGCTGATATCCAGTACGTTGACCAGGGTCACGTATCAGAGCAGGTTACAGCATCTGTTGAGCAGCTTGCGGCAGCAGGATGCCAGGGTATCATCATTTGTAACTCAGCTGACTCAGAAATGGCTTCAGCAATCCAGACATGTAATGACAACAAGGTTTATCTTGCACAGTTCTTCAGGATCATCTCTTCAGAGAACAGCCCTGAGATCTACAAGATGGCTCAGGAATCACCTTACTTCATCGGTGCTGTTCACGAGGACGAAGTTGCTAACGGAACAGAGCTTATGAGAATCCTTACAGAAGATAAGGGCTGCAGAGACATCGGACTTATCGGATGGGAGCAGGGCGACGCTACATTCCTTGGAAGATGGGAAGGATACAAGAAGGGACTTGATGCTTGGAACTCAGCTCATCCCGATGATCAGGCTACTCTTTCAGAGCCTCAGTACGCAGGAACTTCTTCTGACGGCGGACGTCAGGCAGCAGAAGCTCTTATGGCAGCAGACCCTAACATTGACGCACTCATTCCTGCAGGCGGCGGCGGAGATCCCCTTCAGGGCGCTATCGCAGCTGTAGAAGGCGCAGGCAAGACCGGCGACATCGCTATCGTTTCAACAGACTTCCTTCCTGACCTTGGAGAGAGACTTGAGAACGGTTCAATGGCTGGTGAGTCCGGCGGACACTACTGCGACCCTCTGTTCGCATTCATGCTTGTTTACAACGCAGTAAAGGGTAACTATTCAGTAGCAACAGATTCGTTTGAAGATGTTAAGTTCCCTTACCTCTATGTATCATCGAAGGAAGATTACGATGCTTATGCTAAGTACTTCGTTGATGAACTTCCTTACACACAGGACGAGCTTAAGGAGATGTCAGAGCTTTCACTTTCAGATCTGGAAGCAAAGGCTGGATCACTCTCACTTGCTGATGTACAGAGTCGTCACGGCTGAGACATCAGATAGTAGAAAAATTAATCTGTGATTAAATGGGGAGCCGGTGCCGCTAATATTACGGCGATGCCGGCTCCTGATCATAAAGATAGGCGGTGTTTTTATGAGTTCTTCAAATTCGAAGGGCGGTCTTAACAAGATATTCGGTCGTTATACCGGCGCTGTTATCCTTGTAGGCCTCATTTTGGTTTCTTATATCATATTCAAGGTTCTCCGTCCCGCTACATTCGGACAGCCGAATCAGATGCTCGGATATTTCCAGCAGTGTCTTATTGATTCAGTCGGTGCTGTAGGATTGTATTTCATAATCGTTATGGGACTTTTCGATTTCTCCATTGGTGCTAACTGTATCCTCTGCGCCATTGTAGGAACTGTGTGCATGAAAAATCTGGGACTCGGCTATGCCGGATTCCTTATCGCTCCGCTTCTCTGCGGCGCTATAGTAGGACTTATCAACGGTATCTGTTACATAAAGCTGCATATACCATCCATGATCGTTACCACGGGACTGGCTCTTATATATGAGTCGGTAGGTTATTACGTGAGCGGCGGAGTACAGGCTTTCCTTACAAAGGATCAGACCTTCTTCGGACATGCTCCCGGAAACCTTATCCTGGCGGTTATCGCATTCCTTGCTTCATATACCATACTGGTCTATACGAAGGTAGGTACATACGCTTACGCTATCGGCTCTAATGAAGCGGTGGCGAGGAACATGGGTATCAATGTTAATAAATATAAAGTTCTCACATTCGTGATAACCGGACTTTTTGACGGACTGATGGGAATACTTGCCATATCCTATGGTTCATCAATGGTATCCGTTACAGGAATGGCATCAATGAGCAGAAACTTCGCTCCCACCATGGGATGTTTCTTCGGACTTGCTTTCCGCCAGTTCGGAATACCGATCCCGGCTATCATCGTGGGAGAATTCCTGATACAGATAATCTATAACGGATTTGTTACTCTTGGAGCACCCACAGCTATTCAGAATGTGGTTACCGGTGTGGCACTGCTTCTCGTGGTAGCACTTACAATGAAGCCTGTTAAGGGTGAGATAGTCAAATAAGAAGGAGGTTTTACTACTATGTCAGAAGTTAGATTACAAGCCGTAGACGTATGTAAGACCTTCGGTATTGTAAAAGCGGTACAGCATGTATCCATTAATTTCAATAAGGGAGAGATCCATGGTCTCATCGGTGAGAACGGATCCGGCAAATCCACACTGATGCAGATGCTTACAGGTATCTACACCATTGGATCCGGAAAGTTCATCCTGGACGGAAAAGAGATACATGTAAAGAATCAGGTTGAGGCAAATAATGAGGGAATAGCCATCATCGTACAGGAGCTTGGAACCCTCTCCGGCCTTACTGTTGCTGAGAATATCTTCCTCGGACATGAGGACAGATTCGTTAAATTCGGTATCAAGAATACCAACGCTATGGTTAAGGAGGCCAATGACCTCTTAAAGAAGTATGGATTTGACAGGATCAACGCAGCAGATATGATAGACCTCTATAATTTCGAGGACAGAAAGCTTATCGAGATCGTTAAATCCACATACTTTGATCCGAAGATCGTTGTAATAGACGAGACCACCACAGCTCTTTCCCAGGAGGGAAGAGAAGAACTCTATAAGCACATGGAGAGGATCAGGAAAGAAGGCAATACGGTCATCTTTATTTCTCATGACCTTCCTGAAGTCCTTGAGAAATGTGACAGGGTTTCCGTTCTCCGTGACGGTGTTTATATCGATACGGTAAACGCTTCGGATGTGAGTGAAGACGACTTAAAGAAGCTGATGGTAGGAAGAGAACTGGGTGAGCATTATTACAGAGAGGACTATGGCGAGAAGATATCTGACGAAGTGGTTCTTTCAGTAAAGAATGTCACTGTTCCCGGAGTCATCTATGACGTAAGCTTTGACCTTCATAAGGGAGAGATCCTGGGATTCGGAGGTCTGTCAGAGTGCGGAATGCACGAAGTCGGAAAGGCTGTTTTCGGAGCTTCCTACGACAGAGAGGGATCCGTAACCCTTGCTGACGGTACACAGATCGATTCCATACCCAAGGCTATAAAGCACAGCATAGCCTATGCTTCAAAGGACAGAGATAATGAGTCAATAGTTATAAACCAGAGTATCGGCGACAATATCTGCCTGCCTTCCCTTGATGAACTGGGAGGAAAGAGCCATCTCTTAAATGATAAAAAGCTGAAGGAGTTCGCTGAAAAGCATGCAAAAGAGATGACGGTAAAGATGGTGAATACGGATCAGTTCGTGTCAGAACTCTCCGGAGGTAATAAGCAGAAAGTGGTTCTGGCCCGCTGGATCGGGAAGAACTCGGATATCATCGTTCTTGACAGTCCTACCCGTGGTATTGATGTCAAGGTTAAGGCTGATATTTACGCTCTCATGGATGAAATGAGAAAGAACGGAAAGTCCATAATAATGATCTCTGAGGAGATCATGGAGCTTATCGGAATGTGCGACCGTATCATCATCATGAAGGACGGTAAGAACAGCGGTGAAGAACTGCTCCGCAGCCCTGAGCTCACTGAAAATGATCTCATAGCTAAGATGGTTTAAGGAGGACAAAATGGCGAGTCAAGAAATGATCAAAAATGATGAAGTCCTTGCGGCCGAAGCTAAAGAGTTGAAAAAGGCTGTAATGGCATCAAGGGTTAGAGCTGTCCTTCCTATAATCGGTCTTGTGGGAGTAGCGCTTGTTTTCAATGTCCTGTCTCACGGACAGCTGTTAGCTCCGGCAAATATCAAGCTCCTCATGTCACAGGTTTATGTGACGATGATAGCAGCTACCGGTGTTTTCTTCATAATGACAATGGGAGGTCTGGATTTCTCACAGGGGTCTATCCTTGGAATAGCATCGATAGTATTCTGTTTCCTCTCTAAATACAATATCCCCATGGCTATTGTGGGAGGAATACTTGCAGGAGCACTGATAGGAGCCATAAACGGTTTCTTCTATGTAAAGAGAAGGGTTAAGAGTTTCGTGGTTACGATCTGTACGATGTTCCTTTTCAGGGGAGTTATCGAATTTGCCACCACGAATTCACCCGTACAGGGCGATATCGTAAAAACAGTATCCCTCAATAATGACAGACTGAAGATCTCTATCACACTTATAGTTCTTGTCATAGCATTCTTCTTCTTCAGATTTACCAAGTTCGGAAAATATCTGAAGGCTATAGGAGCAGGTGAAAAGGCAGCTGCTTTCTCGGGAATAGAGACAGACAAGATGAAGTTCTGGATCTACGTTCTGGCGGGAGCCATCACGGGTCTTGCCGCATTCATCAACGTTGTAAAGGTTGGCTCCGTTACTGCTTCATCAGGTAACCAGCTGGAGACACAGATAATGATAGCGCTGGTTCTCGGAGGCATGCCTATCTCCGGAGGTGCCAAGGTCAAGTTTGAAAATGTTGTTGTGGGATCACTCCTGTATATCATCCTTAATGCAGGACTGGTAACACTCGGACTTACACCTGCCATGCAGCAGCTGATTGAAGGTGTGGTATTCCTTATAGTAGTAGCCATCACCAGTGACCGCAATGCGCTGCAGATCGTGAAATAAATGATACAGGATAATGACTCCTTAAATGAGAGTCTGAAATACGTAAAACTGTATAACTGGGCGCGCACCCTTATCCTCTCCGGTGTTCTGAAGTCAGGGGAGAAAATGCTCTCTGAGCATATGCTTCAGAAGAAATTCGGAGTCTCCAGGCAGACCGTCAGGACAGCCTTAGATATGCTGGAAAATGACGGGCTGATAAAAAGGGTAAGGGGAAGCGGCACCTATATATCTTATGAAAGCGGGGGAGATAAGGGAGACGCGCCTCATATAGGTCTTATCATGAGTTACTTTGCCGATTACATGTTTCCCGATATTTACGAGGGAATAGAATCGGTGATGCGTGAAAAAGGCATCGGGATCGATGTTGCTGTGACTAAGAATAAGGTCAATTCCGAGTCCGTATACCTTGAGAGATTCTTAAACTCCAATGTGTCAGGACTTATAGTGGAGGGGACAAGGTCCACTTTTCCGAATCCGAACCTGAAGCTGTACCGGGAACTGGAAAAGAGGAACATACCCATTATCTTTATTCACAATCACTACAGCAATCTGAACTGCGCCAGCGTTGAAATGGCGGATGAGAGATGCAGCTACGAGCTGACCAGGATGCTGATAGATTACGGACATAGATCGATCGGCGCCATCTTCAAGTATGATGACCTGCAGGGAATAGAGCGGTACAAGGGCTTCATGGAATGCATGTCGGAAAATGACCTGAAGATAAATGATGACTGTATAAAATGGTATTCGACCAAGGACTTTGACTACCAGTTTTCCAGAAAGAGCATGCTGGGATTCATGAAGAAGACCGGAGACTGTACCGCCCTCATCATGTATAACGATGAGATAGCAGAAAAGTATGTGGAATTTGCAGAGTCCAGAGGTGTACATATCCCAGAGGATATATCAATAGTATCCTTTGATAATACGAGATTATCCGAAAGCGCGGAGCTTAAGCTCACAAGCGCTATCCACCCGAAATTCGAACTGGGAAAGAGGGCGGCGAGAAATCTCATTCGCATGATGGACAGTACGGAAAGACGGGATCAGAACTTTTCCTACAGATTTCCGGTCTCCATCAGTAAAGGAAACTCGATAACGGAAATTAAGCAGCCCCCGACATGGATGAGGGCAAAGGAGGAAAAATGAGTAAATTGTATTTTATACCCGGCAGCCAGGATCTCTACGGAGACGTGTGCTTAAAGCAGGTTGCTGCAGACTGTAAGGAGATGGTGGAATTCTTAAACAGCAAGCTTTCTGACACAGTGAGCTTCGAACTTCTTCCCACTGTTGAGACATCTAAAGTCTGCGTAGAGGATATGAAGAAGGTCATGACCGATGATGACTGCGTCGGAGTAGTCACATGGATGCACACCTTTTCACCTGCAAAGATGTGGATAAAGGGACTTCAGATCTTAAATAAGCCCCTTCTTCACCTTCATACCCAGGCAAATGAGAAGCTGCCCTACAGTGAGATCGATATGGATTTCATGAACTTAAATCAGGCAGCTCACGGAGACAGGGAGTACGGCTTTATCTTAAAGAAACTCAATATCCCGCATGAGGTTGTGGCAGGATATTATAAGAATGAGGATTTCCTTGCAGGAGTAAAGAGATTCGCAGAAGTAGCAAAGGCTATCGCATTCTCTCACAATTTACGCGTAGCTACCTTCGGTAACAACATGCGCGATGTGGCAGTTACCGACGGAAACCGTCTGGAAGCAGAGATCAAGTACGGCTGGGAGATCAAATACTGGGGTATCGGAGATATCGTTGATATCGCTGCAGAGGTGACCGATGCCGAGATCGATAAGAAGATGGATGAGTATCTCTCAAAGTATGAGATGGATACAGACAATACCGATGCTGTAAGAGAGCAGGCTAAGTATGAGATTGCATTCGAGAAGTTCATGGAAAAGAACGGATGCGCAGCATTTACCGATACTTTCCAGGATCTGCACAACATGAAGCAGCTTCCGGGTATCGCTGCACAGAACCTTATGGCAAAGGGTGTTGGATTCGGACCCGAGGGAGATTACAAGATCTCCGCGCTTTCCGCTACTCTTATGAAGATGGCTGAAGGACGTAAGGGCGCTACCGGATTCATAGAGGACTACACCTACGATCTTACATACGGAAAAGAGCTGGAGCTTGCTTCACACATGCTGGAGGTTCCTGCATCCTTCGCACTCACAAAGCCGAAGATCCAGGTTCATCCTCTTGGAATAGGCGGAAAAGAAGATCCTGCACGTCTCGTATTTGACAGCGTAACAGGAGACGGTATCCAGGTTACACTTATAGACCTGGGTGATCACTTCAGGATCATCTGCGCTGATATCGAGCTCGTAAAGGTTCCCGAACCCATGCCGAAGCTTCCTGTAGCACAGATAATGTACCGTCATAAGCCCAACTTCAAGATCGGCACAGGCGGATGGTGTCAGGCAGGCGGAGCTCACCACTCAGTGGTTTCCACAGCCCTTACAAAAGAGGACATCACATTATTCGCACACCTTACAAATACAGAGCTCATCATAATAGATGAGAATACAACAGAAGCGGATATCAGAAAATTTTAAGTAAGTCGCAGTTCAAGCTCCGACTGAGGTAAAAGTAACCGGAGACAGGGAAAACTCCCTGTCTCCTTTATCGTGTAAGATAATTTGAAGTGATCCTCTCTTTGTGATATATTAAAACAGTTGGAATTTTTTGTGTATTAACGTGTTAAATCGGAGTGAAATGGAAGAAAAGAAGAAGAAAAAGCCCAGGCGCTATAATCTGTTGATAGTTCCGGAGGGATCCGGTGATGTCAGACAGTATCATATCGCACTGGATTTTGTGATAATACTTGCGGCGATAGTTGTTTGTGTCCTTTTTGTAGGACTTACATACATTATAAAGGCTTCGGGGGAGATAGAAGATGACAGAAATCAGATCCTGGCGCTGAATGCCCAGCTTGAATACGTTACCAGCAGTAATATCATTCTGCAGGCTGAAAATGAACAGCTCCAGAATGAACTTCTGGAAGCGAAGACATCCCTTGATACAAAAGATTACGTGGAGCAGCAGACGGATACTGCCAATTCTTTGAGCTATATACCTACAGGCTTCCCTATAAGCGGCCAGGTGAGCCAGCCTTCGGACTTTGATAAGACAAAGGGTTATATCACCTTTAATGTGGGCGATGGTACAAAGATCGCAGCAGCCGGCGATGGTAGCGTAAGCAAGGTCGTAAGTGACGAAAACGGCGGATTCAGGGTGGAGATCGACCATGGCAATGAATATATTTCAATCTACAGATATAACGGAGAACCCCTGCTCACTGAAGGCACTCAGGTGCTGAGAGGCACAGCGGTATTCACATGTACCGGCGATGAGCCCACCTTCACATATGCGATAACATTTAAGGGCGACGCCATAGATCCGAATACGTTGATGAAAATAGACGGGTAATATATAGATTCTTCGCTTCGCTCAGAATGACACCAGAAAGCTCAGAGTGACACCAGAAAGCTCAGAATGACACTAGAAAGCTCAGAATGACACTAGAGAGCTCAGAATGACACCAGAAAGCTCAGAATGACACTTACATCCTGTCATCCTGAGGACGCAGGACGAAGGATCTTAAGGAGATTCTTTACTTAGAAAGGAAAATACTATGGATCAGAAAAACACCTGGCTTAGTTATACAACAGCGCAGAAAAGAGAACTGGAAAAGATCTCAAAAGAATATATCGACTTCTTAAGTAACGGAAAGACCGAGAGGGAATGCGCGGATATCGCCGTTAACGAAGCGGAGAAGGCCGGATATAAGAATCTTAACAGCATTATAAAGTCAGGAAAGAAGATAAAAGCCGGCGATAAGGTCTATGCCGAATGGATGGGGAAGACTGTAGCTCTTTTCAATATAGGAAAAGAGAATATAGAGGACGGCCTCAATATCCTTGGTGCCCATATCGATTCCCCCAGAATGGACGTAAAGCAGAATCCGCTTTATGAGGATTCTGAACTTGCATATCTCGATACCCATTATTACGGGGGTATCAAGAAATACCAGTGGGTCACACTTCCTCTTGCTATTCACGGAGTGATAGTAAAGACAGACGGCACCACGGTTGAAGTCAATATCGGAGAAGATGATAAGGATCCGGTATTCTGCGTTACCGATCTTCTGATCCACCTCGCAAGTGAGCAGATGGATAAGAAAGGGAATAAGGTTGTCGAGGGAGAAAACCTGGATATCCTTATCGGCAGCACACCTGTTAAGGGTAAGGAAAAGGATGCGGTTAAGGAGAATATCCTTAAGCTCCTTAAGGATAAATATGATATAGAAGAGAGGGACTTCGAATCTGCGGAGCTCGAGATCGTACCTGCCGGAAAGGCCCGTGAAATGGGACTCGACAGGTCCATGATCATTTCGTACGGACAGGATGACAGGGTCTGCGCCTTCACTTCACTGAGGGCATTCCTGGATGTGAAGACGGTTAAGCGCACATCTGTATGCCTTCTTGTTGACAAGGAAGAGATCGGAAGCGTCGGCGCTACAGGCATGCGCTCTCACTTCTTTGAAAATGCCCTTGCGGAGTTACTTAATGCCATGGGTGATTACAGTGAGCTCACCCTTAGACGGGTTCTTGCAAATTCCAGGATGCTTTCATCCGATGTAAGTGCAGCTTTTGACCCGCTCTATGCATCGCAGTTCGATAAGAAGAACGCTGCTTATTTTGGAAAAGGCATCGTATTCAATAAATTCACGGGAGCCAGAGGAAAGAGCGGCTCCAATGACGCCAGCGCAGAGTACTTTGGATTCGTGCGTAAGGTGATGGAAGATGCCAAAGTGGCATACCAGACTGCAGAACTCGGAAAAGTGGATGCAGGCGGCGGCGGAACCATAGCCTATATCATGTCATTATACGGGATGGATGTTATAGACTGCGGTATGGCAGTACTTTCCATGCATGCGCCCTGGGAAGTAACCAGTAAATCCGATGTTTATGAAGGCTATAAGGCATACAGGGCGTTTATCACGTCCGGGAAAATGCTCCGGACATGATAAAGCCTCCGGCAGGATCGCAGGCGCGTGCAATTGAAGGTGCTTTGCACCGCACGCGCCGCGGCAAGAACGCCGATGGCGTTCTTGAATTACACCGGCAAGAAAGTTGTAGTCTGACGATCCGGTACATGTTGCAAATGTCCCAAGAGGGGAGGATATTGATTTGAATAAAAAACTTCACACTGAGGCGGTAGATACGCTTTTCGATGCGATACTTAGTCTGGAAACGAAGGAGGAGTGCTACACATTCTTTGAAGATCTGGCAACAGTTAATGAGATACTTTCACTCTCCCAGCGTTTCGAAGTAGCTACGATGCTCAGGGATAAAAAGACATATCAGGATATAGCCCAGAAAACAGGGGCATCCACGGCTACCATCAGCCGTGTGAACAGATCACTGATCTACGGAAATGACGGATACGAGCTGGTCTTAAACAGGATGAAAAAATAAGGTATCTATTCAGAATCCTTCGGATTCTGAACAGTCACAAAGTAAGACTTATTTCTTAGGATCCGGATCAGGCATCAGGTCGATCAGTTTTTCGATCATCAGACGTTTCACATAGACATCAAAGGACAGGGAGCAGATAAAGGAGAATAACTTCAGAAATTCCCTGTCTTTTTCAGAGGCTCCCTCGCGGGCAGCTTCCTCACAAATGGATTCAGAGGCTTGAAAGTTGTTCCTTACAAACTCCTGAAGGGGTTCCACCTGATCCATGGAAGCGGACATTACATAGCCGTAGATATCCTGGAGAGAAAGACCGCTCTCTGAATGGAAATACCGCTCGGAAAGCGGATGCATCAGTTTTTCGATATCGTTTATCGATAAAAATCCTTTGAAATAATAAATAAAGAGCAGCATGATCATGTGGTCTTTATCATACTTTTTCTTGTCAGGAGGAGGCAGCAGCTTATTCTTGGCATAGTTATTGATCATGGTCTTGGTAAGTACCTTATCGGTGGAGTAGCGTTTGCTGTGCTCCATGTTTTTTTCCATAAAGGTAGTAACCTGATCCATATACAGGCTGATATCCGGAAGATCCTCCGTCTTAACGGAACTGATACGTCCAAGGCTGTCTATAATACTCTGAAGAAGATCATTATTATCAAAGGTCATTTTAATCTCCTGAAAACATATGGAAATGATACATGGCTAATTATAGTATTCCGTTCCGGGAATGTCCATAAGAGTCATACGAATGAAAGGTAAAGAATGAATATAGACAGTGAACTTAACCGGGAACAGGCGGAAGCCGTCAGACATACAGACGGACCGGTTCTGATACTGGCGGGAGCAGGTTCGGGGAAGACAAGAACCATAGTGTACAGGATCGCTTATCTTCTGTCTGAGAAAAAGGCAGAGCCCTGGAACATACTTGCTCTTACATTTACAAATAAGGCAGCTAATGAGATGAAGGAGCGCATAATGGAGATGGTCCCGTCAGAGGGCAGACCCATGGCTGTCAGCACCTTCCACTCCGCCTGCATGAGGATCCTTTTTGCCCATGCGGAAAAGATAGGATATCCTGCCAAATTCGAGATAGCCGATACCACGGATCAGAAGAACATCATGAAAAATGTCTATAAGAAGATGATGATCGATCCCAAGTCCTTCCCGGAAAAGATGACCTTAAATAAGATATCCGGAGCAAAGGACGAGCTGATGACACCGGATGTATACGAAAGAGAGAATGCCGACGACTACGGCAGCTTCCAGATCGCGAAGATCTACAGGGAGTACCAGCATTCCCTGAAATCAAACGGAATGATGGATTTTGACGATCTCATCATGAATACCGTCAGGCTTTTCAAGGAATATCCCGAGGTACTGGAACACTATCAGGACAGGTTTAAATACATAATGGTTGATGAGTACCAGGATACCAATACTGCACAGTTTGAGCTTATAAGGCTTTTATCTGCAAAGTACAGGAATCTCTGCGTGGTGGGTGATGATGACCAGTCTATATACCGTTTCAGAGGAGCCAATATTTATAACATCCTGGATTTCGAAAAGAATTTCCCGGAGTGTCATGTGGTGAAGCTCGAGCGCAATTACCGCTCCACCGGCAGCATCCTTGACGCTGCGAATGAAGTTATCAGTAATAATACGGAGAGGAAGGAAAAAGCTCTCTGGACTGAAAAGACAGGGGGAAATAAGATAAGATTCCGCCAGCTCGATTCCGCAGCAGGAGAGGCAGCCTTTATCGCTGATGACATCAGGTCAAAGGTGGAGAGCGGACACCGGCACTACGGTGACTTTGCGATACTAACAAGGACCAATATCCAGAGTAAAGAGCTGGAAGATGCTCTGAGGATAAGGCGCATAGATTATGATGTGGTAAAGGGGTTAAGATTCTGGGACACAAAGGTGATAAAGGATCTTACGAGCTACCTTATGACCGTTGACAGTGCAGTTAATGATATAAGGGTTAGAAGGATCATAAATGTGCCGAAACGGGGCATTGGTGATGCCAGTATGAATAAGGCGGAAGTATTTGCGGCCGCCAATAATATGACGCTTTTTGAAGCCTTTGGCTCTGTGGACAATATTACAGGAATACCTGCAAAGGCAAAGAATGCCATAAAATCCTTCCGTGAGATGATACTGAATATCAGGGAGGAGATGAAGGGAAAGAGGTTCAGTTTCTGCTTAAACAGGATACTGGAAGAAACGGGATATATGGATTATCTCCTTATGGAAGCCGAAACTCCGGATAAATACAGGGAGTATAAAGAGTATATCCAGAAGCTCAGGGAGACTCTGGATGCATACGAGGATGAAACAGACGAGCCGGATCTTACCGACTTTATGAGAGTCAACGGCCTTGAAGGAAATAACCTTGATAAATCCGGGAGCAGCGACAGTAAGGACAAGGTTCTTATCATGACTATGCATAATGCAAAGGGCCTTGAATTCCCGGAAGTCTATATGGCAGGAATGGAAGAGGGACTGTTTCCGGGATTTGCTTCTATTCACAGCGATGACGATATGGCTGTGGAAGAAGAAAGGCGGCTCTGCTATGTTGGTATCACGAGAGCGCGGGAGAATCTAACCATGACATGCGCAAGGCAGAGGATGACCAACGGGGAACTCCGGTACGCTTCTGCGTCCAGATTTATGAAGGAGATCCCGAAGGAACTTCTGGATATGAATGTTACTCCGGAAAAGACCGAGAGAAAGAGCTACGAGAGCAGCTACAGTTCAGAGACCAGCAGAAGAGCTTTTGATGAGACTCCGAAAGCCTTTTCTCCCGGATTTAAGAAGAGAAGTATCGCTTCACTGAAAAAAGGATCGGATATACAAAAGGTACTTCCCGATTACAAAGAAGGAGAGAGGATCAGGCACTTTAAGCTGGGAGAGGGCACAGTGCTTTCCATAAAAGACGGCGGAAGGGACTATGAAGTCACTGTGGAATTCGATTCAGTCGGCGTGAGAAAGATGTTTGCGGGATTTGCGAAACTCAAAAAAGTATGACAGCCGCCGTGATTTATGGTATCATGAGTTAAATCATACCGAGTGAATGATACAGGATGGATACTGATAATATGAGGAGGTCGCCTATGGATAATCTTGATATAGTAAGACTTGAATATGCAGTTGACGGACTCAGGCACAATCTTAAGAGCGTGAAGAAAAACGTTAACGAACTTATTAACCGGGAGGAGGAATCAAAAATGAGAGAACAGAAAAGGGATCCTATTCTTTGGGCACTTGCCATAATCGGGGTAATAGCAGCAGTTGCAGCTATAGCATATGGTGTTTACCGTTATTTCACACCTGACTATTTCGAAGATTATGATGACGACTATGATGACAGGTTTGATGACGATTTCTTTGATGATGAGGAAGAGGAACCTAAGAACACCAAAGAAGACTGACAGATGAAAAAAAATGAAGTATATGAAGGGACTGTACAGAGTATAAAGTTCCCGAATAAAGGGATCGTCTGCACACCGGAAGGTAATGTGACAGTTAAGGGAACACTTCCGGGACAGACGGTTTCTTTTATTTTAACTAAAAAGAAAAATGACAGAATGGAGGGGAGGCTTCTTGAAGTGATCAAGAGGTCACCGGTGGAGACAGATCCGCCCTGCCCTCATTTTGGTGTCTGCGGAGGCTGCAGTTATCAGAACCTGCCTTATGAAGAGCAGTTGAAACTCAAGTCAGGGCAGGTTAAAAAACTGCTTGATTCCGCTGTGAGCTATGATTATGACTACGAGGGCATTATCGGATCCCCGGAGAACACGGATTACAGGAATAAGATGGAGTTCTCCTTCGGGAATGCGGTGATAGACGGGCCTCTTGAGCTTGGTATGCATAAGGCCGGGCACTTTAATGATGTGGTAACGGTTGATAAATGCTGCATAGGAGACGCAGATTACAGGCTGATCATTAAGGAGACACACTCATTTTTTAAATCACGTAATATCCCTTTTTACAGGAAGCACACGGAGACAGGCTATTTAAGACATCTCCTTATACGAAAGGGGAAGAAGACGGGGGAGATCCTGCTTCTCATAGAGACTTCTACCCAGATAGATTTCAGGATGGAGGACTATTCCGATATGCTCCTGTCTCTTGAAAACAGGGAGACCGGCGGATTAACAGGGAGGTTTGCAGGTATCCTTCACCTTAAAAACGACAACACCGGGGATGTGGTAAACGGTGAGAATATAGACATTCTCTATGGAAAGGATCATTTCTACGATGAGGTTTTGGGACTTAAGTTTAAGATAACTCCCTTCTCTTTTTTCCAGACCAATACTCTTGGAGCCGAGGTTCTCTATGAAAAAGCAAGGGAGTACGCACTTTCTGTGATCCCTGACGGAGAGAAGCCGGTGATATTCGATCTATACAGCGGCACCGGCACCATAGGACAGATAATGTCGGAGGCTGCTTCTCGCGTGACGGGAGTGGAGATAGTATCCGAGGCTGTTGATGCAGCAAAAGAAAATGCCGGGATAAACGGGCTTAAAAATGTGGAGTTCATAGCCGGTGACGTTCTAAAAACCCTTGATAGCATAGATGTAAAGCCGGATCTTATAATCCTTGATCCGCCCCGGGACGGATGTGCGCCGAAGGCGCTTGCAAAGATCCTGGATTACGGTGTAGAGAACATTATTTACATCTCATGCAAGATCACAAGCCTTGTCCGGGACCTGGGTCCCATTCAGGAGAACGGCTACCGTCTGGTAAAAGCCTGCGCTGTGGACATGTTCCCAAATACTTCGGGGGTTGAGAGCGTCATCCTTCTGTCCCGGAGCGAAGCGAGAGGGAGAGAAGGATAACGACGCCCCTGCGATAGCTGTCCGCGAATGGCGAACTCGAAGCACGATTCAGAAACAGGAGAAACATATATGAACGTATTTGATATCATCGGTCCCGTTATGATAGGACCTTCAAGTTCACATACGGCCGGAGCAGTGAGGATAGGAAGAGTTGTAAATAAGCTGTGTGACGGGCAAGACCCGGTAAAGGCAGATATAACCCTTTCAGGTTCTTTTGCAGAGACAGGCAGGGGACATGGTACCGACAGAGCTATTCTGGCGGGGATCATGGGTTTTCACAGCTATTCCCCTGAAATAAAGGATGCCCTGAATATCGCAAGGGATCGCGGCATTAACTATTCATTCGTCAATGAGGATATAAGGGGCGCGCATCCCAATACGGCAAAGATATGCTTTCGTACCGCTGATGGGAAAAACGGGGAGATCATGGGCTCCAGCATAGGCGGAGGAAACATAATAGTAAGCAGTGTCAATGGTATGAAAGTGGAGTTTAACGGAAACAGTAATACCATCCTTATCATGCATATGGATAAGCCGGGAGTCATTGCAAACGTGACAAATATGATGCACTGGCAGTACGAGGATCTGAATATTTCAAACTTCCGTCTGTCAAGGCAGGAAAAGGGAGGAGAGGCCATAATGACAATAGAGACCGATAACCTTCCTCCGGAATCTCTTATAGAGGATATCAGAAGGATAAACCAGGTGACAAACGCCATACTGATACGGAGGCTGTAAATGAAATATGAATCCATACAGGAACTGGTAGATGAGGCTTGTAAAAACAATGAAAAAATAAGTACGGTCGTGCTGAGGGACCAGGCAAAAAGCATGGAAGTGACCGAGCTTGAACTATTTGAAAAGATGGAGCTTGATTTTGAGGTAATGAAGAGTTCCGTTCTGGACGGAGTGAAAAAGGATCTGAAGTCAATGTCCGGATTGACCGGCGGGGAAGGATTTCTTATGAAGGAATATGCGGACAAAGGAGATCCTCTTTGCGGTTCATTTCTGGCCGGTGCCATGTCGAGAGCCTTATCCGTAGCAGGATGTAATGCCGCTATGGGAAAGATAGTTGCAGCTCCCACAGCCGGATCCTGTGGAATAATCCCGGGATGTCTTATTTCCATGTGTGAGGACAGAGGAATACCGGAAAAGGATGTTGTTATGTCATTATTTACTGCAGGGGCATTTGGAATGGTCATTGCGGCAAGAGCCAGTATTGCCGGAGCCGAGGGCGGATGTCAGGCTGAGTGCGGAAGTGCTTCTGCCATGGCTGCAGCGGCATTGGTGGAGCTTATGGGCGGAACACCGGAACAGTGTGCAGATGCCAGCGCTCTGGCCATTGCAAGTGAACTTGGACTGGTCTGTGACCCCGTCGGAGGACTTGTAGAGATACCATGTATTAAGAGAAATGCTACGGGAGTCATGCTGGCATTTTCCTGTGCAGATATGGTGCTTGCCGGCATCAGGTCTAAGATACCCGCAGATGAATGTCTTGATGCCATGAGAGAGGTTGGAGATGAGATGCCAAGGTCATGTAAGGAAACCGCAAAAGGAGGGCTGGCGGCTACTCCGACAGCCCGTAAGCTTATAAAAGGAGTATCGATTCAGAACCCTTCGGATTCTGAACAGTTACTAAAAGGATCAATTTAAGTTCAGTTTTTATGTTGTCATGGACGCCGATTCTCGTCGATTCTCTCAGTTAGTTGTTACTTGGCTATTATTCCCATCTCTTCAGCTCCTTTCCAGAGAGCCTCGTTTATTCTTGACTGATATCCCTTCCCTGTAGATTTGAATGCATCTAAAAGAGCTGCGTCAAGTCGTAAGGAAATAAGTTCCTTAATCGGTCGGTAATATTTGGGATTAGCTGGCTTGAATTCGGCCAGCTCTTCATCTGTAAGTTTTGGGGCATCATCTGTAAAAACTATCGGTCTTTTAGATGCTGCCTGAATTTCCTCAAGCTGCTCTTTAGTAGGCTGGGCCCCAGGGTTCAATGTCATCGTTACAGTTGCCATTGTATATTCTCCTTTCTCTCGCTGTAGCCAATCTTGCAGAAATCATATGAATCTCATCATTGATCCTTTCTTCATAAGCAATAAACAGTATGTTATTTACCCTGCCTATGGTCTGCCAACGATTTTCTAGCGAATTATTATTTGCTGATTTGTCAGGTCGTTCAATTCTATATGGATCATTAAAAATATGGGCTGCTGTACTGAGGTGTATGCCGTGATCCTCAAAATTCTTAATATCTTTATCTTCATCCCATGTAAATATCATTGCGTAGCACCTTTCTGTAGCTACATATATTATATCATTTTCGTAAAGAATTGCAATTTTTTGGGGAAATTACATTATTAAGATTATTCCAGAATGGTAGAGAAATATTTTCTATGTAATCAGTTGTATTTATCTCTCCAATAAAAGCTATAACGATACTTTTAAATCTCTTTTATATTTATAATATGTATTCCTGGAAATTCCGATAATCTTAATGCATTCTGGATCTGGAAGTGATCCATTAAAATCTTTGCTGTACTTTAGAATCTGTTCTTTTGCAGGAGTTTCTTTTTTAATCTTCAACTTATTGCCGGGCTTTTGTCCGATCTGTTTTCCATTGAGACGTGCAGTTTCTATCCCCTCGCGGGTACGCTGCCGAAGATCCTGGACTTCTTTTTCTGCCTGATCAAATGCAATCCGGATCTGTCTGGCTGCCAACTTTCGGAAATAGTTGTTCAATCCTTTGAATATCTCATCCTCATCCGTGCCCTGCGGTTCTATCTTATCCCTCATATTTTCAGAATAAACATCTGTATCGATATAATGCTCTTTTAAGAAGATCAGCTGTATGCCTTTTTCGTAGAGCTTAAAGTAGATTTCTACACCTTCATCAGCGTTCCTGCTCATTCTGGAGACGGAGTCAAAAACAATCGTATCACCAGATTTTATCTTCCGGAGCAATTTGCTCCATTCAGGACGATCCATCCTGGTCCCGGTATATGCCTCCTGTAGAATAACAGCTTCAGGATATTCATTTTTAATATTCCGAATCTGCCGGTCGATAGATTGTTGAGGACGGCTGATTCGTGCATATCCATATATCATATTTTTGGCCCTTTCTGTCTTAAATAAAACGTTCGTTTGTTTTGGTGCTTATATTATACGAAAGATGATCTCGCTTTTCAAGCAGATTTGGTATAATATTTCTAACATTAAATTTAATACTATGATATTATTACCCAAATGGGTAAATGGTTGATGAATATATAGTGGTTATTACACTAAACGGACATTTTATTTCCAATACGGTGTATATTATCGTCGCATTAACTACTTAGAGGAATAAAATGTTTATAGAAATGGAAAATCATTTGTTGCGAATAGTAGAACTGGCCGATACTATTTTCCTGGTTAGTTGCGGTCTTGCGGATATCAGCCCCGAAGGAGAAGAATCCTTGAGAATCATCAGTGATATCCTTAAAAATGAAGCATCTGAATGGAACTCCTTACCGATGGAAAAAATTGAATTTATGGACTATACTTTTATAATCTGAAGGGAGTCTATAAATGAAAATCTTGCTTTTTCCACTTAAACTGATATTAGCAATATTACTTTTTATTCTGAGCTTGGCATTGCAGATAATAGGAGCATTTATCTCTTTTATCGGAACCGTTTTTGGTGTTATCGGTACAATCCTCGGAATCATATGTATAGCAAGTTCTGTAATTATGACCGTTATGATGCTATTTGTTCCAGAAATCCAATTTATTTATGTTGCTGCAGCGTGGATATTTTCATTTCTTTGGTGTTCGACACTATTCTGGGGAATAAAAGTAGGTGAATGGATCTCACGACAGGGAAGAAACCTTGGCGATGCTGCAAAATCCCTTATTACTAAGCCAGAAAATATCAAAGATTAAATACTGCTACCGTGCAGGTGTCACGACCGATATTTTATAATATGTTTTGCATAAAAAAGCGGCATTGACATAAGTATTTATCTGCCGACTATAACGAAGCTCCATATTCGAAATTATGGGAATGATTCCCAGTTTCCGACCTATACTTCTCAACAACCGGACAATGCTCAAAAGAGAGGCTTCCCTGCCTCTCTTTTTTAAGTTTGCGCGCCACGGGCGCGCTCTAACGGGTGAAAGTCCCGAGTACGCGTAGGCAACGACGAAGTACATAGCTGAACAGCAAGGGTGTCCATCGTGAGGTGGAATCTGAAGG
>CACZBM010000018.1:0-62197 GCA_902779445.1 uncultured Lachnospiraceae bacterium
GCGAACAGCTTCAATGCCTTTAAGTTAGTATCATCCCTTAATGTGGTGGCAGCCAGCGCAGTCATTTTCTAGGAAATCACAAGATAGAAAGTCAACGGTTGACTCAATGGACAGGGGTACGACTCCCCTCTACTCCACTAAAAAAATCCGCCTATACGGCGGATTTATTAGTGGAGTAGAGGGGAGTCGAACCCCTGTCCAAAAAACCGTCCCCTGTCCTTCTACTATCATAGTACATTATTTTACATTCCCTCTACCCTACGGCAATGCACAGCCTTAAGGTTTCAGTAGACTAATGATACGTATAACGGCTCAAGCCTTTGCCGCTACCGTTTCCTGTGATGATGACGCCGGTATCCGGGACCACAGGTAGAACCGGGCCGACGGCGGCTGCGCTTAGGCAGCTGCTAACGCGTAACTATCGTCTGCGTTTAAATTTAGTTTGAGGTTTAACGCAACCATCCTTCGGATAGCTTCTCCAGCTTCAGGCTCCCTGTCGAAACCAGTACTACCCCCGGTTTTCAAAGCTCAAAGCATTAAAACTGATTCTTCGCTTCGCTCAGAATGACATGTATTTTTCTTTTATATTATAGATTCCGGGCAACCACTTTGCAATAAACCTGCAGTTAAATTTTGAGTGAAGCCTTGAAATCTCTTTCAGCCTCCCTCTTTGCGTCCTTTTTCGCAATAGTCTCTCTTTTATCGTAGAGCTTCTTACCCTTGGCCAGACCGATATTTACTTTCACCCGGCCGCTCTTAAAATAAACTTCCAGCGGAACAATGGTATAGCCCTTTTCTTTCAGTTTCTGATCCAGCTTCAGTATCTCATTTTTATGAGCTAAAAGCTTTCGTATCCTTAAAGGATCCTTATTAAAGATATTTCCTTTTTCGTAGGGCTGGATATTCATTCCTTCAACCCAGAGCTCACCCTTGTTTACCTGGACATAGGCTTCTTTAATACTGCAGTGTCCGGCTCTTATAGCCTTAACCTCGGTACCGAAAAGCTCAATGCCTGTTTCAAGCTGCTCTTCTATGAAATAGTCATGAAATGCCTTTTTATTATTAGCTATTAGCTTTTTTCCTTCTTTTTGAGCCATTTCTCTTTCCTTCTTTGACAGGATCTGCACGTAGATCATCATCAGTTGCAAACATAAAGTCAATGGTTCTTAAGTCCTTATCGGCAGCCACTACCTGTATCTTTACCCTGTCTCCCATCTTATATATCTTACCGCTGTTCTTTCCGCAGACCTCCATCATTATCTCATTATAGATATAGAAGTCATCGGGAATATCCGAGAGTCTTATCATACCTTCAACGGTATTGGCCAGTTCAACATAGATCCCGTAATTAGTAACGCCAGATATTATTCCTTCATAATAGTCACCGATATGATCGGCCATATATTCGGCCTTTTTTAGTTTTTCGACATCTCTTTCGGCTTCCTGAGCCCTTCTTTCCCTTTGGCTGGACTGTGCCGCCACACGATCCAGTATTCCCTCGTAGTGAGAAAATCTGACTCTTGTCATCCTTCCCCGGAGCTGATCCTTGATGATCCTGTGTATCTGCAGATCGGGATATCTCCTGATAGGTGATGTAAAATGACAGTAATACTTATCCGCAAGTCCGAAATGACCTAAGGGTTCAGTTGTATACTTAGCCTGCCTCATGGATCTCAGGGTCATTCTGGAAACACACGCTTCCTCCGATGTTCCTGCGATACTGCTGATAAGCTTCTGGATCTCTTTCGGATGGATTCCGTCCCTGCCTATCTTAAGCGAGAAGCCAAGGTTTACCACATAATCCCTTAAAAATCTTATCTTTTCAGGGTCAGGCTCCTCGTGGCTCCTGTATACGAAAGGAAGTTCTCCATAGTAGCAGGTCTCTGCCACAGTCTCGTTTGCTGCCAGCATGAAGCTTTCTATCATTTTAGTGGCAGTATTTGATATCCTCGGTTCCAGCCCTACAGCATGTCCGTTTTTATCCAGTATGATCTTCGTCTCCTGAAAATCAAAATCAATGGCTCCCCTTTTCTGCCTTGTCTTTATAAGGATACCGGAAAGCAGAGCCATATCCTTAAACATCTGCATCAGGGATCCGCATTCATCCTTCAGATCATCCGGTGCGTTACCTTCAAGAAGACTTAGAACCTCATTATATGACATCCTTCTGTCTGAATTAATAACGGATTCACATATTTCCGAGCCAAGGATCTTTCCTTCCGGACTGATCTTCATTATACACGAAAGAGTAAGTCTGTCTTCCCCCGGATTAAGCGAACAGCATCCGTTTGAAAGCTGTACCGGAAGCATCGGGATAACCCTGTCCGCCAGATATACGCTGGTTCCTCTTTCCAATGCCTCCCTGTCCAGAGCTGAATTCTCCTGAACATAGTTAGTAACATCGGCAATATGAACCCCAAGTTCATAATTACCGTTTTCATCGAACTTTAAGCTGACCGCATCATCCAGATCTTTTGCATCCTCCCCGTCGATGGTGACTGTCAGGATACTCCTGAGATCCTTTCTCCCGTTAATATCTGCTTCTGAAACAGGTTTTGCCACATTCACCGCCTGTTCAGCCACCTTTTCAGGAAAATCCTCAGGAAGCCCGTGTCCTTTGATGACTGATTCGATATCTACCCCCGGTTCATTTTTCATTCCTATGAGGCTTGTGATCTGTCCCTCGCTTTTATGCTTATTATCACCGTATTTTGTGATATGGACTACCACTTTCATACCCGGAAGCGCATTAAGGGAGTTTTCCTTCAGAACGAAAATATCTTCGGAATTTCTGCTGTCATCCGGAATGACAAATCCATATGTACCCTTTTTCCCTCCCGGTTCATAGGTTCCAACTATATCTGTAACCGCCCGTGAAATGATCTTTACAACTCTTCCCTCATCACGGCGTCCCCTGCTGCCCCCGGGATCAGTGATATCTACCTCGACTATGTCACCGTTCATGGCACCAAGTGAATCTTCGCCCCGGATAAATACATCCCTGTCCCTGTTCTCCACAATGACAAAACCGAATCCACCGTTATGAGCTTCGTAAACACCTTTTATCGCAGGAGGAGCTATCATAAGCTTCTTTTTTACCGAGAGCTTTATCCTGCCTTCTTCTATAAGCGAATCGATAACTTCCCGGAATTCCTGCCGGTTTTCTTTAGTAACCTGAAATAAAAGGGCCATTTCCTTTATCTTCATGGGAACATACATCTCGTTTTCCATGAATTCCAGAATCATCGCTTTTCTGTTTTCAAACAATTCACTATCCATATATGCTTTCAAATATTATTCAAGTCTCGCCCCGCCTGAGATACAAAAACCCCGCCTGCTGATACAGACGGGGTCAAACTCTCAAAATATGACAGATCAGAAGAGCTTCATATTAAGGACTACTGAAAGAACAAAAAACAGAACAGCCAAAACTCTCGTAATCTTTATCATCATGCCTTCCATTGAATGGCCTTTATTCTTTCCCCAGTATGTATCTGCAGCACCCTGTATAGCACCTAATCCTGCACTCTTACCTTCCTGCATAAGGACAATTGCGGTAAGACCAATACAAACCAACATAAATACTATTGAAACAAAAATTCTCATTTCATAACTCCTATTATTAAATAAAACAACTTACAAAATCACAGCAAGCTTTGCAATAATACCACGTAAAAAGGAAATACGCAAGTATATTTATGAAATATCAGACATTATACCAATGCTTTTCTGAAACGACGGAAAACTACGATCGCATACGCACATACCCGGACAACTGCCTTATAAAGACCTGCCCAGATATCATGGGTTACAGAAAATACCGCGAAAGATATGATCATAAAGAATACCATCATCCATGACCAGACAGCGGGGAATGATGTATGTTCTCTGGTAATCTCTGATTGATATGCCTTTGAAGCAATACCGGACAGATTTGAAACTCCCTCGGCATCCAGGAATGTTTCAAGCTTGCTGGCGCTACCGGTCACTTCCGTATCTCCGGTCTCCTTAAACATATCGGCCAGTTCAGTCCTGTCATTCTCTTCAGTGGTC
This sequence comes from uncultured Lachnospiraceae bacterium, assembly GCA_902779445.1. Classification (GTDB taxonomy): domain Bacteria; phylum Bacillota; class Clostridia; order Lachnospirales; family Lachnospiraceae; genus NK4A144. The sequence goes on from CACZBM010000018.1 coordinate 4,054, forward strand.
TCATTCTCTTCAGCAGTCTCATTTTCTTCGGTTTTTACACTCTTTTCTGCTATTTTACGGATCTTCATCCTGAGACTTCCGCTTCTGCAGATATCGCCGGTCTCCTCATCGATCATTTTATAATAACACTCGTATTTTCCTTCTTCAGTATAGGAAAAAGGTGTTTCTGTCCACTCTGTAAGATCAGCACTGTATAATATCTTCCGGCCGCTCCTGACCTTTCTGGGGAATGCCATCTCATGGGCCTCTCCGTCGTATTTGACAGTCCTGATCCTGTAATTGGCATGGATTACTTTATGTTCCTCTTCNGACTTTGTTTCTTTTCCAATTTCTGAATAATCTTCCGGATCATATATTATCATCCCGATATCTGCAGAAAGAACAGTATCCCCTTCAGAAAGTGCCTCTGAAAGAGTCTCTCCGCTTCCGTTTCTGTCTTTTGCAGTTGCAGGAACCGTAACTGTAAAAGTCTTTTCTTCTTCGGTATTAACGATGTCCTCTGTCGAACTCTTAAAGTTGTATCCGGTTATATCATGCGATTCTATTTCTCTGGAAACAGGATCATAGGATATATCGCTGTCGCCGGGATAAAGACCGAGATTCACAGAGTTTATCTTTATGGGATTAGAACCGGATCTCACCGTGAAAGTGAATGTGGCATTATCATCTTCATCAAAGGTTACAGGATCCGTAAACTTTACGGAATAAGAAACAGTCTCCTCAGAAACAGGGATTTCCTCGGTACTGTCATCAGATTTCTTTTTATTATCGGTTTGGGTTTGGGTTTGTGTAGTTAATAACTCTTCGCTGATCTCTTCGTCAAATACAGCATCATTCTCACATACTAACTCCCCAAAAGACTCTTCTGCCTGAGATCCCTCTGAGCCATTTCCGCTGTTTTGATCAGTATCATCTGTTATCTCTTCTACATTTTCCGCAGCAGGAGAATCATATTCATCTGTAGTCTCATCAGGACTTGCGCCTGTCTGATCAGTGGAACTGTCACTGTCACTGCTGCTTTCTGAAGCGGAATTATCATTATTCCCGGAACCGGTATCTGTAGTATCCTCACTGCCGCTGTTACTGCCAGACTTAGCCCCGGCTTCAGATTCATCAACAGATCCTTCGCCATTTTCCACAGAGCCAACCCCACCCTCTTCAGTCTGTTCATCAACATCTGCAAGGGTGTACACTCCTGTATTGGCAAGTATGAGAGCTGTACTAAGTATAGCAGCCAGAATTTTAGTATTCTTAAGCCTTCTCATAAGGTCAACTCCGACAAAAACTACAATTACCGCCTGTATATAGTACAAGTATAAGCCAACAAAATATTGAGGTCAATATAAATATGACCTCAATAATTTGTATTTTCTTATGAAATTCTTATTATTTCCTTATGAGAAGTGATTCGCCCGTCATTTCTGCGGGTTTCTCAAGTCCCATGCATTCAATGAGTGTGGGAACTATATCGCAGAGTTTTCCGCCCTCTTTAAGAGTATATCCCTCATCATAATTAACAAGTATAAATGGAACAGGGTTTGTGGTATGGGCTGTATAGGGCTCTCCTGTCTCATAATCCACAAGCTGCTCGGCATTTCCGTGGTCGGCACAGATGAACATTACTCCGTCCACTTCTTTGATGGCATCAACTGCCTTTCCAACACATGTGTCAACTGTCTCGACAGCCTTTATCGCGGAAGCTTCAACCCCTGTGTGTCCTACCATATCAGGATTGGCGAAATTAATGATGATAACATCATATTTCCCGGACTTGATAGCATCCACCAGCTTATCGCATACCTCCGGTGCGCTCATCTGGGGCTTTAAGTCATATGTAGGCACATCCTTGGGACTGTTTACAAGTACTCTGTCTTCATTCTTATTGGGTTCTTCCACGCCTCCGTTAAAGAAGAACGTTACATGAGCATATTTTTCCGTCTCTGCGATACGGCACTGTTTCATTCCTTTAGCTGCAAGGAATTCACCGAAAGTATTGTTGATCTCCTGCTTCTTAAAAGCTATCTCCTTATTGGGGATAAGGGGATCATAGTCAGTAAAGCAGACATATGTTATCTTTTTCCTGGGTCCCCTGTTGAACTTGTCGAACTCATCATCGCAGAAGCAATGTGTGATCTCACGGGCTCTGTCGGGCCTGAAATTAAAGAATACAATGGAGTCTCCGTCATTTATGGTTGCTACAGGCTTGCCATCCTTCTTTACCACAAAAGGAACCACAAATTCATCGGTCACATCCTTATCATAGGAAGCCTGTATTCCTGCAGTTGCAGATTCGGCTTCTTCTCCGATCCCCTGGGTAAGGGCTATATATGACTTTTCAACCCTGTCATAATTATTGTCCCTATCCATGGCGTAATATCTTCCATGAACCGAAGCCACTTCTCCAACGCCTATCTCTTTCATCTTCTGTTCCAGTTCTTCCACATATTCTTTACCGGAAGCGGGAGGTGTGTCACGGCCGTCCAGGAAGCAGTGAACATACACTTTATTCAGGCCTTCTCTCTTTGCAAGTTCGAGAAGTCCGTATATATGGGTATTGTGGCTGTGAACTCCGCCGGGAGATACAAGTCCGTAAAAATGGATCGCTGCATTATTCTTTTTCGCGTTGTTAACCGCTTCAAGGAGGGCCTCATTCTTAAAGAAATCCCCGTCCTCTATCTCCTTGGTGATCCGGGTCAGTTCCTGATAGATTATCCTTCCGGCTCCCATGTTCATATGTCCGACTTCGGAATTACCCATCTGTCCGTCAGGTAATCCTACCGCAAGTCCGCTGGCATTTCCTTTAACAAACGGATAGTCTTTCATAAGAGAATCTATAACGGGCGTTTTTGCTTCAAAAACAGCGTTATGCTCTGTCTTCTCATTTAGTCCGAATCCATCCATAATAAGCAATACTGCAGGTTTCTTTCCCATGTTCTTTAATTTCCTTTCTCGTGATATTCCTTTTCTGTATTAACATTCCAGATATTCGTTTTATCCGTCCTGCCGGAAAGTATATTATCCACCGTCAGGAAGGAAGTCATCATTGAATGATCTATATTGTTATATCTGTGCTGACCATTTCTGCCTACACAGAAAAGATTGTCAAATCCATTCAGATATGAGATCACCTCATCTATTCTATCATAGGTGTCAAAGTATGCCGGATAAGCCTTTTTAACCCTTTCAACATGGCTGTCCATAACATCTTCGGGTCTGTCGATGAGTCCCATCTTCACAACCTCAGATATTGCGAATCTTGTGAACTGCTCATCACTAAGGCTCCACAGCCTGTCACCTTCATTTGCAAAATACTCAAGTCCGACCCAGACAGTGTTTTTCAGATCCTGTACGAGATACGGTGACCAGTTATTATAGATCTGGAATCTTCCGAGCTTAACGGATCTGTCATGAACATATACCCAGTTATCCGGAACAATATTGGATACGGTCCTTATCTTCGTCTGATTTTTCAGGTTAAGCTTTGGCACCAGTATTCCAAGAGTCATATAATCCCTGTAAGGAAGTCCTTTTGCAACCTCGGATATTCCCCTGGGTACATCATTCATTCCTCCCACCAGATCTTTTATTGGCATGGATGAAATAACATAATCCGCATCTATCGTGGTCCTGACGCCGCCTTTTTCGTATGTGACGCTTCTCACAAGGCCTGCTCCCTGATCAGCACTGATCTCACGGGCAGCAGCACCCTTTATGATCTGTCCGCCCATTTTCTCTATTTCAGCGGCAGTAACATCCCATAGCTGTCCGGGTCCGAGCTTTGGATATGAAAATGATTCTATCAGCGAAGTTTCCACATGTCTTTTATCTCTGGACGGAAGCATTTTTGAAAAAACGTCCTTTATAATGGCGATTATGGATAATCCCTTAACTCTCTGTGCGCCCCAGCTGGGATCTATGTCTCTCGGGTGCCTGCCCCAGAGATTCTCAGTATAGTGCTCGAAAAACATAGAATACAGCTTCTTACCGAATCTGTTTATATAAAAATCTTCCAGTGAATTCTCGGGTCTCTTGTGAAGTACGGACGCGATATATGAAAAACCGACTTCTATAGTGGTAAGAAACCCCATATTGATAAAAGTCTCCGGCTTCAGGCTGATGGGATAATCAAAGAATCTGGAATTAAAATAGATCCTTGAAACCCTGTTCCGGTTCAGCATAACCCTGTCATCCCTTTCAGGGTCAGGTCCGCCTTGTTTAAGCTGTTTTTTATTTCCGAGGATAATATCATCATAGGCGGGCGCTCCCTGCATCGGAAGCATTTCCTCCCACCACTTATTTACACGGTCGACCTTTGAGAAGAACCTGTGTCCTCCCATGTCCATACGGTTTCCCTTATAATTAACGGTTTTTGAAATACCTCCCATGTCCTGACTTTCTTCCAGAACAATAACCTCAATACCGTTGTTCCCTCTTTTCAAAAGTTCAAACGCTGCTGTGAGCCCCGCAGGACCAGCTCCTATGATAACTGCTTTCTTCATATTCCGAGTACCTTCCTGAAATATTTCATATTCTGTCTTATATCACCGTTAAAGATTGATGAACCCATGACTATCACATTTGCTCCGGCATCAATTACGGTAGTTATTGTTTTCCTGTCGATGCCCCCGTCCACTTCAATATCAAGATCCATCCCCAGTTCTTCTGCACGTTTTCTGACTTCCCTGATCTTCTGAGTACATTCATCCATATATTTCTGTCCGCCAAATCCGGGCCTCACTGTCATGACAAGTATCATATCGGTTTTCTTCAGGATCTCATCGGTTATATCCGACACCGGAGTTTCCGGACTTATGGAAAGTCCCACTTTTTTGCCGGTACTTCTGATAAGCGAAACGGTCCTGTCTATATCCTTTGAAGCCTCCAGATGAACAGTGATGCCGTCAGCTCCGCACTCAGCAAAGTTCTCAATGTATCTGTCCGGATCCACTATCATAAGGTGCACGTCAAAAAAAAGCGAGCTTTTCTTCCTGATGGACTTAATAACAGGCATCCCGAATGAAATGCTGGGTACAAATACCCCGTCCATCACATCAATATGGAGATAATCCGCCCTCTCTTTTTCCACGAGAGCTATATTATCTCCCAGATCATTAAAATCTGCCGCCAGTATGGAGGGTGAAATCTTATAGTTCACTGGTATCGTCTCCTTTTACTGATCTCCTCATAAAAAAGCCTGTATGATCCATATCTTTCTTCCGGGATCTCTCCCTCAGAAAGCATTTGCTTAACTTTACAATCCGGCTCACTGATATGGGAACAGCCGGAATAGTAGCACATGTTCTTATATTTGCCGATCTCGGGAAAATAGAGATCAAGGTCGGAACTCTCTATTCCCGGGAGCTCCAGCGATGAGAATCCGGGAGTATCTATGATATATGAATCCTCCTGCACCTCAACAAGCTCCACATGCCGGGTGGTCTGTTTGCCCCTGCCTATCTTCCGGCTGACCTCGCCGGTCATCATGGCTTCTTTCCCTGAAAGAGCATTAATAATTGATGACTTTCCCGCTCCCGAAGGTCCGGCCACTGTTGTGACCTTTCCTTTCAAAAGCTCTTTAAGGATGTCTATTCCCGTATCATTAACGACACTTGTAAAAAGAATGCCCACATCTGCACCCTTATATATCCTCTTAAATCTGTCTAGTTCCTCAGGTCCTCCCAGATCATCCTTATTAAAGACGAGGATCACTTCTATACCCTGTCTCCTCATTTCGATCAAAAACCGGTCCAGAAGATCCAGGGCCGGCTCGGGAGTATGTACCGCAAATATTACCAGTGCCTGGTCCACATTGGCGACCTGAGGCCTTGTAAGGGCATTCTTTCTGTCCTGTATCTCAACCACATTGCCTTCCACATCATCTGTGTCGGTTACTTCAAATAACACCCGGTCTCCTACGAGAGGAGATATCTTCTTCTTCCTGAAAAGTCCTCTTGCCCTGCACTGATACGTGCCATCAGAGCTTTTTGGAGGCGTATCCGGTTTTTCACCGCTGTCCGGTTTCACATAATAAAACCCTGACATTGCTTTAATGATGCGTCCTGATGTCATCTGAAAACTTTCGTCACTCCGCTGTAAAATTCACAACCTGGGTTGATGTCTGCGGTGTTTCTTTAGTACCGCTCACTATCTGTCCGTTATCATCCTCATACTCTGCCTGCTCTACAATAACATACGATACTGTAAGCACTCCTGAAGGAGCAGTTACGCCGGTCAATGTGACCGGAGCCGGCAATGATGTTACAGCCTGTGAATAAATAACTGAATTATCCACGCTGGACGTAATGGTTATCTGGGCAGGTGATCCCGGAGTATATCCGTTTGGCGCCTCTACATTAATGGTTCCACCATATGTTCCGGGTCCTTTACTTACCACAAAGCTGACTGTAGTCGAGTCACTGACCGTAGCACCGGCCTCCGGTGTCTGTGAGATGACTGATCCTGCGGGAACCAGTGCCGAATTCTCTTCCAGTACCTCACCGAAAGAAATATCTGCTGCCGCAAGAGCTGCCTTAGCTGCTATCTCCGTTAGTCCTACCAGATTCGGAACAGTCTTATTGGCAGCCTGGGATCCTGTACTAATGACTATAAGGACCTGACTTCCCTCTTCTGCCAGTGAATCTGCTTCAGGGCTCTGTGAAATGACATTTCCGGCTTCCACGGTATCGCTTTCACTCTCCGTTTCATAAACGCTGAATCCTGCTGTTTCAAGTTTGACTTTTGCTTCAGCCTTTGAAAGACCCTTGACATCCGGAACTCCTGATCCGCCTTCTCCTGTACTGATAGCCAGTATGACGGTCGAACCCTGTGCAACCTCCTCTCCGTCGGAGATCACATTTCCGTCCTCGTCACTTACCTGGATCACACAGCCCTTTTCTATCTCGGAAGATGGTCTGTTTTCGCTCGTAACAACCAGCCCCAGAGCCGTAAGACGTGTTTTTGCATCTGCAAACACAAGTCCGGTAACGCCTGATATTGTAACCATGTCTCCCGAAGAAACATCCTCGGAATATAGCTCTGTCGAAGAATCATCCGGGGATCCGGCACCGAGAAGTCCACTGTATTTCCTTACAAATACTATAATGATCACTATGAGGATGATAACTGCGATCACAGCAAGAACTGTCATCATCATCTGCATGCCGGGATCCATGTCCTCTTCGTCATCATCATCCATATCATTCAGCCTGCGCTGACGTTTTTTCGCTGCATCAGCCTTGACCTTTTCCCTGCGTTTCTCTTCACGTATATTTCTGCCTACGCCTATTGCTTCCATCTTCTTGCGAGGAGGCTTCATGGCGGTCTTGGACTCGGGTTTTCTTACCTTTCTGGCACGTATCTTTTCACCCTCGTAATCCTCATAGTCCTCATCTTCCCCGGCGTATCCTTCTTCCTCCTCGTATCTGTGTCCTCTGTTTCCGTTTGCTACATACGCCTTGAACACATCGTCATTTAAGTCCACGGACCCGGTCTGTCTCTTAATATCTTCTCTGTCATAGTCAGTGACCATCTTGGTCGCTCCGCCTGCAATATCCTCATTTCCGATCCTGCGGACAAAATTGTCGTCAGGATTTACAAGAGACTTTTTCAGATCGGCGATAAGCTCGGTCATACTGGTATATCTTCTGTCGGGATTCTTCTCGGTACTCTTGAATATTATCTGCTGTACACTTAAAGGAATATCGTCCACATAATCCCGGGGATCGGGCATAGGCTCCTGTATCTGCTTAATGGCAATGGAAACCGTTGTCTCCCCGTCGAAGGGCACCCTGCCGGTAACCATTTCAAATAAAACTATACCCAGAGAATAAATATCGCTCTTTTCGTCAGAATATCCTCCCCGTGCCTGCTCAGGAGAAGTATAGTGAACAGATCCCATTACATTAGACGTGATTGTATCACTGGTGGCGGCCCTGGCTATACCGAAATCCGTCACCTTTACCTTTCCCTCTTTGGAGATAATGATATTCTGTGGCTTTACATCCCTGTGGATAACATGGTTAAGATGGGCTGCTTCCAGACCCATGGAAACCTGTATTGTAATGCTGACCGCTTCCTTAACGGAAAGCCTCAGTTTTTTCTCGATATAATGCTTTAATGTGATGCCTTCAACAAGCTCCATTACAATGTAATAGAGCCCTTCCTGCTGTCCGACATCATAAACATTTACGATATTAGGATGAATGAGGGCTGCGGCAGACTGTGCTTCCGTACGAAACTTTGCCACAAAATTCCTGTCCTCGGAGAACTCGCTCTTCAGCACCTTTACGGCAACAAAACGATCCAGCCGGTGATCCTTTGCCTTATAGACATCGCTCATACCGCCTGCACCTATCTTACTTATGATCTCATAACGCTCTCCAAGGAGCATTCCTTCTCTTAACATATCTTAAGCTCCTAAGCCTTCACAGCAAATGGTTCTATGATAATGACGCCGATATTGTCCTTACCGCCGTTCTCGTTAGCCTGTTTTATCAGTGAATCCGTAATAGCCGCCACATCACTTTCTCTTTCAACAATGGTGCGTATATCCCGATCTTCCACCATATTGGAAAGACCATCGGTACACATGAGTATCCTGTCCCCTTCCCTCAGTTTCATGTCAAAAAAGTCAACTTTCAGGTCGGAAGAAGCTCCGATTGCACGCGTTATTATATTCTTGTCAGGATGAACCCTGGCCTCTTCCTTATCAATCTTTCCGGCCATGACCATCTCTTCAACAAGTGAATGATCCCTGGTTATCTGAACAATATCGTCATTTATGAGATAAAGCCGGCTGTCTCCCACATTTGCGACATAGAGATAGTCTTCCACAATGGTGGCAACTACAATAGTAGTCCCCATTCCTTCGTATTCAGGCTTTTTACTGGCCTCTTCCATAAGGGCCACATTTGCCTTCTCTATAGCTGATCTGATGTTTTTTATGGGATTATCCAGATCTGAACGCTGAATCTCATCTACAATGAAACGCGCCGTAAAAGAAGATGCAAAGTCACCGGCGGCATGTCCTCCCATGCCATCCGCTACGATAAACAGGTTTGGAAGCTTTCCCACAGGATTTTCCGATGAGAAAACGTAGTCCTGATTGATCTGTCTTTTTTTGCCCACGTCAGTTGCGGAAAAAGTTTTAAGCATGAAATCTTTCCTCCAGATGCTTCCTCCTTAACTGTCCGCAAGCACCGTCAATATCTCTGCCCATTTCTCTCCTAATAGTAACATTTATTCCGTTTTTTTCAAGTTTGGATTTGAAAGCGGCAATGGCGTTCTCGCTGCTCCTTTTAAAATCCCTCTCTTTTACTGGATTTATTGGTATAAGGTTCACATGCCCTTTTAATCCTTTAAGCAGTGATGAAAGTTTTTCCGCGTCCTCGTTTGAATCATTCACTCCTTCTGACAGAGCATATTCAAATGTGACCCTTCTGCCGGTAACTTCAAAATAATATCTTACTGCTGACATGACCTCTTTGAGAGAGTATTTCTTTGCGATCGGCATTATCTTCTGTCTCTTCTCGTCATCAGGTGCATGAAGGGACAGGGCAAGTGTGATCTGAAGTTTTTCTTTGGCTAGATCTCTGATCTTAGGCACAAGACCGCAGGTACTGACCGTGATATGTCTTTCTCCTATATTCAAGCCGTTCTCATCTGAAATAAGTCTCAAAAACCGGATTAAGTTTACATAATTGTCAAGAGGCTCGCCGCTTCCCATAACTACAATATTGGAAACTCTTTCTCCCGTAGCCCTTTGAACAGCATAAACCTCATCCAGCATTTCCGATGCCGTAAGATCCCTGACACATCCTTCCAGTGTAGATGCACAAAAGCGGCATCCCATCCTGCAGCCCACCTGTGAAGAGATACAAACACTGTTCCACTCCCGGTATTTCATCCACACTGCCTCGATGACATTCCCGTCTCCAAGAGAAAAAAGAAATTTCTTAGTGCCGTCAACTGCAGATACCTGCATATCTTCAATCTCCAGCGAAGTATAATTACACTCGTTTTTTATAAATTCTTTTATACTTCCGGGTATATTACCCATTTCATCCGCATTTCTGGCAAGCCTGACATGCATCCAGGAATACAGCTGATCCGCCCTGAAACGTTTCTCTCCTTTTTCAAGCAGCAAAGAAGTCAGTTCTTCTTTTGTCAGTGATTTTATGTCAACCATAGTCAAGTTCTCCCCTTCCGAAACACCGAATAAAAGAAACCATCCGTTCTTTTTTCGCCCGGAAGAAGCAGTTTTTCTCCTAAAAGTTCATAGCCAAATTCATTTTGGATCCAATTTCTCTGCTCAATCGTTTCATCACGCGTGATTGTACAGACGGAGAACAGTAAATAACCTCCGTTTTCAAGATAGGTATCGGTCGCTTTCAGAATATCTCTCTGTAACAATTGTAATGATTTGATATCCTCTGGTTTTACGCGATATTTTAGATCGTTTTTTCTCCCCATAACACCCAGTCCGGAGCACGGGAGATCAGCTATTATTATATCTGCTCTGCTATCCTCGTCTTTATCTCCGGTAACATTCGGTTGCCTGGCATCCATAACAAAAGTTCTTATTATATCGAGGCCTAATCTCTCTCTGTTTTCTTCAATAAAAACTGTTTTTCCCTCCGAGATATCCCTTGACTCCACACAGAATTTTCCGTTACATGTGTTTTTATTCCTGTACTCCATAAGGATCTCGGCTGCATGACAGCTTTTTCCACCGGGCGAAGCACATACATCAATGATCTTCAGTCCCTCCGGGCGGTTCCTTTCAATAATGCCTGCTATTTCATCTCCGATGGCCATTGAGCTCACATCCTGTACGGAAAACAGGCCTTCCCTGAAACCCTCTATCGTCCCGATCGATGAGAATCCGCTTATTTCCAACGCATAGGGATGATCCGGCACATCTTTTGTCTCTATTCCCTGACACTCAAGTATCTTTTTCATTTCTTCGATCTTCGTCTTCGTCCTGTTAATTCTTATGTAAACCGGACTGGCATCCAGACAGTATCTGAATATCTCTATGGTCTTTTCTTTACCGAATTCCTCTGTAAATCTTTCATATATCCACCCGGGGAAAGAGTATCTTACAGAAGGATCTTCGATAGAATCCAAATCTATGCTTTCTCTTGCCATACTCCGCAAAACTCCGTTCACGAATCCCGAAAGAGGCTGCATATGCTTCTTTTTAACCAGGCGCACCGCTTCGTCGCAGACAGAGTGAACGGGGATATGTTCCATGAATAACATTTGATATGCACTCATTCTCAGGATATTCCTGATGACAGGTTTCATTTTCCCGGTCTTTATACGCGAAAAGCGGTCGATCACGTAATCAAGCGTGATCCGCCGCTCAACTGTACCCTCTGTGAGTATCTTGATAAAGGCTCTGTCTTCTCTACTGAGATATCCATACCTTGCCAGCACTCCATTAATGAGTATATTCAGTTTCTGTCCCTCTTTTTCCTGGAGAAGAAGGGACTCCAGAACGATAAGACGCAGAGATGTCCCTTTGTCATCCCGTCCTTTCTTTTCCTTAGTCACGTCTCCTGTTTCCTCCGAATAAGAGGATAAGTCTCAACAGTGACAGGATCGAAGCCGCAGCTGCCGCTACATAAGTCAATGCTGCTGCAGATAAAACCTTCCTTGTACACTGAAGCTCTTCCTCAGAAAGAATTCCCTGGCTCTCCAGCTGTAAAAGAGCCCTGTGGCTGGCATCAAATTCCACCGGGAGAGTAACGATCTGAAATAACACCCCAAATGAAAACAACAATATACCTAACGATATAAAGGTCTGTCCCATGTTTCCCAGGAAGAATCCAAGAATACACACGGGAAGTCCTACTTTTGAACCAAAGTTTGCGACAGGCACAAGAGCAGTTCTTATTGAAATAGGAACATAGCCATTCGCATGCTGGAGTACATGTCCGCATTCATGAGCAGCAACTCCGATGGCTGCAACCGATCCGGAGCCGTATACAGAATCAGAAAGATTTACTGCTTTGGTTGAAGGATTATAATGATCCGTCAGTTCCCCGGAAATATGATTTACGGTAACATCTGTTAACAAATTTTTGTCCAATATCCTCATTGCAGTTTGGGCACCTGTCATTCCGGATCCCGATCTGATCTGAGAGTATTTTCTGAATGTAGATTTCACATGAGCGGATGCTGCCATGGAAAGAATCGCTCCTATAATAACCAGAATATAGGTCCAATTATATGTTATTGAATAAATTCCCATCGGATAATACATGATATTGATCACCTCCTGAAAAATCTCGTACTCTATATATAGTGTTAACGCTCGTTACTATATGCAAATCACTCAAATTGTGGTTAAAACCTTTATTTTTCAACCTTTTGCTGTTTTGGGGCAGAAATCACTTGTTTTCTATCCCAACGACTCTCCAATCTCCGGACGAACTCCGAGCATGAAATCGTGGGCACTCATCCTCTTTTTCCCCTCCAGCTGCAATTCTTTAATAACTAATGATTTCTCACCACACTTTACTGTAAAATCGTCTTTTGTAATATTTGTTATTGTACCCGTCTGATAGATATCGTCTGTCTCTATATCGTCAACAACACTTGCTTTCCATATCTTCAGAGTCTTATTTCTGAATTTTGTATAGGCACTGGGCCACGGATTCATGGCTCTGACCAGTCTCTCCAGTTCAACGGCACTGTTTTTGAATTTTATAGCACCAGTTTCCTTATTTAACATTCCTGCATAGGAGGATTTTGTGTCATCCTGTTTCTCCGGAATGAGCTTTCCTGCCTCTATTAGAGGTATAGCTTCTGTTATCATTAAGGCTCCAAGCCTTGAAAGCTTTTCAAAAAGACTTCCTCCGGTTTCCTCATCATCTATTTCGATACTCCTCTTCATGAGGATATCTCCTGTGTCCAACCCCTCATTCATCTGCATGATGGTCACTCCGGTCTCTTTCTTTCCGTCCATAATGCATTTCTGAATAGGTGCCGCTCCCCTGTACTCCGGCAGCAGTGAGGCATGGATATTAACACATCCGTATTTGGGGATATCCAGTATTTCTTTTGACAATATCTGACCGAAAGCCGCCACAACGATCAGATCCGGCTTTTTATCCCTTATCACCTTTACGGCCTCGGGATCTTTCACCTTTTTAGGCTGGAAAACCTCTATCCCATGTTCAACTGCACATATCTTGACGGGCGGCATGGAAATATCTTTCCCTCTGCCCTTTGCCCTGTCCGGTTGTGTAACAACCATTATTATATTCTGTTCCGCCCTAATAAGCTCTTTCAGTGCTCCCTCAGCAAAGTCAGGAGTACCCATGAAGATTATGTTCATTCGCTTTCCTCTTCTTCAAGCTCTTCTACGTCCTTTAATTCTCCCTCCACAAGGTCCACGTAGAGTTTTCCGTCAAGATGATCCAGCTCATGGCATATCGCCCTTGCCAGAAGCTCTGTTCCTTCCAGCTCCTGCTGTTCCATATTTTCATCATAGTATACGACCTTGGCGTAGTTAGGCCTTGTCACAAGTCCTGCCTTTCCGGGAACCGAAAGACAACCCTCTGTTCCTGTCTGCTCCCCACTGGTCTCCACTATTTTAGGATTAATAAGTACATGCGGATCATCGCCGCAGTCTATGATAACTATCCTCTTCAGTACTCCCACCTGTGGAGCTGCAAGTCCCACTCCGTTGGCCTCATATAGGGTTTCAAACATATCGTCTATAAGTTCCCTGACCCTTGGAGTAACTTCCTTTACTTCCCTGCATTCCTTAAGTAGTATTTCGTCTCCGATTTCCCTGATCTGCCTTAAAGCCATTCTTACCTCTTTCTACTGCGGATCAAAATCAAATGTCACGGTGGTACTATACCTGGAATCCCGTCTTCTGCTGTTCTCCATGCTTTCCATAACGGTCGTTAGTATTTCGTAATCATCATGTCTTACATAGAGAGCATACCTGAAAACATCCTTCAGCTTACCGATCACATCCGGCGCAGGACCCAGTATCCTGATATCTTTATCCGGGATACTCCCTGCGGTTTTTTTCAGTGTTTCCGCTTCTTTTTTTACTATATCTTCATTCTCTCCCTCTATCAGCACCTTTAATAAGTGTGATACGGGAGGATACCCGCAGAGTTCCCTGTACATTATCTCCTGCGAGTAAAACCTATTATAATCCTGATGTGCAGCTGCTTCAATACTATAGTGCTCGGGAGAATAGGTCTGTATCACCACTTCTCCCTCCTTCTCACCTCTGCCGGCCCTTCCGGCTGCCTGTGTGATGAGGTCAAATGTCCTCTCAGCTGACCTGAAATCTGAAGCATTCAGCGACAGATCCGCAGCGATTATTCCCACCAGCGTTACATTCGGAAAATCGTGGCCCTTTACGATCATCTGTGTTCCGATAAGAATATCTGCCTTACTGTCCTTAAAAGCTGAGAGTATATTGTCATAGTCCCCTTTGCGTCTGGTAGTATCCCCGTCCATCCTGAGTATACCTGCCCCGGGAAACAGCTTCTTCACATTCTCTTCAACCTGTTCGGTACCTGCCCTCATGCCTCCGATATAGCGGGATCCGCATTCAGGGCAGGTTTTCACCATCTTTGTCCTGTACCCGCAATAGTGGCAGGTAAGGAAACCATCCTTATGGGATGTAAGAGACACATCGCAGTGCGGACATTTAACTACATGACCGCATTTTCTGCAGTTTACAAAACCGGAATAGCCTCTTCTGTTTAAGAAAAGCATGATCTGCTCATTCTTCTCAAGCCTGTCCCTCATCAGATCCTGCAGCCTTATGGAAAACATGGATCTGTTGCCTCTCTTCAGTTCTTCCCTGAGGTCTACGACAGATACTTTCGGGAGATCTCCTCCGGTAGGCCGGCTGTTCATGGTGAATAGCCTGTATTCACCCCTTCTGGCCCTGTATTCCGCTTCAACAGAAGGCGTTGCTGATCCGAGGACGAGAGAAGCCCCCGCTATAGATGCCCTTTTCTCAGCGGTTTCCCTTATATGGTATTTAGGCATGTTATCGGCCTTATAGCTGTTTTCATGCTCCTCATCGATGATTATCACCCCAATATCATTAAAAGGGGTAAATAAGGCAGATCTCGGCCCTATCATCACATCTATCTCACCTGACCTTGCCCTTTCAAACTGGTCATACCTCTCTCCGGGCGAAAGACGGCTGTGCATATAGGACACCCTGTCCCCAAACCTGGCATGAAATCTCATTACGGTCTGGAAGGTAAGAGCGATCTCCGGTATCAGCATTATAGCCTGTCTTCCGGAATTGACCACGTGCTCGATCATATCAATATATACAAGAGTCTTTCCGGATCCGGTAACACCCCTGATAAGATAGGTTTCTTTTAATCCCGCATCATAGTCCTTTATAAAAGAACTGAGAACATTCTGCTGTTCAGCAGAAAGCTCTCCCCTGGTCATACTGCTCTCTTTACGGATATCCGGGCTTCTGTACTCTCTTGATTCCTCTATTCTTATGAAGCCTCTTTCTGACAGGCCTCTTAAAACATCTTTACTTATATTCAGCTTGTTGATCAAAAGAGAAGATTCTATTTCTCCTGTATCGGCAATCGCCCGCAGTGTCCTCTCCCTTGCTCTGTTATGCTTTCTTCCGAACTCCTCTGCAGCTTTTACCAGCTCTTCCGGGGACAGCAGAGGATATATCACACTGATCTTTCTTTCTCTTACTGATTTTTTAACCGGAAAGACCACTTTCAGTGCCTGGGATAAGGTTCCTCCATAGTGCTTTTTTATCCAGAAAGCCAGCTTAAGGAGCTGTTCTTCTCCTCCCGGCTTCCCGGATACACTGACCACTTCGGAAATATCCCGTATCTTACTTTCGTCTATAACAGGTTTTTCTGAAAGCGATATCACATATCCCCTTATGGTCCTGCCGCCTTTTCCAAAGGGTATCAAACAAACGGCTCCGGGATAAACTTTGTCCTGAAGTTCACCCGGAACCCTGTATTGAAAAGATTTATCAAGTTTTTCAACGGAAATATCTATTATAACGTCCGCGTATATCATTCCCGGTCTGTTCTCTCCAAAATCTCATCTATCAGCACTCTCTCATCCATGGGATGCTTTACTCCCCGGATCTCCTGATAGTCTTCGTGTCCTTTTCCTGCGAGTATGATAAGATCACCGGGCTTTCCGTTTTTAATAGCGTAGGCTATCGCCTCTTTCCTGTCCGTGATCTTAATATATTTTCCATCGGTCTTCTTTATTCCGGTCTCGATATCGTTAATAATGTCTGCCGGCTCTTCAAATCTGGGATTATCGGAGGTTATTATGGTGAAATCTGAAAGCCTGCCCGAAACCTCTCCCATTTCATAACGCCTGTTTTTATCTCTGTTTCCACCGCATCCAAACACGCAGACCAGACGACCGGGTTCATATTTCCTCAGTGACTTAAGGAGACTTTCCAACGCCATTGCGTTATGTGCATAGTCTATTATGAGACTGAACTTATCAGAAACAGGAACTGCCTCAATCCTGCCCTTTACCCTTGTTTTCTTTAATGCGGTCCGGATATTGTCCGCGCTTACACCAAAATGGAGAGTTACTGCTGTGGCACAAAGTGCATTATATACACTGAAATCTCCCGGGGTACCAACCTCTACCCCTTTAAGATCATATTTTCCCTCTATGTCAAATCTGACTCCAAGCTCTCCCGGAACCTTGATAAGTTCTTCATTCAGCGCCCTGAGATCGTTCTTTTCCCCGAGAGAATTCGTGATCTTAAGTCCGAAGGTCGTTATCTCCGAAGTGTGGTCTTTAAGAAGTTCCTTAAGATGCTCATCATCTCCGTTAACGATACCCATTTTACACTGTTTGAAAAGCAGTCCCTTACAGTGCAGATAATCCTCAAAATCCTTATGTTCATTCGGACCGATATGATCCGGCTCGATATTGGTAAAAACTCCCACATCAAAGGTAAATCCCGCGGTTCTGTGCATCATAAGAGCCTGGGAGCTCACCTCCATAACAACGGTATCTATGCCGCTGTCAGCCATCTCCCTGAAGGTCTCCTGAAGGATAAAGGATTCCGGAGTGGTGTTCTTTGACGGAATATGTCTCTCGTCTATCACAGTCTCTATAGTACCTATAAGCCCAACCTTATGTCCCGCTTCTTCCAGTATGGATCTTGTGAGATAGGTGGTGGTTGTCTTTCCCTTTGTTCCCGTAACTCCTATGATCTTAAGCTTATCTGCGGGATGTCCAAACCAGGCTGCCGAAATATAAGCAAGCGCATAACGGCTGTCATTTACTCTTATGATCGTTATCCCGGCATTTTCGGGAACTACCACATCCTTCTCGGTAATAAGGACTCTGGCGCCATTTAATACGACTTCGGATGCAAAATCATGTCCGTCGGAATTTGCTCCGCTGATACAGACGAAAAGACATCCCTCTGACGCTTTCCTGGAGTCATATACCACGCCTGTGATGTCAATATTCTCTGTTTCTCCGCAAATGACCTTATATTCAATATCTCTTAAAAGTTCGCTTAAAATCATATTTCCTCCATACGCAGCCTTTATATGAACCGGATAAAGGGACAACCGATTAAGGCTGCCCCTTTTCATGGTCTTTCTACGATAGCCGCGCATCCCATTCCTCCGCCTACACAGAGAGTAGCAAGTCCCTTCTTCACATTCCTCTTCTCCATCTCATACATGAGCGTGACAAGGATACGTGCTCCGGAGCATCCTACGGGATGTCCGAGTGCAATAGCGCCTCCGTTAACATTGAGGATATCCTTGGAGAACTGAAGTTCCTTCTGAACTGCCACTGACTGGGCTGCAAAGGCCTCATTTGCTTCGATAAGATCGAAATCGCCTATTTCATATCCGGCCTTCTTCATAACCTTTCTGGTAGCAGGAACAGGTCCTATTCCCATTATTCTGGGATCGCATCCGGCAAGCTCTCCTGCGATCCAGGTAGCCATAGGCTTAACTCCGAGCTCCTTGGCCTTTTCTTCACTCATAACGACCATTGCTGCTGCAGCATCATTGATACCGGAAGCATTTCCCGCTGTTACAAGACCGCCGTCCTTCTTGAAAGCAGGCTTAAGCTTTGAAAGGCTCTCTGCCGTTACTCCTGCTCTGGGTCCCTCATCCGTGTCAAAAAGGATGGTCTCTTTCTTTTTCTTTACTTCAACAGGAACTATCTCGTCCTTAAACTTCCCGTCTGCTATGGCTTTTTCTGCCTTCTGCTGTGACCATGCCGCAAATTCATCCAGTTCTTCACGGGTCAGTTTCCACTGCTCACAGATATTTTCAGCTGTCATTCCCATATGATAATCATAAAATGCGTCTGTAAGAGCATCCTTGATCATGGAATCCTGAAGGCTTGCAGCATTGCTTCCCATTCTGTAACCGTATCTTCCGTTAGGCAGAAGATAAGGTGCCATTGACATGTTTTCCATTCCTCCGGCAACGATGATATCCGCATCTCCCATGCCGATAAGCTTGGCAGCCAGATTCACGGAATGCATGCCGGATCCGCAGAGAACATTGATAGTAGTAGCAGGAGTTTCATCCGGAATACCTGCATTCCTCGCTGCCTGTCTGGCAGGATTCTGTCCTGTTCCAGCCTGTATAACGCATCCCATGTACACTTCATCCACAAGTTCAGGCTTTACACCCGCCCTGTTCAAAGCTTCCTTTATAGCTATCTCACCGAGTTTTGCCGCGCTTGTGGTGGAAAGCGCGCCTCCCATTACACCTATTGCAGTTCTGACTGCACCTGCAAGTACCACCTTTCTAGCCATTTATTACATACCTCCTTTGAATAGTACGATTCATTTGTTAAAACCTTAACAAATTATAACCCTCTCACTCTGCTTCCGTCAATCCCTCTATGCCCGGCTCTATAGCCATGGAGTAATTGGTGTAATACACAACGAATCCCGGCTTGGAACCTGCAGGCTTCTTCACTTCTTTTTTCAGGACATAGTCTATTTCCACCTTGGACTGCCCTCTTCCCTTGCTGAAGTATGCTGCCAGCGCTCCGGCTTCATTAAATGCCCTGTCCGGCACCGCCTCCGGATCTCCTCTGCCTACTTTAAGTATCACATGGGATCCGGGGAATTTCTTTGAGTGAAACCACCAGTCATTTCCTGTTGCCATCTTAAATGTCAGATAGTCATTCTGGAAATTATTCTTTCCCACATAAAGGTCATAGCCGTCACTTGAAATAAAATGAAGTCCCTTTCCGGCCTCTTCTTTCTTTTTTCCTTTTGATAATCCTTTACCCCTGATATATCCTGCTTCCATCAATTCTCTTCTGATCTCATTAAGGTCTGCTTCATTTTCGATCATATCAAGAGATGCCTGTACAGACAGGAGGTGATCCATATCTGCCTTTGTCTCTTTAAGCTGCTCAGTCACGGCTTCTTCCGTACGCTTAAGCTTCTGGTAACGGTCAAAGTATTTCTGTGCATTCTCAAGAGCGGTTTTATCCGGATCCAGTGGGATCGTTATCTCTTCATTGTTGTAATAATTTGTGCAGGTGAGGCTCTTATCCCCTTCCGCGCAGGAATAACCATACGTATTTATAAGCTCGCCGTATATCCTGTATTTATCCTTCTTCTTCGTACTTTCAAGCTGTTTAAGCTGGATATCATACTTTTTCGCATCCCTCTCTATGATAGTTGATACTACTTTTCTGGTATCAGCCGAGCGTTGTCTTATCCTCTCCGACCTGTTCTTTTCCGCGTAAAACCTCTCAAGTACCTGTGATATGGAATCCAGCCTCACTGCATCCATATCTTCATACTGACTTAAATGGACAGCAGCAAAATCCACGGGAATTCTGTTCTTATCGTAAATGATCTCCGGTGCAAAACGCGCGTTGTTTATATCGTTTACGAGTCCGGAAAAGCAGGAATACAGCTTTTCAGCCTCATCATCACCAACTGAAGCCGTGGACATATTCCCGTCTATCCCTGCCCTGAAGCAGAGATCGCTCCCCTCAACCGGTGAAATACCCGTATAATTACTGTATATAGCTTTATATACAGGCATGGCGGTCTTTTTAATGGTTGACATAAAATCAGAAGCATCAACTGTCTTCAAAGGATCCTTCTTCTCCTGAGTCTCGGGTATAAAATAATCCCTTCCGGGAAGCACTGCACGTACAGAGCTCACCGACTCTGATATATGCTTGATGCTGTCTATAACCTTATTGTCCTCATCTACAAATATGATGTTGCTGTATTTACCCATGAGCTCTAAACAAAGGAATTTTTCCTTCATATCGCCCATTTCATCCCTGTGCTCCACACCTATCCTGATCACACGTTCAAGACCCGGCTGCAGAACACTTGTTATTCTTCCATTCTGCATATGCTTTCTTAGGACCATGCAGAAATTAGGCGCTTTATCCGGGCTTTTCTTATTCTGGTCTGTAAAATAAACAAAGGGAAGTGAAGCGGAAACTGAAATGAACAGTCTTTCCGTAGTCCCTTCCCCGGTTTTTATCGTAAGAAGTATTTCATCGTTTTCGGGCTGGGCTATCTTATATATCCTGCCGTTCAAAGCCCTTCTCTTTATTTCGTCCGCCACAGCGGCGGTAGTTATTCCGTCAAATGCCATACTAAATTTTCCTTTAAAAGGAGATGAGCCCGTAAGGGTTACTTACAGGCTCTACTTATGAGGGGGGAGATAGTTTTTTAACTATCCTGAAAGTATATTACTACGTTTCCCCCTCTAATTTGTGAATTGAAACTTAATCGAACCTTAAATGTAAAATAAATTTACTAATACCTCAAAGAAGGTCCTGATATCCCGGTACATAAAGGTGACGCGGAATACCATCCACCATTATAGGTCCTACATCGCCCTGGATGAGAGGACGTACATAGGTAATGAATTCGCTTGTAACATATGTTCCGTCCTTTGTGATCCATTCTCTGGGCACCAGTCTTTCGTCATTGGCGATCTTGTGAACATCCTTAACCTCGGTTCCTGCCTGGTAAGGATCATCGGAAATCCTGTTTATTACTACCATCTTTCCGCTGTCGCCTTCATCTGCAGCCTTCATTGCAGCACCGCCTACCTCGTATGCTTCCAGGATGTCCACTCTGGATGCACAGTGGCTTGCAGCTCTCTGAAGTGTTGAAAGCTCGATAGCCCTGGTCTTGCATCCTATCTCCTTTGCAAGTACATCGCAGAGATATCTTGCGGTTCCGGTTAACTGGATATGTCCGAATGCATCTACATAGTCGTTGGCATTGCCCATCTCACTGATGTATTTACCCTCTTTTGTATGGATACCTTCAGAAACTGCGATAACGATGGAAGCTTTTTTCTTTAAGAGCTCACGGCACTTTTTAACGAAAGTATCGATATCAAAGTCAAGCTCAGGGAGATAGATAGCATCAGGTCCGTCACAGTCCTCTCCCTTTGAAAGAGCGGAAGCACCGGTAAGCCATCCTGCATTTCTTCCCATTATCTCTATTACGATGATCTGTCCATGAGATGTCTCCAGACTCCAGCCGTCCCTGATGATCTCTTTAACGGATGTACCGATGTATTTTGCGGCTGATCCGTATCCGGGAGTATGATCTGTAAGCGCAAGGTCATTGTCTATTGTCTTCGGACATCCTACGAATCTTATTTCGGAGCCCATCACTATAGCATAGTCAGAAAGCTTCTTTATGGTATCCATGGAATCGTTTCCGCCGATATAGATAAAGCAGTCGATCTCCAGGTCTTCCAGTATCTTAAAGATCTTCTCGTATACTTCCTTATCTTCATTGATCCCGGGAAGCTTATATCTGCATGATCCGAGGTATGCTGAAGGCGTCCTCTTTAAAAGTTCAGCGTCAAGTCCGGTCCTTATATGCTCAGAAAGGTCAATATAACGTCCTTCCAGAAGTCCCTGAACTCCATGGAGCATTCCGTATACCTTATTATACCCCCTGTCCTTTGCTGTCCTGAAAACCCCTGCCAGAGATGAATTAATGGCAGCGGTCGGTCCGCCGGACTGTCCTACGATTACGTTTCTCTTTTTTTTCTTCGTGCTCATATTAAATTCCTTCCCTTTTATAATATTTTTGTACCCTATTGCGCAGAATAATACCACATTTCGGCAATATTATCCATACAAAACGAATTAATCCAATAACCAGTCGTACATCTCCTGATACTGTCTTGCGGAAACTTCCCAGGAAAAATCGGCCTGCATGGCTCTGTCGATTATCTTATTCCACTCTCTTCTCCGGTTTACATAAATATTGTGAGCATAGTGGATGGCTCCAAGCATCTCGTGGGCATTGTAGTTTGAGAAAGAAAATCCCGTGCCGGTTCCCTCATATTCATTATAGGGTTCCACCGTATCTTTTAATCCTCCGGTCTCCCTGACAATGGGCACCGTACCGTAGCGGAGCGCCATCAGCTGGGAAAGTCCGCAGGGCTCAAAGAGCGAAGGCATCAGGAAAGCATCACATGAACCGTATATCTTATGTGACAGTTCTTCCGAATAATAGATATTTGCCCGTACCTTGCTGTTATATTTCCAGTCAAAATGCCGGAACATGTTTTCATACTTTTCGTCTCCGGTTCCGAGAACCACGAGCTGGATATCATCCTGACAGAGTTCGTCCATCACATAGGAGATCAGATCGAAGCCCTTCTGGTCCGTAAGTCTGGAAACAATGCCTATCATAAAGGCATCATCTCTTCTCTCAAGCCCGAGCTGGTTCTGAAGTGCTCTCTTATTCTTTATCTTCTCTTTTCTGAAGTTCTTCTGATTGTATTTCTTATCCAGCATCTTATCTGTCGCCGGATTATAACTGTCATAATCAATCCCGTTGACGATGCCGCGAAGATCGTGATCTCTCGCCCGAAGGAGTCCGTCCAGCTTCTCACCGTAGAAAGGAGTCTTTATCTCCTCTGCGTAGGTCCTGCTCACAGTTGTAATAGCATCCGCATAAACGAGCCCACCTTTGAGCACATTGGCATCCTTATACGCTTCCAGCTTATCCGGGGCAAAGTAATAGGATGAAAGACCGCTGAACTGCTGAATGGTCTTCACGTCCCAGGTGCCCTGAAACTTAAGATTATGTATGGTGATCACGGATTTCATGCTTCTGAAAAAATCACCACCGCTGAATGAGTCATGAAGATATACCGGGATAAGTCCGGCCTGCCAGTCATGGCAGTGAATAATATCAGGATGAAAGTCTATAAGGGGAAGTACCGAAAGAGACGCCCTGGAGAAAAAGATGAATCTCTCCAGATCCCACTTTCCGTCAGTGGTATAGGGCGAATTTCCCGAAAAATAATGCTCGTTATCTATGAAATAATATGTTACTCCGTTCCATTCGGCCTTAAACACTCCCACATAGGTATTCCTGCCGTTATATTCCATATAAAAACACGTGATATATTCCAGCATGTCCTTATATTTCTGGGCCATACAGTTATATTTCGGGAGCATTACCCTTACATCGAAATACTTTTTGTCAAAACAGGCCGGAAGAGATCCCACCACATCCGCAAGACCTCCGGTCTTAATGAACGGAACTGCTTCCGATGCAACGAACATAATATTTTTCATGGGTTACCTCCTCAATACCTACTCTTTCCTCTTATCTGCAAGATCTTTCATTTCCCTGGCGTTATTCAAAACATTATCTGTCACCATAGCACCTGAGAGCATCCTTCCAAGCTCATTTATCATACCTTCTCTGTCGAGTGTGGTAAGCTCGGTCTTTGTCCGGCCGCCTTCAGTATGCTTGCTTATAAGACAGTGGTGATCCGCCATAGCTGCTATCTGGGGCAGGTGTGTGATAAGTATGACCTGATGCCTCTTTGACAGCCTTAAAAGGCTCTCTGACACCTTCTGGGCCGTCCTGCCGCTGATACCCGTATCTATCTCATCAAATATCATGGTACCGGTTTCATCTGTATCTGCTGAAATGCATTTTAATGCCAGCATGATCCTGGATAATTCGCCTCCGCTGGCTACATCTTTAAGCGGGCGCATATCCTCTCCCGGATTTGTGGAAATATTGAAAGAAACCTTATCGGCACCGTTTAACGAAAAAGTTCCTGAAGGACTTACATTTACCTCAAATCTGGAATCTTCGAAATTAAGCTCTTTTAATTCCTGCTCAACCGACATTCCCAGCGTCACTGCAGCGCTCCTCCTTATACCTGTAAGGATATCCGCTGCTTTCTTCAGTTCCTTTTCTGTCCGGGCAATCTTTGCCCTGAGATCTGACAGACGCTCATCATAATTATTTAATACTTCGAGTCTCTCTTTCCTTTCACGGAAGGAACGAAGAATATCCGGAATGGTGCGTCCGTACTTCATTTTAAGTTCATTGATCCGGTTGAGTCTCGTCGTCACGGCTTCATATTCAGCTCCGGAAAAATCCAGACCTGAAATATAGTCGTTCATATCCCTCTGAAGATCATTCATCAGTGAATCCACTTCAGAAAGCTCGGAAAACAGTTCTTCTGCCCTTTTATCAAGACCGGTCACTCCCGAAACAGCCCTGAGTGCTCTGGAAACAAGAGATGATGCACCTTCCTCGGAAGAAACAGCTGCATAGGCTTCGCTGACAGCTTCCGCTATCTTTTTTGAATTATTCATAAGCCGGAACTTGTCTTCCAGCTCATCATCCTCACCTTCCCTAAGTCCTGCTTCCTCTATCTCTTTTATCTCAAAATCAAGAAGCTCAGCTTCTCTCTTTCTCACATCTTCATCCGTGTCCATGTCCTCAAGCTCTTCCTGAAGAGATGTCCATTTCCCGAATATTTCCCTGTAATCCGCGAGAGCGCTGCTGTCTTCCTCCCCTGCAAAGTTATCAAGGAGTAAAAGATGATTCTTTTCATACAACAGGGACTGATGCTCAGACTGACCGTGAATATCGATAAGTGATGCGCTTACTGTCTTTAGCTCCGAGTTAGTCACGGTGTGCCCGTTGATCCTGGCTATGTTCTTCCCGTCGGATATACGCCTTCTGATCACTATGAGGCCGTCATCTTCCACGTCGATACCCATGTCCCTGTACAGATCCCGATCTTTCTCATTATCCACAGAGAAAACGATCTCTATCTCAGCGGGACTTTCATGATCCCTTATCATATCCGTTTTTGCCCTGCCTCCAAGAGCCAGGTTAACAGAGCCTATCACCAGGGATTTACCCGCCCCGGTCTCTCCGGAAAAAACATTCAGTCCTTCCCCGAAGTTCACCTCTGCATTTTCTATCAAAGCCAGATTTTTAACACTAAGACTTATCAGCATATATTGATTATCCGTCTCATCAGGATCTCTGCGTTCTTTTCGTTTTTAATGGCACACATCACGGTGTCATCCCCTGCTATGGATCCCACTATCTCCTGAAAATCCATGCTGTCAATAGCCGCGGCAACTGCCATAGCCATACCGCTGACGCATTTTATCACAAGTAGATTGCCGGCAGTATCCACAGATACCACAGCTTCTCTTAAGATAGTCTGGTTCCTGTCATCATTGCCGGACCTGTCCCTGTTACGGGCTGAATATCTCTGCCCGCCGTTCTCCATGGGGATCTTCGTGATCCTGAGTTCTCTTATATCCCGGGATACGGTCGCCTGAGTTACGGCAAATCCCGCCTCTTTAAGAGCTTCACAGAGTTCTTCCTGAGTTTCTATGTCCCTTTCTGAAATAAGGGACAGCAATTTTTCCTGTCTTTTTCTTTTCATGATCGTAATTTGTTGCTTAAAACGTTTAAGAAGCTGTCCTGCTCAATCTTTATGATCCGGGTCACATGGCTTGATATCCTCACATTCACGGTATCTCCTTCCAAAAGAGAACAGGGCATGTATCCGTCGAATGTCACCGATGACGTATCATCCATCACTTCCACATCCACCACATCATCAGCAGAGATCACCACACTTCTGGTATTCAGCTTATGGGGACAGACAGGTGTAATGACCATCATACGAGCCATGGGTTCTATGATGGGACCTCCGGCTGACATCGAATAAGCTGTGGAACCTGTGGGTGTACAGACTATCATGCCGTCAGCCTTAAAGTCACTTAAGAACCTGGAATTGACGAACAGTTTATAGTCTGATGTGCTTAAACGGGTATTGTGAAGAACAATATCGTTCAGAGCCCGTGATTCAGCTTTGACTTCTCCTTTAACGTTTAAGACTTTCCCGCAGAGCATCATTCTGTCCTCTACGGTATAATCCCCCTCAATAAGTTTTTTTAATGCTTCCTCTATGTTATCTACCTCAACATCCGTGAGATAGCCAAGAGTTCCCTGATTAATTCCGAGGATCGGAAGACCCAGATCCACTGTGTCCCTGGCTGCAGCTATCAGGGTGCCGTCGCCGCCTATTGTAATGACACAGTCCGTATTATCCGGTACATCCTTATCCATGGTATAATGTCCGTCCTCCATTGAACCGGCCTCGAACGCGTATACATTACACCCGTTACTTTCAAGAAATTCTCTGGTTTTATTAGTTACCGAGAGATCCTTATCCCTTTTATTATTTGTAATGATGAAAAAATTATTCATTCGCTCCATGTGCTTTTTCCACCACTTTTTTTATAAGTGCATCCGCTTCTTCCTGCAGATAACCTTCCTTTGTCTTGCTTAAATACATCAGGTACTCAATATTTCCCTCAGGTCCCCGGATCGGAGAATGATCCAGACCGCATATCTTAAATCCCTGCTCCCGGGTAAATCCGAAGACATTTACGATAACTTCTTCATGTACGGCAGGGTCCCTGACAACTCCGTGTTTTCCAACCTTCTCTCTTCCGGCTTCAAACTGGGGCTTTATGAGACAGACCATTTCCCCGTCCGTTGAAAGTATATCATAAGCTGCGGGAAGTATCTTCGAAAGGGAGATAAAGGACACATCGCATGAAGCAAATTCAGGTTCCTCTCCTATATCCTCAGGCTTAAGATAACGGAAATTGGTCTTTTCCATACAAACGACCCTGTCATCCGTGCGGAGCTTCCAGTCCAGCTGTCCGTATCCCACATCAATAGAATAGACCTTTCCCGCTCCGTTCTGAAGCATGCAGTCCGTAAATCCTCCGGTCGATGCTCCGATATCCATGCAGACCTTATCCTTTAGATCAACGGGGAATACTTCCAGCGCTTTTTCAAGCTTCAGGCCTCCCCGGCTCACATATCTTAACTTCTGCCCTCTGTACTCAATAACCGCGTCTTCACTGAAAACAGATCCGGCTTTATCCTCTCTCTGTCCGTCCACAAAGACTTCTCCGGCCATTATACAGGTCTTGGCCTTCTCCCTCGAATCCGCAAGACCTCTTTCCACCATGAGCACATCCAGACGTTTTTTATCTTTCATCTTTTAGTATTCCCGATATCCTGTCCGCCACGGAATCAGCGTCTATTCCGATCTCTTTCTTCAAAATATCCGGATTGCCGTGTTCCACATATTTATCCGGAATATGGATATTTACGACTTTCGAATCACGCTTGTTATCATTCAGAAGTTTCAATACTTTTTCACCGAAACCGCCGCTGAACACATTTTCTTCCATCGTAACTATAAGCTTCTTATTCCCGGCCTCTTTGAGGACCGCTTCCTCATCTATGGGCTTGACGAATCTCATATTGATAAGCGAGCAGGAGATACCTCTGTCTGCAAGGATAGTCATAACCTTTTCGCCGACTTCCACCATGGAACCCACTGCAAGGAGAGCCACATCCGTTCCTTCCGCTATGGCTTCCGCCTTACCCATTTCTATTCGTTCCCGGTGATCCTCTAACCCGTCATAGGCTGTGCCTCTCGGATATCTGATGGCCATGGGACCGTCCTGATCAAGAGCGAATTTGATCATATCCGAAAGCTCCCATTTATTCTTTGGAGCCATAATATGCATATTCGGAATGGATGAAAGGTATGAAAGGTCGAATATCCCCTGATGGGTCTCACCATCGGCTCCGACAATACCTGCCCTGTCAATACAGAAAACCACATGAAGATTCTGTATGCACACATCATGAAGTATCTGGTCATAGGCTCTCTGCAGGAATGATGAATAGATCGCCACGATCGGGATCATACCGCCTGCTGCAAGACCTGCGGCAAAAGTGACCGCATGTTCTTCAGCAATCCCAACATCGAAGAATCTGTCGGGATACAGATTCTTAAATCTCTTTAAGCCCACTCCGTCGGGCATGGCTGCTGTGATCGCACACACCTTATCATTTCTGGAAGCTGCTTTTAAGCTTACAGTTGAAAAGATATCCGTCCATGCCGGCTTTCCTTTGTTTTTAAGGGGAAGTCCTGTTTCAATATCAAAAGGTTCCGTGCCGTGGAATCTGGCGGGATGCCTTTCCGCAGGTGCATATCCTCTTCCCTTTTTGGTACAGACATGTATCAGTACCGCATGATTTATCTTTTTAGCTTCCCTGATGGTCTTTACCATTGTCCGGACATCATGTCCGTCTATGGGTCCGAGATAGGTTATCCCCAGGTCTTCAAAGAACATTCCCGGCACGAACAGCTGCTTAATGGAATTCTTATACCTTTTCAGCCGGTCAACGATCATGTGTCCGTGGGGTATCTTTAAGAGCTTCTTCTGAAGCGCCACCTTGAAATCCTGATATCCCTCAAAGGTACGGATATTCTGAAGATATCTGGAAATACCCCCCACGTTCTCGGAAATAGACATATTATTATCGTTCAGTATGATGATAAAATTGGTCTTCAGTCTGGCAGCGTTATTCAGGGCTTCATAAACCATGCCCCCTGTGAGGGCTCCATCCCCGATAACTGAAACAACGGTATAATCCCTGTGCCGGAGATCCCTCGCTTTGACCATTCCGAGCCCTGCGGATACAGAGGTGGAACTGTGTCCGGTATCAAAAGCATCACATTCGCTTTCGCACCGCTTGGGAAAACCGGCAAGCCCCTTAAATTTCCGGAGTTCATCAAAGGCATCTTTTCTGCCTGTAAGGATCTTATGGGTATAAGACTGATGTCCCACATCAAAGATTATCTTATCTTCAGGCAGATTAAGTGAAAGGTGAAGAGCCATTGTAAGCTCCACCGCTCCCAGATTGGACCCCAGATGTCCGCCGTTCTCACTGATCTTCTTTATCAGAAAAGTCCGGATCTCCTGTGAAAGAAGAACGTATTCATCCGGATTGATCTTTTTAATGTCGTTTGGTTTGTTTATCTCATCAAGTATCATGGTTTCTACATTTCCCGGTCGATCAAAGACGAAACCAGCTCTCGTAAAAATTCATTCTTTTTTCCCAGGGAATCAAGTCTTTCTATCGCTCTTAAGGACAGCTCCCTCTGATCAGCGGCAGCCTTATCCAGACCGCATAAGGTAACATATGTTTCTTTACCGTTTTCGGCGTCAGAGCCCACGTGTTTTCCAAGCTTTCTCTCATCCCCCGTCACGTCCAGGATATCGTCCTTTATCTGGAATGCTATACCCATATCGGACCCGGTCTTTTCAAGGATCCCTATTTCCTTTTCGTCCGCTCCGGCGAGGGTTCCTCCGATCATAAATGCTGCCTCTAAAAGAGCTGCCGTCTTATTTTCATGGATAAAAAGGAGCTTATCCATATCGACATCGAGCTCCCTCTCTTCAGCGTCCACATCAGCGGACTGTCCGCCCAGCATACCGTTAATGCCGGCCTTGTCAAAAAGGATACGGATAGCCTTCACTACTTTATCAACAGCCCCGTCACATTTGTCAAAAGCCTTCATAGCTGTTTCCACAGACAGGTTCAGCATGGCATCTCCCGCAAGAGTGGCCATCCCTGCACCGTAAACCGCATGTGTGGTCTTCTTTCCCCTTCTGTATAGGTCATTATCCATAGCCGGAAGATCATCATGGACAAGAGAGTAATTGTGTATGAGTTCCAAAGCCGCCATGAAGGGCTCTATCACTTCTCCCTCACCGCCGAATAATAGAAAAACCTCCCTCATGATAACGGGCCTGAGTCTCTTCCCGCCGGCAAGTGCCGAATAATTAACTGCCTCTATAACTCTGGAAGCGTATCCTCCTTCCGACGGCAGATATTTCTTAAGCACTTCCTCAGCATAAGCCGTTTTATTATACAGCTCTTCACTGAAAGTCATCTGTTCCATCTCCGCTTATTATCTGAACCTTTTCTTCTACTCTGTCTATCTTCTCGCTCACATCTCTAAGGACCTTCATGCCTTTTTCAAATACAGCGAACGATTCCTCAAGGCTGATCGTCTCATCAGAGAGCTTACGCACCGTCTCATCCAGTATCTTAAAACCCTCTTCAACAGTCTCGATTTTCTTCGATCCTTCCGACATTTGCGAATATCCTTCCGTCTTTTGTATAAACTCTTATCTCTTCATTGAGATCAACGTCTTTTATGCTGGTAACCGCCTTCCCACTCTCGTTTTCCGTGAACGTGTATCCGCGGCTCAGTGTATTTAAGGGCGACAGTGCGGAAAGCGTCTCTGCAAACACAGCTCTTTTCCTCTTCTTTTCAGAAAGGATCCGGTCCATCTCCTTTATAAGACGCATCCTGTATCCCTTTAGCTTCTCTTTCCTGATGCCAAGTTTTGCAGAAGGAGATCTGGATTCTATCCTGGCTTTCAGTTCCGCTGCCTGTTCCCGGTATTTTAATATCCTGTTACTGATGAGACGCATCATACTGTCCCTGTAACCGGCTAAAGATTCCGTAAAGGCCCGGTAATCAAATACCGCAAGCTCAGCTGCTGCTGACGGTGTAGGAGCCCTGAGATCCGCCACCAGGTCCGCAATGGTAACATCGGTCTCATGCCCCGTTCCCGAAATAACAGGTGTATTGCAATCAAAAATGGCCCTGGCCACTTTCTCTTCGTTAAAAGCCCAGAGATCCTCTATGGATCCTCCTCCGCGGCCTATGATTATAGTGTCGACTCCCATCGTGTCCAGAGTCTTTATCCCGTCTGCTATGGAATCTGCCGCACCCTCTCCCTGCACTTTCGCAGGATAGAGAAAGATATGAATGTAAGGATTTCTTCTCTTGGAAACATTGATGATATCCCTGACAGCAGCTCCGGTTGATGCAGTGACTACACCAAGCTTTTCTATATATGCAGGAATGGGCTTTTTGTACATCGGATCGAACATGCCCATTTCCAGAAGTTCCGATTTAAGCTTTTCGAATCTTTTATATAATTCGCCTATTCCGGCTCTTTTTACTTCCTTTACGTATATCTGGTAAGAACCGGCTTTTTCGTATACCGAGACCCTTCCCCGGATAACCACTTCATCTCCGGCTTCCAGACGGAATGTAAGGTTTGCTCTGTCAGATGCAAAGAGACATGCTGAAATACAGGAGGATTCATCTTTCAGCGTGAAATAGACATGGCCCGAAGAATGATATTTCACATTGGAGAGTTCTCCCTTAATGCTTAAATCCTGCAGGAGATAGTCATCATCCATCATATTATGGACATACTTGTTTACTTCTCCTACGCTCCAAACTTTCTCAGTCGCCATTTCCCTCTTTATTATCTTTCAGTATTCCGGCCAGCACACCGTTTACGAAGGCTCCTGCGCCATCCTGGCCGTATTTCTTGGCCAGCTCTACCGCCTCGTTTATCGCCACCTTATCAGGCACGGTATCATCATGGAATATCTCGTAGACCGCAAGCCTTATGATGGACAGCTCCACCTTTCCCATACGGGAAACCGACCACTTCTCTGAATGGGAATCGATCATTTTGTCGATCTCGGGAATAAGCGGAAGAAGCTTTACAAACTTTTCCTCTATCTCATCCCTTCCCGCTTCATCGGCCTTTTTATCAAGGGAATCCATATAAAGCCTGACTTCCTCCGGCATTTCATCCGGCGGATTAAACTCACTCATGAATACAAGGACAAAAACATGCTCTCTTATAAGACTTCTTTTCATTCCTCACTGTCCCCGTTCATCTCTATTCCGGATATCCTGATGTTAATATCGGATACATTAAGACCCGTCATGTTCTCAATGGCTCCCTTTACTTTTTCCTGGACTTTGCCGCTGACAGTGGGAATACTGTATCCATAACGCACGGTGATGGTGAGATCCACGTGTACGATATCGCCTACGACCTCTACCCGTACTCCGCTGTCTTTTGTCTTAACACCCACATAAGCCATAAGAGTCCTGCCGATACCTCCGGCTGTCTTTCCGACCCCCTCGACTTCCTCGGCAGCTATAGCTGCAATGGCTGCCACAACATCATCTGCGATCTTAACCTCTCCCTGTATATCAGTATTTAACACGGTATGATTATCATTTTTTTCGTTTGCCATGCTTTCCTCCTGAAACACCATTTTGGCTTTTGGCATTTGCATCAAGATATTATATCACATCGTTCATCTTATCTCTATACTGTAAATGTCAGCGTCAGCTCGTCCTTATCCTCTATATATGTGACCGATTCCGCATTTGGTACCAGCTCAAAAATAAGCCTCTGGTCAAATAAAAGCTCGTAGATCTCCTTATATACCTCTTCAGATGAGGCTCTGATGGTAAACATATGCTCCCCAAGTGAGGCTTCATGATCGAAGACTGCCTTGAGCCTGTCCTTGTCGGCACTTGTAAAGTATCTGGCTTCCTTTACATAGTAGTATTCATCCAGGGACGTGCATTCCGGAAGTTCTCCGTTTTCAGTGATCTTATGGGTCCTGAGAAGGATATCCGTATTACACCCGAAATAATTGTAGCTTGTCCTGTTGGCGCTTGTGTTGTCTCCCGTTCTGTAGGAAGAATCACCCCAGGTTGTATCCACATAGCAGTATGTGCCGTCCATCTTCACGAGATTCCAGGCATGATTCTGATTCGAGGCATATCCGTACACCACGGTGCAGAAGATCCCCGCTTTATCCAGGAGATATTTCATTGCCATGGTATATCCCTGGCATACGCTCTTTCCGTTTAAGAAAACCGACTTTATATTCTGGTTATCCGGAGAGGACGTATCATACTCCGTATTATCGACGATCCATTCGAAAAGATACTTCACTTTCTCATAGTCAGAATCATCATCCGGCATTCCGGCAAGGATCTTTTCCGCTGTGCTCCGTATCTCTTCTTCCTGGCTCTTTCTCTCATCTTCGGTACAATTATACTTTCCCATGAAGGAGATACGCTTTGTGAGATCACCATTCGAAGGCACCATGGACTTATAACCGTCACAGTAAAAGAGCTCCGGATGATCCATCATGCACAGATTAAAGATCCTGTCGACCTGATCCGCGTCCGAAGAAGAAAGCAACACTCCCTCTCCCATATTGAATATCTCATTATAGATCTCCAGGTATATTTTCTTTTCATCAGAATCCAGAACAGAGAAATAGTAGGACTTTTCATCCTGTTCTTCATCGAGATCATCCTCTGTATCAGAATCGTCCTCTGATTCCTCTTCTTCGTCCTCATCCTCCGGGTCTTCATCATCCTCTTCGTCTTCTGAACCTATTTCGGGATGGGGTACAAATCCTTTACCCTCTTCAGTGCCTTCTGAAGGATCTCCGGTCCCGGCGTCTGCTGTGTCATAATTTTCATCATAAAAAAGATCCCTGTCCCTATAAAGGATCTCTTTTATGATCTTTCCCGCTATGATCTCCGGCAGCGTATTGACTGAACACCCCGATAAACCGAGGGCAAGAATAAATATGAGAAGGCATAATACCGGCCTTGTTGCTTTAGTTCTCGGAGAATTCATCCAGTTCCAGTCCCTCATTACGTTCCAGGGTCATACCTATGGACCAGCTGTTCACAAAGAGGAGCAGAGGATTACCTTTAAGATCTCTTACTTTCTTCATATCGCTGGTTCCGGTGATGGTTTCGGGATCTGTACTCCTGTCCCTGATCCACCTGATATGCTCATACGGAAGCTGCTCTAAAATGATATCCACGCTGTATTCATTCTTAAGCCTGTACTGGAGCACTTCAAACTGCAGCACTCCCACAACTCCCACGATTATCTCTTCCATTCCGTAATTTTCTTCCTGGAATATCTGAATGGCACCCTCTTCTGCGATCTGGGTGATACCCTTTACAAACTGCTTTCTCTTCATGGTATCCACCTGCCTTACCCTTGCGAAATGCTCGGGTGCGAAGGTAGGTATACCGGAAAATCTGAATTTATCGCCGGGTGTACATATGGTATCCCCGATAGAATAGATCCCGGGGTCAAATACACCGATAATATCCCCGGCAAAGGCTTCATCCACCACGTGCCGGTCATCCGCCATCATCTGCTGGGGCTGCATAAGGCGTACCTGCTTATTACCCTGAACATGGAATACATCCATTCCGGCTTCAAACTTTCCGGAGCATATCCTCATAAAGGCTACCCTGTCTCTGTGGGCCTTATTCATATTTGCCTGGATCTTAAATACAAATGCCGAAAAATCCCGATCCACAGGGTCAATAACACCTGTGTCTGCAACTCTTGCAAGTGGGCTTACCGTCATCTGCAGGAAAGCCTGCAAAAATATCTCAACCCCAAAGTTTGTAAGGGCTGAGCCAAAGAAAACAGGTGATAGTTTTCCATTATTGACCTCTTCCTGATCGAATGGCTCGCTGGCACCGTCAAGAAGCTCTATTTCGCTTAAGAGTTTTTCCCTGGCCTCCTCTCCGATGGCATCCAGGGAAGCCTGTTCATCTTTCAGCGGGATAAAATCCATGGTTCCCTCTTTTGTACCCTTCTGGGTATCGGAAAACTCTATTATATTTCCGCTCTTTCTGTCATATACTCCCTTAAAGTCTTTACCGGAGCCTATGGGCCAGTTAATGGGGCAGGTAGCTATTCCAAGTTCCTTTTCGATCTCATCTATAAGATCAAAAGTGTCCTTTGCCTCCCTGTCCATCTTGTTAATAAATGTAAAAATAGGTATCCCTCGTCGTCCGCACACTTTAAAGAGCTTTCTTGTCTGCGGCTCCACGCCCTTTGCTCCGTCGATCACCATTACCGCGGTATCTGCCGCCATCAGGGTCCTGTATGTGTCCTCAGAGAAATCCTGATGTCCCGGAGTATCCAGGATGTTAATGCACTTTCCCGCATATTCAAACTGAAGGACTGAGGAAGTAACGGATATTCCTCTCTCCTTTTCTATATCCATCCAGTCTGAGACAGCATGTCTTGCAGTAGCTTTTCCTTTTACACTTCCCGCGAGGTTGATCTGTCCTCCGTAAAGCAGGAATTTCTCGGTCAGAGTGGTCTTTCCCGCGTCGGGATGGGATATTATCGCAAACGTCCTACGCCTCTCTATTTCATTCTTAAGATCACTTCCCAAAATAACTTTCCTCCTGTTTCCACTCCTCTTTACGGCTCTCGTAGCAGTTATTAAGCCATTTCACAGCCAGAGAAAGCCCCTCTTCCGTAAAAGGAAATCTCTTCTCTTCAATCTTTTCTTTATCCGTCTTGTCATAGGACATGGGTTCCGGCCATACAGACGCCAGAAAATGCGCTTCGTTTTCCCCGTCACGGGCCCATTCGGACTCCGGCGAATAGAAAACATTCTTTAGCGGTTCTCTTTCCAGCCTGAACCTCATCCCCTTAAATGAACCCATATAGGCTTCACCATACAGGTAATGGGTATATCCATACATATCGGATTCACCGACTGTCCTGTCAGAAGTCATACTCAAATCAATCTCCTATCAGGCTTCCCCCTCTTCCTTCCTCACGATCGCGATATGCACATCATCAAGCTGCTTCTGCTCCACTTCTGAAGGTGATCCCATCATAAGATCCTGTGCATTCTTATTCATCGGGAACGGGATGATCTCTCTTATAGAGTCCTCACCTGCTATCAGCATGATCATCCTGTCCACGCCGGGAGCAATTCCGGCATGAGGCGGAGCTCCGTAGCAGAATGCGTTATACATGGCAGGGAATTTCTTCTTTACATCCTCTTCTCCGAGTCCCACGATCTTAAAAGCTTCTATCATTATCTCAGGATCATGGTTTCTCACAGCACCGCTGGATAATTCCACTCCGTTGCACACCAGATCATACTGGTAAGCGAGAACGTCAAGAGGATCCTTATCTTTAAGCGCATCTGCGCCGCCCTGGGGCATTGAAAAAGGATTATGACAGAATTCCAGCTCTCCCGATTCCTCTCCTATCTCATACATAGGGAAATCCACGATCCAGCAGAATTCATAACATTCTTTTTCCATGTGTCCTTCAGCCTGAGGGCCTATGATCTTAATAAGAACTCCGGCTGTCTTCTGGGCATCTCTCTTTTTACCTGCTGCGAAGAACACACAGTCGCCGGATTTCAGTCCGAGAGCAGAAATAAGTGCATCCTTTCTCTCTGACAGGAACTTGCTTATGCCTCCGGTAAGATCTCCGTTTTCGTCTACCTTGACATAGCATGCTTTATTTCCGGAAACCACCTCGGTATCGGCAAGTATCTTGTCAATGGCTTTCCTCGACAGATTGAAGTCCGTCACTTTCACAGCCTTAATGGTATTACCCGCTGCAAAGGGATTGAAACCGCAGTCTGAAAGGACTTCCGTCACATCCTCTGAAATAAGGTCTATTCTGAGATCCGGCTTGTCTGTTCCGTACTTCTCAAGTGCCTCTAAATAGCTTATCCTTCTGAAAGGCGCCTCTGAAGCCTTTTTATATATTCCATGGCGCGCAAATACAGGCGGCAGTACCTTCTCTACCACATTAAACACATCTTCCTGGGTGGCAAATGCCATTTCCATATCCAGCTGGTAGAATTCACCCGGTGAACGGTCAGCTCTGGCGTCCTCATCCCTGAAACAGGGAGCTATCTGGAAATATCTGTCTATTCCTGAAGCCATCAGTATCTGCTTAAACTGCTGGGGTGCCTGGGGAAGAGCATAGAACTTTCCTTCATGAAGCCGGGAAGGCACCAGATAATCTCTTGCTCCCTCCGGGCTTGAACAGGTAAGTATGGGTGTAGTGATCTCCATAAAGCCTTCCTCTGTCATGGAAGAGCGGAGTTCTGAAATAACCTTGCTCCTTAAGATCATTTTATCCTTCACTGCCGGGTTCCTGAGATCCAGATATCGGTACTTGAGTCTCGTATTCTCATCCGCCTCTTTGGATCTTGTGATCTCAAAGGGAAGCTCGTTATAACGGCATTTTCCGAGCACCTCAATATTCTCCGGTACTACTTCTATCTCTCCGGTTGCCATATCCTTATTCTTGGAAGAACGCTCCCGGACAACTCCTGTCACCTGAAGAGTCGATTCACAGTTGACCCCCGATAACCTGTCCATCATTTCTTCATTTTCTATAACTATCTGGGTATATCCGTAAAAATCCCTGAGTACCAGAAACCCCAGGGTCTTACTGACTTTCCTTATATTCTCAAAATACCCGCACAGGGTTACTGTCTTTCCGACATCCCCTATTCTTAATTCCTCACACGTATGTGTCCTTGACTGAAACATTATTTCTCCTTCCTGCCTCTTAGCCTTCCCCCTCTTTAAAGGCTTCTCCCTCTGGGAGAAGCTGTCAGCCCTAAGGGCTGACTGATGAGGGTTATTCTATTTATCGAAAAATTCTACTATCTCCGTATACCCTGCTGCCTCCAGATTATCCTTCTGGAACTTCTTGTTCTTCATCATTTTGGCGCAAAGAACCGTATATCCTTCTTTTCTCTTTTCCGCAGCTTCCTTCATGATCCCGTTCAATCTCTCTCCGGTGATCTTCTTTTCGATAAGGAAGGCCGCTTTCTTTTCTTTTCCGGGAACCTTAAATCCCCTGTCTAAAAGCATCGTGATGATACGCTCAAATCCTATACTAAAACCGCAGGCAGGGACTTTATTACCCGTGAATCTCTCCACCATTCCGTCATATCTTCCGCCCCCGGCTATGGATGAGCCGAATTCATCAATTGTTATTTCAAATATGGTACCTGTATAATATGCCATTCCTCTTACAAGCGTGGGATCAAAGGAAATGCTGAAATTCCCTGTTTTAACAGCATTGACACAGTCTACGATACTCATAAGGGATTCTGCAGTCCCTTCCGGAAGGTGGTCTTTCATGGTCTCTTTTAATTCCCCAATCGCATCTGTGCCTGTTTTCTCACTGCCAAAGAGCTTCAGGTATTTCTCCACGTTAGTCTTATCATATCCGGCTTTCAGCAACTCTTCCCTTACTCCTTCGATACCGATCTTATCCATCTTATCGAGGATAATGAATATCTTGTCATATTCTTCCTCGGGAAATCCGGAATACGCTGCCATCGCCTTAAGGATCCTTCTGTCTGAGATCTTTACCGTAAATTTTTCGAATCCTATATGTGTTAAAAGGGTGGTTGTCGCAGAAATAAGCTCGATCTCCGAAAGATTGGAATCATCTCCGAGAATATCAATATCGCACTGCATGAACTGCCTGAACCTGCCCTTCTGCGGTCTGTCCGCCCGGAAAACGTTTCCCATCTGAAGAGCCTTGAACGGGCTTGGAAGCTCATTCATATGAGCCGCATAATATCTGGAAAGAGGAAGTGTCAGGTCGTAGCGGAGCCCGGAATCCGTAAGATCCGATGAATTACGGGCAGTTTCCAGATTCAGCTTTTCTCCCCTCTTTAAGATCCTGAAGATCAGCTTTTCGTTCTCTCCCCCCTGATTACTGGTGAGATTTTCTATATGCTCGACCACCGGGGTCTCTATTTCGGTAAATCCGAACTTCCCGTAGATCTCGCGTACAGCCTTCTGCACGTAATCACGTATCTCCATTTCCCCGGGCAGGATATCCTTCATGCCCGTAACAGGTTTCTTTGGTAATGCCATTTTTTCATATCTCCTAATCTAAGTTTTTTCTGAAAGTTCGGATTGCTGCGCAGCTAACGCTGCTCTCGCAATCCTGGATGTGCATTCGCATATCGCCCTGCTTCGCACGGCTTTTATGCTCATGTACATCAGGTCGTCTAATGAATGCCTGATTGATCGCGTAAACGCGTCAATCAGCATTCATTGACGACACTTTCAATGCGCAAACCATGGATTATATTCTCTTTCGTCCCTGACCGTGGTCTCCGGTCCGTGTCCCGGAAGAATATATGTAAAGTCAGGAAGTGTAGCTATCTTCTCGCTAATGGACCTCATAAGGGCGCTGTCAGAGCCCGTAGGCAGGTCGGTCCTTCCCACTGATCCTTCGAACACCGTATCTCCGCATACCAGCGTCCTCTCATCCGGTATGTAAAAAGACATGCTTCCCTCTGTATGCCCCGGTGTTTTAATACATTTTATCTTAAGACCGGATATTTCCAGTTCTTCCCCATCCTTAAGATAGACGTCTGCTTTCAGGCTTACACCTCCTTCTCCGTACCCCATGGCTGTACCTGAGCAGTTTAACAGGGGTTCACGAAGGAGTTCCTCTTCATCCTCAGACGCATAGAGAAGCGGATTCTGACCATCATCCCTGGCGGCTCTCATAAGAGCCGGTACTCCGGTCATATGGTCAAAATGTCCGTGTGTCAGGAAAACAGCCGCAAGGATAAGGCCGTGTTCCTTAAGGTATTCAAAAACCTTATCTCCCCTGTCACCGGGGTCGAACACGACCGCCTCTTTCTGTTCTTCATTTTGAAAAATGTAACAGTTGGTCCCCACCGGACCAAGGATCATCTTCTTCAGAGTAATGCCCATTTCACTGCGTGTTCCTTTCTATGTCCAAAACTCCC
Organism: uncultured Lachnospiraceae bacterium; assembly: GCA_902779445.1. Classification (GTDB taxonomy): domain Bacteria; phylum Bacillota; class Clostridia; order Lachnospirales; family Lachnospiraceae; genus NK4A144. The sequence continues at coordinate 43,733 of CACZBM010000018.1, forward strand.
TGTATCGATCTCAGTTTCTGGATGATGCTGTCAAGCTCCATGGTGCTGTGGATATTGAATGAAACATAGATCGTAGCCACATTCTGCTTGTTTACGCGGCAGTTCACACCGATAATGCCAATATTCTCCTCCGTAAAAACTCTTGAAACGTCCACAAGAAGTCCGTTCCGGTTATTTGCGAATATATTGATATCTGCGAGGTATTCTTTCTGGGCATTTTCACTGCCCTTCTCCCACTCGGCTTCAATAAGCCTGACCCGGTCGGTCTCCAGCATGTTCATTATATTTATACAGTCCGTCCGGTGAATGGAAATACCCCTTCCTCTTGTGACAAAACCCACTATCTCGTCTCCGGGAAGAGGATTGCAGCACTTGCTGAAATGAACAGAAACGTCTGTTATTCCTTTTACGATAATTCCGCCTTCATTCTTATGGAAAGCGTTTTTCTTAGACGACTCGTCCATATTCGCCAGAGCTTCTTCATCGGTTATATTGCGCCGGTGATCCATCTCATAGCGTTCCACCATTCGGTTTACGATCTGGCCTTCTTTCAGGCCGCCGTGTCCTATGGCAGCATATACGGCATCAAAGTCCCTGAAGCGGTATTTATCGAGAACAGCCTGCTGGTATTCAGGCTTCATTATATCTTCAAGCTTGATGGCATGAGTCTTACAGTAATCGTTAAACTGGGCCTTTCCCCGGACGATGTTATCTTCCTTCAGCTCATTTTTGAACCACTGGTTTATCTTTGTCCTGGCCTGTGTTGAACGGACTATCTTCAGCCAGTCTCTGCTGGGACCGTGGGAATTCTGGCTGGTGATGATCTCCACCCTGTCTCCGTTCTGGATAACATAGTCGATATTAACGAGCTTTCCGTTTACCCTTGCTCCCACCATGCGGTTTCCCACCGCCGAGTGGATGGCATAGGCAAAGTCCACAGGAGTTGATCCGGAAGGAAGGTTCTTCACATCTCCCGAAGGAGTAAATGCATATACAAAGTCTGAGAAGAGGTTAAGGTCGCTCTTTAAGAGACTCATAAACTCTTCATTGTCAGAGAGGTTTTTCTGCCACTCCAGTATCTGACGGAGCCACGAGAGCTTCTCTTCCTCATTTTCATCCGGGTGCTTTCCGTCAGAAGTCTCTTTATATTTCCAATGGGCAGCGATACCGAATTCCGCTGTCCTGTGCATGTCATAAGTTCTTATCTGGATCTCAAAGGGGGTTCCGTTGGGTCCTATGAGTGAGGTGTGAAGGGACTGGTAATTATTTGCCTTAGGCATGGCAATATAGTCCTTGAACCTTCCCGGGATGGGTTTATACATCTCGTGGATCATTCCGAGGGCGGCATAACAGTCCTTTACGTCGTTCACTATTATCCTGACCGCGAAAAGATCATAGATCTGATCCAGATTCTTATGCTGGTTCACCATCTTTTTATAGATGGAGAAGAAATGCTTCACCCTGCCGTTTACAGATGCATCTATCCTCGCTTCGTCGAGTTTATCGGATACCTCTCTTACGATACCGGCTACGAAGTCCTCCCTTTCGCTCTTTCTCTGGGCGATCTGGGTCTTCAGTTCCTGATAGATATCAGGTTTTAAGTATTTAAGCGACAGGTCATCAAGCTCTATCTTTATCCTGCTGATACCCAGCCTCTGGGCTATGGGTGAATATATATCCAGGGTCTCACGGGCGATCTCGTGCTGCTTTTCCGGGGTCTGATACTGAAGGGTCCTCATATTGTGGAGCCTGTCCGCAAGCTTTATGATGATAACCCTAATATCCCTTGCCATGGCAAGGAACATCTTACGAAGGTTATCCGCCTGGAATTCAGCCCTGTTTCCCCTGTATTTCAGCTTATTTAGTTTTGTGACCCCATCCACCAGATCTGCAACGTCGTCCCCGAATTCACGGGCCAGATCATCCTTGGTCATGATGGTATCTTCCACCACATCATGAAGAAGGCCTGCCACAATGGTTTCCTTATCCATTTCCAGGTCTGCAAGGATCGTAGCTGTACATAAGGGATGGATGATGTAAGGCTCGCCGCTCTTCCTCATCTGATCTTTATGAGCATCACAGGCGGTCCCGTAGGCTTTCTCAATAAGGCTTATATCATCGGACGGGTGGTACCTTTTGACGATCTCGATCAGATTGTCGTAAAGCTCTTCAGGCGAAGTGTAATCATCGACAGCATAAAGCCTTCTGTTGTCAAATACTACATTTCTCGTCATCCGGCACCACCTCCTTTCAAAAATAATACCAAGGTTATTTCCCGTAACCACGCAGGGGAGTGCGTGGTTCGGGGCTGAATAGTAACAAAATAATGTCATATTATAACCTTTTTTTGATGCCGTATCAACGGCTTATATGGTAGAATGGTTGTAATGCTGTATCTCACCCTTTTAGTCGGAAGGATTATTGATATGACCTATACTGTATTGGATTTTTCGGAAAGCATTATTCAACTGGTTGTGATCCTGGGCGCACTGCTCGTATCTCTCTTCCGGTTTATCAACACTAATAACCGCCACTGGCTTTACTCCGTATTATTCTTTGTCGGCAATCTCCTGAGTGCCTATTTCTGGGCTGCATATATAATCATCATGGGTGAGACCCCCGAGGTTAATGATCTGTTAGCATACTTCGGCTGGAATATTGCTTATCTTATGCTCCTTTTTCTCCTGATACACTCCAAGAGCAGGGAAGAGCTGAAATACTTCCACCCCCTGATGATAGTGCCGATCCCCCTCAATATCCTTCAGTTCACCCTGTATATTAGATATGGCGGTATACTCAACAATATTTATCAGGTTGGTATAAATACGATCCTTGCAGTATTGAGCCTGCAGTCCATTCTTTTCTTCATGAAAAAGGAAAAGGATGACCATACTGATCTTCCGTATATCTCCATTTCGATCCTTTTATATGTGATAAGTGAATTCGGCATGTGGACATCCTCCAGCCTGTATGAATGGTTTGAAGATATCTATGTCCTCTATTTCCCTTTTTCCATCTTAAACAGCATCACTTTACTCCTGATCATATGGGGAATAGGACAGACCCTTAAGAATACTGTTGATAATAAGATCTACGTTAACAAAGGCATTCAGAATATCCTTAAGATCATTTATTCCTGCATAGCAGCGGTCTGCTCGCTTGGCGGTATCTTCCTCGGGATATGGATAAGAGACGTGCTTAATAAGGGACTCTCCGACAACAGCAGCACAAGCGTATTTGACATTATCACGGTTATCCTTTTCATTATGTCCGCAGTTATCTCTGCCACTGCTGTGGCTATCGTTAATATCGTCTATTTCGTCCAGAAGATAGCTGAAAACGAAATGCTGAGGAAAGAGCGGAGTATAGCCGAGCACTCCAATGCCGCGAAAAGCGAATTCCTGGCCCGCATGAGCCACGAGATCCGCACCCCCATGAATGCCGTACTCGGAATGAATGAAATGATACTGCGCGAAAGTATAAAAGCCCGTGACAGTCTGCCTGATAAAAAGGATGAAATACGCGGGATCTTTGCTGATATCGCCGGCTATTCCAATAATATCAGCAGCGCAGGAAATAACCTCCTCGCCATCATCAACGATATACTCGATATTTCAAAGATAGAAGCCGGAAAGCTCGAGATACGCGAGGCCAATTATGAACTCAGTTCAATACTTAACAGCATGAATAGTATCGTAACACCCCGTGCAAAAGCCAAGGGTCTTGAATTCATAATGGATGTCAAGGAAGATCTGCCGGATCTTCTTTACGGTGATGAGGTACGTCTCCGTCAGATCATCACAAACGTGGTAAACAACGCTGTAAAATATACCCGCGAGGGTTGTGTGACCCTGTATGTCAGCGCCGGAGAACCTCATGTTTTCGAAGCCGGACAGACTATGGACCTTATCATCAGAGTACTGGATACCGGGATCGGTATCAAAGAAAAAGATATCGACAAGCTTTTTGACAGCTTTGAAAGAATGGATATGAAGCAGAACAGCGCCATAGAAGGCACCGGTCTGGGGCTTGCCATTACAAAGCAGCTCCTTAATATGATGAACGGAAAAATAAGCGTATCCAGTGTTTATGGCGAAGGTTCCGAATTCACCATCCACCTTCCCCAAAAAATAGCTTCCGCAGAACCCATCGGTGATTTCCGTACAAAAGTTGAGGATATCACAGATAAAGAGTCAGATACTGACGACTCATTCACAGCTCCCAGTGCACGGATCCTTATAGTGGATGACACACGGTTAAACCTCATTGTAGCCATGGGACTTCTGAAAGATACAAAGATAAGGACCGATCTCTCCGGCAGCGGAAAGGGTGCCCTTAACATGATGGCAAAGGTCAGCTATGACCTTGTGCTTCTGGATCAGAGAATGCCCGAAATGGACGGAATAGAAACCCTTAAACACATCCGCAGAAGAGAAGCGGGAACCGGAGAATGTGTTCCGGTCATCTGTTTAACAGCCGATGCCATAGCAGGCGCAAGGCAGAGGTATATTGATGAAGGCTTCACCGATTATCTCACCAAGCCGATCGATGCCCATGCCCTCAAGATGATGGTGAAGAAGTACCTGCCCAAGGATAAGATAGAACCACTTTGAGTCGCATTAAACCTCTCCCACCATAGGCTTCTCCCTACGGGAGAAGCTGTCACCAAAGGTGACTGATGAGGGTCATCTCAATTCACTCATCATTCTCCCCGGACTCTCCCTCAGTCAATATCTCCATCATCTCACGAACCATTTCCTCATCAGTCAGTCTGAAGAGGAATTCCACGCGTCGTGATGCCTCCATATCGACCTTTCCGTCCTCGTCATAAACAGGCTTGCTGTAAGAGCATCCTGTGGCGGAAATAAGTTCTCTTAATTCCTCAACCTGTTCATCCGGCAGTATGTCGCTGTTGTCACTCAGACAATACTGCGCCACCGCAAGAGCCCTTTTCTGGGAAAGTTCCAGATTAAAGATATACTTGCCTTCCGTGTCCGTATGGCCTTCGATCATGATCTCGGAGATATTGTCCTTGTATTTATCGCTTAAAAGAACATCCGCATATCTCGGCAGGAATTTTGAAAGGAATTCTTTTCCGGATTCCTTAAGGACCGACTTATTATAATCAAATAAAATGCTGGAATCAAAGGTTATAGCCCCGGTCTTTTCATCCACGGCTACTTTCAGATCAGAATGCTCGAATTCTTTCCTTAAGTCCTCCACAAGCTCCGTCCTGACTCCGATAATATCGTCAAGCTTCTGCTGCTGTTCACTCATGACAGCTTCCAGCTTATTCAAAAGCTCATGCTGTTCCTTCAGGGTCTTTTCCTGAATGGCTATCTTCTGGCCCTGCTCGGCAAGTGCTTCTTCCTGCGCGTTTAACATCTTCGCCTGCTCATCGAGAGTGGTCTTTTGAAGTGACACTATATCCCGTTCCTTATCAAGTTCATCAGCCTGGACGAGAAGTTCCTGTTCCTTCCCCAGAAGCTGGTTCTCTTTCTCATCATACTGCATCTTTGCGTGCAGCATGGAAACAGCGATAATGATAACAAAAGTAAGTAACAGTCCGGCCATCATATCCGAGTATGAGAGCCAGTATGTAGTTTCTTCATTTGCCCTTCTGAATCTCTTCATTTTCCGGTCTTCCTGTTTGTCTCATCCAGATGCCTAATAACTCTTCCAAGCTCCTCTAAAGTGGCGTTTATCTCTTCGATCCTGTCTCTGAAGTGGGTCTCTACCTGTCTTAGATTGTCATTTATGATCCTGAAAGTCTCATCCACTTCCGAAGGCAGGGCTTCTGAGATCCTCGCAGTTTTTTCACTCTGCTTCTTTAAGCTTTCGATCTCCAGTACAACGGATTTGCTGAGATCCTGAACTTCTACGGTATAGGACTTTAGTGATAACTGAAGGTCTTTAACCGAGGATGCGATATCCTTCAATTCTCCGGCAGTCTCCGTATTGTCAGTCAGTATTTCCTTAACTTTCTTTTCATTCTCACCCTGAATCAGAAGCGTTCTGTCTATGGTGTCTGAAAGCTTTGTAAATGTTCCTCCGAGAGACCTGTCCATTTCTTCCATAAATCGGTCAACTATACGGCCAAGCTCCTCCATCTGATCTCTGGATCTTATATTTGCAATATTCTCAAGCTGCAAGATCGCCTTTGTCTGTTTTTCCGTGAGTTCGATAAGCTTATTCACGCCTTCTGCCGCAGTATCCGGCATAACAAACTTTTTATATGTGCTGAGGAAATCCCTTACGGCAGTTTCAGCTTCATCCAGTCTCCTCTTGTATACGTAGTTAAATACCAGCGAAAATACCATTCCGTATATGGAGGTGTGGAAAGCCACCTTTATACCCTCCATAAGAGGTTCTATACTGTTTGTGATCTCCGCTGTGGTTCCTGTATTAAAGTTCTGAAGCCCCAGCGTAAGTCCGAGGAAAGTACCAAGGATACCAAGCCCTGTCATGGCTCCCGCCACCTGATTCAGGCTCTCTCTGTGAATGATGGAATCAATGAGATCTAAACCGATATAGTCCTCTATATCGCATTTGTAATATGATCTGTCATTATGTACCACTCTGTCCAGTTCGTAGCAGAAATCCTTATATCTCTCCCGCAGTATCCTGTCTCTGAAGAGTTCTTCCTTATCTTCCCTGTACTTTTCCCAGAGAAATCTATGGGAGTGCTTTGCATCCTCCTCTATCTTCTCGGAAACGTTTATAAGATCTGCCGTGATCCCCGCAATGGGAGTGAGACTCCCTGTAATGCTCACTATAAAAACAAGCCCGACTATGACAAACATCGCACCGTTTATAATGATATTGGGAAGAGCGATATTCTTACCAAACAGGTTCAGGCACACACAGACCGCTGCCATGACTATATAGCTAATAACGATCAGAGCTTCATATCCTTTTTTGTTCATGCTTCTAAACTCTCCTTTTGACATAAAGCCTTCCCCCTCCGGGGGAAGGTGGCACGCCCGAGGCGTGACGGATGAGGGTCATCCTGACCAATACTCATTACACCGCTACCGGGAATTTATGATCAAACTCACTGTATTTATAGTCAATAAGTTTTACGTCATCTTTGGTAAATTCATAGAAATCATGGATATCGGGGTTTATCCAAACCTCCGGAGCATCAAACTGCTGCCCTTTAAGAAGTTCCCTTACCGGCTCCATATGCCTGTCATAGACATGAGCATTGGTCACTTCGTGAACAAATTCTCCGGACTTAAATCCGTATGCCGATGCGAGGAGCATAGTGATAAGGCTGTACTGCACCGTGTTCCAGTTATTGGCAACAGCCATGTCCTGTGATCTCTGGGTCAGCATGGAATTCAATTTCCCATCCATCACATTAAAGAGCATAGAATATGCACAGGGCGCAAGAGCCATCTCACTTAGATCCTCCGGTATATACATCATACACATGATCCTGCGGGATCCCGGATCGTTTATAAGCTGGTAGATTATCCTGTCAGTCTGGTCCAGCATCCACATCTTCCGTTCGTCATTATATACAGCTGCTGTTCTGCCTTTTGTATCTTTGAAGGTTTTTACGCTCCCGCCGTCAGTCACCACACTGCCGCCTCTGAAAGCCTTTACCATTCCTTCTTCCGTAACGTCCTTATAACAGGATTTCACTCCCATCTGGTAACCGTACGCTTTTCCTATGGATCCGTTCTCATCAGCCCAGGCATCCCACACGTGTGAGTTTAATTCATTCACATTATTACTTTTTTTCTGCCATATCCACAGGATCTCATCAAGGGCTGATTTCCAGAAAGTCCTTCTTATAGTCATGATAGGAAATTCTTTTGAAAGGTCATACCTGTCCACCATTCCGAATATGGCCTTTGTGTGGGCAGGAGTACCGTCATCTTCCCATTTGGGTCTTACTTCCATGTTTTCATCAGATATCCCGTTATTCAGGATATTCTCAATATTTTCAATAAACAGCTTATCTGCGTAACTCATTTACTCTCCTTATTATTAGCCTTCCCCCTCTGGGGGAAGGGGGACCATGCAGCTTGTCTGCATGGTGGATGAGGGTCATTCTCTAGATTATACCACATATTCTTAGAATATTGATGTCACTCTGAGCGGAGCGGAGAATCCCTGGAAAATTTGCCATATCCCGTTTTTAATCGTATAACTATTATAGTTTATCTACAGTCAATTTTTTAATAAAGGAATCTTTACGGTATGAGAAAGAAGAGATTGATATTTTTAGCACTTATTACTTCATTAACCCTTGTGTTTACGGCCTGCGGAGGTGTGGATACGGAAGTGTCGGATGCTTCAGGCGGTTCCGGGGCAGCGGCAGCGCCTGCGGAAAAGGCGGCGGCACCGGGTTCAAAGCTCTCTGAAGAGCCGGCTGAGGCAGGATCAGAGGAAAAAGCTGCTGATGAGAATGAAAGTAAGTCCTCATCAGAGGCATCCCTGCCACAGTTCAAGGTAAATAATGAAAATTACGAAAGCCAAGGTGAACATTTCTACGGCAGCTTTGAGAGGGTGGAGATCACTGATAACGACCATCAGGTACTGAAAGAGGCGGTTAAGGATTTTTTTGATGCTACGAGAGCAGATTTCGACAAGCTCTGTGCGGACTATGAAGCAGAAGCGGATAAGGCAGCGGAGGAAGCTGAAAAGTCAGGGGAAGAGGATCCCTACACACCCTCTTATTCCCATGGGATCTACTCCAAGGTTACCCGTTCAGACAACCAGATGTTCAGTGTCTGCGTAAATGTATACTCCTTCACCGGAGGAGCCCACGGCAATTCCTTCTCATACGGCGTGAACTTTGATACCGAGACCGGTGAGGTACTGTCAGCCAGGCATATCGGAGATGTGACGGCATCAGTTAAAGACTATGTGCTGAAGACCATAGATGAATCCGGTAAGGAAGCTGAGGAAGGACTTTTCCCGGAGTACAGGGATACAATAGACACTATGTTTTCTCAAAATATGGATGAGCTCGCCTACTGGTTCGATGATGCGAGGCTGATCGTAGCCTTCCAGGAGTATGACATAGCTCCCCATGCAGCAGGAATACTGGAATTCGGAGTGCCCTATCATGACCTGACGGGCTTTAATACAAAATATATACCAAAGAGGGACTTCTGTGCCGTGACACTAAATAACAACGGTTTCGTTGATTTTATCGATGTGGACGGAGACGGGACGGATGAAAAGATCCGGCTTGAGAATAAGGAAACCGACGACTATTATTCCACATTCATCCTCCATAAGGACGAAGAGGAGGAGACATTAAAGTTTGAATACTATTATTCTGCCACACCGAAATTCGTGCATAGGGGAAGCGACGATTATTTCTTTATAGAAGCCATGACGGATAATGACTGGACAGATACGGAAATGCTGGATGCAAAGACCCTGAAGCTCATCACCGAATTTGAAGGATCCGTCAGAAATATAGATGAAGAAAAGATCACAATAGTCACCCGTCAGAATGCCCTTGGAACCTGGTCCGGGGAAAAAGACTATACCTATGACAGTAAGGGCATCTCAACGGATCAGGATCATTACAGGATAAACAACTATTCCGAAGGGGATGACAGGGTCTCCCTCACCCTTAAGACCGACCTTGAATACCACACTGCACCCGGAAAAGCGGACACAGAAACCCTTAAAAAGGGAGCAAAGATCTATCCCACAACCCTTTATGAAACCGAGGTTGGATTTGAAACCGAAACCGGACAGGAAGGCTTTATCACATACGAAAGCGATGAAGAAAACGGCGGTATCAGGATAAACGGTATCAATGAAAATGATATATTTGACGGGATAATGTACGCAGGGTAAATGAAAGGACAGGCTGATGACAGAAGGAAATATAAGGGACGGAGTGGTGGACAGGAGGCCGGTTGACCTCCACGTACACTCCAATAAGTCGGACGGTACATATACCCCTGCGGAACTTGTACAATACGCGGTTAAAAAGGATCTGCGGGTTATGGCCTTAACAGACCACGATACCGTGGACGGACTGCCCGAAATAAAAGAAGCAGCATCAAAACTTGAAAATGCTCCGGAGATCGTTGACGGAGTGGAGCTCTCCACGGATCTCGAAGGAAGGGATGTACACATTGTCGGGCTTTTTATCAATACCGAAGACCCCGGTCTCAGCCGGTACCTTCAGAAATTTAAGGATTCCCGTGATACACGGAATGAGAAGATGTGCGATGCCCTTGCAAAGGGCCTCAACATGGATATCTCCTATGAAAAGCTTAAAAATGCCTTTCCCGGAGCCGTTATCACGAGAGCACATTATGCGAGGTACATGCTGGAGCATAATTACATAAGCTCCATGAACGAGGCCTTTGAACGGTGGATAGGTGATGACAAGCCCTATTATATACCCAGGGAAAAGGTAAGACCTGAAGATGCGGTAGAACTGATAAAAAAGGCTTCGGGTATCCCTATACTCGCCCATCCTGTCCTCTATAAATTCTCTCTTACCCGGCTTGAAAAGCTTATTTCCGACCTGAAAGAAGCAGGACTTCTCGGAATGGAGACGAGATACAGCACATACACAGCCGGTGATACCAGACAGATGATGATGCTTGCCGAAAAATACGGGCTGCTGGAGTCCGGCGGATCAGATTTTCATGGCAGCAATAAAAAAGATATCGATCTCGGCACGGGCAAAGGAAGTTTATTTGTCCCTTACGAGGTATTTGAACGATTAAAGGAACTCCGGAATTCACTATGAGAAAACGTTTTTTATTCACAGACCTGGATCTTACTCTTCTAACCAGTGAAAAGACCATAAGCGGAGAAAATCTGGAAGCCATAGATCATTTTCTCAATGAAGGGAATTACTTCGCCTTTGTAACAGGACGGCCTTTTGAAGATACTGCCCCGCTGGCAAAAAGGTTTTTGCTTGAAAGAGACGGGGTATATATCGCAAGCTTTAACGGTGGAAAGATCTCGGAGTTTAAGAACGGTGAATGGGTCACCATCATTAAGGAACCCGTTTCTTTCGAGGATACCAGATTCCTTTTTGAAGAAGCTGAGAAACGCCATGTACACTGCCAGACCTATACGGACAGGTATGTAGTTGCTCTTCATGACACTGATATTTTAAGAAGCTATACCGATGGAAAAGCTCTGGATCCTTATGTGGTCCCCGACATCGATTCCCTTATGGACTATCTTCCGGAACCTCCCCTTAAAGTGGTCTGCGCCGCATTAAATGACAGGCCTTCTCTTGAGAGATTTCAGGAATATATCACGCCTCTTGTTAATGACAGACTGTTTTCGCTCTTTTCAAGCGACCGCCTGCTGGAATTTGGCACATGGAATGCCACAAAGGCAAAGGCTGTAGAATTTCTTTCAAAGCATGTGGGAGTGGATATTAAAGATACTGTTGCTGCCGGGGATGAAGCCAATGATATCTCAATGATACAGGCAGCAGGTATAGGTTATGCCGTTAGCAACGCAAGAAGCGAAGTCAAGGCAGAGGCCGACCGCATCACCGAAAATGACCATAACCACGGGGCAATAGCTGAGATCATATGGAAAATGGAGAACTGATGATCTCCCTTATCTTTTCCGCAGCCTCATCGTAGAGGAAATCATTTATATACCCGATAGCCTGAGTAAGAAGCTCCTTCTGGGTGATCCTGAAAGGGTAGCCTGTGAGCTTTAATGCAAGTTCTTTAGAGAGTTCATCATCAAAATCATCCAGGGCAGCGAGGAGCTTATTTGCTGTCGTAAGCGCCTCCTCTGCAGATATCTCATCTGCCGGTTTCACTGTATCCATTTCCCCCAGGGGACGTATCTTTTCTATGAGATCATCGTATGCAGACAGGACTGACGGGGTCTTATGGTCTATAAGGCCGGTATTTCCGGATCTCGCCGCAGTCTCCAGCTCTTCAAACATATCCCCCAGTGTCAGAGCGCCTATCATCCGTGAATTACTCTTCATGGCATGGACTGTTATCATGAAATTTTCATAATCCTCTGCTGCTAAGTACTCTTCTATTTTCAGTCTGTTCTTCTCGTGATTCCTGTAAAAGCGCTGGATCGCAGATATATATTTCTCCTCATTACCCGTATAACCGATACCCTTACTTACATCCAGTCCTGCATCCTCTAATATCTTCACATCGTATCCCAATACTATTCCTCCGTATTCAGACCTTTGGAGAGGTACTTTGATGCACTCTCCATATTTCTCAAAAATACGCCCTTTCCCCTGTCTCCGATAATGGATTTCATGCTGCGAAGCTTTTCCGGTGAATCACTTATCACTATTACGATCGGCTTTTCACCGTTATCTTCCGGAATATTATCTTCTGTATCAGCCTGTAACAGGCTGTTGTCCAGGTATTTTATGAGGATCGCCTCCAGAGCCTCATACATCACCGGTTTACTGAGATAATCCGTGAAGCCCTCTTTTAAGTAATTATCCCTTGCTCCCACAATGGCATCTGCGGTAAGTGCTATAACAGGAGTATTCTCCGCAAGATGACGCACTTTCATCTCCGAAAGGGTCTGTATTCCTGACATACCCGGCATCATCTGATCCAAAAGTATCACATCAAATGATTCTCTCTCCAGTATATCGAGGCATTCATCTCCAGACCCGGCAGTTGTCACTTGTATCTTCGTATCTTCAAGGAGTGACCCGATCACTTCCAGATTCATATCATTATCGTCAACAATAAGAATCTTGGCTGAAGGCGCTATGAGAGCCGGCCTGTACTCGTCGGTATTCTCCTGCATCCTGGAAACATTCTGTGCGAAGTCACCGATAGGCGTTTCATCAACGATCTCTTGTTTCATCTGAACCGCAAAAGTAGTGCCCTTTCCATACTCACTGTTTACATCAATGGCTCCGCCCATCATCTTAACAAGATTCATGGTTATATTGAGTCCAAGTCCGGTTCCTTCGATATCTCTGTGCTTATCTTCTTCCAGCCTCTCAAATGATCCGAAAAGCCTGCCCATATCCTCATTCTTTATCCCTATCCCTGTATCCCTTACGATCAAAAGAAGCATACCGGTATATCTGTTAAATGATACTTCTACTGTCACGCTTCCTTCATTAGTGTATTTAATGGCATTATTGATAAGATTCAGCATGACCTGCCTTACCCTTTTCTCATCGCCCTTTAATACAGACGGGATATCTTCCGAGATCTTCAATATATATTCAAGTCCGTTATTCCGCGCCTTATTTGCTGTCATATTGATGATATCATTCATTACGGAAGCAAAATTATATTCATCCGGGATCAGCTCCATCTTTCCGGATTCGATCTTTGATAGATCCAAAATGTCATTAATAAGGGAAAGAAGAGTCTTTCCGGCACTCTTAATATTCAGGGCATATTTTTTAATAGGCTCCCCGGGTGAAGTACGTAAGATCATTTCATCCATGCCGATAATAGCATTCATGGGAGTCCTTATTTCATGTGACATATTGGCAAGGAAGTCACTTTTTGCCTTATTGGAAGCATTTGCTGCATCCTTTTCAAGTTCCAGCACTTTCCTTTCATAAGTGGCCTTCTGTTCCTCAAGCTTCATCTCCTCTACGCGTTTCGTATATTCCTTCTCATTTCTATGCCCTACATAGTAGAGAAAAACTATCATCACGAAAACAAGAGTGAAGATGACGATGTTTATTGCCAGCTGCTTTTTCACATCTTCATAAAGCTCGGCATTTCTGACCACCATTACCACATACCAGTTATTTGTTATGCTGTTTACAAAAACAGTGTTCCTGTCTCCTTCCGGCGAATAGGTAAAGCTCCCGGAACCAGTATCCTTAATGGCTTTTAATAATCCCTCTCCATCCGGGATTTCTGCGATCTGTGTGCCCTTTTTACTCTCATCGCTGTGTGCTATGAACAGCCCGTTCTCATCTATAACAAATCCGTATCCCTTGCCATTTATATTAAGCTCATCCATCAGAGCCTGGATCCCGTTTAACTGAACATCTAAAGACAGAATATTCTGCCTGTCCGGCAGCATACGGCTGACGGAAATGATGATGTTTCCGGTCTGGGCATCCACATAAGGCGGTACTATCGCCACATCTCCGTCACTTTCCTGTGCGATCCTGTACCAGTCACGGGTTTTGGGATCATAGTCTTCCGGAGGCTCCCAGTTCAGCCCGTCCATGTACTTACTCATGATCACACCGTAGAGACCGTGATAGTTTTCTCCAAACTGTTCAGTTACATTATCGGTTTCTTCTACGAGGAATTCATGTATACGTGAAGGGGTGCTTCCGCTGATAAGCATGTGATGTACGGAATCGGCGGTGATCTGCAGGACATTCTCCGCTGTATTCATATGATTCTCGATAAGTTTTGATACGTTTAAGATCCTGTCCTCTATGACAGAATTTGAATTCAGTACAGCAACACTGTACATCAGTCTGGATGTATAGATGACCATTGCCACAACAAAAGCAAAAGCAAGGATCAGGGGAATGATCATGCTGTGCTTTTTGTGTCCGTAGTCTTTTTCGATTCTGCTCTCTTCCGGTGATACAGGCATTTTTGTCCTTATTCTATGGTAAAGTATTTTTCAGGTACTTCCACTTTAGTGGATCCCATATAGTGCCCGGGATCTCCCATGATATATGTATCCTGGTAGATAAGGAAAGTCTTTTCAGACTTTTCACCATTTTTCGTATCCGTATATCCGGAACCGTTCCACTCGGCTCCCGGTGAGAATACTCCGTATGCCTTCGCAAGGTCATTTATATTATTGAGCTCGCTATTCCCCATGATCACATTGCGGGCATGTTCTGCAAGACCCGCAGATACTGTGTATCCATAGGAATAGGTCCATGTTCCGAATCTTCCGGCACCCCCCTTTTTTACGACAGCGTCTTCAACAGTTTTAAGTATCTTCTCGAAATCTCCCGTTTCCTCAGCAAGATCCAGGGACAGCGCTCCCGGATATCCCATAAGCGGAGAAGGGAGATCTGCTTCTATAAAGTATCCCCCGCACTCCAGAAGCTTCTTTATGAGAGGTTCGGTATGGGCGTCATTTGTGCAGAAATAGGCCGATCTCTCTCCGTATTTTTCCACCCATCCCGGCACATGCTCCAGGATATAGCTCTGAGCCCCGGGGACACCCACTTCTGTTGTGGGATCCGGAGCTGTTTCCATTTCGAAATCCATACCGAACTCTTCACAGGCGGCCTTCATCACCGCCACCTGCCTCGATACAGTCTCATATGAAAGATGTCTGGGAAATGAGATATGAACAAAGGTATCACATCCAAGCTCATGGGCTGAACGTATCATCAGATAGCCGCGACAGACAAAATCACTGTTTACCACAAGGTCTGAAACCGGCTCTATATCAGAAAAATCTTCATAGGCTTCTCCGGCAATACAGAGGATATCAGGTCTCTTTTCCTTGATACGCCTGAAAGCCTCCGTCGTTCCGTCAACAGCCTGGTTCACTATAATAGCTTTCATCCCGGGATCATCCGCGAGATTCACTATAGTCTGTATGGTGGGTTCCTGCTCTTCTGCAAAGTTGTCGGGATAGACTGCGAGAGTTACCCTGTCTTCTCCGTACTTCTCCTGAAAGGCTTCAGCACCTCTTCTGTCATCCTCGGACTGTGAAAATGATCCGGTCACTATGCCTATCCGGAAATCATCTGCGGGATCAGAAGTCTCTTCATCCTGTCCTTTGAGAGTATCTCCCTCCGCTTCATCAGTCTCATAGGCATGTGCCAGATCCACAGTACTGCTTGAGGAAAACGTATTCTGACTATTGCCGCATGCAGTAAGTGTTACGGTCAGTAAAGATACCAGAAATAAACGCCCCACCTTTTTTATCATGCGCACCTCCTGTGTCTACTGATCTTTTTCTTCAACACTCTCCAATACGTCTATGATCTTCGCCACCAGCTCGGATTTCTTCGATGGCTTTAATATATACCCCTGAGGTTTTAATTCCACCAGGGTCTTTATAACAGTCTCTTTTTCCGATACTCCGGTCAGAAATACCACCGGTATATCTTTATATTCATCAAATTCTCTTAGTTTACATAAAACTTCAGGCCCATCCATCTCAGGCATGAGATAGTCTAATAATATCAGATCTACCTTGAATTTTTCCAAATATTTGAACATATTTTTGCCGGAGCCTGCAAGGGTAACTTCATAAAACTCTTTTAATTGTTCCTTTATATGAATGAGCAGTTCCGGATCATCATCAACGACCAGGATATGCCGTCTCTCATATTCGGTCTTTTTCCCCTCATTTACATATTCCTCGAGAGAACCTCCGTTTTCCTTTTTTATCCGCTCGATATCATTCTCTATGTCATTCAGTTTGTCGTAGAGAGCGAAAAGTGAAACAGGTCTCGGAAGAAAGAACATACGCTCAAGATCTGTATTATTGATAAAGAGCTTTCTGTCCTCTTCGTTTGCCACCACCATTATGGTGGTATATTCGAGCTTCGTATATTCCTTAAGTATGTCAAAAACCTTCACGGTTTCCCGGTTTTCATCTCCAAGACAGATAATGATGACGTGGGGCATTTCCTTTGGCACCATACCAAAAAGCGCAGTTTTCTTCGCACCGCACTTCACCGTGATATAGCCCCTGTCTTTTTCCAGGTGTTCGCTAATATCCGATGCTATCCTTCTGTTTTTACCGGTGACCATTACTTTAAGGATCATCTTGTGCCCTTCCCTTTCTGCTTCGGATCGCAACAGCATAACAACCAACAACCGCTCTCAGTTCTCGTCTTCTTCTATGGACGCGGTGTATACTGTAGCCTTTCTCGCAGATTCGTTGTTTGCAAGATATTCATCGTAAGTGGTGATCTTGTCGGTAAGTGTTCCCTCAGGCGAGATCTCCATTATGCGGTTAGCTGTGGTCTGCACGAACTGATGGTCGTGGCAGGTAAAGAGCTCGACTCCCGGGAACTTGATAAGGCCGTTATTTAAGGCAGTTATCGATTCCATATCAAGGTGGTTAGTAGGCTCATCCAGGACTAAGCAGTTAGCACCGGATATCATCATCTTGGACAGCAGGCATCTGACCTTTTCTCCTCCGGAGAGTACGTTCACCTTCTTCACACCGTCTTCACCCGGGAAGAGCATACGCCCCAGGAACCCTCTTACGTATGTCACATCCTTAACCGGTGAATATCCGGTAAGCCACTCGGTTATGGTGTATTCACTGTCGAATTCCTTTGTATAGTCTTTCGGGAAGTACGCCTGGCTCGTGGTAACTCCCCACTTGTAATTTCCTTCATCCGGCTCCATCTCTCCCATAAGTATCTGGAAAAGCACCGTCACAGCCTGCTCGTTCGGTCCCACAAAGGCTACCTTGTCGTCATGTCCGAGAACAAAGCTTATATTATCAAGAACTTTCTTTCCGTCTATTGTCTTTGAAAGATTCTCTACCTGAAGAACCTCATTTCCGATCTCCCTGTCAGGCCTGAAATCCACATACGGGTATTTCCTCGATGAAGGCTTGATATCGTCAAGCTGGATCTTTTCAAGGGCCCTCTTACGGCTGGTAGCCTGCTTTGACTTGGAAGCGTTCGCCGAGAATCTGGAAATGAACTCCTGCAGTTCCTTTATCTTCTCTTCCTTCTTCTTATTGGCTTCCTGCTGCTGCCTCTTCATGAGCTGGCTGCTCTCATACCAGAAGTCATAGTTTCCTGCGAAAAGAGTTATCTTTCCGTAGTCGATATCTGCAGTATAGGTGCAGACTTTATTTAAGAAATATCTGTCATGGGAAACGACGATAACAGTATTATCGAAGTTAATAAGGAACTCCTCCAGCCATTCGATGGCGTCTAAGTCAAGATGGTTCGTAGGCTCGTCGAGGAGCAGGATATCAGGGGATCCGAAAAGTGCTCTGGCAAGCAGTACCTTCACCTTCTCCGAGCCCTTGAGGTTCTTCATGACCTCCCTGTGGAGCTCTGTCTCTATACCAAGTCCGTTAAGAAGGGTCTCTGCATCGGCCTCAGCTTCCCAGCCGTTCATCTCGGCAAACTCCGCTTCCAGCTCTGCTGCCTTTACACCATCCTCATCGGAAAAGTCCTCTTTTGCGTATATGGCATCCTTTTCCTTCATGATGTCGAACAGCCTCTGGTTTCCGGACATTACCACATCAAGAACTACATCCTCGTCATATTTGAAGTGGTCCTGTTCCAGCACAGAAAGCCTCTCTCCCGGTGTAATGGATACATCACCGTTTGTGGTCTCCAGTGCTCCGGACAGGATCTTTAAGAAAGTTGACTTTCCTGCCCCGTTGGCACCTATCAGCCCATAGCAATTCCCTTCCGAAAAAGTAATATTTACATCCTCGAAAAGAGCTTTCTTACCAACTCTATAGGTTACATTGTTAGCCTGTATCATTTATTCATCCTTTCACACAGCATACTCGCAAAAACATCTATGATATTTTTGCTCGTTGACAGTCGAAATCTTGCTTCGC
>CACZBM010000018.1:62235-80698 GCA_902779445.1 uncultured Lachnospiraceae bacterium
AAAAACATCTATGATATTTTTGCTCGTTGACAGTCGAAATCTTGCTTCGCAAGTCTTCGCCTGTCACATTGTTAGCCTGTATCATTTATTCATCCTTTCTTCTCTATCCTCTTGAAGCCCTCATCCGTCAGCCCTGCGGGCTGCCACCTGTCTCGTCTCCCGACTCGGTCGTTGCTAAACGCTTGCCGCTGGCAAGCAGCAACCCAAAGGGGGAAGGCTCTGGCTACTTAGCAGACTTTCATCCCATTTAATGGCTTCCCCCTATGGGGGAAGCTGTCAGCGCAGCTGACTGATGAGGGTATTGGCGTCAGCGGGAAGTCAAAGAGAACCGTCCCCATTGACTCTAAACCGGACTCATCTCAGGTATAAATCGTCTGCCTTCAACGGTCTCTTTTCTCTTCCTTGCGGTTTCTTTTGCCTCCCTGCATAATTCTCTCTGGGAGTTCACCGCTTTCTTTCCTCTCCTGTCGGGCTTCACATAGCTGCCGTCAGGAGTGAGCACATGAGCCTTTATTGTATCAGATAGTTCCAGAGAAAGGAAGTGCTTAAGATCAGCCTTTAATTCTTCTCTTTCCACAGGGAAAACGATCTCCACACGTCTGTCCAGATTTCTCGGCATCCAGTCTGCAGATCCCATATAGAATTCCTCATTCCCTTCATTCAGGAAGTAGAATATCCTGCTGTGCTCCAGGAAGAAGCCCACTATGGAATGAACCGTTATATTTTCGGAAACACCGGGAATACCTACTTTAAGACAGCAGATACCCCTGATGATAAGGTCTATCTTTACACCGGCTGAAGAAGCTTTATAAAGAGCTTCTATTATGTCGGGGTCGCAGAGAGAATTCATCTTTCCGATGATGTGTGCTTCTCTTCCTGCTCTGGCGTGCTCCGCCTCTCGTTCGATCAAATACAGGAATCTGTTCTTAAGCCAGAGCGGTGCAAGGGAAAGCCTGTTCCATGCAACAGGTTCGGAATAACCCGAAAGCATATTAAATACCGCAGTGGCATCCTCTCCCACAGGCTCAGAGCATGTGAGAAGTCCCATATCCGTATAGAATCTGGCTGTTGTATCATTGTAATTACCGGTACCGAGGTGCACGTATCTCCGTATGCCATCTTCCTCACGGCGTACCACGAGAGCAATCTTTGAATGGGTCTTTAATCCCACCAGTCCGTATATAACATGGCATCCCGCTTTTTCAAGAGTACGGGCCCAGTTGATATTATGCTCCTCATCAAATCTCGCTTTCAGTTCCACGAGAACAGTGACCTGCTTCCCGTTTTCAGCAGCCTGTGCAAGAGCCGCTATGATAGGCGAATTACCACTCACACGGTAGAGTGTCATCTTTATGGCGAGCGTGGCTTCATCCCTGGCTGCGGTCCTTATAAAATCCACCACGGGTTCAAAGGACTCGTACGGATGCTGTAAAAGGATATCTCCCTTCCTTATCTGGGTGAATATATCCTCATCTGTCTTCATATATTTGGGTGTCTGGGGTGTCCAGCCCGGTATCTTTAATTCATCATATCCCGGAAGGGACGCTATCTTTGAAAGAAAGGTGAGGTCCAGGGGTCCGTTGATCCTGTAAATATCCCTGTCCTCTACATGAAGCTCTTCTACCAGGATATCCAAGAGCTTCGGAGAAATGCCTTCTTCCACTTCCAGCCTGATAACCTCGCCCCACTGGCGTCTTTTCAGCTGCTTCTCGATCTCATGAAGGAGATCCTCAGCCTCATCTTCATCAATGGTAAGATCCGCATTTCTCATTATCCTAAAAGGATGGGCACATTCTATCCTGTAGTTCAGGAAAAGCTTCTCGATATTTCTCTCTATAACTTCTTCGAGGAAGATAAATGTCTTTTCACTGTCCTTCTTTCCGTTTATGTCTGACGGAATACTTATAAGACGCGGAAGCACATCAGGCACCTGAACCATTGCAAAGTCAGGCTTTGCTTCCTTCTGTCCCTTCTTGTCCTTCTTTTTCTCCTGTCCGTTATTCAACAGGTTTGCGGATTTTAAGGGTGTTACTATTGCTCCGATATTAAGAGTCTTATTCCTAACAAGTGGAAAAGGTCTTGAGGAATCCACAGCCATTGGTGTCAGAACAGAATAGATCTGCTCTTCAAAATACCTGTCAATATACTCTCCCTCTTCATCACTCAGTTCCTCATGATGGGAAATGATCCTTATACCGTTCTCTTTTAATAGCGGTAACAGTGACCTTCCCCACGTGGAATACTGCATATTTGCAAAATCATGGGTCACTATGGACAGCTCATGCAGCTGTTCTCCCGGTGTAAGTCCGGCAATATCCCTTCTTTTGTAACCGGCATGAACCATGTCCTTCAGTGAAGCTACCCTGACCATAAAAAATTCATCCAGGTTAGACGCAGTGATCCCCAGCATTTTTACCCTTTCAAGAAGGGGCAGGGTTTTATCCCTTGCTTCACTAAGTACCCTTTCATCGAATTTCATCCAGGACAACTCACGGTTGAAATAATACTCGGGCGCCCGGAAATCGATTTCCTTTGCTTTAGTCTTGGTCTTAGAAGATACTTTCATACACGCTCCTTATTATCAGTGTCATTCTGAGCGAAGCGAAGAATCTCCTATAGCCATAGGAAAGATCCTTCGCTAACGCTCAGGATGACATAGCCTTAATTCACACCCTCTTTAAATAAGCCCTCATGCCGAATACTTCTTCAAAAAATCCGGCATTTTCAAAGAAAAGTCCCTTTTCAAGTGTTATATCATCATCAGTTGATATGGTGATCAGTAATTCCTTATCCTTTACCTGGGCTTTTACCGAATCATATTTCCGCTTGTAGCTCCGTATCATTCCTGAAGCAAGCCGGAGAATCGCAGTAAGCTTCACAACAGTGATGTAGGTTTTCTCGTCCACGTTACTGCTGTCACCGATATCATCATAGGTTATCTCTCCGGGATATGACGCAGTCACTATGTATGCGATCATCTCCCTTTCTTTATGTGAAATACCTATTATCTCGGACCCCATTATAATGGAATATGCGCTTTCGGCTGCTGCAGAAAGAGATATGAACCTTCCCACATCCCTGAGTCTCGCTGCTATATCCAGTAAAAGCCTTCCTCTGCTGTCAAGCCCGTGATACTTTTTCATCCCGTCAAAAACTGCCAGCGCACATTTGGAAAGAAGATCGCTTACCGACTGCTCTCCCCTGTATCTTAATGAAATATTATCCACGCTGGAAATAATATCCCTTTCGAAATCATGGCCCGATTTGATTATCTTATTCTTTTCCGCATAGTCATATGCTATACCGTCAGACAGGGTAACTCCGGGCACATAGATCCTCTCAGCCTCCATCGCTTTTATAAGGTGTTTGATGATATGGGCTGAGGGTTTCAGAAGGGATGTACTCTCCATAGGTATCCCGACTTCACTGGATATCTGCTCAGGAGGCATCTCCTTTAGCTTATCTACAAATTTTACAAACTGTCCAGCAGTCACGGAATTGTCCCTTCCGGCCACTGCGTTTTCCTTTGTTTCACCGCTGATCCCGTCCTTTAGTAGTTTCTGCAGGATATAGGGCAGGTAATCGTCCACAACGATGATATTCTGAATGTCCAGTCTCTTTAAGAAGATCTTCTTAAAGGTGTGGATCTCATTATCTATGATCTCGTTTAATAATCTCTCATAATTACTGCTGGAGGGCTCCAGTTCATTAAGCGACGCTCTGATACGGAGTATTCCAAGCTTTAAGTTTACCGTGGCTATAAGCTCTGATGAACTGAAGAGTGAAACCTGGGTGCTTCCTCCTCCGATATCAATGAATGCGGTACCGCTGTTTATGATGCTGTGGAAATTCTCGCTCTTTAGCGCCACAGATTTATAATCCAGGAACCTCTGCTCCGAATTACTTAAAGGAAGGATCGTGAGACCGGAACGGAGCTTTATCTGGTCTAAGATTATCCTCATGTTCTGGGTCTCTCTTATGGCAGATGTACCGTATGCCCGGTATGCATCCACCTTATAGGTGTCCATGATCTCCTTAAAACCCTTTAACACGTTACAAAGCTCATCCATACGGTCGTAGCTTATCTTTCCCGTGTTGTAGCTGTCCGTCCCAAGATCGATCCTGTGGCGGATGAAATCGATTTCCTTAACTCCGTTCTTCTGACTCAGTTCGAAGATCTTCATTCCGATCTCATATGAACCGACATCAATGGCTGCGAATAATTTCATACTACCTCCTCATATCAGATCCTTCACTTCGCTCAGATATAGCTGTCACCCTGAGGGCTCCTGCCCGAAGGATCTCACACTGTACTCACTTCCCCTGCAAGCCTGAAGGAATCAGTATCCCCTCGATATAATCAATAAACTGCTCAGCTGTCCTTCCGCTCTTTCCTCCGTGAGAGAGTTCCCACTTATTGGCTTCGGATAACAGTTCATCATCTCCCATCTCAATCCCTCTTTTATGGGCTAAAGTGAGAACTATATTGTCAAATTCCTTTTTCCCGGGTCTGCCGAAGTAGATCTTTTCTCCGAATCTTGCAGAAAGTGAGAGTTTCTCCTGAACCGTGTCACTCTCATGAATATCATCATTTGCACCTCTGTCCAGCTTGTCGGCAAATCCTTCATGTATGAGATGTCTTCTGTTACTTGTAGCATAGATCAGAATATTATCCGGCTTCTTTTCAAGTCCGCCTTCTATCAATGCCTTCAGATACTTGTATTCCACTTCGGAATCTTCAAAAGACAGGTCATCCATATATATGATGAACTTATAGTTCCTGTTCTTTATCTCGTGTACAAGGTCATTAAGATCTTTGAACTGGTGCTTATATACCTCTACTATCCGGAGACCCCGGTCAAAATACTGATTTAATATTCCTTTTATACATGTTGATTTTCCGGTACCGGCATCTCCAAAAAGAAGCACATTATTGGCTTTTCTTCCGTCGAGGAAGGCTTCCGTATTGTCGACTAATTTTTTCTTCTGGGTCTCCATTCCCACTATATCATCGAGCCACACATGCCTTATCCTTGTGATAGGTTCGATAACAACGCCCTCATCCTCCCTGTGGCGCAGTCTGAAAGCCTTGTGTTGTCCGTATTTCCCCACGCCAAAGTCTTTATAATATGTGTCGAGTTCGGAAAGAAACATTTCATCGCTGTCCGCTTTTGAGAGCTTCCCTGCGAGATCTACTATCCTGTCTCTTATCCTTTTATTAAAGGTCTCACCTTCACCTGAAGCATGCTTTATAGAATAGTCTGTCAGGATCTCTGCTATACCGTCTTCCTTTTCACCGAAGATCTTCTTTATGTCATAATCAAAAAATCCCCTGAAAACCGCACAGTCATGAAGCGCGGCTTTAGCGAGGGATCCTTCCACCCTTCCTCTCTTTTCAGCGGAAAGGGTATAGGGATTTTCATTGTTTATCAGGGCATAGGATAAAAAGCAGTGCCATAGATTCCCTTCAAAGCCATATCTTGATGAGAGGCTTATGATCTCTGCCGCCACATCAGACGCCCTGTTACCTGTGTCCTCCCTGCCCTCCGCAAGAGCCACCATGTTATTCAGTATATCTTCATGCTTTAAGTTTCTGAAAAGAATGAGTTCATTAGTTGACATAATGTTCCTTTCGCTGATGAATGAGGTTTAATAGTTTCCAAGTATCTTAAGTCCCCTCGTTTCTTCTCTAAGTCCCCTCAAAGCATTCTTGGTGGACGGATCATTAAGGTTTCCGTCAAAGTCTATAAAAAACCTGTATTCCCATGGTCTGTCGGGAATCGGTCTCGATTCTATCTTAGTCATATTGAGATCATTATAGATAAAGTGCGAAAGTATCCTGTATAGAGACCCGCTCTTATGAGGTATCTCAAAGCACAGACTGATCTTTTTCGCATCTTTCACAAATATCTTCTGATTCGTAACGATTATAAACCTGGTGGAGTTGCCTTCGCTGGAATTGATATCCCGTCTCAAAACCTCCAGCCCATATGCCTTTGCAGCTCTTTCTCCCGCAATGGCAGCCTGATTTCTTAAGCCGTCATCCCGTATCTTTGCTGCAGACATGGCGGTATTCGAATAGCTGATCTGTTTCCATGACGGATGATCATCGAGAAACGGCACGCACTGCATAAGAGCCTGGGGATGGGAATACACCGTATCTATCTCGGATTCTTTAACCCCCGGCAGGACTATCAGGCAGTTATCTATACTGATCATCTGTTCCGCTACGATATAGTTTTCAAACTCTGTGAGCAGGTCATAATTGGCGTTTACAATGCCGGATGAACTGTTCTCTATCGGCAGCACTGCATAGTCAGCTGTTCCCTCGTCTATGGACCTCATAGCCTCCCTGAAGGTACTTACACTGTGTGAATCTACATTTTCTCCGAAGAAAGCTATCATAGCGGCTTCGGAATATGCACCGTTTATCCCCTGGAAAACAACCTTTGCGTTATCTGTATCCAGTTTATCTACAGGAATAAACGGGGTTTTCCCGAACATTCCCCTGTCTGTCATCAGGGCATACTGCTTTTTCCTGCTCATGGACATTATCTGTTCGAAAAGCTCGGTCACACCCAGTGCATTGAAATCATTATGTGTAAAGCTTTTTAGCTTTGATAATTTGCTCTTTTCCCTCTCTGCATCAAGGACGTTCTTTCCGTGTTCTATTTTGTATTCCGCTACGGATCCGCTTATCTCCATCCGTTCTTCATACAGTTTTACGATCTCTTCATCGATCGCGTCTATCTTATCTCTTAATTCCGTCAAATCCATTGTGTCTCCAAATAATCCTTTTTTAATACTTAATAAACATCATTATAAAATGTGCACTTTCAGGTTTCAAGCAAATACGCAAAAACCGGCCGCCCTTTCGGGTCAGCCGGTTTCAAGTATCTCTGCGTTTCCACTGATATTCACTTCTCCTGTGCCTGCAGTTAAGATCACGGAATCACCCTTATTTAACGATAGCGTGTCTTTCCCGTCCGTTACCGTGCAGCTTCCGGAAATAATAAGGAGATGCCTGAAAGAATCATCTATTCCGGTGATCTTCTGTATCTTCCCTTCTTCTAACCTTAATAATCCGATAGTAAAGTATTCGCAGGACACAAGATGATCCCCATCCGCTGTATACGGTTTAGGCGGTCTTCTATTTGTTACATCAAGAGCTTTATCTATATGGAGTTCTCTTTTTTTCCCGTCAGCTCCTACTCTGTCATAATCGTATATCCTGTATGTGACGTTGGAATTCTGCTGGACTTCAGCTATCAGACAACCTGCCCCTATGGCGTGAAGGGTTCCCGGCCTGATAAAATACGTGTCTCCCTTATTCACATAGACCTTATTCAGGACTTCGAGAAGAGTATTCTCACGGATCCTTTTATCAAATTCATCCTTTGATATTTCCTTCTTAAACCCATAATAGATAAAAGCACCGGGGGCTGCATCCAGGACATACCACATCTCAGTCTTTCCCTTTTGTCCTTCATGGGACATAGCATATTCATTATCCGGATGAACCTGTATGGAGAGATCCCGTTTAGCGTCAATAAGCTTTATCAAAACCGGGAACTCCCTTATCTTTTCGTTCTTTTCCAGATACTCCTTAAGCGTGGTCCCGGCATACTCCCCGTTTTCAATGACCGACAGCCCGTCAGGGTGACAGGACAATACCCAGGCCTCCGCCAGCGGCTCCCCGGCATACTCAATGCCGTATTCTTTTTTTAATCTTTCCCCGCCCCAGAGATAATCCTTGCAGGCGGGCTTCAGCTTAAATATACTCATGACCGCTATTATAGCACATTGGCATCTGTTTTAGTGACCTTAACTTTACGCAAACTCCTTTGTTATCATTACTGATGTACTCTATGTCTTCCGGAAGATCCAGCGTAACACATATTTCTTTACCTTTCCTGTGCCATTCAATTTTGATCCTACCGTACGGAGTTGGTATCGCAGCCCTGCACCAATCAAGCTGATCCGGTATATCACATACAGTGATCTTCTTAAATCCCTTTTCCAGCATCTTCACTCCTGTAAGATATTTCATCATGAAATATGCAGGGGAGGATGACCAGGAATGACAATAACTTCTCGTTCTACTATTTTCGTAAAAGCCGGGGAACACTTCCCAACAGGTCGTGGAATCATACATGATCATCTCGGACCAGCGTTTTTTTATATCCGAAAAAACTTCAGTCTTTTTACCAAGCTTAATATATGCTTCGTACAGGTAAAACAGAATGAACGGTGATCCTACCTTGACAAAATCATGAGGTGTGTCAGTTAGATAATGTTCAATATACTGTTCCTTTTCCTTCGTATACATATCTGAAAGATAGATCAAGAGGTGTGTCTGCACGCTATGCGTTTCAGAAAGGCCTTTTTCCTCAGTCCATCCATCATAGTAAACATTTTCCTCAGGATCCCACATCACAGAATTAATGTGCCTGAAAAGTGTTTCCTTAAACCCCAGCAGTTCATTACCTTCCGTTTCTCTTCCGGTTTCCAGATCATACCGTCCCATGAGATCATAGCACTGTCCCAGCAAAGCTTCCTGTGCAGTAACAGAACCTGTATCATAAATATCTAGCGGAGCCCAGTCTATAAGATTCCACGAATGAATATAGAGCCCTTTGTCTTCTGTTATAAATTCTGAATATGCACGGAGTACCTTTACAACAGAGTCATGAAATCTCTCAACATAGTCTCTATTACCGCTCTCCTCAGCAATATAAAATACAGACAGCACCCAATTAACCATCCACATTGGTATTGACGTATTCCAATCAGTAGGTGTCAGTGCATTCATTAACTCATTATTTATCAAAGCAGTTTCTGCTAATCCTGCATTATGAAGTTGATATTCTGTATCGCCATATAGCCAGCTGTTGACTATAGTACTGATATACGCATCGCCTATCCAGAAAGCCTGTTCGTATGTTGGACAATCAGTGAAACTGTCTTCTGTGCATAGCAGGTTTGTTTCCTTACACATGATAAATATCCGGTTAAGCAATTCATCACTACACTCGAATTTACCTGTGTTTGTTACTGAATATGTCTCATTTGTAACATAAACATCCTTGAAATATACAGGCTCCCCTGTATTTCGTATGGTTATAAGAAGATACCGGAAACCAACCCTTGCCATTCCATGGAATTCCTGCCATCCGTCCCTGCATATATAACGGATCCCATTATTTAATCCCAGCGTGTGGTCTATTTCTCCCCCATAATAGTTTTCAAATCCGTATAGATCTACTATCGTCCCGGACTCCGCCTTTAAGATCATCGATATCTGGCCTACACGAACCGTTCCAAAATCAAGTAGCACCCTCCTGTAATCACTTATATCCGGCTTATCTACGACCGTTATCTCGTCATTATCCCATAGTAATCCCTGATTTTCCCCGTTAATTGCATAGTCAGATACTATTCTTTCATTTCTCTCAAGCGAAAGAATATAAGCATCCTCATAAATATCCTTTTCCGGAATCACTTTGATATCTGTATTAACTGTGTTTCTAAGATCGTTAAAGCTTCTAAAATCAAATGCTTTGAGCCAAATAGGGTTATTAATGGCCTCCTCAGGCAGCAGTGGTCCTATTGCAAAAAAGCTGTTCTGACCCATAACGCCAAAACCAACTCTGTTATCGAAGCACAGCTCTATGTGGCAATAAAGATCATCAAAAGTTCCACATGCTTTCAAAATAAAAAGATTATCTCCTTCCTTTAGAGAAACCTTTATATTATTTCTGTTATTATCAGAGACTTCATATACCTCCCCTCTTAAGGCAAAATCACCGATTATCCCATTCCAGGTTCTATTGGGGAAAGATATTTCTCCTTCCATATTCGTTGGTGCATACAGAACAGTTCCTATGATTACAGCCGCTGTGGTTTCATCTGCATCTTTTCTATCCTTGTATAGGGTATCTCTCAGATTTATAGATAAAACCTGGCACCCCTTTTCCACATCCTGTATTGCCTCAATACATTTAGCTCTTTCATTCTGTCGACTCAATTTACGGATCGGTCTGTTTTTAATTATCCATCCCTCTGTCAAATCTCGGGGTAAACTAACTGCATTCTTCCAGTTGCTTACTAGTGAGGGATCTCTAAACCAGTCAAAATGAATTTTTCTACCGTCGTAATAATCACTGAATCCCAAATTAACATTTCGTTTCGGCGCTCCCGAAAGAAATCCGCCGTTTTCAGTAACGAAAATCTTTTCATCTGATTCCAAAAGTACGCCATTTTCATTTAAAATTTCAAAAGATAATCCGGGGTGTTCAGCTATTGATTGATAGGTGGAAAGGCCATAATTCCATACTTCTACGGCAAATAAATTTACGCCGTTTTTCATATATGAAGAAATATCATACTCATCAAATACCCTTATTCCTGCCCCATCCCTGACGGGTCCGTTTCCAACCATACCTCCGTTTATCCAGCACCTGTATTTTGTTACAGCTGAAATACACAGAGATATTTGTTGATCACCATTCTCCACCGTGAAATAGCTGTAAAAACAAATTCTTCTGTTAACTGAATCATCGTTTTCCGATATCCAAATCCATTTTTTCATAATCCTTATTCCTTTACAGCGCCTCCGGTAATACCTTGTACCATTTGTTTACTGAAAATACAGTATAGTAATATCACAGGTAAAAGGGTTAAAACGACTGCGGCAAATGATACATCCATTTTTCTTACAAATTCGTTCAAGTATGTATAGATCATCAATGTCAGTGTCTGTGTCGATTTCTTAGAAAGAAGAACCATCGGCATATAAAAATCATTCCAGTATCCTACTGCAGTGATTAATGCCATTGTAAAAATAACAGGCCGGCAGATTGGAAGAATTATCTGAATAAATATCTTAAAATCACTGGCGCCATCTATCCTTGCGGCTTCTTCAAGTGCCATGGGAATCGTCCTGAAAAATTTGGCAAACACATACATTGAAAATGATATGCTTGAGCCATACAACAGGATCATTCCCAGCCTGGTATTTAGAAGACCCAGTTTTTGCATTATCAGGAATAATGGCAGCACTGTGACCTGCATTGGAACCATCATACCTATTAAAAAATATCCGCCAAGGAATCCCCGGCCCTTAAAATCATATCTGGATATTCCGTAAGCAACCATAGCTGCCATAAAAATACATAAAGCTGTCCCGCCAAATGTTATGATGATACTGTTAATAAAGGCCTGCCCGATATTATTCTTTTCAAATAAAACGTGATAACTATTGAATACTATCTTCTTTGGCAAACTAAACAGGTTTGTCGCAAGATCTCCTTTTTCTTTTAAGGAATTCATAAATGTAACCCCCAAAACAAAAAAGGCGATCATTGTATAAACAATATATATTGCAGAGACTAGCAGCCTGCTAACCTGATTTCCCTTTGAATATATCTGTCCTGAAGATCCTTTTGTTTTCGTTTCTTTCATTATCTATCCCCGTTAATTGTCATATTCAAAGCGTGACAATATCTTATTTTGAACTGCAGTAACAATGATAATAACGATCAACATTACCGTACTTATGGCTGCTCCGAATCCATAATTAGACTGGGCATTTAATACGCTTCCAAATGTATATCTGTAAAAGACCATATTTACAAAATCCAATACTCCCTTCACTCCTCCTGTTGAACCCACAAGAATATAAGGGAGATCAAATACAGATAAGGCCCATATCGTACTCATAATTATTATTGAAGCGCAGGAAGGGAGCGATAGCGGAAGCAGAATATGCCAGAATTTTTGGAATTCATTAGCTCCGTCAATACTGCATGCTTCCATGATGTCTTTAGGAATATCAAGTAAATTTGAATAAAATATCATCATTCCTGAACCGGCACTTTGCCATATTACGATCATAATAAAGATCTTAAATGTCCAGTTCGGATCTCCCAGCCATGATCCTTGCGGAAGATTCAACGCCTTTAGTACAGAATTCAATATCCCGATATTAGGATTAAAAATGATGGTTGCAAAGAAACTGACAATCGTAGTACTGATGACATATGGCATAAAAACCATAAATTTGATATATTTGAACGCCGGTATCCTGACGTAAAAGAAATATGCCGTAATAAACTGAAGCGGCGTCACTACAAACCAGATACACAACAGATATTTCAAATTGTTCTTAACTGCTGACCAGAAATCAGGAGCGATTTTGTTGTCTGTCATTAGCAGTTTGAAGTTTTCCATTCCGACAAATGTCATTTCCGTAAGTCCGTTCCACTCAAAGAAACTTAGATAAATCACATACAGGATCGGAATAATGATGAACACCGTATACAGTATAAATCCCGGTGTTATAAAAAAAAGATACTGTCTTCGTTTATTCATAACTAATCCTCAATCTATTCCATGATGCCTGCACCCGCGGGTGAGGCATCATGGATATCATTGTTTTACTGCATTACTGCTTCTATCTCGTCAAAGAACTCATCCGTTGTCATTTCCTTGCTGAATACCTTAGTAATATCATTTTCAAATAACGTAGATGCGTTCTCGCCCTCTTTCACATGATTTGAAAGAACTGACTGCCAGCTGGTATAAGTAGTGTCTGCGTTAGCTATTTCTCCTGCTATATCCGATCCCGACTTAACATTCGGATTTCCTGATACTGCGCCCTGTCCATCAACCCATGCCTGCTGAGCCTCTATTGTTGCGCAATACTGAATAAATAACTTTGCTGCATCCATATTGGGAGAATTGCTATATACAGAGAATCCATTTGCATTTGTTCCAACCATACCGGTTTTCCCGTTTTTATCAGGAATCTGGAAAGCTCCGAGATTTAGATTTGGATTATTATCCATGAAGGTGTTAGCCTCCCATGATCCTGCCAGGCACATTGCTGCCTCTCCACTTGTAAATGTCAGAACCATAGCTGCTTCATCGGCTACACCAAGATAATTATCACCAAAATATCCCTTGTCAGCCCAATCCAGCATCTCATTCATGGCATCTCTTGCCGGCTTATCAGTTGCCTTTACCGAATAATCTGCCAGTCCTTCTGTATATTCAGAGTCATAAGCGGATAATACCGGTTCGTATGCGAAAAGCAGATCCCAGCACGAATTCGGATCAAGTGAAATGGGTATATAACCGGCATCTTTTTGAGTCTGAAGTAATTTTACAAATTCATCATAGGTTTTAGGTGTCTCCCAGCCATTTTCCTTAAAGATATCCTTATTGTAATAACATGCACGGGTATCTATACATGACCAGGGTACAGAATACACGGTTCCATCTATAGTACCGATCTGCATACAGTTCTCAGGAATATCCTTTGTATCAAGAAAATCTGATAGTCCCAGTACTGCTCCCGCTTTAACAAGTTCACTCATGTTATTGGTAGCTGTTCCGTTTGTCCAGAACACATCCGGTGCGTCTCCTGACTGGATAGCAATATTAAGCAGGTTATAATACTGATCCTGCTCCTTAAATTCGTATTCAACATCAATATCAGGATATTTAGCTTTGAATCCTTCAACAACGGATTCCAAAGACCCTTCAAAAGAAGTATTATGCTCCCATATCGTCAGTGCGCCTGAAGCACTGCTGGCTTCAGACGCAGTCTCAGCCTCTTTTTCTTCAGCAGGAGCTGGCGATGTATCTGTATCACCGCTATTTGCTGTTTCTGTCTCCGCCGGTGCAGAATTGTTGGCTGCCGGAGCCCCTCCTCCGCAACCGACCAGCATGGTAACTAAAGCCGCACATAATAAACCACTTATTGCTTTTTTCTTCATTTTTTCCTCCCTTATTCACGTTTCCGTGTTTGACAGGTGTTTCCTATTTACAATAAGCATTCTAAATAAAAGG
This sequence comes from uncultured Lachnospiraceae bacterium, assembly GCA_902779445.1. Lineage (GTDB taxonomy): Bacteria > Bacillota > Clostridia > Lachnospirales > Lachnospiraceae > NK4A144. The sequence goes on from CACZBM010000018.1 coordinate 76,090, forward strand.
ACGTTTAGAATTAAGATTCCTTCACGTCCTTTTAGTTCAATATTCTATTCATTATAATTGCATACATGATTCAAAATCATGTACTGATATCTGATAATGTAAGATTTTGAATCCATAAGAGATCATCTCACGGATTCTCTGTATTCTGTAATAGTTTTTCCTTCTATCTTCTTAAACACCCTGATCATGTAATTCACATTAAGAAATCCCGTTTTATCAGCTATTTCTTCCAGTGTCCGGTTCTCTCTCAGGAGATTTTTCACAGATTCTACCTTATGTTCATTTATATATTGAACCATGGTTTTTCCGGTTTCCTGCCTGAATCGCTTACAAAAAGCCGATGTACTCATGTAACTCATATCTGCAAGTTCCTGAAGAGACATTTTTCTTTCCGTATTATTATTAATATAATGAAGCACCTTTTGAAACTCATCTGTTTTAAGCTGCGTTAATAAAGCTATTCTGAATTCCTTTATAATATCCAGCAGACCATCAGTTAACTGACCCGCGTCTTCCGCCTCATTGATCTTATTCACAAAACTGAGCTCATTATTCCACTTTTTATTTATTTCATCTGAAAATCTGTATTCCTGAAGGATACGGAAGATAAACTGCGCAACACTCATAAACAGCATCTTTTTCATAACTTCTACCGGCTGATTATCTCGCTTGCACTTGTCCAAAAAATCCTTTAATTCCTGCTCAAAACACTCCTCTCCACCTTCATCCAAAAATGCATCAGTAGTAAATTCAGGCATCTGCATTTCTGCCGGTTCTCTTTTGTCATAGTACCGGCACAATCCCGTTCCCTGATAAAAGCTGAGAGAAGCTGCTTCCAATGCTGTATCATAAACATCGCGGGTTTCTTTAATATCCTTAAAGAATTTGCTGACTCCAAGGATCACATCCCTATTGACGTAAATACGAATATTCCCCGATAGATCCTCTGCAAGTTCCTCTATTTTCTGATTCATCATATCTTCGCTCATACCATCGTCAAATCTGAATAGTATGAACATATCCCGTTTATAGGGCACAAATAAAGTTCCTATCTGATGACGTTTGATAATATTATCCATCAGATGTTCGAGCATATCTTCATCAACAGGAGACTCTGCCTCTGACTCTTCATTTTTCCGGAACTGTATAACTCCAACCGCATAAGTACTATTACTCATCTGTGCAGAATCATCTGCAAGTATGGCACTTTTATTAATATCGCGGATATGATTATCTGTATTCTTCCTATACACATCCTTTATTGTAGTTATCAACTGTTCCTGCGATATCTCCTGTTTCAGAAGATATGCGTCTGCTCCCGCTGCTATTGCTTCTTTAGCATATTTGAAATCAGCATGACAGCTTACAATGATGATCCCTCTTGCCAAATGTTCATCAGACAGTGTATGGATCAACTCCAATCCGTTCATCCCATTCATTTCGATATCCGTAATAACTATATCGGTTCCTGCATTTTTCCTGAGATAACTCAGTGCATCCTCCGCATTACCAAACTCTTCCTCCACTCTGATATCTTCATCAGAATTCAAAAAGGCTCTGATCCCCAACCTGGCTAAAATCTCATCATCTACCAATATTGTCTGTATCATCACATTCGCTCCTCATTACCGGAAGCACATAATCCACTACTGTTCCCTGTCCAGCCTCACTTTTTATTTGCATACCGTATTCTTCTCCGTAATCTATTTTTATTATCTGTTCTATATTCTGAATTGCAAGGCTGATATGTGAAATCTCATCATTGCCATGATCTGTCACCATCTTTAACTGGTCAACATCAAAACCACAGCCATTATCTTTCACCGTAATATGGAGATTGTCATCTGTCCATATCTTTATCCATATCTTTCCATTGGTCATATTACCTCTGGAAAATCCGTGTATTATCGAATTCTCAATGATGGGCTGAACTAAAAATCGCCTGATCTTGCAATGCTCTGCCTCTTTCTCTATATCATAATTGATTGAAAAATTCATAAATCGTGCTTTCTGAAGAACAGCATAGCTCTTTATCAGATCTATTTCATTTTCTACTGTGTAATAGTCCTGTCCTGACTGTGCTGTAGTCATCAGTATTTTTATAAGAGCTTCCGTCAGATCCCTGATGTTATTCTGCTTATTGATAACTGACATCCACCTTATAGTGTTCAATGCGTTATAAAGAAAATGAGGACTCAGCTGCGCCACAAGTGCCTTCATTTTAAAGTCGTTTTTCTCCCGTTCCTCCTGTTTGTTTTTAACCATCAATTCATGAATCTGTTGTGTCATACTATTGAAATGACGGTTTAATTTTCCAACTTCTCCTGCTTCGTTAATATCAGCCTGCACCAGCATATTTCCCTGTGCAAACTCATCAACATTGTTTTTCAGTTTATCAATAGGGATGAGTATCTTTTGATTAACTCCGCGATACATGGAAACCAGAAAAATAAGATATATTACCGCCACAAAAATGGCAGCAATAATAACTATATTAAATCCCTGCAGTATATCCATAACCGGAACAATATGAATGAGTGTCCATCCCGTACGATAAGATCTGTTGTACATCACCATGGATAGTTTCCCGGTATTGCTGTACAGGAACCCTTCTTTTCCTGACAGATCCAAATCCATATACTCAAACTTTGTTCCTATTTTCTCTTTGTCGGATGAATTCAGTATATATAGATCGGGATTAACAAGATATGTTTCGCTATTTCCATCGGAAAGGTCACCCAGAATCTCATCAGTAGTTTTAATATCTACAAGAAGATACAGTTTTCCTACATTTTTCAGAATCGATGAATTCAGCGTCCTTCCAAGAACCATAAGATAACCACTTTTAATTCTGGGCTGGGCTTCAAGTGCTGTTATCCAAAGAGGTCTTCCCCCGCTTTTTTCCAATACTTCATCATAAGAATTCAGGGTTTCATAAACATTTCGGAAATTCTGCCCTGCTGTGATAGTCCTGCCACCATATGACATTATTATCTCATCTACATCTGTTCTCAGAGAAAGCTCTCTGTCCATTGATTCCTGAACAAGAGCATCTATCCTTTCTCCATATTCACCGGGTATATTAAGGTCATCAAGATAATTGCCATAATACGGGAACATACTCTCTTCGATCAAGGTTGAGCTGATCTCATTTAGCCGTTCCTGCTCGGATTCAATTAATCTTAAGGTGTTCTCACAATATGAGTTTAAGGAAGTCCTCATATAATATATAAGGAAAAGTGACATTATCACCAAAAATGGTGTAATTACAAGCAATATGTAGTTAACAACAACATATCCCCGGAAACTGTCCCGATATTTCTTTAGACTTGAAATAAATGAAGGTGTATTAACAGACATGAGATATTTCTCCGCATTACAACATTGAAATATATTTGGCCTGATCTTCCTCCGAAAGTCCAAGCGCCTTCATAGCCTGTTCTGCCGTCCACTTCATATTTTTCATCAATTCCCTGATATTTCCAATGATAGTATCTTCTCTACCTTCTTCTCTACCTTCTTGTTTTGCATCCATTAGCAAGACCATTTCTTTCATATACGCTGACCTCCAGTCCTCTCGCTTACGTGCACTTAATACCCCATTATGTATTCTTCTTGTCAGATCATTACCAACAGTTCCTGTTACAATATAACTGTATAAATCAATCATCTCTTCTGGAATATCTTTTCCTGTGTATCCACAATTAAAAAACACCCTGGTAGTACCGTCATCCAGCCTAATGCTGTCTTCCTCTTCACATTTCAAGCTGAACGTATATTTATATAGTCCCCTCTGAAACGGATCAAATGTACAAATGAATAATATCTTACTGTCTGGCAGAGTATCATAAGTATTTCCTTTATTCAAATGGTCCGTATCGATTGATGACTGATAAAACCTTGTCCTTCTTGGAAGCTCAAGCGATTTCAAAGTTTTTTTATTCAGATTCTGCATTTCAGCATCGAATACTGACTCGTTATCCTTGGTGTAAACGTCCATTCGGATCGGTTTGCCATCATATATATATCGAAATTCTTTCTGCGTTTCTATTTCCTGAAGATTTCCAACAGATTCCTGCAGCATACATTCAAGCACATCATGACATAACTCCTTGTCCTGCATTACTTTCCCGAACATGAAATCATCTCTAAACTCCAGTTTCTCATAGGGTTTAATGCTTCTCACTATTTTATTACCGTTCATAGTATTTCCTCCTTGGATTTTGTTTTCCGGCAGGAATATACGAATGAACGCATGCTTTCGCATAATCTATTCTCCTGCCTATAGTTTCTTGGGATATAAGCAGGAATCTTTAGAATAAAAGAATTTCAGAAAGTAAAACAAATTTGATCTTTAAGAAAAACTGCTTACAAAAGAATTTTAACACAAAATACAAAAAAGAAAACTGTAAATTATGCCTGAGTCTGGGGTCAGCAGGAAGCCAAAAAAAGGGGGACGGTTCTATGAGTCAATGGGAAGTCAATGAGTCAAAGAGAACCGTCCCAATGGCATTTAGTTAAGCTCCTTGTGCGGGGCGTACTCGCACTCAGTGCTCGTAAACACGCCCGAAAAACGTCCACCGGACGTTTTTCCTTCCTGAGCGTCAGC
>CACZBM010000019.1 GCA_902779445.1 uncultured Lachnospiraceae bacterium
AGAAAGCGAAAAAGCAGAGGTTTCAAACGAGGGCTTTAAGGAAGTGGCCGAAAAAATGCTTAAGACGGTGGAAGAAATAGCAGCTTCCATAGAATAAAGGAGGTAGAGAAAATGGAACAAGTTGTTGGAACGATACTTGCAGGAATTGCTATATATGCCACGTTATGCTTCATATGGTACATAATCATGGTCATTGCAGACTGGAAGATCTTTACAAAGGCCGGTGAGGCAGGGTGGAAATCACTTATACCTATCCTCAACACCTATGTTGTGTTCAAGATCTCCTGGAAGGGAAGTATGTTCTGGATCATGCTTCTCACAATGGCCGGCGGCAGCATATGTACAAGTATGGCAGGAGAAAACGGAGGCGCACTTTCAATAGTCGGGATCATCTTAACTATTGTGGGTCTTCTTATCACGCTTATCGATGTTCACAAGCTGTCAAAATCATTCGGACACGGGATCGGCTTTACCCTGGGTCTCCTTTTCTTAAATCCCCTGTTTACGTTGATCCTGGCATTTGGAAGTTCAAAGTACATCGGACCGGAGGGGAAAGGGGCTGGTTTTAACGAATGAACACTGAAAAAGCCGAGCTCAGACGATATGAAGATGATCTCAATGTCAGCGGAACAGGTGTGATCATTCTGGGTGCATGGAGTATCATAAGAGTCCTTATCGAGCTCTTTATGAATACAAAAGAATACCTGAATTTTGACGGTGAAGATCCGGATTCAGCCATGATGGGTATGGTTTTGGTGATCGCTATAATAGTCGTAGTATCCTTTGTCATCATGAAGATACATCTGTATATCGGATTAAATGCCATGAGGGCTGCAAAAGGCAGAGAACACAAAGAAGGATATTTTGTCGCTGCGATAATAATAGCTGTCTTATCTGTTCTGAGTCTGGCGACATACGCAGAAGATCTGCAGGATCTTGATAAGATAGACACAACCCTGGCTTCAATACTGGTGGACATTACCACCATCTATATCTTTATAGTGGTGATCGTCTCTTCGATAAGGATAAAAAAAATTAAGGGAGAAAGCTGACAAATGCAGGAAGATTTTCACTATTACGCAACATACTGCGCGGCTTTTATTGCGGGCTACTCTCATGAGGAGAGTCAGGATATAGCTTACAGTGCACAGTTTGTGGATGTGTGCTCCAGGACCCTGCTTGCAAAGATAAAGGGTCCCGCTAATGCAGCCACTACACAGCTGCAGCTGGAACTTATGGATGCCAGGACCGATCCTGTGGGGCTTCAGGATATCACAAGGATATGGTCTTCATTCCATTTCCTGCCAAGGAATCTTATGGCAGAGAAGAAGAACTGTACAAGGCACTACCGGGATAAATACAGACTGATATGCGGTCCCAACGGTGATCTTGTGGTGAAGACCGTAGAGATTGCCAAGGGTAAGCCGGTGCAGTCTGTAGGAATCGCAATGCATGTTCTGGCAGACACCTGGGCCCATACCAATTTCGCAGGGACTCCGTCTCTTGTCATCAATAATACAAATTATGTATTTTTTGAGCTGTTTCCGGATGGAGATGATTATGTAGAGAAGAAGATCAAATTCGTGCATAAGACATCCGTACCGGATGACCTTGATAACAGCATATATACAAACAGCCTGTATCAGAGTAATGAAAACTCCATAATGAATCTCGGGCACGGAAGAGCCGGACATCTGCCGGATTACAGTTTTGTGCGTTACAGGTACCTTCCCGCCTGGGGAGAATATGCGGAGATAACAAAGGATAATCCTTCCGATTATATGAAAGCATTTACCCAGATGATCTATGCCATGAAGTATATAAGGGGTGACAATGCTTCATTCGAAAAAGAAGTATACGACATGGATGCCATTGCGCCATACAGGGACAGGATACAGGGCATCATTCAAAAAAGGCAGCTCCTTGCAAGCGATGACTGGAAAGCCTTCGGGGAGGAATTGTCCGGACAGGAGATAGAGGACTTCACTATTGACAAGTATTTTGGCGAATACACGAAAGCTTCGAAAAAAGAGAAGAATGATACCTTTATAGGGAAATTTACCCATGGTGCCATAGCCCATAAAGGAATGGTGATCGACGAGATATTCAAGACCGGAAATAAACTCGCCGGAGCAGCCAGAGAGAGCTTTTTCAGCAGATTTCTTAAAGGAGAACAGGAGTGACTATTTTTCAAAGGATCAGAAATATTATAGTAGGGCTTGTAATGATCTTGGTCGCAGTCATATTTATAGCATTTCCAAGTGATGAAGCTTATGTCTTTGTTATCGCGGTATTGACACTGGGACTGGCGATAAAGGGGCTCAAGGATATCATTTTTTATTTTACCATGGCGAGACACATGGTCGGGGGAAAGATGATCCTGATCCAGGGAGTCATTGTGCTTGACTTTGCACTGTTGACGGGATCACTGTCTGATGTTCCTAAAATATACATTCTTCTATATCTGGTAGTGATACATGCATTCTCGGGAATAGTGGAGATCTTAAGGGCAATGGAAGCCAGAAGGACTGTATCGGGACCGTGGAAGATGAAATTCACCCATGGCATTGTGGATTTTCTGCTGGCATTTTCCTGCTTTATCTATATCAGACAGACGCACACGGCACTTATCATATACAGCATAGGACTTCTGTATTCAGCAATAATGCGGATCTTAAATGCATTCAGAAGGACCACGTTTATCTTAATAGAATAATAATAAGGAGTTGATCAAATTAATGGAGAATCCTTTTGCAGAAGTATTTAATCTGGCACTTAATGAAATGATCAATCTTGCGGGGAAGATCACACCGGAAGCAGTGGGGTATATTATTCTTATAAGTATAATAACGCTTATCTTACTATTGTTATTGTACATCGGATTATTCTTTCTTCTAATGAAGATAAAGAATAAGGCGATAAAACATTTTGAAAAAAAGAACGGACGGAGCTTAACCCTTCAGTTTATTGAAAAACTCATAACTGTGGCTCTGATCGTTTATTTTGTGGTTCTTCCCCTTGGCGGCCAGCAGATAGCGAACTCTATCCTTGGCAGTACTGCGGTAGTTGCGGCAATCGTGGGATTTGCGGCACAGGATGCCATAAAGGATATGTTTGCAGGACTGCAGATAAGTATTTACAAGCCTTTTGACGTGGGATCAAGAATAGAATTTGAGGACGGTACAGCAGGTGTGGTGGAATCCATGACTTTAAGGCATGTAGTTATCAGTCTTTTAGACACCACTAAGGCCATCATTCCGAACAGCAAAGCTAACTCCATGAGGGTTATCAATTTCAGCTATGGGGAGGTGCCCAGGTCTGTTGAATTTAAATTCCCCATAAGCTATGAATCGGACGTGGATAAGGCAAAGGAGGTTATAAGAAAAACCATATGTGATAACCCCTTAACCCTTAATACTGATGAATACAATGAAGCAACTCCCAACAGCAGATCCGTATATTTCCTAAAACTGGAAGACAGTGCATTGATAATGGGGGCTACGGTACGCTTCCCCTCAAATATAAAGAGTGAAGTGCTTAAAGATGAGATCAATACCAATGTATTTAAGGCACTGCGTGAAAACGGGATACAGATACCGTATAACAAGATAGATATCAACATGAAAACACAGGCATAATACTGCAGTTTATCCCGGCGGCGGCATTTACAAAGAGACTTATTCATTATAGGGTTTGATATTTCTGGTCTGTACATACATAATGTTGTTGTTTTTATGCGGGTCAAACCAATGCGATTTTATCATACTTATTTGTCCGATATTTCCGGTGACCGGCACCATCATCCATTCACCGTTGTAGGGTTTAACACCTGAAACAGTATTGCCATAAGGGATGGCAGCTACAGCGTAATTTCCACATCCACTGTCCGCCGGATTATTATATAATAATGCAAAGGGGTCTTTACAAGAAATATACCTTCCTCCTCCGCCGCCTCCGGCGCCTCCCGATACCTCTTCAAGAACACTGTCGTCAAGCTTCTGAGGTTCCAGGTTTTCTTTTGCGTTGTCGTTCATTTTGGATACTCCTTTCATATTGTATATAGGTTAAACCTCAATCAACATCCTTTGTTATATTATACGTAATCACTTTAAATTCTGGCTAAAAAATTTTTTCATTTTTTCATTTACCCTTTGCTATGCCAATTCTCTTAGATACAGGGGTACTACTAATATAACTTAACTTTGCCACGGGTTTGCCATTCCTTGCGATGATTATGTATGATTAAAATATAGAGTATGATAGATATAAATTCAAGGAGATGGCATGTTTATTATCTGCTACGCATTATCACTTATAGTCTCGGTATTTCTTGTTTTAAAGATGCTGAAATATAAAAAGAATGATCCCTTTCCCAAAGGAAGTGTCCTGTGGATGATCCTCTGGGGAGCATGGGTCGCTGTTGTTATAGGGGTTGGCCTTTTATCTATTGATGAGATAAAGGCTGCAATATTCGGTGGGAATTCGCCTGTTCTGGAGGCGTTTAACGGCGGGGATGCTCTTGCTGTAAAAGAGGAACTTGAAGAGCTTAAGGAAGGTGAACCGATCACGTTTTCTTATCTGTTCAGGGAGGCTTTCATTGAGGCCGCTATCCCGGAGGAAATAGGGAAATATATAGTAGTACTGTATTTTATCTTTAGGAAAAAACTGGCAGGTACATGTCCTGTATTCAACTGCGCCATCTGCTGCGGCCTTGTGGCTCTCGGATTTGAAATGATTGAGGACATCATGTATGTATCAGGGGATGCATTCGTTGCTGCTCTCCGGGGAGTGATGCCTCTTCATTTCTGCGTTGACATTATCATGGGCTACTTTGTAGGGAAAGCTATCGCAAGCGGCAGTAAGATCTGGTATCTGCCGGCGCTTCTTGTCCCGATAATGATCCACGGTATCTATGACGGCATCATTTATGCTCTGGACATAAGCGACTGGATACTGCTCCTTTGGTTTGTGGTCTATGTTTTCCTCATTGCCCTGACTGTAGGGGAAATTATAATACTTAGCGAAGAAGGTAAAAAGAAAGAGAGGCCCAAGGGGATATTGACACTATCCTGATGATGAGGGATTATGATTATACCTATGGCCATGACAAGAGAAATATAGCGATCAAAAAACTGTGCCATCTTGTCTGTGTGATCTTCGACCATTCGCCGGTATTCAGGATCGGAGGAGCTGCGTTTTATGATCCGGAAGTCGATAAAGATCTTGACAGCCTTTTAAGGCACGCGGACTCGGTCATGTATGAACGAAAGAAGGAAATGAACGCTACCCGGGAAGACTGTTAAGGAAATGATGAGGTAAACCATGGATAGATATGAGATGACTGAAAAGGAAAGTGAAATAATGCGCAGTTATATCAAGGCAAATATTGACCGTGCAATTGCCGAAAACTGGATCAAAGCTTATTATCAGCCCATTGTAAGGGCGGTAAATACCAGGGTGTGCGATGAAGAAGCTTTGGCACGGTGGATAGATCCGGAGAAGGGATTTCTGTCTCCTGCGGATTTCATTCCCCATCTGGAGGAAACAGGACTTATCTACAAACTGGATCTTTACGTGCTGGAGCAGACGTTAAAAAAGATGAAAGATATGAAGGAACGGGGACTGGATGTTGTTTCACATTCCATCAATCTTTCCAGGTCGGATTTTGATGCCTGCGATATTGTGGAAGAGATCCGGAAACGCGTTGATGATTCGGGATTCGGACGGGATATGATATCGATCGAGATCACTGAGAGCATCATCGGTGGTGAATTTGAATTCATGAAGGAACAGATCGACAGATTCAGGGATTTGGGATTCCCGGTATGGATGGATGATTTCGGAAGCGGGTATTCTTCACTTAATGTTCTCCAGAGTATCTCTTTTGACCTTATAAAGTTTGATATGAGTTTTATGCGAAGGCTCGATGATGGAGAGAGTGGAAAGGTAATACTGACCGAATTAATGAAGATGGCCACAAATCTTGGAGTGGATACCGTCTGTGAAGGAGTTGAGACAGAGAGTCAGGTTCGTTTCCTGCAGGAGATAGGATGCTCAAAGCTGCAGGGCTACTATTTTAATAAACCTCATTCGTATGAAGAGGTTCTTGAGATCATCAGAAGCGGAAAATTGATAGGTTTTGAGAATCCACAGACGTCCGCGTATTATGAGTCCATCGGACGTGTCAACCTGTACGATCTGGGTATGGTCGCAAGCGATGAAGCGAACAGTATACGCCACGCTTATAATACGATACCGATGGGTGTTATAGAATTTAAGGGGGATAATGCCCGCTTTGTACGGAGTAACAAATCGTATCGGGAATTTATCGAAAGATTTTTCGGGATCGAAATAGCATCCTCGAAAACGGAATACAGGGAATGTAACGCTGCATTTATCAGGAATGCCCAGAAGAACTGTTGCGAACAGGGGATGAAGGCGCTTTATGATGAGAAGATGTCCGATGGTTCCGTGGTTCATTCCTTTGCCCGGAGGATCGGAATCAATCCGGTAGACGGAAGCATTGCGGTGGCTGTTGCTGTGCTGTCCATTTCCGAACCTAATGAGGATGAATCTTATGCGGATATTGCGAGAGCCCTGGCAACTGACTACAATACCATTTATGTTGTAGATCAGGATACAGGGAATTATACGGAATACGTTTCTTCTGTCGGCGAAGATGAACTGTCTAAGGTGCGTCAGGGAACAGATTTTTTTGAAAATTTAAGCAAGGAAGCCCTTGAAAGAATATATGAAGAAGACCAGCAGGTATTTCTGGACCGGTGTACTAAAGAAAATATCCTCCATGAATTGGATGAGCAGGGGGTATTCACAACGACTTATCGCTTGATCGATACCGGGGTACCGGTATATAACAATATGAAGATCACCAGACTTCATAGAGGGAATAGGATCATTATCGGTATCAGTACTGTCGATGCCCAGATGAAGTTAAGGGAACAGCTGCAGAAGGCAAGAGAAGAACGAACTTCGCTCGCCAGGATCATGGCGATCAGTGAGGACTATCTGTCTCTATATGCGATCGATAAAGATACAGGGCGGTATCTCGAATACACGTCCTCCGATGAGTACGAATCATTCGGTTTTGCAAAGGAGGGGGAAGATTTCTTCCTCCAGGGCGTTTTGGATGGGAAAAAGGTCGTATGTCCGGAAGATCTTCCGAAATATCTTGAGGGATTTACAAAGGAAAATGTCTTACGTGAAATTCAGGAGAATGGAGCCTTTAAGCTGCATTACCGCCTTATGTTGGAAAGAGGACCTCATCCGGTGACGCTAAAGATCGTTTCCTTTAACGAAGGGAAAGAACATCAGCTGCTTGCCAGTGTAAGGGCTTGGCAGATCAGAAAATAGGGGTTTATACAGAATGTCATATATGCTTTTTATACTGGAGATGATCGGAACTGTTGCGTTTGCTTTTTCAGGCGCAATAGTAGGGATACAAAAGAAGATGGATATTTTTGGCGTCGCTATTCTCGCAATGACTACTGCAGTTGGCGGCGGTATTATTCGGGACATAATCCTGAACATCACTCCGCCTGCAGCTTTTCAGGAACCTGTATTTACTATGATGGGAATTGTGACTGGAATCATCGTATTCTGCTATGCAAAATATCATTTTCAGGTGCAGAAGCAGGAAGTATTTGAAATCCTGCTCCGTATCATGGATGCAGTCGGTCTGGGTTTGTTTACGGTTATAGGTGTCGAAACTGCCTATAACAACGTTGCAGAAACCAATGTATATCTTGCTGTGTTTGTCGGAGTCATCACAGGTGTTGGCGGAGGGATACTACGCGACGTACTTGCCGGGGATATGCCCTATATTTTCACAAAGCACTTCTATGCCTGTGCATCCCTGATCGGGGCTTTGGTCTGCTCGCTGTGCTGGTCATACCTTGACCCTTTATTATCCATGCTTCTTGGCGCTTTGAGCATTTTCATTCTCCGGAACATGGCTGCTCATTATCGATGGAGCCTACCTAAGGTTGAATAAGTCAGTAGGGAGTCAACTAGAACCGTCCCGATGTCATTAAGTTAGTGTCATTCTGAGCGAAGCGAAGAATCTCATATACCTGTAGGAGAGATCCTTCGCTGACGCTCAGGAAGGAAAAACGTCCGGTGGACGTTCCTTCGCTGACGCTCAGGAAGGAAAAACGTCCGGTGGACGTTTTTCGGGTGTGTTTACGAGCACTGAGTGCGAGTACGCCCCGCACAAGGAGCTTAACTAAATGACATTGGAACCGTCCCCATTGACTCCGAGATATAGTATTGCCATTTCCGATTTTTATACGTATAAATATATAAAGAGGTAAAAGCTGCCCAATTTAGGAGGACACGGTTATGAAGCTTACAGGAAATCTTAAGAAACAGGTAGAAAAGGCTGAATCAAAACAGGAAAAGAAGAGCCTCATTGAGAATGCAGGGATGCTGCTTAGCGATGATGAGCTGGAGAATGTAGCAGGTGGGAAATCTAATTTATGTAAGTCCTATGAAATTTATTGCGCGGGTGTTGTTGCTAGTAATGGAAAAGTGATCAGGCCGGGCTGCGACTTTAAAGAAGAGCACCCTTCGTATGAAAGTGCTATTCAAAAAAAGAATAAGATATACAAAAATTTATGTCCGAATTGTATAACGATGTGTATAAAACATCCTTTAAGCTTACGGGAGCTATAAAGACATCTCAGCATTCTGTTTCATGACAGAACATAGAGTCACAGCGGCAGTTAATAACTCACAGGCAGCTTTAACACAGCAGATGTAGACCGGGCCACCTTCTATTACCTGCTAATAATTCTACAGAGGAAGGATGTTGTAACGTGCATCCATCAAAAAAGTCCTACAATCCGCTTATATAGTGGAATATAGGACTTCTCTCATCAAAACACTGTCAAAGACAGGATCTGGTATATATATTCTATTAGTGCATAAAAAGAAATTTCTGACCTACGGATGTCAGGTTAATATCTATTAAGCATTTCTAACGCTATTTTCCGGTCGATCTCGTTGGCTCCCAGAAAATACTGATTTTTATCATCAGCGGGTAATCCTATTACCATTCTTTTATTACTTGATCACATTTTTTCAACTGAGCCAGTTTTACAACAAAGTGTAAATCGTATCTCCCGGTTGCTTCCCAATCGGTTATTACGGTCTTATATTTATCAACGTAGGCAGGAAGTATCAATGATATCCCTAATGAGTTCGCATAAATTATAAGATCATCAAGAGAATGCTTGTATAGTTTGGCATAGTTAAGCTTATGTCCGGAAGCATACAGTTGAATTTTTATCAATTTTTCGGATGCCTGCTGAAGGTGATATCCGGCCAATCCTTTAATATACTTGGCTTTTGCAGGAGGCAGTTTTTCAGCCCTTTCAATAGCATCTTCGGCAGAAAGAATATCTGCTTCAATCTGAGGCATTATCAATTTATAATTCTGCTTCATACAAAAGCACTCCCTGCTCAATATCATTCATGATTGTGCTATTATTACCCTGATTGCTTCTGAAATAAAGAATATCATAGGATTGGCTGAAATCATCATATGAATAGACCTTCTTGAGAAAGTTTTCATACTTTTTTGATGTAAGACATCTGCTTTTGTTTACGTTTCCGAATATTGCCAGATCTATATCCGAATCCTTTTTGCAACGGGTTTCAGTACTGGAACCAAACAAAACAACACGATCTATATAATCGCATTCTTTTGCGGCATTAATGATATTCTCCATATACTTAAACTTTATATCTGCAACCTTTATCGTACGATTACCTATTTTTCGTTCTATTACTTTACACATAATTCCATGCCTCACACAGAACATAGATAATGAAACTGATAACAGTATTGTAACATAAATACAGCTATTTTAGAAAACAAATAAGTTCTTGTTAAGGTTATGGTTAAGCTTTTTGAAAAGTGCAGATCTCGCGATTCTTCGAGGGGCTTCTGCCATTTTGCAATCATTTCTAATCAATAATCACAATCGTATGATATAGATGCTATCATGCAATCGTCGATATCAATCTCGGTAACATCGCGCCAAGCGTATCGCATCTCATCCTCCGATTCTATATGGACAACCAGTTTTTTATCTGGAATCTCTTCACTTAATGCAGGCCTTCTCATGGCTATTCGTTTCTTACGATAAAAATCGAATGATCCCATCCCTACAAACATCATATCCTCAGTATTCACTGTAATTCCATCTTTATTATATTTCAATGGAAAGTAACGGACAAATGAGGGCAGACAACAGCATTATCGCGGGCGTGTCAAAAACAGATCCATGATCTTTGAAAAAATTCAGATTAAGGCTTGACAAAATGTAAACGGTCGTTTATTTTAATGTAAACGGCCGTTTACTTTATGCCTTAAATAAGGGAGCAATGAATGAAAACAAATAAAGAAGAAATTATGCTGACAGCATTAAAGCTCTTTGCGGAGCGTGGTTTTGAGGCGGTATCCACAAACATGATCGCAGGTGAACTGGGGATCACCAAGGGGGCGCTGTACCGCCACTATAAGAGTAAGCAGGAGATCTTTGACAGTATCATAGAGAAGATGTTTGAACAGGATGAAAAACAGGCCGAGGAAACAAACGTGCCGGTGAGGGAATATGAAGAAGATGCCGAAAGCTATGAGCATACTTCACTTGAAAGTCTGTGTGAATTCGTTAATAACCAGTATAGCTACTGGACCGAAAATGAATTTGCCCTGTACTTCAGAAGGATGATAACACTTGAGCAGTACAGGAATGAAGAAATGAAAAAACTGTATCGGGATATGCTCTCCCTGGGACCGGTGAAGTATTCGGAGGATCTGTTCCGGGAGATGATTAAATCCGACCGCTTAAATGCGAAAGCTGAAAAACTGGGCGCCAGGAATCTGGCAATACTTTTGTATGCGCCGCTGCAGCTGTCGATACAGCTTTATGATGCAGACGAAAAAGATAATGAAAAAATAAAGAGCGATCTTGGAAAGCTCACAAAAGAATTTGAAAAGAGGTGGAAGAAAAAATGAGTATAACATTCAGAATAGAAGAAGAAAAAGATCACAGAGCAGTTGAAAACCTTATAAGGGAATCGTTTTGGGATGTATACCGTCCCGGATGTCAGGAGCATTTTGTGATGCACAGGTTCAGAAAAGATCCGGCATTCGTAAAGGAACTGGATATCCTTATGGAAAAGGACGGGGAACTTATAGGCCAGAACATGTTTGTTAAAACAGCTATCAAAGCAGATGACGGCAGGGATATCCCCATCATGGCCATGGGTCCGATATGCATAGCACCGGAGTATAAAAGGCAGGGATACGGTAAGAAGATCCTGGACTACTGTCTTGGGAAGGCAGCAGAGCTCGGATACGGAGCAGTATTCTTCGAAGGAAATATTGATTTCTACGGAAAGAGCGGCTTTATCACGGCAAGCAGTTACAACATCCGCTATCATGACGTTCCGGAAGGAGAGGATGCCTCATTCTTTCTCGGAAAAGAGCTGATCCCCGGATACTTAAACGGGATCACCGGAGAGTATACTCCGCCGGAAGGGTATATGGCTGCTATAAATGAGCCGGAAGAATTTGCAAAATTCGATGCGCTCTTCCCTGCAAAAGAAAAACACAGCCTGCCGGGACAGCTGTTCAGCGAATAAGCGGAAATGTGTTTTTAAGCATCAAACGATACTTCTGTTTCTATGCGGCAAACAGCGTTTCTGATCCTTGACATGCATATAAAATGAAACTATAATTAGCTAATTATCGTTAGCGTAAAAGAGAACAGGAATGATGGATACAATGAATATAGAAACAAAAAATGAATATAAAGGGTATACTGTCTGCCGCGTTTCCGTGCAGGAAAAGGGACAGTACCGGGTGATCGGCCCGGAGGAAGAGACGTGGGCAAAGGTATCAGGGAAATTCCAGTACGAAGCAGAGACAGCGTCTGATTATCCTGCGGTAGGAGATTATGCAGCGGTGGATATCGTTCCCGACGGAATGTCAGTGATACATGCCGTGCTGCCGAGGAAGAGCGTTTTTATCCGAAAGGCCGCCGGTACCGGTAACACTGAGCAGGTAGTCGCAGCGAATGTTGACACGGTATTTCTATGCATGGCCTTAAATAACGACTTTAATATCAGGCGCATGGAGAGATACCTGACTGCGGCCTGGGACAGCGGAGCGACTCCGGTAGTACTGCTCACAAAAACGGATCTCTGTGATGACCTTGAGGATAAGATCCTGCAGGTTGAAAGTGCAGCGCCGGGGGTTGATATAATCGCGTCATCATCGATGGAAGAAGATGGCTTAAGTCAGATAGAGCCATATCTTATCGAGGGAAAAACGCTTGCTTTTGTCGGGTCTTCTGGAGTCGGGAAATCTACATTGATAAACCGGCTACTTAAAGAAGACCGGCTGGAAACAAATGGCTTAAGGAATGATGACAGGGGAAGGCACACAACCACACACCGGGAAATGATCTTCTTACCCTGCGGGGCAACAGTCATTGATACTCCGGGAATGAGGGAGCTTGGTATGTGGGCAGCGGAATCGGGACTGTCAGCTTCTTTTGCGGACATTGAAGCCTTTGCGGAGAAGTGCCGCTTCAGGGACTGCACTCATACAACAGAACCCGGGTGCGCTGTACGCAAGGCTATAGAGAACGGAGAACTGTCGGAGGAAAGGCTTCTATCATATAAGAAGCTTGAAGCCGAGAACAGCTATTCGGAGGATTCACAGAGTTATCTTGCAGCAAAGGAAGAGAAGTTCAAAAGGATCTCCAAAGTCAACAAGTCAAACCGGAAGAGATAACAGTATATGATGGAAGGAAAAATGAAGGTATTTATACTTGAAGATGACGATGCCATAAGCATGGGGCTGAAGTATTCTCTTGAAAAGGAAGGATATGAGGTTACAAGTGCGGTAAGCGTTGCTGAAGCCCGGAAGCAGTGGCAGAGCGGCTGCTATGATATCTGCATCCTGGATATAAATCTTCCGGATGGGAATGGCTATGATGTGTGCAGCTTCATTAAAGAAAAGGAAGATGTGCCTGTGATCTTTCTAACAGCCAGTGATGCGGAAGTAAACGTGGTCATGGGACTTGAAATGGGGGCTGACGATTATATTTGTAAGCCCTTCAGGATCAATGAGCTTATGGCAAGGATCAGGACAGTACTCAGGCGTTCTGGGAAAAGAACCGCCGGCAGTGCAGCAGAGAATCCTTTTGTAGAGAAACTTGGAAATATAAGGATCTACACAGGCGAAGCAAAGGTGACAATAAAGGACGGAGAAACAGGAGAGGAAAAGGGCATTGAACTCACAGCTCTTGAATACAGACTCCTTCTTGTTTTTTGCAGCAACAGGGGTATAGTACTTTCAAGGAACCAGCTCCTTCAGGATCTGTGGGACGTGGGAGGTGATTTTGTAAATGACAATACGCTTACGGTCTATATAAAGAGGCTTCGCGATAAGATTGAAAAAGATCCGGCGAATCCTCAGATAATAAGGACTGTCAGAGGGCTTGGGTATATTGCGGACTGAGAGAACGCTATTTAAAATATGAGAGATCGGAACTTTAACAGAATTATGATCCTTGGATCCGCTTTGACCATTGTAATGGCGATCAGCGGATTCATTTTTGCAGGAAAAGCAGCAGGGATAATGCTCCTTATCTCAGGAGCGGTACTTCTTGCTGTCTTTTTTTATTATACGAAAAAGAGATATCGAAGGATCGAAGAACTGAATGATTATCTTGTAAAGATCCTGTCGGGAGACAGTGCTCCGGATATCCAGGATCAGGAGGAGGGCGAACTTTCGATACTTGCTGACAATATCTACAAAGCCGCGTCCACACTTAAGTTTCAGAATGAGATACTGAGTGAAGACAGGAAACAGCTGGCACAGGCAATAGCAGACATAAGTCATCAGCTGAAGACACCGCTTACCTCTATGATGGTCATGAACGATCTTCTTTCCGCTGAAGAGGATAGCGAAAAACGCCGGGAATTTCTTAAGACCCAGTCTGCTCAGCTTGAAAGGATGAACTGGCTGATACAGACTCTCTTGAAACTGTCAAAGCTGGATGCGGGAACTATAGAACTAAAGCATGAAAGAGTCAGTGCAAAAGAGCTGCTGTCAGAAGTCCTGAAACCCTTTGAGATCCAGTTCGAACTTCGTGGGATCAGTTATAAACAGGATACAGCGGATATCACTTTTAACTGTGATAAAAACTGGACGGTGGAAGCTCTGCAGAATATAGTCAAGAATTGCATTGAACATATGGATGACGGAGGGGAGCTTAAGATTACTGCTGATGATACGAATCTCTTCAGCCGGATAATGATAGAGGACACAGGCTGCGGAATCGCAGAAGCTGACCTTCCGCATATATTTGAGCGTTTCTATAAGGGAAAGAATGCGGGAAAGGACAGTGTCGGGATCGGGCTTGCGCTTACCAAAGCGATCATAGAGGACCAGCATGGGGAGATCTCTGTGAAGAGTACTGAAGGCGTGGGATCGGCCTTTGAGATAAAGCTTTATAAAACGATAGTTTAATGTGACAGGATTGTAATAAAAAAGTCACGCGATAGTAATTTCAATATAATAACCTACTCTCAGAAATCAAAAAGAGAAGGGAAAAATGAAATGAAGATTTTGGAAATAAGAAACCTGTGCAAGGTCTACGGAAGCGGAGAGACAAAGGTAGATGCGTTAAAAGATGTTTCCTTTGATGTTGAGCAGGGAGAATTTGTTGCTATAGTCGGACCCTCAGGTTCCGGTAAGTCTACACTTATGCACATCCTTGGCGGTGTTGATACACCCACCTCAGGCGTTGTGAATATTTCAGGTACCGATATCAGTAAGCTCAATGAGACCAAGCTTGCGATATTCAGAAGAAGACAGATCGGTCTTATCTATCAGTTCTATAATCTGATCCCGATCCTCAATGTCGAGGAAAACATGACGCTGCCGATCCTCCTTGACGGGAAGAAGCCGGATAAAAAGCTCTTAAAGGATCTTATTGAAAAACTTGGGCTTTCTGACAGAGCAGGACATCTTCCGAATCAGTTGTCCGGCGGACAGCAGCAGAGGGTTTCGATCGGAAGAGCCCTGATGAATCATCCGGCACTGCTCCTTGCAGACGAGCCGACGGGGAATCTTGATTCCGGGAACAGCAGGGAGATCATATCACTCCTAAGGAAATTTAATAAGGAGAACAGACAGACCGTTATCATCATCACTCATGATGAGAGGATCGCTCTTTCCGCGGACAGGGTTATAACGATCGAAGACGGGCAGATCACCAGGGACTCCGCAGAGGAGGTGGGTGCAAGATGAATATCATATCAACACTTACCTTAAGGCACCTTCTGGAGAATAAGAAACGGACGATCGTTACGATCCTTGGGATTGCAGCTTCTGCCGCGCTTATCACTGCAATACTTGTCGGTGTTTTCTCATTCTTCCGGTTTTTCGGAAGCATCAACAGGATCACGGATGGTGACGTTCACGCTGACTTTGACAATCTTTCCTGGGAAGATGTTACGGCACTTAAGGATGATGACAGGATAAAATATGCCGGTACAGTCTGCGCCGATCCCACGATCACCGGTGTCAGGATGCTTACTGATAAGGAGGATCGTTTCAGGGTCGGCAATATTTTTAATGGCGGAGAGGATACCTACAGGCAGCTTGTGGTTTCCGGGTATGAGGGGAAACTTCCCGAGTCTTCATCCGAAGTGGCAGTAGAGCAGGCATTTCTCGATGACAACGGGCTGGATCTTCATGTGGGAGATACCTTAACATTTGAACTCGGAAACAGATATGAAACAGATCCGGATGGCAAAAAAGTCTATTACGGCGGAAGCTACAGATCTGAAGAGCAGTTTGAAGTGGTATCAAAAGAAACCGCAGTCATCACAGCGATCCTTCACGGGAACAGGCCGACCGGGGACTATGATATCTTAAGGGGAATGGATTTCGGAACGCCCATAGGACTTGATGATAAGGGAGAGTCATTCCTTCACTGCCGTATAACATTAGATCAGGCTGACAGTACTTCAGCAATTCAGATAAGACAGATCGCAGCTGATCATAACCTTCATATCGGTGACATGAACTCAGAATTCCTGATAAGTGTTTTTGCCGTGAACGGAATGGGAGATACTTATACTCAACTGTTTACACTGATGGCAATAGCTCTTCTGATAGTGGTCGCGACCTCAGTGGTACTTATCTACAACGCCTTTGGAATGTCTCTTGCAGAGAAGATAAAGTATCTTGGTATGCTTGCAAGTGTGGGCGCTACAAAGGCACAGAAAAGAGCATCCATCTACTTTGAGGGAATGGTGCTTGGATTTATCGGGATACCCTTAGGGATCCTTGCCGGTATCGCCGGAGCGGCAGTTACTCTGTCGGTTATTGGAAGTAAGATCATGGAGTCAGACATGATCGTTGGAGCAGAGGGCCTGAGGGGAGGCATTCCTGTCATAATTGATCCTTTTGTCATACTTGCGGTCATAGTTCTTTCGGCAGTAACAATTTTTATCTCTGCTCTCATTCCGGCGGTCAGGGCATCAAAAATAATGCCGCTTGATGCACTCAGACAGACAAACACGATCAGGCTTAAGGCCGGAAAACTTAAGGTGAATCCTCTTATAAAGAAAATATTCGGATATGAGGGAGAGCTTGCTTATAAGAATATTAAGAGAAACGGATTAAAGGGAACGGTAATTGTATTTTCGATGGCTGTATCGATCATCATGTTCCTTACCATAGACTTTTTTGATCAGACTTTTATAAAGTTGAATAAGTATGAGCTTGACCTTCCTTTCAATATTTATGTTTCCTGTGGATTGGACGAGAAAGACAGGCTGAAAGGAGAACTGGAGGCTCTTCCGGAGATCGAAAGGGTTGTTCCGGCAGACCATGTCGCTTATATTTTCAGGGAGCAGGAAGACGAGCCTGAGTTCGTACCGGCAAACAACAGTTTTTTGGATAAGGACTGCCTTACAAATGATTATAAGACTCTGTTTGACACTCTCAATGAAGTTGTGGTGGTAATTGTGGATGATGGCGACTTTGATGCGCTTCTGGAAGCAAACGGACTCAGCAGAGATGAGTATTATGGAAAAGAACTGAAGGGAGTCATACTGGACAGTTATCTTCACACGGAGAATGGCAGACCGGTATTTAATGAAAAAATAAACGGACAGAAGATCTTCTATGATGATCCGGATAACAATCCGCCGGCCGTTGAGGTGAGCGGGATCGTTAAATACAAAAAGGACAGCTACGTATGCAATCTGGTTCCAAAGAATACGGTTGACGTATATGTTCCGGCATCAATGTACTATGAAAAAGCTCAGGAACATATAGACAGAGATATACTCAGCTATACCTATGGTGTGTTCACTGCAGAAAATGAAGGAGGTCTGGCAGCAAAGATAAGCGACATTACAACCTATGGCGGTTACAGCAACTGTGTTATTCATGATCTTTCAAAGACCAGAGATGCCATGGATACGGTATCACTCATGCTTAATACCGCAATGTACGGTTTTACGATCCTTTTAACACTTATAGCTATTGCAAATATCGTGAATACTATCTCAACAGCGGTTCATATGAGAAGACAGGAATTTGCGATGTTCAGGTCAGTGGGAATGGAGGGAACAGGCATTAAGAAGATGCTTCTTCTTGAGACGGTCCTTTATGGACTCAGGGCACTTGTAATAGGAATACCGGTTTCGATCCTGCTCAGCTTTCTGATGTATCAAACTATTGAAACCCGGCTGTTTGCCTTTGAACTTAATTATCCGATGTATCTTATGATGGTGATAGCGGTATTTGCGATGATCGGGCTAAGTATGCTCTTAAGTGCTTCCAGGATCAATGATGACAGTATCATAGAAGCCTTAAAATGTGATGCCATGTAATGTAAAGAGCTGTACGGTGAAACAGAGGTCTTTTCTTATTATAAAATAATTTGCCATTTCCGGTTTTCTTACGTATAAATAGAGGGGCAAAAACTGCCCTTATGGAGGTACAACTATGAAGCTTACAGGAAATCTTAAGAAAGAAGTAGAAAACGCGCAGACGAAGGAAGAGGCAAGGGATGCCATCAAAAAGGCAGGGATGCTGCTTAACGATGATGAGCTGGAGATGGTGAGCGGTGGCGCAGAGGAGGGAAATATACAAACACAGTACATCGAATTTAGGGATGGTTTAGACGTGCGGGAACAGAGAGATGGCGACGACAATGATGGCGGAGGCAATGGCGGCGGTATTGGTACAGTTCAATGGATTACACATTAATTGAATCCTGAGCATTTGAAATTGCCGGGACGGGGGTTTATTTATCTCCAGCCCCGGCTTTTTTATGCCCTGAAAGCCGCTAAAACGTAAGCGTCAAATAATAGGGTATCCCTTTTTGACAATGGTGTAGCACCAACAAAGATCCAGGTGGCCGCAGGGCACTCTGATATCAGGACTACCAATGGATACTGCAGGTCTGATATCTGTGACGAGATCGATGAGAGCATTCTCGAAAGGGCCTTATAGGCCCTTTCAACCCTTGGTATTAATGGGTTTGTACCAGTTTGTACCAGATGATGAAATGAAAAAAGCCCGATTTCTCGGGCAATTCCAGCAGCAGGTGATGGGAATCGAACAATCACTGCTATTCAACAAATCAGTAATATCAAGGCTTACGGGACTCGCAGGGAATTGATGTAACGATGATGTAACGGTTTTTCTAATTATTTGATTTTTTCATATACATGGTACTTACTATATGGCAAGAAAAAATGCTTCAATCATAAGTTCAAGCGATTTCTGCGTGAACTCCCTATATTTGAAATTATAAATCAGTAATCTCAGGAAAGAGAGACGTTTGGGATCAGGACTGGATATACTGATTCCGGCTTCTTTGTACATTGAACTTATAAGCATAAATGCAATAATGTACTCGTTTAGGTAATTGCCTACATCAGGGATACCAGACGTATTTATTATTTGCACTGGTTTTCTACGTAAAAGCCAGTAGGACTGATATGCGTAGATTTTCGCTTCATTTATCCTGTTGATACCCTCATAGAGTTTCAACCGTTCAATATCTTCGAAATAGTCAAGAATGGCTTTTCCGAGAAGTTTAACATTAATCTGGGCATAGTTACCTGCGCCCAGTTTAAGGATATATTCCTGTATCTGGGTATATAGACTGGAGAAGCGGTTCCTCATCCGTGAATTAAGATCGGAATCATTCATTTTTGAAGCCCTCCTCGACACAGAATTGCTTGAATTCCTCTGATCCTGCATATTCGAGTGCGGCTTCCATATCACGCTTCTCTTTGGACACAGAATAATCATCAGCAGAGTTTACTGAACGATCCTGCTTATAGTATCCGGTATCCAAAAGATTTCCAAACTCTGTAGTGGCTTCTGCGACGCTCATTGTAGGCATAATCATTACCCCCGATCATCCTGCTTATATGAACATTATATCAGTTTATATGGATTATTACTATATAATCAGCACGTTGACCGTGACTTTTAACTATGATAAGATAAACAGCAAGCCGGTTATGGCTTATTTGCATGTAGTACCCTGAATTACAGGGATTTTGTACCTTATAGCATACGGGTGGTCACCCGGTGTAGTTTGCGGCTACACCGGGCTTGATAATGGCAGTGCGCTGCCACACCATACGGAAATCACCGCGACGCACCACGGGCTTATTGTATCCTATTTAACTGGGCTCTGCAAGAACGCTTTTAAGTGCGGCGCGGGAGATTTCTTTTGATATCTATCGACAAAAATGACAGATACAGGTGTGGTTTATTGCCTGTGTCTGTTTTTTTATGGGAGAAAAAAGATGAATGAAAAAGCGGAACTCATAAACTCATTAAAATTTCTATATGATTCTCTTTTGGGGATTGAGGATATAAGCGCTCAAAAAGAAACGTTAATAAGGGAAGCTGAATCCTGTCAGGCAGAAATTCAAAATACCGAGAGAAAGAGAAGGATGACATCTTCTGTATCGAACGCAGCAAAAAAGGGGGCTTCCGTTGGAAAAGTAATTGGCATAATTGCTACTATCATTATTATGTTCATTGTCTACACCATTGTCGCATTATTTTATGCGATGATTGCTGGTTCCAATGGTTCCGGAAGTATGATGGTCATTATTATAATTGGTCTGATATGTTTGGGAATAACAGGAGGCATAATTTTCTTAATAGTAAAAGGTTCTGGGGCTGTATCTAAAATATCAGACTCCAAATCTCAAAAATCAGATATAGAGGCTCAGGACAGAATAACTGCTTGCCAAAGGAGAATACAGTACATAAACACAAAGGAGATACCGGAAACAGATGCTAAGCTCATCATTGCTTATCAGGATGCGCAGGATCTGATAGAAGTATTTCCGCCAAATTATTGCTACTCCGATGCCGTGGGAAAAGTGATTTTTTATATCGAGAACCAGAGAGCGGACACAATAAAAGAAGCTCTTAACATGTATGAGCAGGAAATATATCAGAATAAGATGCTGGCACATCAGGAAAGGCAGACAAGAGCGGCTGAAATATCTGCTAAGGCCAATGTTATTTCAGCTGCAGCAAATGTTGTAACAGCATTCAATACAGGGCAGATAGCGGCCAATACAAGTCAAATGGTTGGATCTCTCAGGAATATAGAAGGATATAGTGCCCAAACGGCAGCAAATACCGCAGCTGCAGCAAGAAGCGCAGCTGCTACCGCAAGTAACACAGCCAATGCAGCAAATAGTGCAGCAAGCATGGCCGATTATGTAAGACAGATAAGAAACAGTTTATAGAATCATGGATAGAATAAATCAGGATATTAAAACGGTAAAGTGAAATGACAAAAAATGAAATCCAAAAGTCTTTAGAAAAAGTATTTAATGTGAGAACGGATTTATCAAACAGATTGACACATCTAACCAAGAAGACCAATTCTATAAGCGCAATGGATGTTTTAGTCCAAATACTTTCGGATAAAAAGATAAAATCCCATGATTTTATGATTGGCGGCAGAAACAATGTTGTTTGCTTTACGGAAGTACCCTACTTAGCCATTGCGGAAATGATGGAACTACGCGAAAAAGATTCTTCTATAGCCTCCTCTCCAATATTTAATAGATTTGAAGGATACGGTATTTCATATGACAGATTTTCTGCTTTCGAAAGAGGAGTCAGACCAGTTATTTATGGAGATAAAGAAGAATATCAGAAAATTCTTCCTGATCAAACTGATTATTGGAAAGTAGTTAACTATGACCCGGAAAATGATTATCGCATTGACTGGACATATGAAAGGGAATGGCGGGTTCCCGGAGACTTTGATTTTGAATACAAAGATGTTGAAATAATCATACCACATGTAGGTTTATATGAAGAATTCAAGGAAAAATTATCAACAACAAATATTAAATCAAACGAAATTCCCAATATAGTCTTCCTTGACGACTATTTAAGTAAAAAAGAAATTGAATAGTTTGCTTCTTTATTATAAGATAATAATTGAATTCAGTTATTATCTTATTTGTGCTTTTTAAGCACTCGGTTTTTATTCTGCAAATTATACTTCGCAAATTTCCCAGAATATACAATTTTTACGAAAGGAACTATAACTATGAAAAAAAGAATCTGTTTAATATTATCATTCTCGCTAATCTTATTTGGCATCCCTGTGAACGCTGCAGAGATTAATCCTTCAGAAACGGAAATCATTGAAGAAACCATGATTACAGAAAACGTTTCTGAAATTAATTCCTATGATAACACTAATTGCAGCGAAAATCTCTGCCCCGTACTACCGGAAGGCTATCTGGAAAAACATCACGCAGATGATCTTGATGCCTAT
The DNA here is from genome assembly GCA_902779445.1 of uncultured Lachnospiraceae bacterium. Lineage (GTDB taxonomy): Bacteria > Bacillota > Clostridia > Lachnospirales > Lachnospiraceae > NK4A144. Next base: position 21,903 of record CACZBM010000019.1, read on the forward strand.
CTGATGAATAGTGGCAGTATGGTAGAACCTGAGGAAGAAATTGTTAAAGCCACAGAAAACATAGCCAATTCTGTCATAAGCTCTATGAATGATGATTGGAGTGACATGGAAAAAGCATTGTATCTTCACGATTGGCTATGTAATAACACAAACTATGATTATACATTAAAAAATCAGTCTTTATATAACGCAATACTTGATCATTCTGCAATATGTAATGGATATGCATCTGCATATGCTTATCTGATGCGAAAAGCAGGAATATTATGTTTAAATGTTGCAAGTGACAGTTTGAATCATGCATGGAATCTGGCTTTAATTAATAATAAATTTTACTATATTGATACAACATGGGACGGTTCGAATGACACTACTTATCATAACTATTTTCTTTTAAGTAGAGATGCAATGTATTCCAAGGGTCACAATACCATCGATTGGCAGGCATATGGAACAGATCCAGCATATGAATGTAGATACAACGATGGTTTTTCTGGTGCTGGACACATTTTTTATTATATCAAAACAGGCTCCGAATATGATAAATATAAATGGACATCAAAAGATTCACCATCCATAAATACGGCTAAAAATTATCATCCAAACCCGATCCGTACCACAATGAAAGGTGGTGATTACGGATATATTATATGTTGGCCTGAAAGTGTTTCATATGATGGAAGCAATCACATTGAAACTACTAATAAAAAGAGTAAAAGCAAGAATCCAGACATAACCATCAAAATATTAGATGGTTCTGGAAACATACTTAACGCATCAAATTACAAGATAAAAGTTAAAAACAACAAAAACGTTGATTACGCAATAGATAATTATGAATTTAGCAGAAGCCCTTTAGATGGTGATAGGACACTGAAAACCAAGAATCCATTTTTCAAAATCACGGTTAATAAAAATGTCATTCCTGACAATAAAGTACGAAAAGAATTTAACCGTACAAGTTACAGATTTTCAATAAATCCTGCTAACCTGTCAATGCTTCCGCTCACTTGCAAAAAGATCAACAAGAAAAACGGAAAAGTTACAATCCAGGGATTATCATTTGTAAACAGTTTAGGAAAGAAGATAAACCTTAAGCTATCCAAAAAAGCAGGAAAAGGTGACTATACTGTAACTATAAACAATAACAATACTATCTCCGTAAACGGTGTAAATAACTATACCGGATCGTGTACATTTGATATCAATACGGGTAAAATGATTTCGTCAGCCGAACGTGGATTGATTACGTAAGATTTATCTTGTGATACTGCATATTAAGGGAGCTGTTACACTAAGAATAGTGTGACAGCTCTCAGACTGAAGACAAAGTATCCCGAGGCGGATGCCTCGGGATACTTTGTCTTCAGTCTGAACCGTCAGAGAAAAATCTCTGATGGTTTTCTTCCCTTGTTATAACAGGGGCTAAACGCCCCCTCGGTTTTCATACCGGTAAATATAAAGCTTTATACCTCACTCCACATAGTTGACATAGCAACTATGTGGGTGAGAAAATATAACAGAATGGAGGCAAATATTATGAACTACAAGAAAATCATTGCCATTTTTATGGCGCTAACCATATCAGTAACAAATATATTACCTACCTTTGCAGAAGAGCTTTCTGATAACGAAGAAATAAGCTCATCTGTAGAAGAATCAATGGAAGAAATAGAAGATAATGAAGAAGCAAAAGCCACCATTTCTTCTGTGAACGAAGTAACCGTAGACGAAGTATCTGACAATAACGCTTCTGATAACACTGAAGAACTTCCGTCATCTTTCCTTTCAGCATCTCTTTTTAGCGTAAACTCTTCTTCAAATGAACTTGAAAGCAGTTACTCAATAAGCGACGAGACGGATATAAACGATGAATATCCAATCAACCCTGAAGGAAAAACCGTTTTTGAATTCGAAGATCAGGGTTATTCAGGATTATGTTGGCTTTTCTCTGCAATAAATGCCATAAAAGCAAATATATTCATAAAGACAGGAAGAAACGTTTCCATATCGGGAAAAAATCCTGCCTATTATCTTTGGCACGGTGTAAGCGAAGAAGCTGACCGTTCTGAAGACCATGCTCTCTTAAACGGATATACAGTATATAGCGGAAATGATACCTCTTTTTGGTATGAAACTGCTGAAGAAACAAGTTCCTGGTATTATGCTTTCTTTGCTGCATAGAAAGGAATCACAAGCAATACAGGAAAAGATAAGCATCCTTCAAGAGCATTATCCTGGCAAACAACTGAAATACCTGATGAAAACAATGTCTATTCAGATGACATCTGCCATGTCCAGACCCAGGTATGGGATAAATGTGCAAACTTAACTACAGATGATATCAAACGTATGATTAAAAAATACGGCAATGCTGTTACCAGTTGTAATGCAAACACCGTAAATCATATAAGTGGCGTAGAATTTAACAACAAAAGCACTACAAATCACAGAATAACATTAATCGGATGGGATGACAACTTTGCTAAAGAAGACCTGACAACATCTGCAGGTACGCCAAATAATGACGGTGCTTTTCGTGCTGTTGACAGTGGCGGTAATATTGGATGGATATCATACGAATCAAAAAGTCTTTCGTGCAATGGTAAAAATATTATTGCCTTTGACGTTGCACTTCCCTATACCGATGACTGGTATACCCATAATTACGTGGGTGGAAACGCCGGAGCCTACGGCAATGGCTTTCAGGCATATGGCGCTCCAATCGGAATCGAATATAAAGTTAATTCAAGCCCCGCACAGAGAGTAAAAGCCGTCGGTTTTGCAACTCATGGAAGAGAACTCCGCCGTGGTCTGGAACAGTATCCTGATTCTGCATGGACCATAAACGTCTATAAGGGAACAAAAAACTATGCAACCCTAATGGACAGTAAGGATGTATCGTACGAGCACCCCGGTTTCTATACCGTAAAGCTCGACCATCCCTTCACTGTAAACAGAGGAGAATCGTTCTATATCGAACTCATCGAAAGGAGCGAAGGTAACACAATAGAATATGCCGTGCCGGACGATGATATGAAGTGGATGCATGGAGCATATGCAGGTGTATACTGCGGAGCCCCTTACGGAAAAAGTTACATAAATAACGAGGATGTCTCTGACAGCACTCAGCTTGTTATCCACGGCTATACAACCGATGTAAATACGGAATCAAGAAGCACATTAACTGTTTCCAACAACATAGCTGCTGTTTATGGAGATTCTGCCTATAACTTAAGTGACTACTACACTTTCACAGAAGGCGTGACTGCAGACAACTTCCCTACAAGCATTGCATCTATTACATCGAGTAATCCTGAAATCATAAGTATCGATACAAAGGATGGACTCAACAATGCAAAAGCTATAATAAAGAAAGCTGACATGTCTCCTGTACGTATAACAATCACCACAAGTGACGGTGTTACAGGAACCATTGACGCAGCAGTTGCAAGAAAGAGTGTATCAGCACTCGAAGTCACTGGACTTAGAGACACCTACAGTGATATAAGCAGAGCCGTTCCCGTAGTAAAAGACGGAAATAAAACCCTTATTAAAGACACTGATTACACGGTAAGTATCACTTCCAACAGTACATCTGAAGGAACCGTGACTATAACCGGTTTAGGAAACTATCAGGGAACAAGAAACATAACAATCGGGAAAATAACAAAAAGTGTCCTGACTGCAAGAGATATGACTGTTAACAGTGCAGTTACCGCACAAATCCCGATTACAGACATCCTCACCTTCACTTCAGGTTATGATGGCTCCAGAGAAACCGCTATAAGAGAAATAAATATCAGATGCACCAGAGCATGTACAGATGCTACTGTATGGACCCCTTCAAGCGGAAAAGCATGGGACAGCCTGAAACTCAACATCTATGGATGCGGCGAAATAAACATAATGGCTTCCACAAATGACAGTGTACTGGCATCATCCACAATAACTGTCACAGGTGCCGAAAGAGCCTATAAAACCGTGGATATGAGAGATACCACGGTTGAGTATAATAAAACTGTTCCTTATAATAACGGCAATCAAGTGGAATGTCCTGCAATAACCGTTAAATACAACGGTGTGACACTCACAGAGGGCGTACATTACACATGCTCACGTCCTTATGCATACTACGCAGGAACATACGATATCGACATCTACGGTATAGACAGATATACATATAAGGATAATTACAACAGGACCTATTATGTAGGTTCAAAAACCTGTCAGTTCACCGTTGTTGATAATAACCCTGTAAATAACAACCCTGTAGATCCAGGAAACAATTCACCTTCACCGGAACCTAAAGAGCCTCAGCCTGAAAAGGAAGAGAAAATTGAAACTACAACAACCATAAAAAAGGAAAGTAACGGCGTAAAAGTTGATATCACTATCAACAAAGAAGCACCTTACAACCCAAAGCCTAAGGAGCTCGCCAAGAGCTTTGCTCCAAAGCTTGAAAGCACAAGAGGAATAACCATAAAATCCGTAAAGGCCACCAAGCCAAAGAATGGTAAAACAAAGGTGACCATACAGCTTAAAGGAACCACCAAAGAAGAAAAGAAAGCTGTTAAGGAAATGAACAAGGCTCTCAAAAACATGGTTATGCCTGTGATTCCTATGGATATCTCCAAAGAATCTGTTGATATATCGCTTGCTTATAAGAAAAACAAGCAGAAACAGTCTGTCTTCAATAAAGTGAAAAAGGTGAAGATTGGAAAAGTTACGCTCAAAAATAAGACTGATTACACCTATACCACTGAAGTAAGAGGCGAAGATACCTATGTCATAATAACAGGTACTGGAAATTACACAGGAAAATGTGAGAAAAAAGCCTGATATGTATTTCAAGACATCTCAAAAAGCCCACTTGGTCATTTCAGACCGAGTGGGCTTTTTCTTATAGAACCTTTCAGAAAAATATGATTAAATTAACTCCAGTTAGACCATCCAGTCCAGTATCCACCACCTGTTTGAGTTTTAATCTTCGGCACATATCCATTACTGGTCGAATTCGGACCTGATTGACAAATATCTTTATCACTGACAACGATTTTATATGTTTGAGCATCCGTATAATTATGTAATTGAACATTACCTCCGGCATAATAAACCCAAACCCGATATTGATGGAAACTACAGGCTATGCCGATAAATTGGCTCACATGAAAAAAAGTATCCTAGCTGTTGATGCTATGGAAAACCCGGAAGAATATTATAGTGACGGATATGGTAATTACAACGAAAACCGTAATTATATGAACCGTGGATATGGCGCAAGAGGTAGGGGAAGTAATGCAAGGCGTGATTCTATGGGGCGTTATGCAGATTCAAGAATGTATCGGGATGATGATATGATGGCAGAACTCCACGAACTTATGGAGAAAGCCCTTAATGAACAGGTTAAACGCAAATACAGAGAGTTTATCTCTGATATGGAAAGCATGATGTAAAGGGGGGTGGGCTTTCGTGATAACTAAACAGGACTTGCAAGAAGCCATTGCAGAATGCGAGGGTCAAAGAAAGCCCACAGCATCAACGTGTTTGAAACTAGCGGCTTTTTATGCGCTAAAGGATAAAATGTATTCAGAGGAAAGGGTATATCAGTCTACAAACTACGCTTATATGGATAACAAAGCCGAAAACTATATTGATTATGACAGCGGTTCAGAGTTTTCAAAGCGGATAAATGGAAGAAAGATAGAGGATATAATCCCTGTAATGGATGACCTAATGGATGCGCTCATAGCAATCAACCCCAGATTATACGATAGTGTTATGAGGAAAATTTAATAGATATAGGGGCAGACCCTTGGGAGGAATCCGGGGGTCTGTTTCTATTTATGCAACACATAATGCAACACGAATAAACAGAAATGCAGTAATATCAAGGCATAAAAAAGAGCAGGTGATGGGAATCGAACCCACGTGTCCAGCTTGGAAGGCTGGTGTTCTACCATTGAACTACACCTGCATAAAAGATATTATATTCGGAGTTAAATCGGGGTGACAGGATTCGAACCTGCGACCTCCTGGTCCCAAACCAGGCGCTCTAGCCAAACTGAGCCACACCCCGTTTAGGGCAGTCACTTCACTCCAGAACCGTGACGCAAATGCAATTATATCCAAAGCCAGCATCCATGTCAACACTTTTTTGAAAAACATTGAAATTACATTGAAATTATACGAACCACAAATGATAATGTACTATGATAATTGGATCTCATATCTGATCCACAGTAAAAAGTATCAAGGGGAATGAAATATATGTACAGTCTTGCAGAAGCAATAGAAGATAAATTCGGAAAGGGTGTCACGGTTGAGAAAAAGACAGCTGTTCACGGTGGGGATGCCAATGATGCATACGCTCTTCTCCTGTCTGACGGCAGTAAAGCATTCTTAAAAGCCAACAGTTTATCAAATGCCGATTTTTTCAGAGCCGAAAAGGAAGGGATCGATGCCATCAGATCTACAGGGACAATAAGAGTTCCCGAAATATACGCTGCAGGTACTGATGATGGGTATTCTTTTCTTTTAATGGAACATATCGGAAGCGCAGGAAAGGTACGCGGGTTCTGGGATAAACTGGGGCGGAAGCTTGCAGCCATGCATAAGGCCGGCACGGCTGATTTCGTAAGTGGCGGAAAATATGGATTCAATGCAGATAATTATATCGGGGCAGGTTACCAGAAAAACGGCTGCAGGGACAGCTGGATCAAGTTCTTTGCAGAGCAGAGACTTGAGGTTCAGTTTAAGCTGACAGAGCGGTATTTTGACAGTGATATTATAAAGAAAGCAGGTAAGCTCCTTGATACTCTGGACAGATTTTTGTACGAGCCTGAAAAACCGTCTCTTTTGCACGGGGATCTCTGGGCAGGGAATTTTATGTCTGATGAAAACGGGAATCCCATGTTTATAGATCCTGCGGTATACGTGGGATGCAGCGAAGCAGATATAGCCATGACCGAGCTTTTCGGGGGATTTGACAGGAGCTTTTATACAGCATACTTTGATGAGATGGGGAAAGTTCCGGGATATGAAGACAGACGGGATCTATACAATCTCTATCATCTCACAAACCACCTGAATCTCTTTGGCAGGAGCTACTTGCTGCCAGTAGTCAGGATAATAGAAAGGTATCAGTGATCATATAGATCCTTCGCTATCGCTCAGGATGACAGTGGCATGTCGCTCAGGATGACAGTGGCATGTCGCTCAGGATGACAGTGGCATGTCGATCGGGATGCCCCGCACACGGAGATGCCCCGCACACGGAGATGCCCCGCACACGGAGATGCCCCGCATAGCCCTGACATCACATATCTACTACAACATTGTATTCCTTAACAGACGGATCATACGGGATCACGGTTGAACCGGGGATCTCTTTTCCGTTCACGGTGAGTTTCTTCACACCCTTTTCCGATCCGTTGGTGTGTACTTCTATGTTATAGGAAGCATCCCTGTAAACTCTGTGGATCTTAAAGTCACCAAAGTCAGAAGGCACACAGGGGTCTATGGAAAGACCTTTAAGTGTGGGATAAACTCCGAGGATATACTGGGAGATATCCGTAAAGGTCCATGCGGCAGTACCGGTGAGCCAGCTGTTCTTGCCTTGTCCGAAGAATTTGGCGTCTTTTCCGGCCACCATCTGGGAATAGACATAGGGCTCAGTCCTGTGTATCTCGCTTATGTCTTCAAGGTAGGAAGGACAGGTCTTACGGTATATCTCAAAAGCTCTGTTTCCGTGTCCGAGAACGGTTTCTGCTATTGACACCCAGGGATTATTATGGCAGAAGATACCGGCGTTTTCTTTATAACCCGGGGGATAGGAGGAAATCTCGCCGAGCTCAACGTGGTATCTGGTGTAAGCAGGCTGCAGTAACATTATGCCGTATTTGCTGTCCAGATGTTTTTCAACTGACCGGAGGGCTTTAGCGGCTTCGCCGGTCTCTTTACCCACTCCCGCAAGAACACAGAATCCCTGGGGTTCAATAAATATCTTCCCCTCATCACATTCATGACTTCCGACCTTATTGCCGTTAGCATCATAAGCGCGGACAAACCATTCACCGTCCCAGCCGGCAGAAAGGATGGCTTTTTCCATGGCTGCAACTTCGCTCCTTGCGCGTTTTGCCTCATCATTTTTATCAATAAGATCGCAGATATCTGCGTATTCGTTACCATACTTTACAAACATTCCGGCTATAAACACCGATTCGGCCACAGGTCCTTCTGAGGGACCGAAGGTCTGGAAGGATTCGCCGGGATGCTCTGAGAAGCAGTTAAGGTTTAAGCAGTCATTCCAGTCAGCTCTGCCAATAAGGGGCAGATCATGAGGACCTTTATGGTTCACGATATAGTCGAATGATCTCGTGAGATGCTCGAAAAGTGATGTGGCTACCGACATATCATTGTCGTATGGAACCGTCTCGTCAAGGATGGAGAGATCGCCTGTCTCCCTTAAATAAGCGCTGGTTCCCGCAATCAGCCACAGAGGATCATCATTAAATCCGGAGCCTATATCGGAGTTACCCTTTTTCGTAAGTGGCTGATACTGGTGATAAGCGCTTCCGTCCCGGAACTGGGTAGATGCGATATCAATGATCCTCTCTCTTGCGCGGTCGGGGATGAGGTGAACGAATCCCAGAAGATCCTGGCAGGAATCCCTGAATCCCATTCCCCTTCCTATTCCTGATTCATAGTAGGATGCTGAACGTGACATATTGAAGGTGACCATGCACTGGTACTGGTTCCAGATATTGACCATGCGGTTTACGTGTTTATTGCCGCTTTCTACGGTGTAGCGTGAGAGGAGGGTTTCCCAGTAATCTTTTAATTCCGAGAACGATCTGTCAACATCCTGATCCGTAGAATATCTTGAAATAAGAGCATTAGCGGGGGCTTTATTTATCACATCCTGCTTTTCCCATTTATCATTATCAGGATTCTCACAGTATCCCAGAATAAAGATATAGGACTTTGATTCACCGGGTGCAAGAGAAACCTTTATCTCATGGGAGCCGACGGGATACCACCCGCTGGCAACGCTTCCGGTGCAGTGTCCGTTAAATACAGCATCAGGACGGTCGGGGCCGTTATAAACGCCGATAAAGTCATCCCTGCTGGTATCGAAGCTTTCAATATCGGTATTTACGCTCCATACAGCATAGTGGCTGCGGCGCTCCCTGTACTCGGTCTTGTGATATATGGTGGAACCGACGACCTCGACTTCGCCTGTAGACAGATTCCTCTGAAAATTGGTCATATCATCCATAGCATTCCAGAGACAGAATTCTATATAGGAAAAAAGAGTGATATCTTTTTTGGAATCAGTGTCATTAGTGAGGATCAGCCTGTGGATCTCACATGTATCATTCATAGGAACAAAGGACAGAAGAGAAGCGCTGACCCCGTTCTTTGATGCGTTGAACCGTGAATATCCCATTCCGTGGCGGCATTCATATGAATCCAGTTCGGTCTTCACAGGCTGCCAGCCGGGATTCCAGACTGTGTCACCGTCTTTGATATAGAAATATTTACCGTTTGTATCTGCAGGACAGGAATTATATCGGTAACGGGTAAGCCTTAAAAGTTTGGCATCTTTATAGAAAGAATAACCGCCGCAGGTATTTGATATAAGAGAAAAGAAATCCTTGCATCCCAGATAGTTTATCCAGGGAAGGGGAGTTTTGGGGGTGTTGATGACATACTCGCGGTTTTTATCATCGAATGAGCCGTAATTCATGGGTTCTCCTTTCAGATAACTGTAGCATTCTTTTCAACGAAAACGTTTGAGAAACAGGGCGTAATCTCTGCCTGATTTAGAAAAAATTATATATATAACCCAAATAAAATGCAATGGCAATATTACGATTTTATGGGGATTTTTATGATTATTTTTCACAAAGATATAATAATATACATTTCAATGAACCTCGAAAAACGAAAACGGTTTCGGCGGTGCATGTTTTGGAATCTGATTGTATATAAACTTATTTACGGGTATAATGTCGGAGATACTGGAGGAGTATTTGATGACAAAAGATCAGTTTTTGAGTTCTCTTAATGAGGCTTTGAGCGGGAACATAAGCCCTTCTCTGATAAATGAAAATATAAGGTATTACGAAGAATATATAGAGACGGAAAAGAGAAAGGGACATACTGAAGAAGAGGTCCTGGATGAGTTGGGAGATCCGCGTCTCATTGCAAAGACCATCTCCGATACTGCGGATTCCCGCGATAAAAGAGGAGCGGGAGCCATAAACGATACCTACTATAATAATGAAGATAATGACGGAGATGATGATCCCTATAATGCAGGTATGAGATATAAGAGGATACAGGGCTGGAAGGTCCTTGCGATTTTGGCTGCCATACTTATTATATTCCTTGCGGTATTTACTCTCGCTATTTTCCTGGTGGGATCATTCATCATAGCTTTCTGGCCGGCCATTATTGTGGCAATGGTCATATGGTGGATCTTTAATCCATTGAGGTTTGACTGATAATGGACGTTTTTACACTTACAGCTCCCTGTCATTTTGGATTGGAGAGCGTATTAAAAAAAGAGATCTCTGATCTGGGATATGAGATAGATAAAGTTCAGGACGGACGTGTAAGCTTTAAGGGCGATAAAGATTCTGTTGCGAGATCAAACGTGTTCTTAAGGACTGCCGAGAGGATCCTGATATCGGTCGGGGAATTTGATGCGTATACCTTTGAGGACTTATATCAGGGTACAAAATCCATTCCCTGGGAAAACTATATTCCTAAAAACGGGAAGTTCTGGGTAAAAAAGGCAAGTACGGTAAAATCAAAGCTTTTCAGTTCTTCGGATATCCAGTCTATCATGAAAAAAGCTATGGTGGACCGCCTTTCGGCAAAGTACGGTATTAAAACTTTCCTTGAAGACGGCGTGGAACTGCCGGTAAGGGTTTTTATCAATAAGGACCATGTTTCAGTGGGACTTGATTCCACCGGGGATTCCCTTCATAAAAGAGGATACCGTAAGAAACAGGGGGCTGCACCCATTGCGGAGAATCTGGCGGCAGCCTTGATAATGCTGACGCCCTGGAAGAGAGACAGGATATTGGTGGATCCCTTCTGCGGAAGCGGTACTTTCCCAATAGAAGCTGCTCTGATGGCTGCAAATATTGCTCCCGGGATGAACAGGGAATTTACAGCCGAATCCTGGGGACATCTGGTAGAAAAGAAATCCTGGTACCGCGCGGTCGATGAAGCGGAAGACAGTATCATCAAAGTGCCGGACTGTGATATACAGGGCTATGATATCGATCCTGCGGTCATAAGCGTTGCAAGAGAGAACGCGGAGCTTGCAGGGGTTTCAGATATGATCCATTTTCAGGAAAGATCTGTTGATAAGCTTTCCCATTCGGGGAAATACGGATTTATAATAACCAACCCTCCCTATGGAGAGAGGCTGGAAGAAAAGGCAGCGCTGCCCGGAATATACAGAGAGCTGGGAGAGGCTTTTAAAAAGCTGGATACCTGGTCTCTTTACGCGATATCTTCTTATGAGGATTCTGAGAGATATATAGGAAGAAAGTCCGATAAGAACAGAAAGATATATAACGGAATGATACAGACCAGATTTTATATGTTTACAGGTCCGAAGCCGCCCAAAAGAACTTCAGGAGGCCGGATTTGAATAAGGACAAAAAGAAAATACAAGGCCTGCCGGCATTTCTGTCGGTCATGGTATTTGTTATAGTGGCTGCTCTCCTTTTTTTCATATACCGCGGAGACATTACCGTAATGGCTGAAAGCAGAGCGGAAAAGGGTGCATTTAACAGAAATAATGAAGATGAGATGGTTTCTGAGCTCATCAGTGACCGCTCAGGTTATTTGAGGATCCCGCTTCCGGATACGGCTGAAGAAAGCGATATTACAGTAAGGGACGAACCCTTTAAGAAACTGATCTTTGTGAGGATAAACGGTGTTGATGAAGATTATTACAAGGATAATTTCCTCTCCGGAGATATGACCGGGATCAAGGACGTGCGTTACGGTTATCAGGATGGAGTTTTCACGGTGGAACTGGAAACTGAAAAGATCCGGGTACCGGTCACCGAGTACGTCAGGGGAGGATATTTTATAAAAGTGGCCTCACCCGCCAAGTCATATGACCGGGTAGTGGTGATAGATTCCGGACATGGAGGAGACGATCCCGGTTCGGTAGTGTACGGGATAGAAGAAAAGAAGATAACGGAGAATGTGGCATTAAAATTAAGGGATAAGCTGACTTCAAAAGGAGCTAAAGTCTATCTGATCTTAAGAGACGATCCCGTGGCTACCGATGAATATATAGCCGGCATAGCGGATGAGACTGACGCGGATGTACTATTGACGCTGCATACCGGTGCCGATGCCAATACAAGGATCACAAAAGGAGTGTCTGCAAAAGCTACCTTTGATATAAAAGAAAAAGCGAAGATACTCACCCGGATGCTGTCTGAAGCCTGCGATCAGAAGGACCTGGGGCTTTCAAATGAGAGACTTTCCGGAGTGGCAGAGATAACTGCTTCTCCGTGTATCTGGCTGAAACTCGGAGTCATCACTAATAAGGAAGAGGCTCTGAAGATGGACAGCGAAGAGTATCAGGAAAAGGCAGCAGATACGATAACTGAATTTATAGATAAGGAGCTTAGACGGGAAGAAAATGAATAAACCTGAAAGAATAGTGTTTGCAACCGGAAATAAGGATAAGGTCCGGGAGATACAGGAAATAATGGAGGGATTTGATATCCCGGTCATCTCCATGAAGGAAGCCGGGATAGATATTGATGTGGAAGAGAACGGAAAGACCTTTGAGGAAAACGCGCTGATAAAAGCAAAAGCCGTATGGGATATCTCAGGAGGTCTGGTCCTTTCGGATGATTCCGGACTGGAGATAGATGCACTAAATAAGGAACCTGGTATTCTATCAGCCAGATACCTCGGACACGATACTTCATATCACGAAAAGAACGCGAATCTGATAGAGAGGTTAAACGGAGTTCCTGATGAAAAGCGTACTGCGAGATTCGTCTGTGCAGTTGCAGCCATATTCCCCGACGGATCTGAGAAAGTGGTGAGGGGAGTCATGGAAGGTCGTATAGGATATGAAGAAAAGGGTGAAAACGGCTTCGGATACGATCCCATTTTCATACTTCCAAAATATGAGAAGACCACGGCGGAGCTGCCTGCAGAGGTGAAAAACGAGGAAAGCCACCGCGGGAAAGCTTTGAGAATGATCAGGGAAGAGATAGGGAAGGTAATAGAGTTTTGAATCTGGCAGGGAAAAAGATACTTATCGTCAGTGATACTCATGGACGTATAGGAAATTATAAAGATGTGATAAGGAAGGTTTCGCCGGTGGATATGCTGATCCACTGCGGGGATGTAGAAGGACAGGAAGAAGAGATAAAGAGTCTCGCAGGGTGTGAGTCCCATATTGTGGCAGGTAATAACGATTATTTTTCGACACTTCCGAGAGAGGAAGAATTTGAAATAGGCCCCTATAAAGTATTTCTGACTCACGGACACAGCTACGGAGTATCCGTGGGGACAGAGAGGATAATAGAGGAAGCGGAGTCCAGAGGTGTGGATGTAGTCATATTCGGACACACCCATAAGCCTTTAAATGAAAAGGTGGGGGATCTACGTGTACTGAATCCCGGCAGTCTTTCATACCCCCGTCAGGAGGGCAGGGATCCCTCGTTCATGCTGATGGAATTCGACCAAAACGGGAAAATGTTCTGCGGGGTGTCGTTTCTGTAAATAAAAAAATCACTCATGTATGAATAAACACATGAGTGATTTTTTACTAGACTTTAGCGTTCTTTTACTTCGCTGTTAACGCATCAAACTTACACATCTCAGTACATACTCCGCATCCCACGCAGAGAGTATTGTCAATATGAGCTTTTCCTCCCTTTATCGAAATAGAAGGGCAGCCTATCTTCATGCAGGACTTACATCCCACACACTTATCCGTATCCACTTTAAGAGGAGGATTCTTCTTTACATTTTTAAGAAGCACGCAGGGCCTTCTGGAAATGATGACAGAAGCTTCATCCGCTGCGAGCTCTTCTTTAACAGCTTTATCACATTCCTTCAGATCATAGGGATCAACGACACGAACCCTGTTAAATCCCATAGCCCTGCAGAGAGCTTCCAGGTCTATCTTTCCCGCAGGATCACCCTTGATATTGTATCCCGTGGTGGGATTCTGCTGATGTCCCGTCATACCGGTTATGGAATTATCAAGGATAATGCATACGGAATTACTCTGATTATAAGCAATATTCGCAAGCCCGGTCATTCCTGAGTGCATGAAAGTGGAATCACCAATGACCGCAACGGTATTATGTTCGGTTTCAGCCCCGCCCATCTTATTAAATCCATGTATGGATGAAACAGAAGCTCCCATGCAGAGAGTTGTGTCCACTGCGTTTAACGGTGCCCCCGAACCCAGGGTGTAACATCCTATATCACCGAGAACCGTACAGTTATTGGCTTTTAATGTATAGAATAATCCCCTGTGAGGACATCCGGAGCACATTGCAGGTGGACGTACAGGAAGGGGATCATCCAGAGCAACTCCGGTATGAACTTCTTTACCCAGTGCCTTTGCAACGATATTTCTGGAAAACTCTCCCGTGATGGGAAGGATATCTTTTCCGGAAACCTTGAGCCCGAGAGCCTTACAGTGGTCCTCGATAACGGGGTCAAGTTCTTCAACGACGATCAGTTTTTCAACCTTAGATGCGAAGTCCAGGATGAGTTTATCGGGAAGCGGATTCACAAGTCCTATCTTTAACACTGAAACTGAATCTCCGCATACTTCTTTGATATATTCATAACTGGTGGAATCAGTGATCACACCGGTTTTCGTATCATTACTCATTTCAACACGGTTTACATCATGGGTGCAGCCGTATTCCATAAGCTTTTTCGTCCGCTCTTCCACAACCGGATGCTTGAGTTTTGCGTTAGCCGGTGTCATTACATATTTGCGGATGTCTTTCGCATAATCTTTTTTAAGCGGAAGCACTCTTTCCCCACACTCCACTACAGACTGGGAATGCGCCACTCTGGTACACATTTTCAGCAGTACCGGTGTATCAAATTCTTCTGATATCTCAAATGCAAGCTTTGCGAATCTATAGGCCTCATCGGAATCTGAGGGTTCCAGCATGGGAACCTTTGATGCAATGGCATGGTGCCTTGAATCCTGTTCATTCTGTGAAGAGTGCATCCCGGCATCATCAGCCACAACTATGACCATTCCACCGTTGATACCGGTATATGACATGGTGTAAAGAGGATCTGCTGCCACATTTAATCCAACATGCTTCATGGCACAGAAAGAACGCCGGCCGGCAAGTGACGCACCAAAAGCGGCCTCCATGGCTACCTTTTCATTCGGTGCCCATTCAGAATAAACTTCATCATATTTAGCAAGTTCTTCCGTGACCTCTGTACTGGGGGTTCCGGGATAGCTGGAAGCAAATGCCACACCTGCCTCGTACAGGCCTCTGGCAACCGCTTTATTACCTAACATTAACTGCTTCATCTCCATACGCCTTTCTATGTTTTTAAGCTTTATAACCTATGTAGTATAGCATGAGAATTAAAAAATAGAAATAATTGTTGCAAAGGATTCTGATTTGATGTATTATACTACTTGCTTTGCAAAAAAAGGTATGGCTACGCTGTTCCGGAAACATGTGTCCGTAGCTCAGCTGGATAGAGCAACGGCCTTCTAAGCCGTGGGTCGGGGGTTCGAATCCCTTCGGGCACATCATTAAAGCAAAGATATACGAGATGTGGTGGAATTGGCGCAGTTGGTTAGCGCGCCAGATTGTGGTTCTGGAGATCAAGGGTTCGAGTCCCTTATTCCACCTTGGTATTCTAAACCGGCCTATGCCACATAGGGCTATCGCCAAGGGGTAAGGCACAGCACTTTGACTGCTGTATTCGCTGGTTCGAATCCAGCTAGCCCTGCTAGCTGTTCATGTCACAGCGAAATATATGAGATACTAGCTCAGTTGGTAGAGCACCTGACTTTTAATCAGGTTGTCGGGGGTTCGACTCCCCCGTGTCTCATTCAAAAAGCCCGTATATTACGGGCTTTTCACGTATCTGAAATAAATTTAAGTCATAGTTCGTGTCATGCACACTAAATAATATCATTAAAGTGTTCTGACAATTTGTTTGAATAATAGTCGGACATTGTGACATTATTATTCTGATATACTTTTTCCATAACTGAATTACAGTAATTATAGAGTACGAATAAATGACAGATAGTAGTGTTTTTGATTTACGAAAATTTGATAAATACCGTGAAGATAACCGCCTAGAGGTAAAACGGGCCAAAGAAAAACTTCCGGAAGCACTATGGGAAACGTATTCTTCGTTTGCAAACACAAACGGAGGATGCATTATTCTTGGTGTAAAGGAGAAAGAGGATAAAAGCTGGTATACAACGGGACTTAAGGATGTATCAAAATTGAAGAAAGATTTCTGGGATACTATCCATAACAGTCGTAAGGTGAATATCTGTCTCCTTTCCGAAAAGGATGTTCAGGATTACGAAATAAACGGCGATGTCATATTGGTTATAAATGTTCCGCGTGCACGCCGTGAGGAGAAGCCGATCTATATCAACAATGATATGTGGAGCGGAACGTACCGCAGGGATTGGGAAGGCGATTATCATTGTACACACAGTTCAATCCTGGCGATGCTGAGGGATCAGACAGACGATACTTCAGATATGAAGGTTCTAGAGAACAAGGAAATAAAGGATCTTGATCATGATTCCATTAGATCATACCGGATACGTTATAATGCAACGCATCAGGGACATCCATGGTGTGACCTTCCGGAGGAAGAATTCTTGCTAATGATCGGTGCTGCCAGTGATGAAACTGAGGATCACAAGATTCACCCTACCTCAGCGGGATTGTTGATGTTTGGACAGTTTCACAGGATTATAAGAGAATTTCCGGAATACCTGCTTGATTACAGGGAAAAGATGGATCCTTCCATCAGATGGACGGATCGTGTTGTTTCAAATTCGGGTGAATGGTCCGGCAATGTGTATGATTTTTTCACAAAGGTGTTATTTAAGCTGGTATCGGATGTTAAGAAGCCCTTTAAACTGGAGGGGATCTACCGGATAGACGATACACCGGTTCATGTGGCTATAAGAGAGGCACTGGCAAATTGTCTTGTTAATACCGACTATTTCCTGCCCTGGAATGTTGTGGTTGAGAAATATCCCGATAAAATTGTTCTTTCCAATCCGGGAACGGTACGGCTTGGTAAGAAACAGATGCTCCGGGGCGGTATATCGCAGCCCAGGAACCGTCTCTTGCTTAATATGTTCAACTTTATCGGCGTGGGTGAAAGAGCCGGAAGTGGTGTTCCGGACATTTACAGCATTTGGAAATCAGAGCATTTTGATGATCCGATAGTTGATGAGGCAAGCGGACGGGAAGGAAATCCGGACAGGACAACATTGACATTGCCTATGGTCGAAAACAAGCGGAAAAAACAAGCGGAAAAAACAAGCGGAAAAAACAAGCGGAAAAAACAAGCGGAAAAAACGAACGGAAACGGTCAGGCAGCTAAAACACGGAATAATAAAGATCAAATAATAAAATTTATTTCGAAAAATGGAAGCGCAAGAACAGGAGAACTTGTTGAATTATTAGGACTTAGCGAAGCCAGAGTGCGTGTTTTGTTATCTGAAATGGTGGATTCAAACCTAATAGAGCCGCAGGGAAACGGAAGATCAAGACGATATGTTTCGAGACAAGTGTGGTGAAAATCGTGAGAATGGTTGAGTTTAAGGCAGTTATGAAACGATCATGCCATTCGACCTCACGTGTCTTTTGCTTATAAACCGCTCAATAGAGCGGTTTTTGTTTGATTGTGGAATATTTCGTGGATTATATTTTCTAGATGAAATAGTGTCACCACTAGTGACACTATTGAGTAATCCAGTTTCATTTTACCCAATAATTCCATTACCAAGAAAGAAGCGTAAGGAAGTCTTTTGGCTGTAGGCAGGGTTTATACTTCCGGCAAACCACATAATTTGTTATATGCACTAATGACTTTTCTAAATTCGTCAATAATATCTGAATCAAATGTTATGTCGTGATATGTATCCTGACCTAAAATGCGGATAGTACAGGAATCGCAGTTGATCATATCTCGGAAAGCGTAATATGAGATTACGTCTACAGGAACTTGTACGCTTTCATATACTTTTCCATATCCGACATCAGTAGAAGTTCGTGGAAAATCAATAGAATACATGTTGTCATTGGTTTTTAGTTTCATGGATTTCAAAAACATCCAATTATCACCAGTATAATTTATAGATATGAATAATTGGCAATTATAATTTTTTGTGTTGTAGCTTAGGTAAGGAGTAATCTTAAATTCAAAGTACTTTGTTGAATTTGTTATGGTTGCGGCATAATACCTATAAATCTCATCAAAATCATCATATTCTTCATGTAATTCTGAATTACATATATTACGAACTTCTTCAATGTCTGTAATCTGAGATATATTAAAAGACTCTTCAGGATCTTCTGTCGATGTTTCGGATGCCTCGGTTGATGCTTCGGTAGATTGTACTGTATTTTGAATGTCAGTATTATTTCCACATCCTGTAAATAGTAGAATAGATAAAAGGATTACCAAATATCTCATATTTACACCTCTTTCGTAAGCACTCTTACAGATATATTTAGCTTTGTATGTTTAAGAATATGCTCAAGATTAATGCTATGTCAACCGTTTTTGAAGGCGGCGTTTTTTCATCCTGAGCGTTAGCGAAGGATCATTTTCGGATTATAAGAGATTCTTCGCTTCGCTCAGAATGACTTAATTTACTTAGATTGACATTAATGAATTTCGAAATTACATAAACATAGTGACATTTGGATCGTAACAGGCTGAAATAGCCATGATCTTCAAGGCAAAGCATGCGGGACAGATTGATAGCGAATGACTGCAGTTTTGTGACGAAATTGGCGGTGCGAAGCGAAAGAGCTTTATTTGAGCGGTAGCACCGTCCAATTATTTCGTCACAAAACAAAGGTAGTGAGCGTAATCTGCCCCGTATATTTTGCCTGAAGATCATAAATTGTTCGCTAAGTTTCTCCATATCCCGGATTTATAATCTTGCAACAGACAACAAAAGAATCATTGACTAAAATAAAAAGGTCGGTGATAATTACATATTAGTATATGAAAGGAGAAGCTTTTATAAGCCTGCTAACGATTATGAAAAGATCAGAGATAAATCAGGTAATAATCGATATGGAGATGCTGGTCTTAAAATGCGGTTTTCGTCTTCCACCCTTTGCAGACTGGACTGTAGAGGAATGGAAGGAAAAGAACAGCGAATACGACGAGATCAGGGAAAACAAGCTGGGATGGGACATAACCGATTTCGGTCTCGGCAATTTCAGAAAATGGGGATTTGGGCTTTTTACTATCCGTAACGGAAATCATGCGATGCCGGATAAGTATCCGAAGACCTATGCGGAGAAGCTTCTCTGCATGTATCCTGGACAGAAGGCACAGATACATTACCATAAGAGCAAGATGGAGGATATCATTAACCGCGGTGGAAATGATGTGACCATAAAGCTCTGGAACGGTTCGGAGGATCTTCAGCTTCTGGACACAGATGTGGAAGTGATAACAGACGGAAGAAGAAGGATGAGACCTGCAGGAACGGAGATAGTACTGCATCCCGGAGAGAGTATCACGATACCTCCGTATCTCTTCCATGATTTCATAATGCCGGATACCGGAGAAATGGCTCTTCTTGGCGAAGTGTCAAAATGCAATGACGATGATAATGACAATTTCTGGTATAACAGTAAAGTGGGAAGATTCCCTGAGATAGAAGAAGACGAGAGACCCTACAGGCTTCTCTGCAACGAATATAATAAGTGGAAATAAAACGTACAGAAAGGTTTTAGGACAGATAAAATGAGTACAGCAACCAAGAATATAATGATAGTCGGCGTAGGAGGACAGGGTTCCCTTCTCGCCAGTAAAATACTGGGATATCTCCTTTTAAATGAGGGGTATGACGTAAAGGTATCCGAAGTTCACGGAATGTCACAGAGAGGCGGAAGCGTTGTTACTTACGTGAGATATGGAGACAAGGTTTATTCTCCTGTTATAGATGAGGGAGAGGCAGACGTTATAGTTTCCTTTGAACTTATGGAGGCTGCCCGCTGGATGAAGTGCCTTAAAAAGGACGGACAGATCGTTACCAATACCCAGCAGATAGATCCCATGCCGGTAGTTCTCGGGGCTGAGGAATATCCGGAGGATCTGGTTGACAAGATGAAGGATAAGGGCGTAAAGGTTGACGCGCTTGACTGCCTGAAACTTGCTGAGGAAGCAGGAAATATCAAGGCAGTAAATGTGGTGCTCTTAGGAAGGCTCTCACATTACTTTGATATTCCGGAGGAGTCATGGCATAAGGCTCTGGAGGCAAATGTGCCGAAGAAGCTTTTGGAGATAAATGAGAGGGCTTTTGAACTTGGAAGAAGCGCATAAGTAAAGAAAAAGAATGGAGGCAAAAGCTCAAATGGAGAGGTACTATCAAAAAGAGATTGAGTGCGCATCACCTGAGGAGATAAGAAAGATTCAGGATGAGAAGCTGGTGCGTCAGGTACGGCATGTATGGGATAATGTGGAATACTACCGTAAGAAGATGGAGAAGAAGGGACTGACCCCGGATGATATCCGTTCGAGGGACGACCTTCACAAGCTCCCGTTTTTATCAAAGGCGGATCTCAGGGACTGTTATCCGTACGGACTTCTGGGAGTACCCCTTGAAAAATGTGTCCGCATCCATTCCACTTCGGGAACTACAGGAAAGAGAGTTGTGGCTTTCTATACACAGCATGACCTTGATCTCTGGTCAGATTGTACTGCGAGAGCTATTGTGGCTGCAGGAGGCACAAAGGGAAGTGTTGTGCACGTGGCATACGGA
The DNA here is from genome assembly GCA_902779445.1 of uncultured Lachnospiraceae bacterium. Lineage (GTDB taxonomy): Bacteria > Bacillota > Clostridia > Lachnospirales > Lachnospiraceae > NK4A144. The sequence continues at coordinate 42,958 of CACZBM010000019.1, forward strand.
TACGGACTCTTTACAGGCGGTGCCGGATTAAATGACGGAAGCCACAAGGTGGGATGTCTTACGGTACCAATTTCTTCAGGTAATACCGACAGACAGATCATGTTCATTAAGGACCTTCAGGCTACGATACTCTGTTGCACACCCAGCTATGCCGCATATATCAGTGAGCAGATGAAAGAGATGGGGCTCGGACCTGACGATATCCCTCTTAAGGCCGGTATTTTCGGTGCTGAGGCCTGGAGTGAGGAGATGCGTCACGATATAGAAAGTACCCTTGGCATAAAGGCTTATGATATATACGGACTTACAGAACTTTCGGGTCCCGGGGTATCTTTTGAGTGCTCTGAACAGAAGGGTATGCATATCAATGAAGACCACTTTATCGCAGAGATCATAGATCCTGATACGGAAGAGGTGCTTCCCGACGGTGAAGAGGGAGAACTGGTATTTACTGCGCTTGATAAGGAGGCATTCCCGCTTCTCCGCTACCGCACAAGGGATATCTGCTCCCTTAACAGGACCAAATGCTCCTGCGGCAGAACCCTCATCAGGATGGAGAAGCCTAAGGGACGCACGGATGATATGCTTATTATCCGCGGAGTTAACGTATTTCCTTCACAGATCGAAACCGTTCTCCTCAATAACGGGTATTCATCCAATTACCAGATCATCGTTGGCCGCGTGAATAACACTGACACCCTTGAAGTCAGAGTGGAGATGACACCGGATATGTTCACGGACAATCTGGGTGAGATCGAAGGCAGACAGGCAAACCTTGTGGACGGATTAAAGTCCATGCTCGGGATAAAAGCCAAGGTAACTCTTGTAGCGCCCAAGTCCATAACCAGGTCAGAGGGTAAGGCAGTTCGTGTCATAGATAATCGTAAGATTTAAGGAGGCGTTTATGAGTATTAAGCAGATCTCTGTATTTATGGAAAATAAACCCGGAACTCTTGAAGAGATGACAGCGGTTCTGGCTCAGAATAATATCGATATGCGTGCCATATCCCTTGCGGAAGCAGAGGACTTCGGTATCGCTAGACTTATCGTGGATGACGTGTATCAGACCACCACGGTATTGAAGGACGCGGGATTTGTTAACAGACTGAGCGACGTTCTGGCAGTTGAGATCCCGGATGCTCCCGGAGGACTGAACAAGGTATTAAAGACTCTTTCCGCAGCTCAGGTAAATCTGGAATATATGTATGCTTTCCTTGGCGGGAAAGATGTTGATAAGGCTTATTTTATAATGAAGACAGCTCATATCGACAGGGCTGAGTCGACCCTTGATCTTGCAGGGTTCAATCTGGTGGATCAGGAACACATTGCTGAGATATGAAAACCATAGTAGCTAAATTTGGCGGAACATCCCTTGCGGATGCTGATCAATTTAAGAAAGTAAAGGATATAATCCTTTCTGACCCGGGACGGAGGATAATAGTGGCATCCGCTCCGGGTAAGCGCTTTGAAGGGGATGAGAAGATCACTGACATGCTCTTTAAGTGCTATGAGGCTGCAAGAGCCGGAGGGGATTATGACAAGATCCTTGAGAGCATCAAAGAGAGGTTCAGGGACATCATCATCGGACTTGATATTGACTTTCCTCTGAATCAGGAGTTTGAGATATTAAAAGAGAGGATCCTCCGTAAGCCGAACAGAGATTATATCGCAAGCCGGGGAGAGTATTTTAATTCAAAGATCCTGGCGGAGTATCTCAACTTTACTTTTGTGGATCCTGAGTGGTGCGTGTGCTTTGATGAAAACGGAATCCTGGATGATACTATGACCAGAAGAGCCATGAGAGCAGCGTTAAGACCTCTCAAAAATGCTGTTATTGCCGGATTCTACGGCGCGGACGGCAGCGGGAGGATACACACGCTTTCAAGAGGCGGTTCAGATGTGACAGGTAGCCTCGCGGCCTGTGCAGTAGATGCTGACCTCTATGAGAACTGGACGGATGTAACAGGACTTCTGGCGGCTGATCCCCGGATAGTGGATTCTCCGAGGACTGTCGAGTACTTAAGCTTTAATGAACTGAGGACCCTTTCTTACATGGGTGCTTCCGTACTTCATACGGATTCTGTCCTGCCTGCTTCGGAAAGCGGTATATCCATCTGTATCAAAAACACCAATCACCCTGAGGAAAAGGGAACTACCATTGTCCGTAAGCTTCCTGAAGGGGAAAAGAAGTATCCCGTCATAGGAGTTGCAGGTAAGCCCGGAATGTCTGTTCTTCAGGTTGAGAAGGTGATGGTGAGCGATGCTTCGGGATTCAGCGCCATCATACTGGATATCCTGAGTAAGAACCGTATAGCCTTCGAGCAGTGTCTGACCGGCATAGATACGGTGACACTGGTGATAAGGACCGATTACCTGTCTGACTGCAAGGAAGATCTGATACGGGAGATAAAGAACACTCTGAACCCGGACCACATCAGTCTTACAGAGAATCTTTCGATGATAGCTGTAGTAGGGGAGAGAAGTACCGACACCTGTGATGCGAATGTAAGAGTTCTGCAGGCATTGGCAGACGCGGGAATTGAGATAAGCACTATTAATCAGGGTGCGGGAAAGCTGAACCTCCTTATTGCCGTGCCGGAAGAAAAATACGAGCAGGCAATAAGGGTCATATACAGCACAATAGAATGATCAGAGAAGAGTAAGGAGATGGGCGAGCTCCAGAATGAGTTCTTCACTCTTTTCCCATCCGAGACAGGGATCGGTAATGGATTTACCGTAAATTCCTTCTCCGATGGACTGGCAGCCGTCCTCTAAATAGCTCTCTATCATAAGCCCTTTAACGATCTTTTTTATATCCCCGGAAACATGGCAGCTGTGGAGTACATCCTTGGCTATTCGTATCTGTTCGAGATACTGCTTTCCAGAGTTAGCATGATTGCAGTCTATTATTACCGCAGGGTTATTAAGGCCGTTCTTTTCATAGCTCTCGATCAGCCCCTGAAGATCTTCGTAGTGGTAATTTGCATGGCTTCTGCCGTATGCATCCACATAACCCCTGAGAATAGCGTGTGCCATGGGATTTCCTTCAGTGGTTACTTCCCATCCTCTGTACAGGAATTTTTGGCGGCTCTGGGCTGCCGCTATGGAATTCATCATTACGGAAATGTCGCCGCCGGTGGGGTTTTTCATTCCAACGGGGATACCGATACCGCTGGCAGTGATACGGTGGAGCTGGTCCTCTACGGAACGGGCGCCTATTGCCACGTATGAGAGCAGGTCTGAAAGGTAACGGTGATTCTCGGGATACAGCATCTCTTCGGCTGACGTGAAGCCTGTTTCACGAACGACTCTCGTGTGCATTTCCCTGATGGCTATTATGCCGGCGAGAAGATCCTCTTCTCCTTCTGGATCGGGCTGGTGGAGCATCCCCTTATATCCGACGCCCTTTGTGCGGGGTTTATTGGTATAGACTCTGGGAACGATAAATATCTTTTCTTTTACCTTTTCCTGAACTTTTGCCAGGCGGGTGAGATAGTCCAGCACTGCTTCTTCGTTATCGGCGGAGCAGGGACCTATTATGAGAAGAAAACGGTCATCTTTCCCTTCGAAGATATTTTTGATGATCTCGTCACGTTCTTCTTTGATCTCGACAATATCGGGCTTTACGGGAAACTGCTCTTTTAATTCCTTTGGTGTAGGCAGCTTCCTTATGAAATTCATCGGCATTTCCTGCATGGGTATGTCCTCTTTTACTTATAACTTGTGTTTTGCTGCATTATTTTTTATCATAATTTCAGATTATTATCAACTATTTACGGTGTAAGATGAACAGATTTATAGGAGACAGACAATTTTACAGAAGGGTACTGCTGATAACGGTACCCATAATGATACAGACCGGGATCACAAACCTCGTGAATTTCCTTGATAATATCATGGTGGGGCGCGTTGGCACCGAGCAGATGTCCGGGGTTGCCATAGTAAACCAGCTGATCTTTATTTTTTATCTCTGCCTTTTCGGGGGATTTGCCGGAGCAGGTATCTTTACCGCACAGTTCTATGGCAAGGGAGATAATGAGGGTATCAGATATACCATCAGATATAAGCTGATACTGGGGGCGGTGATACTGGCTGTTACCACTGCGATCCTCGTATTAAAGAGTGATACGCTTATCGGAATGTTCCTGCAGGGCGAATCCGGGAGCGGCGATGCCGTAGCTACGTTTAATTACGCGAAGGACTACCTCAGTGTCATGATGTGGGAACTGCCGGCTTTTGCACTTACCCAGATATGCTTTAATACACTCAGAGAGTGTTCCGAGACTGTGGTTCCGATGAAGGCGGGACTGGTGGCTGTATTCCTGAATTTATGTCTGAATTACCTCCTGATATATGGTAATTTCGGATTTCCGGTACTCGGAGTAAGGGGAGCGGCCATTGCAACGGTCATTGCCAGATATGTGGAGCTTTTAATAGCAGTGATCTGGGCGCTGACACATCTGGACAGATGCCCGTATCTTATAGGTCTTTTCGGCTCATTTAAGCTGCCGGCTGAATTATTTAAGAAGATATTCCTGACAGGAACACCGCTTCTCATAAATGAGTTTCTCTGGTCCTCCGGCGTAGCGGTGATGGCACAGAGCTATTCCCTCAGGGGATTAAGCGTAGTGGCGGCCTATAATATCCTGGGTGTGATAAACAATGTGTTTAATGTGGTGTTCTTCGCCATGGGAGATGCAGTAGCCATAATCGTCGGACAGCATCTGGGGGCGGGAAACCTGAAAAAAGCCCGGGAGGAAGATACAAAGATCATCGCTTTTTCGGTTATGATCGCTACAGTCGTTGCTATCATAGTGTGGTCTGCAGCGCCTCTCTTCCCGAAGCTCTATAATACAAATGATGAGGTAAAGCGCCTCGCGACTGAGTTCCTGAAGATGCAGGCACTGTTTCTGCCTCAGATGGCATTTCTCCATACCACGTATTTTACCCTGAGATCAGGAGGAAAGACCCTCATAACCTTCCTCTTTGACAGCTTTTTCATGTGGACCGTGAACGTGCCCCTGGTGTATTGCCTCAGCAGATTTACGGATATCTACGTGATACATATCTTTATGTTCATACAGATGGCTGAGTGGATCAAATGCTTGATCGGTTTCATCCTGGTAAAGAAGGGGACCTGGATGAATAATATAGTGAGTAGTGAAAGATCGTAGGGAGAGATCCTTCGCTGGCGCTCAGGATGACAGTGCCAGCGCTCAGGATGACACACAGGGGCGGCATACTGTCAGGATGACACACAGGTGCGGCATATCAGGATGACACACAGGGGCGGTATACTTGACTTATTAAATGATTGGAAATAGAATGTCCAATGTAAAAATTAACTAGCGCTAGGGGAGCTATTGCTGAGAACCCGATAGATATCGGGGACCCTTACACCTGAACCGGGTAATGCCGGCGTAGGAAAGCAAGGATACTTCGGGGGAAACCCGGAATACTCCACAAATCCCCTCCCGTTTTATCAAAGGAGGTTTTTTTATGTCATTATTTGCAACACTCAC
>CACZBM010000020.1 GCA_902779445.1 uncultured Lachnospiraceae bacterium
TTTCATGAGGGAAGCATGAAGATCGCTGAAAAGAGCGGTTGTCCCATTGTCCCTGTGGCCATATCAAATACCCATGAGATACTGGAAGCCCATTTCCCGAAGATAAAGAGCGCCCATGTGGTGATCGAATACTGCGATCCGATTGACACCACGACACTTACAAAGGACGAAAAGAAAGTGCTGGGACGTACCACCCACGACATCATAGAGTCAAAGCTAAAAGATCATACATTTTGATGTCATAATGAGTACAAGTTAAAAGAGTGTACGCCTGTCATCCTGAGCGAGGCGAAGGATCTCTTAAGATTCTTCGGGCACTGCCCTCAGAATGACATCAAAAAGAAGTATACTTCAGGAGGAATACTATGGATTATTCAAAGCTTCAGAACGGAAGCGACATAAGAGGAATTGCAATGGAGAATAAGGACGGCGATCCCGTCAATCTGACAGAGGAGGCAGTGGCCCATCTTTCTGCGGCCTTTGTAAAATGGCTGTCGGAAAAGAAACCGGGAAAGACCCTGCGTATCTCCGTTGGACGCGATTCCAGAATCACAGGCCCTGCGCTTATGAAAGCCGTATTTAAGGGATTAAATTCAGCAGGTGCAAAGAGCCATGATCTTGGACTTGCCAGCACTCCTGCCATGTTCATGTCTACGGTTCTCGGGGATACACCCTTTGACGGCAGCATAATGATAACCGCGAGCCACCTTCCTTCTCACAGGAACGGCCTCAAATTCTTTTCTCCCGAGGGAGGACTGGAGAAGGATGATATAAAAAAGCTTACGGAATTTGCACCGGATATTGAGATAAAAGAGAATGACGGAGATGCAGAAAAGGTAAGTTTTATGGATACCTATACCGCTTATCTCAGAGATAAGATCTGTAAGGGTGTGAATTCTTCGGATTATGATCACCCTCTGAAAGGACGTCATATCATTGTAGACGCAGGAAACGGAGCCGGCGGATTCTTTGCAGAGAAAGTTTTAAAAGAACTGGGAGCTGATATCTCGGGAAGCCAGTTTCTGGAGCCTGACGGCAGCTTTCCAAATCACATCCCGAACCCTGAGAATAAAGAAGCAGCTGAATCCGTGAGGAAGGCAACACTTGATGCAAAGGCGGATCTGGGGATCATTTTTGATACTGATGTGGACAGAGCCGGAGCAGTTCTTCCTGACGGAAGGGAACTTGTGAGAAATGATCTGATCGCGGTTCTTTCTGCCATAGTCATTAAGGAACATCCCGGTACTACCATTGTCACGGATTCCGTCACATCTTCGGGGCTTGCCGGATACATTGCTAAAAGAGGCGGTGTACACAGGAGATTTAAAAGGGGATATAAAAATGTCATCAATGAATCGATAAGGCTGAATAATGAAGGGACAGACAGCAGTCTGGCCATTGAGACCAGCGGACACGGAGCGTTAAGGGAGAATTACTTCCTGGATGACGGGGCTTACCTCATGGTGAAGCTTTTGATCGAGCTGGGGAAGGGAAACGATATCCGTGAGATGATAAGCGATTTAAAGGAACCGGCAGAAAGTGCGGAAATAAGATTCCCGGTCACAGCAGAGGACGTGGCTGAAAACGGAGACAGGGTACTTTCTCTATTGACAGACAGTGTTGACAAAGAAGAGGGGTGGAGCCTTGAAAAAGAGAATTATGAGGGAGTAAGGATAAATACAGATGAAGCCCATGGAAACGGTTGGCTTTTGCTCAGGAAATCCCTGCATGAGCCTATCATGCCCCTTAATATTGAGAGCGATACAAAAGGGGGATGTGAAGTGATGGCGAAGGCACTTCTTAAGATCCTTTCGAAGGCAGAGGGACTGGATCTTGAGCCGCTGGAGGAGTATATCAGACAATAGGTGTGCGGGGCATACTCGCGCTCGGCGCTCGTAAACATGCCCGAAAAACGTCCACTGGACGTTTTTCCATCCTGAGGGCTCCAGCCCGAAGGATCTCTTGTGTGGAAGGAGATTCTTCGCTGCGCTCAGAATGACATCAATTACATTATGAGTGGCGTTTCTTTGATTTTTCTACCATCATGGTACCCAGAAGCACGAGGAAAATACCTGCCACTTTTCCGGGACTTGCGATGCCGTAAAAGACATAGTCGAGAACAATGGCGATTCCGAGATTTCCTGCAAGAGTGAGTATGGATGAAATGAGAGCACCGGTTTTAAGAGTACCGGTTATCTGTAATACCTGGGCAATGAGTCCGGCAACACTTCCGAGATATATCCAAAGGGGTACAGACACGATATGTCCGGGAGACAGTTCGCCGGACTTTCCTGTTATGAAAATGAGGAAGAGGGAAAGGATCGTGGCTTCAATGTAATTTATCAGAGCCCCATTCCCGGTTCCGAAGCGTTTCCCGGCCTCCACATTTGTGAGACGGTTTATGGTATTTAGAAATCCATTTAAAAATGCTGCAATGTAGTACATGTTATACCTCGTTAGATTCTTCGCTTCGCTCAGAATGACAGCGAAATCCTAAAATATTATCACCAACGCCACCCCTGCAGCTACGATCAGAAATCCCGGTATCTGCCGCCTGTCGGGCAGTACTTTTTCCATTCCGAAAAGGCCCAGGGCATCAATGAACTCCGAACTGAGTAACTGCCCCAGGGTGGAAATAGCCATAAGCGTTCCGGCTCCGATATGCATCGTGACCCAGCTGGAACTGGCAACTATTCCGATACCCATTACTCCCACCAGATAAATATACCAGGGAGCACCGGAAAACCTTAGCTTTTCTTTTTTGATCGCCAGAAGGTAGAAAAGCAGGATCACAAGGGCTATGAAGTGTACGAAAAAAGTGACGCCGAAAAGGCTGAAATGCTCTCCAAGCTGTGCGTTCAGGGAATTCATGGCTCCCTGAAGGATTCCTGCGATAAGTAAAATAATGTAATACATGACCGTCCCTTAAAAATGATGTCTCTTTGATCCGGTGTCGTTCTGAGCGAAGCGAAGAATCTTTATAGCTGTATGAGAGATCCTTCGCTAACGCTCAGGATGACACGAGCTAATACTATGATAAGATTTAGAGTTGACTTGTATATGGATAAAATATACAATATTAGAATAAATTTCAATGTATTTTTGTGTATGAAATACACAAAAGGGAGGTAGTAACATGAAAAGAAAAGTTTTAGCAACATTACTTACCTGCGTAATGGCGCTCAGCCTCGCAGCCTGCGGAGGAGCTCCGAAGACAACCGATGCTCCCGCAGCGGATGCAGCACCTGCAGCAGAGGAAGCACCGAAGGAAGAGGCTGCTGAAGCACCTGCAGCTGAAGCTCCGGCAGAGGAAGCAGCGCCTGCAGAAGAGGGCAAGGTTTACAATGTAGCATATCTTGTAAATGGTAACCTTGGAGACAAGTCTTTCTTTGATTCAGCAGAGTCAGGGCTTGAAGAGCTTCAGTCAGCCGGAAGGATCAAGCTCACCACCATCGAGATGGGCGGAACAGATGAAGACCAGCCCAGATGGGCATCCACACTGGATGAAGTATCTGCAGACGGTTCCTACGATCTTATCATCTGCGGAACATACCAGATGCCTGATTACCTTAAGGAAGCAGCTACAAACTATCCTGATCAGAAATATGCGATCTTTGATGATACTACATACGTTGGAGAAAACTCCAATGTGGTAAATATCTCATACCGCCAGAACGATCTTGGATATCTCATGGGAACATTTGCAGCATGCATGACCACAGACACATCGGTTGAGAACATCAATGAAGATCCTGTTGTGGGTTTCGTAGGCGGCGTTGATTCACCCGTTATCAATGACTTCCTTATCGGATTCATAGAGGGAGCACAGGCTGCTAATCCGGATATCAAGGTTGACGTTCGTTACACCAATGACTATGTTGATACCGCTATCGCTAAGGAATACGGACTTTCAATGATCAACGACAATAAGTGCGACATGATCTGGGGTGTTGCAGGTAATGCCGGAAACGGTGCCGCAGAAGCAGCTCTTGAAACAGGCAAGGCATGGTTCCTGGGCGTTGACTCCGATCAGGAGCTTACATTCTCATCAGACCTTGCAGCTCTGACACTTACATCAGGACTTAAGAACGTTGGTAATTCACTTATCTGGCTCTTCGATGAGTGGGACAAGGGAAATACTTATTGGGGCAAGGAAGTTAACCTCGGTATCGCTGAAGGTGGTGTAGGTCTTGTTACCGACAAGAACTTTGACAAGTACGCAAGCGCTGATACCAAGGCAGCAGTTGAAGCAGCACAGAAGGCCATACTTGACGGTCAGATCAAGGTTGACACCACTATAGGTGATGATTCCGGAAAGATCGATGAACTCAAGAAAGCAGTACAGCCTTAATATAAAACCTGAATTAAAGGGAGGGAGAAGTCTCCCTCCCTTTTCAAAATGAAACTGTTAAAACCAGAAAGGAAATACACGCATGGCAGAAGAATATGTCGTACAGATGAAAAATATCAATAAGGTATATTCTAACGGCGTTGCAGCAAACCAGGGCGTGGACTTCAACCTGAAACGGGGGGAGATACATGCGCTGATGGGTGAGAACGGAGCCGGCAAATCCACACTTATGAAAATGCTCTTCGGAATGGAGCAGCCTACTTCCGGAGAGATAATCATAAACGGCGAGTCTACGGTTTTAAGTTCACCATCTGTAGCGATCTCAAAGGGAATAGGAATGGTCCATCAGCATTTCATGCTGGTGCCTTCATTATCGGTTGCAGAAAACATGGTTCTGGGTATGGCTCCCAGAAAGGGAATCTTTATTGATAAAGCCAAGGCAATAGAGATCACAAAGGAAAATGCCGAGAAATACAATCTCCATGTGGAACCGGAGATGAGAGTCGCAGATATTCCTGTCGGAATGAAGCAGAAGGTGGAGATCCTTAAAGCACTTGTCCGCGGTGCAAAGATACTGATACTGGATGAGCCCACGGCGGTTCTCACGGCTCAGGAGACCGAGGAGCTCTTTAAGGAGCTTAAAGGATTAAAAGAGGAAGGCTACACCATAGTTTTCATTTCCCACAAGCTGAATGAGATAAAAGAGATAACCGACAGGCTGACCATTATGCGTAATGGCCGCAGCATGGGTGTTTATGAGACTAAGGACGTATCAAAAGAAGATATTTCCAGACTTATGGTCGGCAGAGATGTGGTGCTTAACGTTCAGAAGGATAAGGCAAAGCCCACAGATACCGTCCTGAAAGTCAGGAATCTGGAATACGTCAATGAGTGGAATAAGAAGATGCTGAACGGTATTTCCTTTGATGTCAGAAAGGGAGAGATACTGGGGATCGCAGGTGTGGAAGGAAACGGACAGAAAGAGCTTATAGATATGCTCTTTTCACTGGACACTCCCGATTCCGGAACTGCCGAAGTAAACGGCAAGTCAATTATCAGTATCGGGCAGAAGAAGGTAAGAGATGCAGGAGTTTCCCTGGTGCCTGAGGATCGTATGCTCTATGGTATCGCAGGAACTGCATCCATTGAGGAAAATGTCATTTCTGACCGTGCCGGAAGTAAGGAACTGAATTCCGGACCGCTGTTTAATATGAAAGCCATACACGAGCTTTCCGATAAGCTGATAAAAGAGTATACGGTACTCTGCAAATCTTCAGCGCAGCAGGTTGGAATGCTTTCCGGAGGAAATATTCAGAAAGTTGTGGTTGCAAGAGAATTCAGTAATGATCCGGTACTGATACTTGCAGATCAGCCTACTCGAGGGATAGACGTGGGAGCTACAGAGTTTATAAGAAAGAAGCTGGTGGAGCTTTCGCGTTCAGGTATAGCGGTACTCCTGGTTTCTGCAGACCTTGCGGAAGTAATGGAACTTTCTGATTCGCTGATCGTCATGCATGACGGAAAGATAGCGGCATATTTTGAAGATACAACCACTCTTACAGATGAAGAAATGGGAGAATATATGCTGGGGCTTAAAGAACAGACCCCCGAGGAGATAAGGAGGGTTTGCCATGACTAAAAAACGACAGTTGATCTTTTCGCTGGTACGGGGGTTGCTGGCAATCTTTATTGCTCTTGTAGTGGCGATGTTTCTTATTTTCATAAGCTCTGAGGGAGATAATGCGGCTGAAAAGCTTGCTGCCACAGGAGAGGCCTTAAAGCAGCTTCTCGTAGGTCCTCTGTTCAGACTGAATGCTGCAGGAATAAGCTTTGAGGGAAAGAGGCTTGCGGATATTCTGGCAGCCATGATCCCGACTACTTTCACGGGACTGGCTGTATGTATAATGTTCGCCGCAAACCAGTTTAACCTGGGTGCGGAAGGTGGAGCGATGCTCGGAGCATTTTCTGCTGCAGTGATCGCGATCTATTATCCTCTTCCCAAGGGCGTTCACCCTATTGTTGCCGTATTATTCGGAGGACTTGTGACTGCCATCGTGATGCTGATACCCGCTCTCCTTAAGGTGAAGCTGGATGTGAGTGAGATGGTATGTTCACTGATGCTCAACTATATAATCATGTACATCATAAAGTATCTGATGAATAACTACTACGCAGATAAGAGTAAGGGACAGATACAGACCTATCCCTTCCTCAATTCGTCAAAAATAGCAATGCTTAGTTCAGATTCTGTAATATCCGCAGCCAAGCTTACATGGGGCTTTGTGATCGCCATAATTGCCGTGGTCATCTGCTGGCTCTTTATGTACAGGTCCCGCTTCGGATACCAGATACGAATGATCGGGATCAATCAGGATTTCGCAAAGTACTCAGGAATGAAGGTCGGATTTATAATCGTTCTTTCCCAGCTTATCGGAGGATTCCTTTCAGGAGCAGGTGGAGCGATCGAGATGTTGGGACGTTACCCTACATTCTCATGGAGTGCACTTCCGGGATACGGATGGACAGGTATCACCATAGCGATCCTCGCAGGTAATAATCCGTTATTTGTTCCTTTTGCAGCTTTCTTCATGGCTTATCTGCAGAAAGGCTGTGACATGATGGCTACTTACGCAAACGTGCCTACACAGCTTATCGATATCGTACAGGGAGTGATCTTCCTCTTCTTTGCAGCAGAGAGGTTCCTCGCTAAATACCGTCAGTCGCTGGTAGTAAAGACAGCACAGGAGGAAATCGCCCAGAAAGCGGCACAAAATAAGGAAGGAGGTCAGGCAAATGGCTAATCTCTTGAGCAATATGCTGACACCGGAATTCTTCTTCTCAATCTTAAGAATATCTGCTCCCATACTGTATGCCACACTGGCTGCAATAGTGGTGGAAAAAGCGGGATTCGCGAATATCGGTCTTGAAGGACTCATGATGTTCTCTGCACTCTTTGGTTCGCTCTTCAGCTATTACACCAAGAGCTGGTTCATCGGATTTTTAGTTGCCCTTGTGGTAGGTGTACTGATGTCGCTTTTGATGGGATTTTTCGCTTTCCAATTGGAGACAGATATAATCCTTGTCGGTATCGCCATAAATATGATGGGATCAGGCGGAACCCTGTTTCTCTGCAAGGTCATCACGGACAATACAGAGGGAAAAGCTATGGCGTCCACAACGGGACTCATTACTTCCAGCCTCTGTATCCCGAATATCAGCATACCTGTAATAAAAGACATTCCGTTTATAGGAGGAGTATTATCGGGACACAGCTTTTTAACTTATCTCGCATTTTTATTCTGCTTCCTTACATCGGTGATGCTCTACAGGACGAGCCTTGGATTGAATATACGCGCGGTGGGTGAGAACCCCAATGCGGCGGCATCCGTTGGTGTTTCCGTGCTGAAGATCAAATATATCGCAATAGCCTTTTCGGGACTTATGAGTGGATTCGGCGGAGCATTCATGTCCATGAGCTATGCCCAGGGATGGTCACAGGACATGGTGGCGGGACGAGGTTTCATTGCTCTTGCAGCTCAGGCTATGGGTGGCGGAGAGTGCTTCGGAGGAATGCTTAGTTCGCTTCTATTCGGATTTGCCCAGGCTATGGGGATCAAGTTCTCTTCAGTGGGACTGGATTCCAATCTGGCTTCACCTATTCCGTATGCCATTACCATCATCAGCCTTGCGGTCTTCGGTGTGATCCGTCAGAGACAGGCTAAGAAACCAAGGACGGCAGAAGGGACATGAGTAATATGACTACACACGATTTAAAGGCTTCCCCCGTTCCGATGATCCTGGATGGCGATCCGGGCCACGATGATGCTATTGCGTGGGTTCTGGCGGAGGCTTCCAGAAGAACCGACAAAATATGTGATATCCGTGCGATCACTACCGTGGGGGGCAATGTATCCCTGGATAAGACCACATACAATGCTTTAAGGATCTGCACACTTTTAGGAATAAAGGACATACCCATTGCAAAAGGAGCAGAGCACCCTCTGACAGCGGATCTCATGAATGCTCCGTCAGTTCATGGCGAGTCAGGTCTTGACGGGCCTGCACTTCCGGAGCCGGAAGTGACACTTGAGGATAAGTCAGCAGTACAGCTGATGACGGAAGTACTAAAAGGATCAGAAGAACCGGTAACTATCGTGTCTACCGGTCCACTCACCAATACTGCAGCCTTGCTTTTATCTCACCCTGAATTAAAGGAAAAGATAGGACAGATAAGCCTGATGGGTGGAGGCATAGGCTTCGGTAACTGGACTCCTGCCGCAGAATTCAATATCCTTGTGGATCCCGAAGCAGCAGATTTTGTATTCCGCTCGGGTATTCCCATTATCATGTCCGGACTGGATGTCACAGAGAGAGCTCTTATGTATCCCGAAGATTTTGAAGAGATCAAAAAGATCGGGAACCCTGTGAGTGATATCGTATGGCAGTGGCTGGAATTCTTCTATAAGTTCCACTGTGAGCTTGGTTACGCAGGCGCTCCCATGCATGATCCCTGTGCGGTGATGGTACTGCTTCATCCGGAGATCTTCACTATAAAAGACTACTATGTGGAAATAGAGACAGGTGGTGAATACTGCAGAGGTGCCACTATCGGGGACGTGAGGAACGTAAAGAATATGAAGCCCAATGCAAGGTGTGTACTTGATCTCGACAGAGAGCAGTTCGCAAAGTATTTAATCGACGCGGTGAAGGTGTATTCATAAGTAAAAATTTTTGCAGGCCTTCTCCCTTTGGGAGAAGGTGGCAGCACGAAGTGCTGACGAATGAGGGTTGTAGAAAGGAATCAGAACATGAAATACCCTGTATGGATGGATGTTGACACGGGAACAGATGATGCAGTGGCTATCCTTGCCCTGCACAAGCTGGACTGTACTGAAATAATCGGGATATCAACGGTATGTGGTAATTCCGGTCTGGAAAACAGCTACAGAAATACCAGAAGCTTAAATACCGTATGCAGGTCTTCATATCCTGTTTACCGGGGTGCCGATAAACCTCTTGTAAGAGAGCCCTTTCATGCTCTGGCAGTGCACGGGAAAAACGGACTTGGGGATATAATAGTCCCTCTTCCTGAAAATGAGACTGAATATCATGAGGCAGCCTGGGAAGCTTTATATAAGGCTGCCAGGGAATATAAAGGGAAGCTTAAGCTCATTGCCACCGGACCGCTTACCAATATTGCCATTGCTTTTACGGAATACCCGGATCTTAAAGAGTATTTGGATACAATACTCATTATGGGAGGAGCAACCCGGGAGGGAAATGTGACACCCTGTGCGGAGTTCAATTTCTATGCTGATCCCGAGGCAGCTTCCATAGTATTAAAATCGGGAGTACCCATCGTACTTTGTCCGTTGGATGTTACAGAAAAAGCACTCCTTTCACCGGAAGACATGGAGGAATTGAGGGCCTGCGGAAATGATGCGGGGAAATTCGTATTTGACATACTTCAGAAGCCCTGGTCCTTCCATAAGAGCATAGGAAATAAGGGAGTGCAGATGCATGACAGCTGTCCCGTTCTTTACCTTGCATATCCTGAGATATTCGAAGGCGAAGAAGCAGGAGTGGTGGTGGAGACAAAGAGTCCGCTTACCAGGGGAAAGAGTGTGACGGATCTCTACAGCGACAAGCAGTTTGAATTTAAAAATGCCCTCGTAGTCCTTGATGTGGACCGGAAGGCATTTTCAGAAAAGCTTAAAGAGCTTATTAAAGGTATCTGATCCTTATACTTCGGAAGCGACTTTCAGGGCGATCTCCATCATCTGGGTGAAGCTCGTCTGACGCTGTTCTGCGGTAAGACCCTCATGTCTGAAGATGTGGTCGGAGATAGTAAGTATTCCGAGAGCATGTTTTCCGGCACGGGCTGCGTTACAGTATAATCCGGCAACCTCCATATCGGAGCAGAGGATACCCATATCTCTCAGTTTGGTATCCACTTCATCATTTCTGTAGAAGGTGTCGGTGGAGTTGATATTTCCCACATGGAAGGTAGCACCGATCTCACGGGCTGCGGCAACTGCCTTTTCCAGAAGACCGAAGTCCGCTGTGGGAGCAAAGGTACCCGGAACACCAAACTGTTCGGGATAATTGGAATCGGTGCTCGCGGACATGGCAATGACAACATCCATCATATTGACGTTGTCCTGCAGGGCTCCCGCACTTCCGATCCTTATGATGTTATCGACATCATAGATATTGAAGAGCTCGTAAGTATAGATACCGATGGAAGGAATGCCCATGCCGTGTCCCATAATGGATATCCTTTTTCCTTTATAGGTACCGGTGTAGCCCAGCATCCCGCGGATTTCATTAAAGCATTTGGGATCCTCGAGATATGTTTCGGCTATTAACTTCGCGCGGAGAGGATCTCCCGGCATCAGAACGGTTTTTGCTATGTCGCCTTTATCGGCAGAATTATGTGGTGTACCCATTTTCTTCCCCTTTCATGATCTGTATTATAAGTTACTACTGTAGCTATAATTATAAGAGAATCGGTATAGTAATGCAAACAAAAGACTGTCATCCCGAAACGATAGACTGTCATCCTGAAACGAAAGACTGTCATCCTGAAACGAAAGACTGTCATCCTGAGCGAAGCGAAGGATCTAAGTGAGGAAAAATATGATCTTATTTATAAATGCATGTGTAAGAAAAGAATCCAGAACCAAAAGACTCGCTGATGCCCTTTTATCAAAACTCGGAGGGGAAATTGAAGAGGTCAGGCTCTGGGAAACAGAGATGCCGGTAGTGGATGAAGCATTTCTGGACATGAGAAACGCTGTTATAGAAAGAGAGGATTTTGAAGACCCCGTCTGTGATCTTGCGAGACAGTTCGCACGAGCCGACACCATAGTGATAGGCGCGCCGTATTGGGATCTGTCATTTCCCGCGTCTCTGAAACAGTATTTTGAACTGATAAACGTACTCGGGGTGACATTCAAATACACCGATGAGGGAACGCCAGTAGGTTTATGCAGGGCAGAAAAGCTGTACTATGTGACAACAGCCGGAGGAGCCTTCATTCCGGAGGAATACGGATACGGATATGTGAAAACCCTCGCCAATAGTTTTTACGGCATAAAAGAAGTGGAATTAATAAAGGCCTACGGTCTTGATATCCTTGGCGCAGACACAGAGGGGATAATGAGGGACGCTCTTGGCAGCCTATAAAATCTGCGTGTGGCTATCGATTCATGTCATTCTGAGCGAAGCGAAGAATCTCGTTCGTAAATATAGATCCTTCGCTAACGCTCAGGATGACACACGGTCTTAATGACATTGAGCAGTCAGCTGCTTGCACAATTTTAAAAACATACGACTTTTTTCTAAATTTCTGTGTAATTTCATCCGATAAAGATAGTGACACGGAGATCATTCCGTCTGTTTGCCGTCTTTATTCGTGATAAGGATGTCGCAGGTGCAATATTGACAAGGATGTATAGGGGCTAATGATATAGCTCCGGAATGAGAGGACGAGATGAGTATTTCAGGATTAGGCAGTACGGATGTTTCGAAGCTGTATCCGGATTACAAATCCGGCACAGCGACCCGGCCAAAGGAAGAGAATACATCTTCAGAAGTGAAGAGTGATCCGCAGGCTGTGGTTTATGAAAAGAGTGCGGAAGCCGGAAATGTGACAGCCAGACCAAAGACCGATAATTCTGCTTTGATAGCAAAGCTCAAGGCTGAACAGGACCAGAGAATGGCGGAACTCACCGGCATAGTTCAGAAGATGCTGAACGGCCAGGGCAAGGCGTATTCCCTTGCGACAGGTGATGATTCCATATGGAAATATCTTGCGAGCGGTGAATATACCGTTGATGAGCTGGCCAAAAAGAAAGCACAGGAAGATATCTCAGAGGACGGATACTGGGGAGTAAAGCAGACATCAGACAGGATACTGGATTTTGCAAAAGCTCTTGCGGGAAATGATCCTTCAAAGGCGAGTGAGCTTCTGGATGCTTTTGATAAAGGCTACAAACAGGCTACTAAAGAGTGGGGAAAAGATCTGCCGGATATCAGTAAACAGACATACGACGCTGTCCATAAGAAGTTTGAAGAATGGGCGAATACTGCGAATGATGCTACTGCGGTAGAGGCATAAAAAAGAACATATATAAAATCCGGCTTCGGCCGGATTTTTTATGTTATACTATGGCTTGAACGTCAAAAGTGTCATTCTGAGCAAAGCGAAGAATCTCTAGCTGTTGGAAAGATCCTTCGCTAACGCTCAGGATGACGAGGAAATATAAAGGACTCTTGTATGGAGAAAAAGATCATTAACGAAGAATCATTGATAATAAAAACAGAGAAAATAGCCGAGGGCGTTTTCAGTACGGCTTTTAAGACCGGGATCGCCGAAAAGTGCTTGCCGGGACAGTTTGTGATGGTAAAGACGAAATCTGATTCGCATCTTCTAAAGAGGCCCATAAGCATATGCGAATCCGATATCAGTGAAGGAACGATCCGGCTCGTATACAGGACTGTGGGATACGGGACAAAGGAACTGTCTCTTGCCAAAGAGGGTGAGAGCTTTGAGCTTCTCGGACCTCTTGGAAACGGCTTTCCCATAGATGAAGCCCAGGACAAGAAGAATATCCTGCTGATCGGGGGAGGCATCGGTGCACCGCCGCTTCTTTCTCTGGCAAGAGCCTTGAGGCTGACGGGAATTGACAAGAGCTGTATCACGGCTGTTCTCGGATACAGTGGGATGAAAGCAGGTATTTTCCTGAATGAAGAATTCGGGAAAGAGGCAAATGTGATAATGTCCAGTGATGACGGCAGTGTAGGAACCCGGGGAACGGTTATGGATGCCATAAAAGAAAGGGAACTGAAACCGGATATCATCTATGCCTGCGGGCCCATGCCGATGTTAAAGGCCATTAAGCTCTATGCTGAAGAGAGATTCATACCGGCCTATATATCACTGGAAGAAAAGATGGCGTGCGGAGTTGGGGTATGCCTCGGGTGCATGGTAAAAACAAAAGAAAAAGACAACCATTCGAAGGTCAATAATGCAAGAGTGTGCACAGAAGGACCCGTATTCGAAGCAGGAGCCGTGGAAATATGAATTTATCAGTAGAGATCGCAGGAATAAAATTTAAGAACCCCGTTATGGATGGTTCGGGAACTTTCGGTAGCGGGATAGAGTATTCGGAGTTCGTCGATCTGAATGCCCTTGGGGCGGTCGTTACCAAGGGTGTGGCGAATGTGCCCTGGGAAGGCAATCCGGTACCCAGGATAGCGGAGACCCCTTCCGGGATGATGAATGCCATCGGACTTCAGAATCCGGGCATCGACGTATTTATCGAGAGAGATCTGAAGTTCCTCGAGGGCTTTGATACAAATGTAATAGTAAACGTCTGCGGCCACACCGAGGAAGAGTATATAGAGGTGGTGAAGCGGCTTAGGGATGAGAGCCGGGTGCAGATGCTGGAGATAAATGTTTCATGCCCCAACGTAAAGGCAGGGGGAATGGCATTCGGAACCGATCCGGCCCAGCTTGAAAAGATCACATCCCTTGTAAAAAAGAATGCCGCCCAGCCGGTGATAATGAAGCTTTCACCAAATGTCACCAGTATCTCCGAAATGGCAAAAGCTGCGGAAGCGGGTGGAGCGGATGCCATATCACTCATCAATACGCTGACTGCTATGAAGATAGATATCCATAAAAGGAAATTTGCCATTGCCAATAAAACAGGAGGTCTTTCAGGACCGGCTATAAGGCCTGTGGCAGTCAGAATGGTATATGAGGCATCCCATGCGGTAAAGATCCCGGTGATAGGGATGGGAGGCATTACAAGCGGAGAAGATGCAGTGGAATTCATGATGGCGGGAGCAAGGGCAGTGGCAGTAGGGATGTACAATTTCCACGACCATGCAGCCATGATCCGGATAATAGGAGAAATGGAGAGCTTCTGCAGAGAGACCGGGATCAGGGATATAAATGAAATAATCGGATGTGTTTAGAAAGAATATTGAATAATATTGAATAATATGTATAATTATTAAAAAAGGACTACATTATGGAGGGAAAACAAATGAGAATTCTCGACTATATCAACAAGGAGGAGTATCAGGAGATACAAGACCTGTTTTCTGATGCAACAGGACTTGCGGCTATTTCGTTGGGTGATGATGGAAATTATATTTCCGAGGGAAGTAATTTCACAGATTTCTGTATGAAGTACAACAGAGGATGCCAGAGGGGTCGAGAAAGATGTGAGAAAAATGATGCTGAGGGTGTTGGCTGCTACTACTGTCATGCGGGGCTCATGGATTTTGGAGAGGACATCGTGATAGATAATGAAGTGGTGGGCAGAGTGATAGGAGGGCAGGTGCTTCCCAATCCCCCGGATGAGGGCAAATTTAAGGCATATGCTGAAGAATTGGGAATCGACCCCGATGAATACTGGGCTGCGGTTCAGAAAGTTCCTGTACGGACGGAGAAGTCCATTAAGGCAGCTGCAAAGCTTTTGGGATTTATGATCAACAAGATAGTGGAGGGTGCATACTTTGGAAAAAGAAATTCCAAGGTATTAGAAGTCATAAAGCCGGAGATAGAAAAATCCACGAGTGTTGTAAATGATATTACCGAAAGGGCAAAGAGACTGGAGGAAATTGCGTCACGCCAGAACATACTCACACTGAATGCTTCAATTGAAGCGGCCAGAGCGGGAGCAGCAGGCGCAGGATTTGCTGTTGTGGCCACCCAGATGGGTGAGATGTCAAAGTCCTCAGGGGTGATTTACGGCGATATAGAAGAGGATGCTAATAATCTGAAGGATTATATACATACAATGAACGAGGTTTTACACAAGAAATAAGACGTACTTTATAATTACTCCGCTATTCAATAGGGTTCGGGGTCTTTAAGGAAATCCCGGACCCTTTTCATTTCCGCTTCATGCTTTGCATTCTGCTCGGCCTCTTCTTTTGCCAGGGCATCTTCATACTTCATGTATTCGACACCCGACTCCTTTAAGAGCTGTAATCCGAGACCCGTGGGATATTCCCCTTTGAAAATGACCTTCTTTATACCTGACTGTATTATATGGATACAGCAGAATACACAGGGCTGGGTGGTTACATAAAGGGTGGATCCTTCGCAGCTCGTTCCGCGCCTCGCACACTGGTCTATGGCATTGGCTTCGGCATGCCCTGCGCGGCAGAGCTCAAGCCCCTGTCCTGAAGGGATCCCTCTTTTTTTTCGGATGCAGTAACCTATGTCCGTACAGTGGATGGCGCCGGTGGGTGCACCGTTGTATCCGGTGGCGATTATCTGCTTATCCCTGATGATAACGGCACCAACCTGCCGGGAAAGACAGGTGCTGCGTATTTTACTGTCTTCTGCGATCTCCATCGCCCATTCCGTAAATAGTTTTCTGCTCATAGCGTTATTATACTCCCTCACTTGCAGAAAAGATAGTAAATGGTTACAATTAGGTACAGTTATGATTAGATCGATTGTAAACGGCGATGACTTCGGCATGAATGAAAATGTGAACGAAGCCATAAGAGAATGCTTTGAAAAAAGGCTTATCACGAATACTACGCTTATGGTAAATATGCCTTATGCTTCTGAAGCTGTCGATATCGCTGAGGAATGTGGGTTTTCAGAGGCTGTGGGGCTTCATCTCAATCTTACCAGCGGATATCCGCTAACCGAGAGGATCAGAAGGGAACCCCGGTTCTGTAAAAAAGACGGGAGCTTCAATGCATTCTTTCAGCAGCATACCGCGAGCCGTCTGTCAATAAGTCGCAGGGAATCGAGGGCAGTTGCAGAGGAGATCGAAGCACAGATCAGAAAGTATTTTTCCTATGGTCTTCCCGAGAGGCATCTGGATTCCCATCATCATGTCCATACCAACAGATCGGTCATGAAAGTGCTGATGCCTTTAATGAAAAAGTACGGATTCAGATCCGTAAGACTCAGCAGGAACCTGTTTTTGAAAATGAACGTATTAAAGAGGGCTTATAAGAGTTCCTTCAATCGTGGATTGAAGAAAAACGGGTTTATCACAACTGATTATTTCGGATCCTACAGGGATCTTTCCGCAATGAACGGAAAGCTGCCCGAGGATTCACTGATAGAGATAATGGTTCATCCAATGTATGATGATGCCGGAGTTTTGAAAGACACCAAGACTCCTTTTGAACAGGTAAAAGAGCTTCTGGATTCGCTGAACGCAGAAAGACAGCCCTATTTTCCTGTCAGTAATTAGAAAATGAGGTAACAGATGAAAAGGGTTAAAGCAAAAGGGATCCTCCGGTTTATAGGGGCTCTGCCTCTTATCTTGTCGGTATTTCTGCTAATTCCTTTATTCGTAACATTTGCCATAAATAAAAAGGCCTGGGCAGTATACCTGGGATTCTGGATATTATATTTGATCGCTTCGTTTTTTATTTTTATCACATCCAAAAGGACCATCAGAAGAGAGCTGGTAAATTTTGCATCGGATTACGGTCAGGTTCAGAAGGGACTCTTAAAAGGACTGGCAATTCCCTATGCCCTGCTTGATGAGGACGGTCATTTCGTATGGAGCAATGCGGGGTTTGCGGCCATAATCCATAAAGACAGGTTCTACACAAAGTCCATCACTTCATTTTTCCCGGAGATCACCAGGGAGAAACTGCCTGTGGATTCAAAGGTGGTCTCTTTCAATATTACCTACGAAAAGAGAGATTACAGGGTAGATATGAGAATGCTGACTCTTTCGGGCTCATCCGGAAAGAGTTCCGAATTTGACGGATCTCTTATCGCTGTGTTCTTGTTTGACGAGACGGACATTAATCTCTATATGCGCTTAAATCACGAGCAGTCATTGGTTACCGGCCTTATCTATATCGATAATTATGATGATGCTCTTGAAAGCGTTGAGGATGTCAGAAGATCCATGCTGACAGCTCTTATTGACAGGCAGATAAATAAATACCTGAAGGATTATGATGCCATAGTTAAGAAGGTGGAAAAGGATAAGTACTTCACCATCATGAAGAGGGTCGACTTTGAGAAGATGAAGGAGAACCGCTTCTCGATCTTGGATACTGTCAAGAATATCAGTATCGGAAATCAGATGTCAGTCACCCTTTCGATCGGATTCGGACTTGATACGGATTCATATCTTCAGGATAGTGAATACTCCAGAAATGCCATCGACCTCGCTCTTGGCCGTGGAGGTGATCAGGCTGTTATTAAGACACCGGAACAGATCACATATTTCGGAGGAAAGAGCCAGCAGGTAGAGAAGACAACCAGAGTAAAAGCCAGAGTTAAGGCCCATGCCCTTAGAGAGATCATAGAGAGTAAGGACAGAGTTCTGGTAATGGGTCATCAGAATACGGATATTGACGCATTCGGAGCGGCAGTTGGTATCTTCAGGGCAGCGGATTCCCTTGGAAAGAAGTGCAGCATTGTCATTAATGAGGTGTCGAATGCCATAAAGCCCTTTATGGAGGCCTTTACTGAGGACAGGGAATACAGTTCCGAGATGATCATTACCAGTAATGAAGCCATCCAGGTATGTGATGACAATACAGCGGTAGTGGTTGTGGATACGAATAAACCCGGATATACGGAATGTCCGGAGCTTCTTGATATCGCAAAGACGATAGTGGTACTGGATCATCACAGGATGGGTACGGAGAGGATAAGCAATGCCACGCTGTCCTATATAGAGTCCTATGCATCCAGCGCATGCGAGATGGTTTCCGAGATACTCCAGTATTTCGCTGACGGCATAAAGATAAAGAACGTAGAAGCCGACTGCCTGTATGCAGGTATCATGATAGACACAAATAACTTCATGACCAAAACAGGAGTAAGAACCTTTGAAGCTGCTGCATTTTTACGGAGAAACGGCGCAGATGTAACGAGGGTCAGGAAGCTGTTTAGAAATGATCTGGCTGAATTCAAAGCCCGCGCAGAAGCCGTGCAGAATTCCGAGCTCTACAGAGGCGAATTTGCCATATCAGTCTGTCCGAATAATGTGGAAAATCCCACTATTACCGGAGCTCAGGCTGCAAATGAGCTGTTAAACATCAATGAGGTCAAGGCAGCATTTATCCTCACGGAGTATGAGGGTAAGATATTTGTAAGCGCCAGATCCCTTGATGAGATCAATGTACAGATAATAATGGAGAGACTGGGAGGAGGCGGACATTTGAATATCGCCGGTGCCCAGCTGGAAGGAAAGACAGTGGACGAGGCCCGTGAGATCATCAAAGAGACCTTGGACCAGATGGAAGCAGAAGGAGAGATACAATGAAAGTAATACTGTTACAGGATGTTAAAAGTCAGGGGAAAAAGGGTGATGTCATAAATGTCAGTGACGGATATGCCAGAAACTTCCTGCTCACAAAAGGACTGGGAGTGGAAGCTACCCAGCAGAATCTGAATGATATAAAATTAAAAAAGGCAAATGATGAAAAGATAGCTGCGGAAGAACTGGCAGCTGCGAAAAAGCTTTCAGACGAGTTAAAGGAAGTGGAGGTTACGGTAAAGATAAAGGCCGGGGCTGACGGAAAGACTTTCGGTTCTGTTTCATCAAAAGAGATCGCAGAGGCAGTTAAACAGCAGAAGGGGCTGGAACTGGATAAGAAAAAGATAGTGGTAAAGGACCCCATAAAGGCACTTGGGAATTACAAGATACCGGTGAAGCTTCATCCGGAAGTAACGGGAGAATTCACTCTGATAGTCGATAAGGAGTAAGCATTAAGATGGATATGGAAACAAACCCGATCAAAAGGGTCCCGCCTCACGCATCCGATGCGGAAAGGTCGGTCATAGGGTCAATGCTTCTGTCTCCGGATGCCATAATGTCTGCTTCCGAGATACTTACTCCGGACTGTTTCTATGCCAGGCAGTACGGAATATTTTTTCAGGCGATAACGGAGCTTTACAATTCGGGGAAGCCGGTGGATTCGGTAACCATCCTGGAAAAGCTCAAAGAGATGCAGGCTCCGCCGGAGATAATGAATGCGAACTTTATAGCAGAGCTGATAGAGAGTGTTCCCATGAGCGCTAATATCAGGAGCTATGCGAGGATCGTCCGTGATAATGCGGTAAAGAGGAATCTTATCAGGGCAAATGAGGAGATCGCATCGGAGTGCTATCAGGGTGCGGACTCTACGGAAGATATTCTTGCCCGTGCGGAGAAGAGGATCTTTGACATAGTACAGAGTCAGGGATCAGGGGAATCTGCAACACCCATAAGCAAGATAGTACTGGATGTACTTGACAATATAGAGAGAGCCCAGAAAAGCGGAAGTGCTGTTACCGGTGTTGAGACCGGATTTAAGGAGCTGGATAAAAAGACAGCGGGACTTCAGAAATCGGATCTTATCCTTATCGCTGCCCGTCCTTCTATGGGAAAGACAGCGCTTGCCCTTAATATCGCAGAGTATGCTGCTTTCAGGAAAAACCGTACGGTCATGATATTCTCTCTCGAGATGTCAAAGGAGCAGCTGGTCAACCGTCTGGTGGCTATGGAGTCCTACGTTGACGCTTCCAGGATAAGGATAGGTGATATCGAGGAAGCCGAGTGGGAGAGCGTTATGAACAGCGCCAGCATAATAGGACGCTCGAAGCTTGTCATAGATGATACTGCTTCCATATCTGTGGCAGAGATGAGAACCAAATGCAGACGCCAGAAACTGGAGGGCGGTCTGGACATGGTCCTGGTGGACTATCTGCAGCTCATGACTTCCGGTACTACAAGAAAAGACGCTGGAAGACAGCAGGAGATCTCGGATATATCGAGATCACTGAAGACTCTGGCAAGGGAACTCAATGTGCCGGTGGTGGCTCTTTCGCAGCTTTCCCGTGCAGTGGAGCAGAGACCGGATAAGAGACCCATGCTTTCCGACCTCCGTGAATCCGGAGCTATAGAGCAGGATGCGGACGTGGTAATGTTTATTTACCGCGATGATTATTATCATCCCGATACGGATGAGAAAAATATTGCCGAAATAATAGTCGCCAAGCAGAGAAACGGTTCGGTGGGACCGTTGAAACTGGGATGGCGTCCGGAATATACCAAGTTTATGAATATCGATTATTCCAGGGATAACTGATGCAGGAGATGTGATTTGGAACAGGGAGCTTTTAGGAGTGTTGCAGCTTTTGAGGGGAATCCTAAATTTGAAAAGCTGACAGAGAGACGGAGCACTCTCTACAAGAGAAAAGACGATATCAGAAGCGAGTTTGCAAGGGACTATACCAGGATCTTGCACAGCCTCGCGTACAGGAGGCTGAAGAGTAAGACCCAGGTGTTTTATAATGCGGCGGGTTCAGATCATATATGTACAAGGATAGAGCATGTATCCCATGTGGAGTCTGTGGCGGGCACCATCGGGAAATATCTGGGACTGAATATGGAGCTTATAAAAGCCATAGCCATGGGACATGACCTTGGACATGCACCCTTCGGCCATGAGGGAGAGAAGACGCTTTCAGCCCTCTCCGAAAAATATCTTGGAAAAACCTTCTGGCATGAAAAAAACGGACTTAGGCTGGTAGACAGGGTTGAGCTCCTGGAGGACAATTTCAGACATTTTAAGAACCTTGACCTTACCTATGCCGTAAGAGACGGGATCATTTCACATTGTGGAGAAGTGGATGATAACGGCATCAAACCAAGAGAAGAATTCATAGATCTGGAAACGGAATTTAATAGTGCAGGAGAGTTCCAGCCCATTACATGGGAGGGAGCTGTGGTCAAGCTTGCCGATAAGATAGCATATCTCGGAAGGGATATAGAAGATGCACTTTCCCTGGGTATCCTTGACAGGGGCGAAGTGAAGACCCTGGAGGAAATGGCCGGGGATGAATCGGACGGAGCCATTAATACCGGTGTCATAATGCACGGCATGATAATAGACGTATGTGAGAACTCCAGCCCTGAAGAGGGTATTTCCTTAAGTAAAGATGCGCTGAAACGGCTGGTAAGGATAAAAAAATTCAACTATGAGCATATCTATAACAACAGATGGCTGGATCCTTTCGTACACTATTCAGAACTGGTGCTCTGTGAGCTTTTTATGGCATTAAGCGATGTGTATGATGGGGACAGGACATTTGAGAGGATAAATGATGCAGTCAGGTATTATCCCAATCTTATGAAGCCCTTTGGAGAGTGGCTCGCAAGGTATGTAACGCTTCCCGGCGCCAAGCTTGCGATTTCCGGATTTGAGAGACCGGAATGTGATAATGATAAGATCTACGGCGGTCTCGAAAATGAGAGGATATATACCCAGGCAGTCATTGATTATATTGCCGGTATGACCGATAAATATGCGATCTCTACCTATCAGGAATTATTGAGGTATTGAGATAATGGGACGATTGTTTGATTTCGACGGTCCGTTTTTCAGCTTCTTTGAAAAGATAGCCGATACTGTGATCCTCAATATCATTTTTATCATCTGCTGCCTGCCGGTTTTTACCATTGGCGCATCTCTTACAGCCCTTTCCTCGGTGACGCAGAAGATGGCGAGAAAGGAAGAGGGTTATATCCTCAGGGGTTTCTTCAGTTCCTTTAAGCAGAATTTCATTCAGGCAACTGCGATATGGCTTATTACGGTCTTTTTCGGGGTTGTGTTCTTTTTTGATATCCGGTTTATCGCAGTATCGGGGGAGGGTGTAATGCTAAACGTGTTCAGGGTACTCCTTCTGATGCTGGGGATCATATATGTTTTTGAATTCATATATGTTTTTCCGGTTCTTGCGAGATTTGATAATACCATTCTAAATACGATGAGAAATGCTCTTTTACTGTCTGTCATTAATCTCCCGTGGACACTGGTGCTTGTGCTGCTCTTTGCAGTTCCGCCTGTAATCGGGTACTTTTATCTGAAGATAGGTATTCCTTTGTATCTCTTTGCAGGATTTTCACTTGTATCCCTCATTAGTTCATACATATTCCGGAAGATATTTGACCCCTTGGTAACGAATGGTTAAGTTGTACATGAATTAGAAAAATATTTGGGCAACACTTGCATAGTTTAAGAATTACCACTGTGTTATCATTTCAATCGTGTAGTAAATCAATATAGTTTTCAGGAGGCAGTTATGGCAAGTTTATCACTTACAAACATTTGCAAGAAGTATCCTAACGATGTTGTGGCAGTTAAGGACTTCAATCTGGAGATCGCCGATAAGGAGTTCATTATCTTTGTAGGACCTTCAGGATGCGGTAAGTCTACAACACTTCGTATGATCGCAGGGCTTGAAGAGATCACTTCCGGCGAACTGAAGATCGGTGACAGGGTGGTTAATGATGTTGAGCCTAAGGACAGGGACATCGCAATGGTTTTCCAGAACTATGCCCTCTACCCTCATATGACTGTTTATGATAATATGGCATTTGGACTTAAGCTTCGTAAGGTTGATAAGGCTGAAATAGACCGTAAGGTCCGCGATGCGGCTGAGATCCTTGATCTCACGAAATACCTTGACCGTAAGCCCAAAGCTCTCTCCGGCGGACAGAGACAGCGTGTGGCTATGGGACGTGCTATCGTTCGTAATCCCAAGGTATTCCTTATGGATGAGCCTCTTTCAAACCTTGATGCAAAACTCCGTGTACAGATGAGAATAGAGATCGCGAAGCTCCATCAGACTCTCGGGACCACCATCATCTATGTTACACACGATCAGACCGAGGCTATGACACTCGGTGACAGGATCGTTGTAATGAAGGACGGTGTGATCCAGCAGGTTGATACACCCCAGAATCTGTATGAGAAGCCAGGAAACCTCTTTGTGGCAGGATTCATGGGATCTCCTCAGATGAACTTCCTTGATGCGGTCGTTAATGTAGAAGGTGATAAAGCAAGTCTTGAGATAGACGGACGCTCTATCCCTCTTCCTCCCGCAAAGGCAAAGAAGGTTATCGAGGGTAATTACAATGGAAAGACGGTTACTTTTGGTGTCCGTCCCGAAGATGTATATGATTCTGAGATGGCTGTCAGCACTCTTAATCCTGAGGCAGTATTCGAAGCAGAGATAAAGGTATATGAGCTTCTCGGCGCAGAAGTATTCCTGTACTTTGATTTTGCCGGATTCTCAATGACTGCACGGGTTGATCCCAGGACTACAGCACGTCCCGGTGATAAGGTTAAGTTCGTTATAGATACGGAGAAGATACATATCTTCGATAAGGAAACGGAAAAGACCATCACTAACTAAGTAAAGCAATCCAGTGGTTAATCAGGCGCTGTCCGTTGGGCAGCGCCATTATTTTTACGAGGTGGAATATGATCGCGAGTAAGATTATCAGATCCTGTCTGGAAGAATTGAAATCAATTTCAAAAGTAGACCTTGCATGTTTCGATATAGACGGGACATTATCAGCAGGTACCTCTGAAGATTTCGATGTAAAGGCTGTGAATATCAGATCCTTTATCGACAGCAATGCAGATTCCCAGGCTTTTGGGGACTATCATATGTTCCGGGTAAATGACGAGGAAATGGCGATCTATGTCGTTGTCACCCGGGGGAACAGTGATATAGCATACATGATGGGCAGGACAGCAGCCAGTGAACTTGAACATCTGGACTCTGCCTACCGGGAGAAATTCGATAAGAATGCTTTTTTCCAGAATCTGCTCCTCGATAATATGCTCGTTATCGATATTTACAATAAGGCGAAGAAGCTTCATATAGACATAGAGAAAAAGAGAGCGGTCTTTCTCATAGAGAGAAAGAGTGAAAATGCCGGAGATAACGTAATGGATGTTGTCAGGGGTCTATTTAGCAGTGCCTACGGAGATTACGTGACGGCAGTTGATGAGAAGGAGATAGTCGTAATAAAGGAGCTCGAGAAAGATGATTCCGAAGAGAATATGAGATCCATTGCCGCAATGATCGTTGATATGATCAATACCGAAGCGCTGGTGGATGTCAGGGTCTCATACGGCACAGTGGTAGATGAGATAAGGGAGGTCTCAAGGTCATATAAAGAAGCCAGAATGGCTATGGATGTTGGCAGGATCTTTTATGAGAGCAATAGTATTTCAGCATATTCCGGTCTTGGAGTTGGAAGGCTTATATATCAGCTTCCCGAGAACCTCTGTGGTTTCTTCCTCCACGAGATATTCGGAGACAATATCCCGTATCACCTTGACGAAGAAACGCTTCAGACCATAGACAGGTTCTTTGAGAATAACCTGAACGTATCCGAGACTTCGAGACAGCTCTATGTACACAGGAATACACTGGTATACAGGATAGAAAGACTGGAGAAAGCAACAGGCCTGGATATCAGGAAATTTGATGATGCGCTGACTCTGAAGATTTCCCTCATGGTCATAAATTATCTCCATTATCTTAAAAACAGGGACTGATGCATATGCTTGAGCAGGATGAAAAATACATGAAGGAAGCCCTTAAGCAGGCAAAAAAGGCATTCAGACTTGGAGAAGTTCCTATCGGTTGTGTGGTTGTGCGTGACGCCGATGGTAGTATAATAGGACGTGGGTATAATCGCAGGAACACAGACAAGAGCACTCTTTCCCATGCGGAGATAACTGCCATAAAGAAGGCAGTGAGAGCAGAAGGCGATTGGCGGTTGGAAGACTGCACCATCTATGTAACGCTGGAACCTTGCCCCATGTGTGCGGGAGCAATAGTCCAGTCCCGGATGAAAAGGTGTGTTTTCGGAGCCGATTCGGAAAAGTCAGGCTGTGCTGGTACTATCCTGAACCTCCTCCATGAAGACAGATTTAATCATCAGGTGGAGACAGAGAGGGGTATACTAAAAGATGAGTGCACAGAGATTTTGCAGACTTTTTTCAGGAATCTGAGAGAAAGGCTAAAGAATAACGAAGCATGAATGATCTTAGAAATGAATCCATATCAAGACTTTTAAAAGATGCAAACAGGCTCATGAAGTATCCTGAGACCTATTCGGAGGCCATGAAGGATGAGAATGCGGTCAGGATGAAGCTTGCGGTACTGGGTTCATATTCTATACAGCATCTGGTAAAGCTGCTCCGGCTTTTTCTCGACAGGGAGAATATCCTTGCGGATATCTATGAAGGAGAATATGACGGGATCAATATGGATGTGCTTGATGATTCATCGGGCCTTTATTCATTTGAGCCCCGTTTTGTAGTGATATTATTAAGGCATAATGATTTCAAATGGAGATCAGAAGAAGACCTTAAAGACGCGGAAGACTATGTGAACAGTCTTTATTCCCACCTTTCAAAAATAAACGGAGTGACCATATTCATTTCGAATATCGCGTCGCCTCCGGAAAGACCCTGGGGTACTCTTGAAGCGGATTACGACTACACCCAGAGAGCTCTTATTTCAAGATTCAATCTCTATCTCGCACAAAAGCGTCCGGGAAACACCAGGATAATCGATATGGAATATCTTTCTTCTCTCAGGGGAAAAGAGAGCTGGTTTGACAATACTTCCTATTTCCTTACAAAACAGGGATTTAATATGGAGTATCTGAAGGATGTTGCATCAGAGATAACGACTATGATAATGCCGGATCTGGGACGGGTAAGGAAGTGTCTCGTACTGGATCTTGATAATACACTTTGGGGAGGTGTTGTCGGAGATGAGGGACCGGAAGGTATCAACGTGGATCCCGGAGATCCTATCGGAGAAGCTTACAGGGCTTTTCAGGAATATATCCTCTCATTAAAAAGAAGGGGAGTCCTTCTTGCGGTCAATTCAAAAAATGATGAAGATATCGCAAAAGAACCGTTTGAAAAGAATCCCGACATGATCCTGAAGCTTTCCGATATCGCATGCTTTGTGGCAAACTGGTCGGACAAAGCCGGGAACATGGCATATATTGCCAAGCAGCTGAATATCGGAATAGACAGTCTGGTATTTTTCGATGATAATCCTGCGGAAAGGGAGATCATTAAAAAGTTCTGTCCGGAAGTATATGTAGTAAATGTTCCGGAGGAACCTGAAAATTATGTGGATATCCTGGACAGGGCAAATCCCTTTGAATGGACCGGTGTCACAAAGGAAGACATGAAGAGGGCCGATTCTTATCAGGAGAATAAGAAGAGGGAAGAAATGGCTTCTTCCTTCGTAGATTATAAAGAATATCTAAAAGCCTTGGAAATGAGGGGAAAAGCAGGTATAGTAGGACAGACGGAGTCTGAAAGGTTTGCCCAGCTCACTAATAAGTCAAATCAGTTTAATCTTCGCACCATGAGATATTCGGACGGTGAGATCAGGGAGATGATGGAGGATGACGATATCCGTCTGATCTATGTTTCTCTTTCCGATAAGTTTACCCAATATGGGGTTATCTCCTGTATAGTACTCCGTAACGGAAGAAGTGTTGAATGGATCAAAGATGATGACTGCCTCATAGAGAACTGGTGCATGTCCTGCCGTGTATTAAAGCGTTCGGTAGAGCTTTTTGCATTTAAGTATATTTGCAGGGCAGCCCGTGAAATGGGAGCAAAGAAACTGGTCGGCGAATATATAAGGACCAGAAAGAACAGTATGGTAGAGGGATTATACGCGTCTCTGGGATTCAGACCGGCGGACTCTGCCGACAGGGTTCTCTATGAATATGACCTTTCGAAGGAGCCGGAAGGGGAAGTGTATATTTCAGAATAACAGCGGTAACGGGGCACTCTCGCACTCGGTGCTCGAATACGTGCCCGAAAAACGTTCACCGAACGTTTTTCCATCCTGAGCGAAGCGAAGGATCTCGGAGATTCTTCGGGCACAGCCCTCAGAATGACATTGGAGTTGGAGGAATAGAATGAGTGAAGTAAAACCCACACTTGTCGTGATGGCAGCGGGAATGGGATCACGCTACGGCGGCTTAAAGCAGATAGATCCTGTAGACGGGGAAGGACATAAGATCATCGATTATTCGATCTATGATGCATGGAAAGCAGGCTTCGGAAAGGTGATCTTTATAATAAAAAAGGAAAATGAGGCAGATTTCAGGGAGGCCATAGGAGAAGAGATCCCGAAAAAGATCCCGGTTGAGTATGCTTTTCAGAGCCTTGATGATGTGCCGGAAGGTATAAAGATACCCGAGGGAAGGAAAAAACCCTGGGGTACGGCTCAGGCTGTACTTGCTGCAAGAGACATACTGGATACACCCTTTGCTGTCATAAATGCGGATGATTTCTACGGAAGAGAAGCATTTATTAAAATGTGTGATTTCCTTAAAACCCATGAAGACGACGACAAGTACCGTTACGGAATGGTTGGATTCATACTGAAGAATACCCTTACAGAGAACGGTTATGTTTCGAGAGGGATCTGCAGTGTAGATGAAAAGGGATATTTAACCGGAGTTACCGAGAGAACACATATCGAAAGGGACGGAGAAGCTGCAAAATATACAGAGGATGAAGGAAAAACTTATGTGAAGCTCACGGGAGAAGAGGCGGTTTCCATGAACTTCTGGGGATTTTCGCTTTCGATGATCTCTGAACTCTCACATTATTTTGAGGAGTTTATGAAGGATCTTGAAGGAAATGCGGATCCTCTGAAAGCAGAGTGTTACCTGCCGGTAGTCGTGGATTCGTTGATCAAAGAGGGGAAAGCTACAACAGAGGTGCTGACTTCCGGAGACAGATGGTTCGGAGTCACATATAAGGAAGACAAGCCGGTGGTGATGTCTTCCATTCAGGAATTGAAGGATAGAGGGATCTATCCGGAAAGGCTTTTCGTAAATGAACGATAATAACAATCAGAACAGAAATGGCGGTAATAATAATCCCAGAAACAGGCAGACGCTTATCGCCATGATAATCGCAACCGTGCTCACATTTTTCTGCATGAGCATGATGAGCAGTCTTGTGACCAGAAATTCCACCCAGGAGATCAGCTATTCCAAGTTTCTGGAGATGGTTTCCGCAAATCAGGTGGGAAGCGTGGAGATCGATCCAGACAGGATAACTATTTATCCAAAGGAAGAAAAGTCAAGTAATCCGCTATCCATGCAGATCACCTATTATACAGGACTTGTGGATGATCCCTGGCTTACGGAGAGGCTGACAGAAGCAGGGATCGACTTTAAGGGCCAGGTGCCTGACAGATCCGGAGCTATGGTTTCGGGATTCATAGGATATGTATTCCCGATCCTTCTGGTATGCGGGCTTACCTACATTTTGATGAAGAGGATGGGCGGAGGCGGCGTAATGGGCGTCGGAAAGAGTAACGCCAAGGTATACGTCCAGAAGGAGACCGGTGTCACATTTAAGGATGTGGCGGGACAGGATGAGGCAAAGGAATCGCTGCAGGAAGTGGTGGATTTCCTTCATAATCCTGCCAAGTATTCCAGGATCGGAGCGAGGCTTCCGAAGGGAGCGCTCCTTGTGGGACCTCCCGGAACAGGAAAAACCCTGCTTGCAAAGGCTGTGGCAGGTGAAGCCCATGTGCCATTCTTCTCTCTTGCGGGATCTGATTTTGTGGAAATGTTTGTGGGTGTAGGTGCTTCCAGGGTAAGAGACCTTTTTAGGGAAGCAGATAAGAATGCTCCCTGTATTATATTTATAGATGAGATAGATGCTATAGGTAAGAGCAGGGATTCCAGATACGGTGGAAATGACGAGAGAGAGCAGACTCTGAATCAGCTTCTTTCCGAGATGGACGGGTTCGATTCTTCAAAGGGTATCCTGATCCTTGGTGCCACCAACAGACCGGAAACCCTGGATAAAGCTCTTCTCCGTCCCGGACGTTTTGACAGACGGATAATCGTCGATAAGCCTGATCTTAAAGGACGTATCGATACCCTTAAGGTACATGCGGAAAATGTAAAGCTTGATGAGACCGTTAACTTTGAGGACGTGGCACTTGCTACCAGTGGTGCCGTGGGTTCCGATCTCGCCAATATGGTCAATGAAGCAGCAATTAATGCCGTAAAAGGCGGAAGGGAATTTGTTTCCCAGAAAGATCTGATGGATGCTGTCGAGATAGTACTGGTTGGTAAAGAGAAGAAGGACAGGGTGCTCAGTAAGGAAGAACGCCGCATAGTCTCTTATCATGAGATAGGCCATGCCCTTGTTTCTGCGCTACAGAAGAACAGCGAACCTGTGCAGAAGATCACCATAGTTCCCAGAACAATGGGGGCTCTCGGTTATGTAATGCAGGTTCCCGAAGAAGAGAAGTATTTAAACAGCGAAGCTGAGCTCAGAGCGATGCTGGTTACCACTCTTGCGGGAAGGGCAGCCGAAGAGATCGTGTTTGATACAGTCACCACAGGCGCTTCCAATGATATAGAGAAGGCCACCAAGATCGCAAGATCAATGGTTACCCAGTACGGTATGAGTAAGAAATTCGGTCTTATGAGCCTGGAATCGGTTGAAGACCGCTATCTGAACGGCAGGACTGTCATGAACTGTTCCGATGAGACTGCAGCGGATATCGATAATGAGGTTATGAAGCTTCTTAAAGAGTCATATAAGGAAGCCAAGAAGCTTTTAAAGGAAAACAGGAAGATCCTGGATAAGCTTGCTGCATTTCTTATTAAGAGGGAGACCATTACCGGTGCAGAGTTTATGAAGATCTACTGCAAGGAAAAGGGTATTCCCGTTCCTGAAAAGAAGTCATATGAGGACAGATTCAAGGAAGCAAAGCGTACCAGGGAAGAGGATGTTCCAGAGAAGAATGAGGATCAGAGCGGAGACCGGAATATAGGGCAGGTTAGCGGGACACCTGCACCTTCCCAGCCTGATAATGAGCAGAAACTGACCTGGCAGGAGAGGAATAATGCACCCCAGAATCACATGCCCGGACAGCAGATAGATTTTACGATAGATGACAGCCTCATACCGGACAGGAACAGCGAAAGTGCTCCTGAAGAGGATACGCAGGATACTCCGGAATCATGAGCCTATGGAATTTGACATTGAGGAAAATCTGAAGATCCTACCGAAGAAACCCGGAGTCTATCTCATGCATGCCGATGATGATGAGATCATCTATATCGGGAAGGCGGTAAATCTTTTTAACAGGGTTCACAGTTATTTCAGGAAGAATAAGAAGAGTCCGAAGATCGAGAAGATGGTGACACATATCCGGTACTTTGAGTACATCATCACCGATTCCGAGATGGAGGCTCTGGTCCTGGAAAGCAACCTCATAAAGAAACACAGGCCCAGATACAATACGATGCTAAAGGATGACAAGAGCTATCCTTACATCAAAGTCACCGTGAAGGAGAAATACCCGAGGATACTTTTTACAAGGAGGCCGCAGGGGGATACCGGGATAGAGAAGAAGTCGGGGGCAAGGCTATTTGGCCCTTTTACCTCTGCTTGGGCAGTCAGGGATACAATAGAACTGATAAATAAGATTTATCGGTTAAGAACCTGTAACAGGAGTCTTCCGAGAGATATTGACAGAGACAGGCCGTGCCTTAATTATCATATAAAACAGTGCTCGGGCCCCTGTAAGAGTAACTGCGTAACAGAAGAAGAATACAGCGAAGCCGTGAACGGAGCGCTGGATTTCCTTAACGGAAACTATGCTCCGATACTTGACAGTCTTAAGGAAAAGATGAACAAGGCCTCGGATGAAATGAGGTACGAGGATGCGGCTGCCTTGAGGGATCTTCTGAATTCCGTTAATTCCGTAGCTCAGAAGCAGAAGATCACCTTTGCCGGAGACGAGGAAGACAGGGATGTGGTCGCTATGCAGGTTGAGGGGAAAGAGGCGGTCATACAGATCTTCTTCGTGCGAAACGGAAGGCTGGTGGGGAGAGACCATTATTATATGTCGGGGGTTGAAGACCAGAGCGACAAAGAGATAATGGGGAGCTTTGTGAAGCAGTTTTATTCCGGCACTCCTTTCATTCCAAAGGAGATAATGCTGGAGGAAGAGATAGATGACCAGAATATCATAGAGGAATGGCTTTCCAAAAAGAGAGGTTCCAAAGTGTCCTTGCTGATACCGAGGCGGGGGATGAAAGAACGGCTCTTAAAACTGGCTAAGAAGAATGCGGAGCTGGTACTGAGTACCGACCGTGAAAAACTTAGGAAGAATGAGGAAAGAACTGCAGGCGCCGCCGAAGAGCTTGCACGCATTATCGGGATAGAGAGCGCAGACAGGATCGAATCCTTTGATATATCAAATATCAGTGGTTTTGAGTCTGTTGGCAGCATGGTGGTATTTGAAAAGGGAAGAGCGAAGAACTCAGACTACAGGAAATTCAGGATAAAGACAGTTAAAGGCCCGGATGACTACGCAAGTATGGAGGAAGTCCTGACCAGAAGATTTGAAAGACTTGCGGAAGCTGAGGAGGAAAGAGAGGGAGATTCTTTTGTGAGATTCCCGGATCTGATCCTCATGGACGGCGGAAAAGGGCAGGTCAATATAGCCATAAAGGTTTTGGACAGGCTGAAGATGGATATCCCCGTGGCGGGAATGGTGAAAGATGATCATCACAGGACCAGGGGTATCTATTATAATAATGAGGAGCTGCCGATAGATGATCACTCTGAGTGCTTCAGGCTTGTAACAAGGATCCAGGATGAGACCCACAGGTTTGCGATAGAATACCACAGGTCTCTTCACGGAAAGACCCAGCTCCATTCCATTCTGGATGACATCCAGGGAATTGGAGATGCGAGAAGGAAAGGTCTTCTCAGAGAATTCGGATCTGTCGAAAGGATCAAGGAAGCATCAGAAGAAGAACTTATGGTGGTTCCGGAAATGAATAAAAGATCAGCGGAAGCGGTGTATTCGTTTTTTCATAGCAAATAGATGTGTTATTATTATCAGAGATCCTTCGGGCTAAAGCCCTCAGGAT
This sequence comes from uncultured Lachnospiraceae bacterium, assembly GCA_902779445.1. GTDB lineage: Bacteria > Bacillota > Clostridia > Lachnospirales > Lachnospiraceae > NK4A144. Next base: position 32,125 of record CACZBM010000020.1, read on the forward strand.
GACAACAGGATGTCGTTCTGAGCGAAGCGAAGAATCGTTATTATTATCAGAGATTCTTCGGGCTAAAACCCTCAGGATGACAACAGGATGTCATTCTGAGCGAAGCGAAGAATCTCAGGATTAAATAGACTTTCAGGAGGGTATATGGCCAGCGTATCACTAAAAACTTATATAGGGAAAATGAATCTCGTTAATCTTACTCCGGATGTGGATGTTGACGGAGTGAAGATCGAACAGCCGGAAATCAACAGACCCGCGCTGCAGCTTGCGGGATTCTTTGATCACTTTGATTCTGCAAGGGTAGAGATCGTGGGCTTTGTGGAGTATTCATACATGAAGCAGATGTCTGATGACAGAAAGGAAGAGATCTTCTCCAGATTCCTTTCCAGCCACATGCCCTGCGTAGTATTCTGCAGAGACCTGGAGCCGGAAGAGATATTTATGAAATACGCAGTGGAATACAAGGTACCGGTCTTAAAGACCTCCCAGTCCACATCGGATTTCATGGCAGAGACCATCAGATGGCTCAAAGTAAAGCTTGCACCCTGCATTTCCATTCACGGCGTTTTGGTTGACGTTAACGGTGAAGGACTTCTTATCACAGGTGAAAGTGGAATAGGAAAGAGTGAAGCTGCTCTGGAGCTCATAAAGAGAGGTCACAGACTTATTTCTGATGACGTGGTAGAGATAAGGAAGGTCAGTGATGATACCCTTATCGGATCCGCACCGGATATCACAAAGCATTTTATCGAGCTCAGAGGAATTGGAATTATCGACGTAAAAGCTCTTTTCGGTGCTACGAGCGTAAAAGAGACCCAGGGAATAGATCTCGTCATCAAACTGGAAGACTGGGATAAGGATAAGGACTACGACAGACTCGGAATGGAAGAAGAGTATACTGAATACCTCGGAAAGAAAGTGGTCTGCCACAATATTCCCATCCGTCCGGGACGAAATCTCGCAATAATCTGTGAAACAGCTGCTATTAACTACAGGCAGAAGAAAATGGGATATAACGCTGCACAGGAACTCTATAAGAGAGTACAGGATAATTTACAGAAAAAACGGGAGGAATGAGGGCAGGATGAGTTATGTTTTTGGCGTAGATGTCGGCGGAACATCTGTAAAGATCGGCCTTTTCGAAGGAAACGGAAAGCTTGTCGAAAAATGGTCGATACCTACCAATACGGATAATAACGGAGAATCGATCCTTCCGGATATTGCAGCTTCGGTTCTTTCAAAGAAGGAAGAGAAAAAGATCGGCGTCAAGGATATTATCGGAGTCGGAATGGGACTTCCGGGTCCGGTGGATGGAAACGGTATCATCAGAAAAGCCGTAAATCTGCATTGGGAAGATGTTTTCAATGTAGAAGAAAAGCTTGCTTCATATCTTCCGGAAGGAATGAAAGTCAGGGCAGGAAATGATGCCAATGTGGCAGCTCTTGGCGAAGCATGGATGGGAGCCGGAAAGGGCTATAAGAATATAGTCATGGTGACTCTCGGAACCGGTATCGGCGGAGGAGTGATAATAGACGGAAAAGTAGTTGCCGGTATCACCGGAGCCGCAGGCGAGATAGGCCATATCTATGTGGGAGATGATCCGGGAGAAGCCTGCAACTGCGGTAACAGAGGATGTCTTGAACAGTATGCATCTGCGACGGGAATCGTAAGGCTTTTAAGGAAAGAGCTGGAGGAGCATCCCGATGAAAAGACGGAGCTCAGAGGTAAGAAATTGAACGCAAAGGAACTTTGGGACGCGGTCAAGAATAATGATCCTCTTGCCATCAGAGTGGCAGAGCAGTTCGGGAAATATCTGGGTTCAGGGCTTTCAGTAGTGGCAGGTGTTCTGAATCCCGAAGTCATTATTATAGGCGGAGGAGTTTCCATGGCAGGGGATGTCATCATGCCGTTTATCCTCAGGAATTTTAAGGAGCATGTATTCCACGCCAGCGCTGAAACCAAATTCTTAAGGGCTACCCTGGGAAATGACGGCGGAATCTATGGGGCAGCGGCATTACTCCTATGAGAGACGGGATCGCTGGAAAAATTGAAAAGATCATACCGAAGGAAAGAGTGCTCTTAAATGAATCCATGAAAGGACACACCACTTTCAGAGCCGGAGGGAACGCGGAAATATTTACAGTTCCGGCGAATGATAAGGAACTGTCGGAACTTATTTCTCTCCTCAATGAAGAGAATGAGGAATACATCGTTATAGGAAACGGCAGTAACCTTCTGGTTGGAGACAAGGGATACAGAGGTGTCTGTATTCAGATATCCGAAGGCTTTGAGGGGATAGAGATCAATGATAATGAGATAACCGCAGGATCCGGAGCCATTCTTTCGAAGGTTGCGGATAAGGCCATGGGAAGCAGTCTTACAGGATTTGAATTTGCATCCGGAATCCCCGGAACAGTTGGGGGTGCCATGGTCATGAATGCCGGGGCATACGGTGGAGAGATGAAAGACGTTGTCTCTTCTGTGGAAGTCCTGACAAAGGATGGGACAATTCGGGTATTATCCAATGAGGAAATGGAGTTTTCCTACAGGAACAGTATAGTCAGGAAAGAAGGCTTAACTGTTCTGAAAGTTATTTTTAAGCTTGAGCGGGGCAGTAAAGAAGAGATAAGATCCCGGATGGTTGAACTTGCCGGTAAAAGACGGGATAAGCAGCCGTTAGAGTATCCAAGCGCAGGCAGTACCTTTAAGAGGCCGGAAGGCAATTTCGCCGGAAAGCTTATCATGGAAGCAGGACTTGCCGGGTATTCGATCGGGGGTGCCCGGGTATCCGAAAAACACTGTGGGTTCATCATCAATACAGGTGGAGCAACAGCCAGGGATATTTATGACCTGATATACTTCGTACAGAACAGGGTATATGAAAGAAGTAATATCAGGCTGGAACCGGAAGTCTGCATGATCGGAGAATTCTGACTATGAAATTTGTGATCGTAACAGGAATGAGCGGCGCAGGAAAGAGTACTTCCTTAAAAATGCTCGAGGATCTGGGATATTTCTGCGTAGATAATCTGCCGGTACCGCTTATCGTAAAGTTCGCTGAATTGTCATATGAGCCGAACAGCGAGCTTACTAAAGTGGCAGTCGGTATTGATGCCAGAACAGGGCTTTCCAGGGTGGAGAGTGCCTTTAACGAGCTGAAGAGTGCCGGTTATTCTTATGAGATCTTATTTCTGGACTGCGATGACGATGTTCTGATAAAACGCTTTAAGGAGACAAGGCGTGCCCATCCGCTTGTGGGAGACGGCAGGGTGGAAGAAGGTATCAGGAAGGAGAGAGAGCTCCTTAAATACCTGAAGAAGAATGCTTCCTACATCATAGATTCCAGTCATCTTTTAACAAGAGAGCTGAAGTCAGAGATAGATGATATTTTTGCAAAGAACAAAGGGTACGGGAATCTGTTTATCACGATCCTGTCCTTCGGATATAAATACGGGATCCCAAGCGATGCCGATCTGGTATTTGATGTGAGATTCCTTCCAAATCCATATTATATCGATGAACTGAAACAGAAGAGCGGAGAGTCGGCAGAAGTGCAGGACTATGTGATGAGCTTTAAGGAGGCCAATGTTTTCCTGGATAAGCTTGATGACCTGATCCAGTTCTTAATTCCCAATTATGTTATAGAAGGCAAGAACCAGCTTGTGATAGCCATAGGGTGTACCGGCGGAAAGCACAGGAGCGTTACCCTTGCCGGCAGATTATATGAGAGACTGTCTGAAAAGGGCGGATACGGCATCCGGCTGGAACACAGAGATGTGTATAAAGACAGCCTCAGACGGTGAATATCATGTCTTTTTCACAGAATGTAAAGCAGGAGATCGGTGCAAATCTGCCAGAGGCCAGACACTGCCGTATCGCGTTTCTCGCAGGGCTTACCATGATGATAGCGGATATCAGGAAAGAGGAAGACGGAGAAATAAGTATCCTCTATCATTCCGAGAATGAGGCTGTCATTAGAATTTGCTTTACATTATTACGAAAAACCATTAGAATAATTCCTGATGTTCAGATTCGGTGGGGAAAAGCGTTGATCTACCGACTCCTTATCAGAAATGAAGATGCCGGACAGGTTCTCCTGATGCTTAAGAGAGATCTGGATGACAGGAGGATAAACAGCCTTTTATGCGAAAGGTCATGCTGCAGAAGAAGCCTGATAAGCGGGGCATTTCTTGCAGGAGGTTCAGTCAGTGATCCGCACAGCTCATATCACTTGGAGATAGTGTGTGATAGGGCGGAGACGGCGGAAGACCTGAAGGATATAATAGGCAGTTTCGATATCGAGTGCCGGATACATGAACGTAAACACAATTTCGTCGTTTATCTGAAGGAAGGCGATGATATTGTGACGATGCTGAACATCATGGAGGCGCCGGGGGCCCTTATGGATATGGAGAATGCCAGGATCTATAAGGATATGAGAAATGCCGTGAACAGGCGCGTTAACTGCGAGACAGCCAATATTGCAAAAACTGTGGGCGCAGCGGTGAGACAGGTAAATGATATAGAGTATATCAGGGAGAAGCGGGGGTTTGGATTTCTCGATGATGCTCTGCGGGAGATGGCGGAAGTACGGCTTGCCCATCCCGAAGCAGCGTTGAAAGAACTAGGAAATTATCTGGATCCGCCTGTGGGAAAATCAGGGGTAAACCACAGACTGCGAAAGCTGAGCGGTATTGCGGATGACTTGAGGAGGAGCTTAAATGACCAGGAAAACAGTTGAAGTATCTCTGCAGGATGGACTCGATACCAGACCCATTGCAATGCTCGTACAGATGGCGAGCCAGTTTGAATCTACGGTTTATATTGAGTATGACGAGAAGCATGTAAATGCAAAAAGTATAATGGGGATGATGACCCTGGCCCTTAAGAACGGAGACAATGTAGAGGTCGTTACCGACGGTAAGGATGAGAATGATGCTGCCGAAAGAATAGGACAGTATCTGGAAGGTGCGGAAGCGGCAGTCTGACTTGAACTACTAGATCCCCCTTCCCAAGGCGAAACGTAGGAGGTGAGATCATGCGTCATTCCGGCAGGAAAATGTATTTTATTTACAATCCCCATGCTGGGATGGAGAGAATACGAAGTAATCTTCTCGATATTATAGATATTTTTGCAAAAGCAGGCTTTGAAGTTACCGTGTTCCCAACACAGGAGCCGGGAGATGCTACAGAAGCCACTGCGAATATGAAGGATGGATATGATATCCTCGCCTGTTCCGGAGGAGACGGAACACTGGATGAAGTGGTGGCCGGGATGATGAAAAGGGAAAAGCGGATTCCCATAGGCTATGTTCCGGCAGGGAGCACTAATGATTTCGCAAGAACTCTCGGGATTCCGAGAGATATGAGGAAAGCGGCAGAAGTAATAACGGGAGGTCAGGAATTCAGATGCGATATGGGTTCCTTCAATGACAAGACCTTTGTGTATGTAGCTGCTTTCGGATTATTTACAGATGTCTCCTACGATACGGAACAGGATCTAAAGAATACATTCGGACACCTGGCTTATCTTATAGAGGCACTTTCCAGGATCGGTCAGGTTAAGTCCTATCATATGAAGGTGGAACACGACGGTATCACCGAGGAAGACGAGTACGTATACGGAATGATCAGTAATTCTCTTTCCGTAGCGGGCGTAAGGAGTCTTGCAAGGGCAGACGTGATACTGGATGACGGTTTTTTCGAGGTCACGCTTATAAAGATGCCTCAGGATCCGCTGAGTTTTGGAGAGATTGCCGCTGCCGTAGTGAGCGGGGAATCCAATGATTTTGTGAGATTCTTCAAGACAGACAAAGTGACGTTTTCCAGTAAAGAAGCTTATGCCTGGACTCTCGACGGCGAATTCGGAGGAGAGCACAAAAAGGTTATTCTGGAAAACCAGCATAGATCCATAGCCATCATGGTTCCACAGGATTCGGATATACCAAGGCTTCCGGAGACCGGCAAAGAATAAAGGTCGCAACACCGTAAAAGGTGAGTGATATATATCTTTTTAAGAAAGGATGGAAATATTATGCCATTAGTTACAACTACCGAGATGTTCAAAAAAGCCTATAACGGCGGATATGCAGTAGGAGCGTTTAACGTAAATAACATGGAGATAGTTCAGGGTATCACAGAAGCAGCCTGGGAACTTCATTCACCTGTTATTCTCCAGGCTTCAGCCGGTGCCAGAAAGTATGCTCAGTCAGCTTATCTTAAGCACCTTGTAGAAGCTGCAGTAGAAGCTACAAACAACGAGATCCCCATCGCTCTTCATCTTGACCACGGTGCAGACTTTGATGTATGTAAGGACTGTGTTGATAATGGATTTACATCAGTCATGATCGATGCTTCCAGCAAGCCTTTTGACGAGAACGTTGAGATCTCAAAGAAGGTTGCAGAATATGCACATGACAAGGGTGTCGTAGTAGAAGCTGAGCTCGGAACACTTGCAGGTGTAGAGGATGACGTAAATGTAGCAGCAGAAACTGCACAGTATACCAATCCTGATCAGGTAGTTGAATTTGTAGAGCGCACCGGTGTTGATTCACTTGCTATCGCGATCGGAACAAGCCATGGTGCATATAAGTTTAAGCCCGGAACAGATCCTCATATCCGTCTGGATATCCTTGAGGAGATCTCAAAGAAGCTTCCCGGCTTCCCCATCGTTCTTCACGGATCTTCTTCTGTTCCTCAGGAATATGTAAAGATCATTAACAGTAACGGCGGAGCACTTAAGGATGCTATCGGTATCCCTGAAGACCAGCTTCGTGAAGCTGCAAAGAGATCTGTCTGCAAGATCAATATCGACTCAGACCTTCGTCTCGGTATGACTGCAGGTATCCGTGAGCACATGGCTAAGCATCCGGATCACTTTGATCCCAGACAGTATATCGCTGACGGCCGCCAGTATGTAAAGGATATCGTACACAATAAGATAATCAACGTTCTTGGTTCAGACAACAAGGCGTGAGAATGAATAAGAACCTTACCGGTTTTAACGGCTTCTCCCTTTGGGAGAAGCTGTCACCGGAGGTGACTGATGAGGGTATTTTATTTCAGATGCTCATATTCAGTACATATCTCCTCAACCAATTACCCATAGATTCGATCTCTTCTCCTGTATACTTAAATCCCAGCTTTTCTGCCAGATGAACAGAACCCGTATTCTCCGGCTGTATAAATGCATTGAGTCTTTCGGCTCCCAGGATCTCAACAGCGTATTTTATTATAGCAGTACAGACTTCAGTAGCTATACCCTTTCCGCGGTAAGGCTTTGAAAAAAGGTATCCCAGTTCCAGGTATTCAAACCCCTCTCTGTTTGAGAGTCCGGCTCGTCCTATCAGCTTATTGCTGTCTCTGTCGATTACATTCCAGAAACCGTATCCGAAAAAACCATACATTTTCTTTATATATTCCTTCTGGAAATCCAGTTCTTCTCTTTTGGTGGGCTGAAGGGGCGGGATAAAGCGGATGATATCAGGATCTTTATACAGCTCGAACAGTTCGTCTATATCAGAAAGAGAGATTTCTTTTATTATGGTTCTCGGGGTTTCCAGAATTATCCAGGGGATCTCATTCTTTCGCTGATACATTTTTTCAATGAAGTCAGCTGTTACTTCATCAAATCCCTCTATCACACATTGTGCATCACTGTTGTCCGTTATAGTATATGATCCGCCGGGAATCTCTAAGGCAGGCACCGGTGCCGCCGGATTCATGGTGAAATTCCTTACCCTGTTATTGTCCAGGTCTTCCATGAGATCATAGAGATACGGAATCGATCCATCTGATATTGAGAAAAAACAGTTTTTAAGATCTTTCATAAAATGTCGTTTAAAAGGGAGGATGCCAGGTACCGGGTACCTGGCATTATTATGAAAAAGTTTTTTAGTACTTAAACTAGGAAAATATCTTTTTTGATAATGTTAGTATATATAATTCTTGTGTACAAAATTTATTTTATGAATGAAATTTTTTCAAATGAATTGTAAACACGATATGAACGTATCGGGTAAATGTATCGGGTAAAAACAGTTGACAGCAGAGCCTTTCTTGACTATTATCAAATTTAAGCATTTAAAGTATATATATGTTTTCTGGAGGGAATGGATATGGCAATTAAGAAAAGAGCTATCGCAGCTGCTTCTACCGTGGTCAAGGAAGAGGTTAAACCTGTAGTAACTGCTGAGATAAAGAAAGAAGAGGCTAAGCCTGTAGAAAAGAAGGCTGAGGAAAAGCCTGTTGAAAAGAAGGCAGAGACCAAGACAGCAGCAAAGAAGACAACGGCTACGAAGAAAACTACAGCAGCTAAGAAGACAACAGCAGCTAAGAAGGCTCCTGCAAAGAAGGCAGAGACCAAGACAGCGGCTAAGAAGACTACTGACGCAGCAGCAAAGAAAACTACAGCGGCTAAAAAGACAACAGCAGCTAAGAAAACCACAACTGCCAAGAAGACAACAACTAAGAAGGCAGCAGCTAAGAAAACAACTACAACAAAGAAGGCAGCTCCTGCAAAGACCAGCGAGTCTCTTGTTATTCAGTTCAGGGGACGTGAGGTCAGCATCGATCAGATTAGGGATCGTTTCAAGGATGCATGGACAAAGGATCTCGGAAGAAAGGCTTCCGATGTAAAGGATGTTACTTTCTATATCAAGCCTGAAGATTCAGCTGTATACTACGTAGTAAATAACGGAGAAGTCACAGAAAGCTTTGCGATTTGATAAAAAGTTTTTTTCATATTTGTCAATACCTTTAATTATTTATGCCGTATATGTAATATGCGGCATTATTTTTCATACGATAACGGATGCAGGGATTCCGAATGAATACAGAGAGAGCGCAAATGTGCTTATGACCATGGAATTCCTGAAGGGAAATAATCCCTATTCTCCGGAAGTCTTAAACGGGGAACTCCCGCCTATGATATATCTGTACGGTCCGCTGTATTCTCTCGTGACTGCAGGGCTGGGGGTTCTTCTTAATGTTGTTCATATCCCTTTTGACATAGTGGGACTTCACTATTTCGTTACATTTCTATGTATCATTATCTCCGCCGCGCTTGCTTTTAAAATGGTCTATGATGAGACAGGAAATATTACTTTCGGGCTGGGGGCCGGCGTATTTCTTATCAGCTGCAGCTGGCGTTATAACTATGTGAACGCTGTGCCGGACTGTATGGGTCTCGCCATTATGATACTTATCCTCTTCGTCCTGACCAGAAAGAAAATGAAGAAACAGGAGATCATCTGTGCTGTCCTTACGGCGACAGTGTTTTTTACCAAGCAGTATTATCTTCTGGTTGCAGGGACGGTAACGGGATTTCTGTTTCTTTTCAGGGGAATAAAGAGTACTCTTAAATATCTTGCATCGCTTTTCGGATTCTTTGGGTTGATAGCAGCTTTTATAGAGATAAGCTGTCCTCTTTTCTGGACCTATACTCTGTATTTAGCCAAGGGCCCCGCAACCGGAGTTGCGAAAACAGTTGAAAGAGGTACAGTGAAGATATCAGGTGCCCAGTATAATATCCAGCAGATAATGTCTCTTGGAGGTATCTTTCTCATGTTCTTTCTCACGGAGGCTGTTCTCTGTATATACTTCCTGATCAAGCTTATAAAGGAACTGAAAGGGTATAACATATTACAATCAGGGCTGGAGCCCCTGATCCAAAAAGCGGGGATCAGCGAATTTGACGTTTTGATGCTTATTCACATGACGGTTGCCGGCATATGCTTAACCTATCTCGGCAGAAACGACGGAGCCTGGCTTTCATACTACCTCGAACTATTCATGCCTGCTCTCATTATGGGGGCGCTTTCTCTTTTTGATAAGATCATAAGGAAAGCGGAAGGCCGGAAGATAATGATAGCATTTATTGTGTATTTCCTGGTCTTCATGGGATTTACTGCTTATAAATCATCGGTGAGGCTGCCCGTTTCCCCGCTGTCAGACGAAGATCGCGAAGAGTGGAAAATGGCAGAGGGGATCCTTGACAGTAATCCCGGTGACATGTACCTTTATCCACTTCTGGCGTACTACGGGATAAATAATAATATCTATATCTACAATACGGGTCAGCCCTTTGTAGTGTCTGAAAAATTCTACAGGAGTTATCACAACCATCCCGATAAGATGAAAAGGTATCCTTATGCGGAGGACGTATTTAAAAAACATCTGGATTACCGGGAAAAGATCAGGGACAGGGTCAGAAAAGGTGAATATTCAGTTGTTTCCTATATAGAAGAAACAGATGAGGTATTTACAAGAGAAGATCTGTCAGAGTTTTATTATCCTGTGAGAACCTGTGCTCTCCGCACCGGTCGTCAGGTTTGGGATACAGAACTCTGGGTAAGAAAATAGAGTTACCAAATTATAAAGCAGGAAACTGTTGACAAAAAATTCCTGTGGGTGTATCGTATGCTCTGATGATATTAGCACTCAAATTGAATGAGTGCTAACACATAGAACAGACGGGATGTCTTTTGGGTACAGTACTGAATGGAATTAAACGAGAGAAAAACAAAGATCCTGGAAGCCATAATAAGAAATTATCTGGCTACAGGCGATCCGGTAGGTTCCAGGACACTTTCAAAATATCTGGATATTAAGCTTTCTCCTGCAACCATCAGGAATGAGATGTCCGATCTTGAGGAAATGGGTTATATAATCCAGCCTCATACATCATCCGGACGCATCCCTTCTGATAAGGGATACAGGTTCTATGTAGACCAGATGATGGCTGATAAGGAAAAAGAAGTAGCAGATATGCATGAGATGGTGGTTGAGAAAGCCGATCAGCTTTCTTCACTGCTTCAGCAGGTTGCGAAGCTTCTTGCCGATAATACCAACTATGCGGCGATGATCTCTTCTCCGCAGATCCACAGGAATAAGCTGAAATTTATACAGCTTTCCAAAGTGGAAGAGGGCAATATCCTTGCGGTGATCGTGGTTGAAGGCAATATCATCAAGAATAAGATGATAAGTGTCAATGGGGAAATGGATGATGATACGCTGTTAAAGCTGAATCTCCTCCTCAACACCCATTTGAACGGTCTTTCGCTGGAAGAGATAAATTTGGGACTTATCACTCTTATTAAAGAAAGAGCAGGTATACATTCGGATGTGGTGGCTTCCGTGATCGATGCGGTGGCTGATGCTGTCAGAGCAGATGAAGATCTGGAGATCTATACCAGCGGAGCCAATAATATCTTCAAGTATCCGGAACTTGCGGATAACCAGAAGGCCAGTGAGATCATAAGCACTTTTGAGGAAAAGGACCAGTTTGAAAATCTGATATACGAATCCCTTAATAAAGAAAGGGAGAACAGTGAAGGAACAGGTACCGGAATACAGGTTTATATAGGAAATGAGTCACCGATCAAATCTATGAAGGACTGCTCGGTTGTAACAGCGACGTACGAGCTCGGGGATAATATGAAAGGCATGATGAGTATCATAGGCCCCAAGAGAATGGATTACGAGAAAGTAGCCCACACGCTGAAAAAGCTACAGGATCAGCTTGATACATTATATAAGAAGAAGGAATAGATAACGTAAAGGAGATTCAGTTTGAGCAAGAAAAAAGAAAAAAACGAAACAAAGGAAAAACAGGAAAACCTCGAAGACATAGCCGTGAATACAGAAGAAGCTGCTGAGGCATCAGAAGGTAAGACACCGGAGAAAAAAGAGGATGCCGGGGAAGAAACTGAAGAAGCTGCTCCGGAAAAGGATCCCAGGGACGAAAAGATAGAAGAGCTAAATGATAAATACATGAGGCTCATGGCTGAATTTGAGAATTTCAGGAAACGTTCTGATAAGGAAAAAGAGCAGATGTTTGAGACCGGGGCCAAATCTGTGATAGAGAAGGTTCTTCCGGTAATAGATAACTTTGAAAGAGCGCTGGACATGGTCGGACCGGAAAAAGAGAGTGAAGCGGATGCAGATCCCTTTATGGACGGCATGCGGAAAGTCTATAAACAGCTTATGGACGAGCTCGACAAGATAGGCGTTAAACCTATAGAGGCTGTTGGACAGGAGTTTAACCCAGAATTCCACAATGCGGTAATGCAGGTTGACAGCGAGGAATTTGACAGCGGCATGGTAGCCCAGGAAATGCAGAAGGGCTATATGTATAACGACAGTGTAGTGAGACATTCCATGGTGGGTGTAGCGAAATAGAGAAGTGATATGTCATCCTGAGCGTTAGCGAAGGATCCGGATCACAAGGTAAAAAGCAGATTGTATGATACAAACGCCAAAAGTCTAAATGGCGTTTGAACTTGTTCAAAAAGCCATTTGACTTTGGGCGTCAAACAACACGAGCAAGTAGCAATTTACGTAGTAAATTAGCGGATTGCGAGTGTTGTAGAA
>CACZBM010000021.1 GCA_902779445.1 uncultured Lachnospiraceae bacterium
CTTTATTCTATGGAAGCTGCTATTTCTTCCACCGTCTTAAGCATTTTTTCGGCCACTTCCTTAAAGCCCTCGTTTGAAACCTCTGCTTTTTCGCTTTCTTTTACGGTTATGGTCATGGCATTTTCCTTAATTACCTTGGAATCCTTATAATTATCCGTGACCACCCATCCATCTTTTCCAAGGATCGCAAACCTTTTGATCTCTCCGGATTCGTCCGAAACCCCGGCCAGAACAAAGTAATCTCCTGCCGGAAGATTTGCTTTCGCAATTGTTGTGTCCGCAGCAGGCCAGGTCGGCACACGGTAATTCGGATCAGCATCAGGAGCCTTAAAGAACTGAACTGATACCCGTCCTGCGTCAGATAACTCTTTCACAGGAGCAAAGTCAAATGAAAGGACACCGCAGCCTTCAGGGATCTCGCCTGTGCTCTCGGTTACAGTAAACTTTGCTTCTTCAATAGCATCCTTTAATGGATCTACGTAATCCTCATATCCAAGTTCCCTCATGACCCAGGGAAGGATCTCAGCCATCATCGGATAGTCGCTCTGAGGAGATATCACAAGAGCAGTATTCAGCCAGTAATAAGCCTGATCCCTTGCGGACATTCCGGCCTGATGGAGCCTGTAGGATACAAGCGACAGCAGGGAATTATTGGCATGTACTCCTCCCTTGTCATTCATGCCGGTCGGGATCCTCGGCTGCGGTGCATAATAGGTATCAAATGCATATGCAGGCTGGGAAAATTCGTGAGGATCAGACATATTTCGGAACGGCTTGCCCGCATCTTCGGCAATAAGCCATGCGCCTTCTTCATCTTCTCCTTCCATCTGCATCTCTATAAGGTTGCCCATGATATCACTGTAGCCTTCATTGATGGCACCCGGATCGTTCTTGTAGATATTGTATGTCATGGTCTTGGTGGTAACGCAATGCGTAAACTCATGTCCCACGACATCTATGCAGCCGCCGAAATTCGCAGCTCTTGTCCATGCAAATACCTGGAATCCCTGGAGTTTGGTCACATAGCAGGCGTTTAGTTCAGGCTTGCCCTCCGCATCAATAAAGTTTAAGAGACAAAGGGTGGGCGTTCCTTCACCGTCAGGTCCCGTCCATCCCTTGGAATCGTAGTAATCCCAGACACGGATCATATTGTAATAAGCACTGGCATCGCAGATATCTACATCGCCGTCTACTTCCGCAGGTTCTATCTCATAACCTTTATAGAAGAACGGGTACTGTTCGGCACAGAGTATCTTCCTCTTTGCATCTGCGAGATAGGTTTTTCCGGTTTTGCTGTCTTTAAGAACAGGTACGGATACCTCCTGCTTTCCGTTCTTAAGTTCTACCGTCACCTTTATCTCATCGGGCTCGTATGCATCAAAGTCAAATGTGCTCTTAGAGCTCTGTCCTCCGACAGACTCCGCGTCACCGGGCTCTGCCACAGGGATAGAATACATATAATCTCCCTCGGCAGTTACATAATGAGCTGTATAAGCCTGATCATCCTTATCCTTATTGATATTAAAAGTATAGACAACCCATACACAGATATAACGACCCAAATTGGCGGGGTTGGGGATAATTGCCTGTTCGGTGGCATTTTCAACAATGGAATCCTTCGAACCTGTTTCCTTCAGCGTATCAGCCACAATCTTTTCAGCCTCTTTATCATCAACCGCCCATTCGCTCACATCACGTATATCCACGTGAGGCATTATGGAACTTACAACACCGATGGGTTCATCATCCTTATTTAGAATAAGCTTGACTACTGCGCCGTAAGCCAGAACCTGCCCCGCCCGCTGTGAAAGAGTAACGATCTTCATTCCATTCTCATTAGGAGTCATGGATTCAAAAACAAACTTTGTTGTCTCATCTCCGCCGATACGGTCAAGTATTTCATTAACGCAATCCATCGCCGATTCTTCATCGGTAACCTTATGATCACAGAACTTTTCACCGATGAAAGTGTTAATGATACCTTCTCCTGTTTCAGCCTGGGCATAAACAGCCTGCTCGTCTTCCGTAAATTTGGTGTCCGATTTAGCAGACTCTACTGTTCCTGTTTCTTCCGTTGCAGTTGTAGCCGGAGTTTCCTTCTCTTTGGAAGCACTTTCAGAAGCCTCAGTAGCTGCTTCAGTGGAAGCTGTTACGTTGCCCCCGGTGTTTCCTGCCGCACATCCCGAGAAAAGCAGGACAACTGCCAGCAGTGCTGCCAAAATGCTGTTAATCATTCTTCTCTTCATTTTTTCCTCCTGTCTGCTTTATTGCTGTATGCCTTTATTTCAAAAAAGAAAACCGCCGGAAAGAGAATCCTTAACCCTTTTCTGGCGGCATAAATAAACCTATGTAATTACTAAGCTCACGATTATTGTACTGTGTTTAAGCAGTTTAATCCTATCGTACATGTATTAGTCCCCCTGCAAAAACGCCATGTAAAGTAAGGGTTATTATATCATATTTTGCGATCGTTCTGCTACCTATATTTTTATAATATAAGTCAGAGAGAACCGTCCCAATGGCGTTTAGTTAAGCTCCTTGTCATCCTGAGCGTCAGCGAAGGATCTCTCTTACAGCTATAAGAGATTCTTCGCTTCGCTCAGAATGACACTAACTAAATGCCATTGGAACCGTCCCCAATGACTCTATGGATAGATAGTTTCGGCTTCTATTTTGTCGCCCTCGGGATGAAAGCGCCATATTGAGTGTCCGGGGATACGGTGTTCGGTAAGGTAGTAATCCCCTTCTATTTCTGTAATAAAGTAAGGAGTCCCTCCGCCTATGAAGTTATCATAGATATCCTCATATTTGTTATCCTTTAAGCTTTCAAGAGATCTGCATCGGATAATGGTGGCGTAGTCCTGGTTCCATTTGTCATCTGTGGAAACAGTTAAATAGAAATGATTGTCTATCTTTGTAAGCTGGATCATACCTGCCATGGAGGAAGGCACCGGATATCTTTCAAGTATCTTAAAGGTATCGAGATCTGCCTTTATAATATTATTGTTTCCCGAAACGAAATAGACTTCGTTTCCTATTATGGTAAATGAACGGACATATACACCGTTCAGTTCAGGGATTGATCTCACATCAGTCAGATACATCCGGCTGTCGTTTTCCTTATGGCGGAATACATACATTTCTCCACTGGTGGAGCACCATACGAAAAAGCTCTTTCTGTTATCGTCATATATGATATAGTGGGGGCGGGAAGTGATATTATCAAACTTCTGTGAAAACACGTATTTGTCTCCGGATTTCTCAAAGACCATTATCCGGTCATTCTCCGTATCATCAGCCAGATAAACAGTTCCGTCACCGGCCAGTGTATGACCTTTATTTATCTCATCCGTCATGACATCCCACTGATCAAGCGGATCCAAAAGATTATCGTTATATATGATCTCATTATGGTAACAGTCTACAATGAAATAAGTGCCGTCAATCTTTGTGATCTGGGTCGGTGTATTCAGATCTGTATAGGGATTTTTTCTCTCATCTATTTTTTCTGCTGCTTCGGAAATATCTTCCACCAGGACGTCCGAGGAACGGATACAATCCATACCGGATGAACAGCCTGTGTTACAAAAAACAATAAACAGAAGTAGTATCAGTATTTTACTGATGTTTTCATTCATAGGAACAGCTATCCTTTCGACGTTTAGATCATTTTATTCGACAAATACTTTTCTTGCAAATGCCGCATACGGTCAATAAATGGGGCTCCCGTGACTTATTTGTACTTAGCAGTTATAATAGTCGAAAGAAAAGAGCTTAAAAGGAGAGTATTCATCATGAATGAATTTTCAACCGGAACCAGATGTGTGCAGGGCGGATACCGTCCGGGAAACGGAGAACCCAGACAGATCCCGATAGTACAGTCTACAACGTTTAAATATGACACCAGTGAGGACATGGGAAAGCTTTTTGACCTGGAAGCCTCCGGTTACTTTTATACGAGGCTTCAGAATCCTACGAATGATCATGTGGCGGCAAAGATCGCGGAACTCGAAGGTGGTACGGCTGCTATGCTCACGAGCTCCGGACAGGCTGCAAACTTTTTTGCCCTGTTTAATATCTGCGAGAACGGAAGCCATATAGTAGCTTCTTCTTCCATTTACGGAGGAACATTTAACCTTATAAGCGTAACCATGGCAAAAATGGGAATAGATGTGACCTTTGTATCTCCTGATGCCTCTTCGGAAGAACTTAGCGCAGCTTTTAAGGACAATACAAGAGCGGTGTTCGGAGAAACCATTGCAAATCCCGCCCTTACGGTCCTCGATATAGAAAAATTTGCACAGACAGCCCATGAGCACGGAGTTCCCCTTATCGTGGATAATACATTCCCGACGCCGGTAAACTGCCGTCCCATTGAATGGGGAGCAGATATAGTAACCCATTCCACAACCAAATATATGGACGGACATGGGGCTGCAGTGGGAGGAGCTATAGTTGATTCGGGCCGGTTTGACTGGATGGCGCACAATAATAAGTATCCCGGACTGACTACACCAGATGAATCATACCACGGCATAATCTATGCGGAGAAATTCGGAAAGGAAGGCGCTTTTATCACAAAATGTACTTCCCAGCTGATGAGAGACTTTGGTTGTATCCAGTCGCCTCAGAATGCGTTCCTTCTGAATCTGGGGCTGGAATCCCTGCACGTACGTATGCCCAAACATGTGGAAAACGGTCAGGCTGTTGCTGAATTTTTACAGAAACAGGATAAGGTCCTGAAGGTCAACTATCCGGGACTTAAAGATGATCCTTACCATACACTTTCAGAAAAATATCTGCCTAATGGAGGCTGCGGTGTAGTATCCTTTGAATTAAAGGGAGGCAGAGGTGCCGCTGAGAGTTTCATGAAAAAGCTGAAACTGATCGCCATAGAGACACATGTGGCTGATGCCAGGAGCTGCTGTCTGAATCCTGCAACTTCCACTCACAGGCAGCTTTCGGATGAACAGCTGGCAGCCGCAGGCATCCCCGCAGGACTTATTCGAATATCCTGTGGTCTTGAAGATAAAGATGATCTGATACGGGATATAGAAAATGCGTTAAGATCATAAGTGCATAAGCCAGATAATTGGAAGTCATTGGAGACGGTTCCAATGAATTCCTCACTTCCTATTTGTCAGGATAAATACCGTCGAAGCAGGCTCTGCACAGGGGAAGATCCCCTACCATGGCTTTGAAGTCGCTGATCTTCAGATAGCTTAAGGAATCAGCTCCGATGCTTTTCCTTACTTCTTCATCGGAGTGTTCCGCAGCAATGAGTTCCCTGCTGTTTGGCACATCAGTACCGTAAAAGCAGGGATGCAGAAAAGGCGGGGAGCTGATACGGACATGAACTTCTTTTGCGCCGGCCTGTCGTAAGAGTTCGATTATCTGGCGCATGGTATTTCCCCGTACTATAGAATCATCGATGAGAATGATCTTCTTTCCCTTCACCCTCGAATTAAGGATGCTTAGCTTCATACGGACAGCAGTCTGGCGTTCTTTGTCAGTAGGTTTTATGAAGCTCCGCCCTATATAGCTGTTTTTATGAAAGATAAATGCAAAAGGAATCCCGGACTCCCTTGCGTAGCCCTCGGCTGCGGCAAGTCCCGAGTCCGGAACGCCAGTGACCAGATCCGCATCTATATCATCCCTTTTAGCAAGACACTGTCCTGCCTTCGATCTGGCATCATGTACTTCTATCCCGTCAATAACAGAGTCACTGCGGGCAAAATAAATATACTCGAAGATACAGTGGGCTCCGCCCTCCCGGCAGAGGCTTCTGTCACTCTTCATTCCCTCCGGGGTAATGGATACCACTTCTCCGGGAAGGATATCCCTTATGATCTCACCCCCGATGGAGACTATGGCTGCGCTTTCGGAAGCCAGTATATATGTGCTGTCTCTTTTTCCCAGGATCAGTGGCTTGATCCCGAATGGATCCCTGAATCCTACAAGCTTCCTGGGGCTCATAACTATCACAGCGTACCCGCCCTTTAGTCTCCCGGCGGTCTCTATCACTGCTTCCTCTATGGAACCGGTCTTTATCCGATTGCTTATTATCTCATAGGATAAGACCTCGGAATCCGTGGAGGTATAGTGGGCCTGTCCTCTGTACATCTGTTCCTTTTTGATCTCTGAAGCGTTGACGATATTTCCGTTATGCACCAAAGACAGGCTTCCCTTAATATAGTTCATGGCTATAGGCTGGGCATTCTCTACGACACTTTCGCCTGTGGTGGAATAGCGGACATGTCCCAGTCCTGCATTCCCCTTGAGGCTTTCAAGGATCTTTTTATCAAAGACCTCACTCACAAGGCCCATACCCTTTTTTGTGACGAGATTTATCTCCGCCCGTCCCGTATCCGAAACCGATATCCCGGCAGATTCCTGTCCCCTGTGCTGCAGGGCAGTGAGACCGCAGTAGATATCCTCTGCCACGTTCTCACCTTCCGGCGCATATATGCCGAAAACCCCGCATTCCTCATGAAGCTTGTCTACAGAGATCATATTTTTCATTTTTACTCCACATCCTGAAGCGCGTTGAAATCTTCTTCTCCGGTCCTGATCTTCACAACCTTGCTCACAGGATATACAAAGATCTTACCATCGCCGATCTTTCCGGTGTAAAGAGTCTTTTTCGCCACTTCAATAACGCTTTCCACAGGGATGCTGCTAACGACTACTTCCAGCTTGATCTTAGGTAAAAGAGTAAGGTCCATCTCAACTCCACGATACATCTGTCCAGCGCCCTTCTGGATACCGCATCCCGATACCTGCGTAACTGTAATGCCGGTGATACCCAGTTTATTTAGCGCTTTCTTAATCTTATCATATCTTGAGAGTTTTGTGATGATGACAACCTTGTTCATGCCGGTCTCAAGACTTGTACCTCTCATAGCAGCTGAAGTATTTTCAACCGGTACGGAGGCATTTCTCATAGCCTCAGTGGCCTTATCATACTCATCCACTCCAAGATTTGTGTTCTCATTGGCGATCATGGACGCCGCAGTCATATCAACGATAGAGAAGCCGCCATATGCAGATGACAGACCATGTTCCATGATATCCAGTCCTTCGATCTCTTCCTCTTCGCTGACTCTTAAACCGAAGATCGCTTTGATCACTGTGAATACAATGACCATGGTTATCGTTGTCCAGGCTGCAACCGAAATGAATCCGATAAACTGTATGCCTAAAAGCTTAAATCCTCCGCCGTAGAAAAGTCCCACAAGCTCGTCATTTCCCGGAGCTGAAGTTGTGGCAAATAGACCGGTGGCAAGGGTACCCCAGATACCGTTCATCATGTGTACAGCTATGGCACCAACCGGATCATCTATATGAAGCGCGTAATCCAGGAACCACACTCCGAAGCATACCAGAAGACCTGCCACTGCACCTATCACTATGGCACCGAAGGCATCCGTCACATCGCAGGGAGCTGTGATCGCCACAAGGCCTGCAAGTGATGCGTTAAGGCACATGGATACATCAGGCTTTCCGTATTTGATCCATGTAAAGACCATACACACTACAGTGGCAATACTGGGTGCTATAGTGGTTGTTACAAATACTGATGCCAGCTGATCTGTTGAAGTACATGCCGCACCGTTAAAACCATACCAGCCCAGCCAGAGGATAAATACACCCAGGGCGCCTACCACAATATTATGACCGGGGAAAGCATTGACCTTTACGATCTTTCCGCCTGCGTCCTTTTCAAATTTACCAATACGGGGACCAACCATCTTTGCACCGACTATGGCGGCGATGCCTCCTACCATATGGATCGCACAGGATCCGGCAAAATCGTGGAATCCCATCTGTGCAAGCCAGCCTCCGCCCCAGATCCAGTGGGCTTCGATCGGGTATATGAGAGCAGATATCACTGCCGAATAAATACAGTAACTTAAGAACTTTGTTCTCTCAGCCATTGCTCCCGATACGATGGTAGCGGTTGTGGCGCAGAAAACCAGATTGAATATAAAGTTTGACCAGTCAAAGCCGGCGTAATTTGTAAAAATATCAAATCCGGGTTTTCCGATGAAACCCATTGCGTCTTCACCCAGTAACAGCCCAAAGCCTATAAGAATGAACACGCAGCAGCCGATACAGAAATCCATCAGGTTCTTCATCAGAATATTACCGGCGTTCTTCGCCCTTGCAAATCCCGCCTCCACCATTGCAAATCCGGCCTGCATCCAGAATACCAGAGCGGCACCGATAAGGAACCATACTGCAAATAATTCTCCGTCCAAAGCACTCATGATCTCTTCACTCATATTGATCCTCCTCTTTTTTCATTTTTTCGCCGGAAACGTAAAAAGGGCTTCCGGCCTTTCGGTCAGAAGCCCCATTGCTTCATACAGTTGCTTATGCAGTTCCTGCGATAAAAAAGAAAAGGGTAACGACTGCACTCGGCATCGTTGCCCTCTCTTGATTTCGTCATTATAAGGAGTCAATATAACAAAGTCAAGCTTTTTGAAAAATTTTTATAGTCTTTGTTCATTCACCTGTCTCAATCTTTTTCAGGGTATCCTCTAGCACGGCCTTTCTTAATTCTGTAAGCCAGCCTGAAAATGAAACTGTATCGAACGCATATGTTTTATTTAATTCATATTCGTTTTCAGCCCATGTATCGATCGGAGACTCATTGTGCTGGATCAGAGCTTCAAGTTTATCAAGCGCCTTATATATCTTTGCCTCAACAGTATTCTGTGCATCCATTTCCGCATAGAGCGTTTCCATATCCTTTGATACTTCTTCAGGCAGGTTTTTTACCCACTGGTCTAAAAGCGAATCTTCAATATCTCTGTCATTATCGGTCTTTCTAAATGCCGGGATATCTCCGGTAAAACACTCTCCAAGATCATGTATCAGGCACATTCTGATAACTTTATCAATATCTGCCTCCGGAAACTCATTTCGTATAAGAAACGCCATCAGCGATATCCGCCAGCTATGTTCTGCAACGCTTTCTGTTCTGCGACGTGAAGTTGTGCAGTGTCTCATCGTATCTTTTAATCTTTCCACCACATGCAGTATTTCCAGATAATCTCGTACATTCATTCGATCACTGCTCTCCCTTTAAGCTACGCTTCATTTTTCCCGTTCAGAATTTTTTCCATTCCTACCTTGTATGGCAACAGCCCCAGACTTTCATAGAATTTCATAGCACCGGGATTACAGCTCCATACATTCAGCGTCACATTATAACAGCCACACCGGCGGGCATAAGATACAATATGTTCATAGATCTTTCTGCCAACTTTACGGCCCCGCGCGGCCTCATCCACACAAATGTCATCTATATACAATGTCAAGAGGTCATGCAATAAATTGGTGTTCTCAGGACGCTGTAATACACAAAACCCGTGACCAAGTATTTTCCCGTCCGCATCTTCATATACGAATACGGGAGTTTTATCATTTTTCAAAATATCACTCAGCTCTTTTTCGGTGTACTTTGTGGCCAGTTTGAAAAGATCCGGTCTCCCTTCCTGATGCACACGATTTACCTGCTTTAATAATTCCATTATGGCAGGTATATCATTCTCCATTGCAAAACGCACAGTATCAGACATTATATCTCCTCTGCTTTAACTCAAAGAATATCCGTAATACCATAACCTGATGCAGCGGCAAACTGCTGTCCGCATATAGCACAGGTGTACAGATCTTTCTGTACTTCCGCAAGTGCGTCGGAATCACAGTAAAACTGATCCCAGGCTTCATTTTTACAATGCGGACATACGATGATCTCATTATAGGACCATGCGCCCTCGATGGTCTGCTTGAACCCACCATTCACCTTTTCTATCTGATCCTCAGTAAGTTTTCTGCCTTTTGTTCCTTTTTTTAATTCCATGATGTAAACACCTCCTATTTGTGTAATATTATTTCTGAATTATAATACGTTCATGTCATCCAAATTGGCAGCTTTTATTCATCAAAAACAAAATATGTAAGCTCTCCGCCCTCAATAGTAAAAAATAAGTCCGGATCATCAGCTGCATCAGATGTATACTGCAGGCAAAGCTCTACATTTTCAAGGCCCCTGTTGTCAAGTTCGGTACGCCATTCACTTATCTCATCCAGCCACGCCGGTATCACCTCATTACGCAAAGCTTCCTCATCAAGGTCTTCCTTAGAGCTTATGCCTTCACACCAGACCTGTACAAAGATCTCATCAGGATCATATGTCACATGACGCTGGCATCCTTCCTGATCCCATATAGCGTCAATGCCCTCATCCACAAATCCCGCTGCATCTGCCACCGGATCATCATCTTCAGCATATTCTTCCACGTCATCTGAAGCAGGGGTCTCATCCACAGTACTCTCTGTAGTGATCTCTCCGTTATTATTCTCTGCCTTGAAGTTATAGTCCTTTGTCCCTTCATCTGTGGTAGTCGAAAAATTAACCTCTGTGGTGGATGTGCTGGTTGAAGAACATCCACTTAATACAGCCATTATCAAGGCCGCAACTAATACTGATAAAACCTTATTCCTCATAATTTTTTCTCCTTTTATTTATCGGGTTTATTATATTAACTTCGTTATTATATCGTATCGGAATTAACGGTGTAAACCCTAGTCTCATCCTTAATGATTCCTTGTCTATCTCTTCTCCTATCAGGACAAAACCCTGTTTGGCGGTTTTCTCTGCCTGACTCAGTAAATACCGGGTATCTGAGATATCTGCCCTGATAAGCTCGTTATTAACTTTTATCGTTCCCTTTGCCCTTATAATGTGTCCGTAACGGAAACGAATGAGTTCTTCCATAAAAAACACCAGCTCTCCGATACTTTCCATCCCGGCGTTTAATATGCTGAGCTCCTCAAAATCAGGCTCTTCCCTTTCAACGGAGGCAGCTGAAGATATGTTCATTCCCGGCTTTCTGTCATCAAACAGTCCTGAGAACAGATCATCCCCTGCATTCCTGTAGTCCGTTGTGATAATATCCGCATCAGGATTGATCTCAGACAGTTTTTCCTTAACACCGTTTATGATCCCGCTGTCTCTTATGAGATCACACTTTGACAGAATGATGGTACCCGCATATCTGATGTGATCCAGATACAGATCCTTATACTGTTTAAGTCCCCTTTCAAAGCTCATGGGGTCTATCACTGTCACAGGAGAAAGGGCGGATATATGTTCGTACTCCACCTTGCTGATATTCTCCATTACCTTTGAAAGATACCCGACACCGGTTGGTTCCACTATCAGATATTCGGGATCAAGGGAATTGGCGATCGTCAGGATCGTAAATGCAAAATCCGATCTTCCGTTACAGCAGATACAGTTTTCAGTGCTCTCCCATACACTGAGATCCGTTCCGCTCTTTAAGATATTCTCATCTACGTTGACGGACGCATATTCATTCTCGAGTATTACGGGTTTGATCTTGATCCTTGCGGATAATTCCTTAATAAACGTGGTCTTTCCCGCGCCCAGGAAACCCGAGATCACCAGGATCTTCATTTTGCGGTTCTGTCTCCCTTCGGATTAATTGTCATATCAGAAAAAATGCGGAGAGACATTAGATCTCTCCGCAAATAATCTTATAGTAAATATCAGTCGCTGATCTTTACAACGGGCTTGATAAGATCTGCGGGCTTATCCTTCATGAGCATAAGCGCATCTTCTACCTTCTCGAATCCTTCAAACCTGTGAGTGATAAGATGTTTAACATCAAGCTTTCCACACTCTACAAGACTTGCGAGCTTCTGAAGTCTTAAACGTCCTCCGGGCATCAGACCGCCTGCGTGGGGATAGTAACAAAGTCGCCGCTTCCAAGATAGTTTACGTTACCGATCTTTCCGCCTGGCTTTAAGGATTTGATCATCGCATCAAAGGATTCAACTCCACCACCTGCAACTATAACCTTGTCAACACCCTGGTTATTTGTGAGCTTCATAACCTGCTCATCAATAGGTCCTTCTTTATAGCTGATGAAATCTGTAGCGCCATACTTTTTAGCAGCTTCACGGCATGCAGGCCTGGTTCCTACGCAGATGATCCTGGATGCTCCTCTTAAGTTGGCACCTGCGACACCCATAAGACCAACGGGTCCTATTCCGTTTACGAGTACGGTGTCACCAAACTGTACATCTGCAAGCTCTACACCATGGAATCCTGTGGGAACCATGTCAGAAAGCATACAAGCTTCTTCGGGAGTGATGGAATCCGGTAAAAATGCAAGATTGGCATCAGCTTCATTTACATGGAAGTATTCTCCGAAAACCCCGTCCTTAAAGTTTGAGAACTTCCATCCTGCAAGCATTCCGTTGGAATGCATAGGATATCCGCCCTGAGCTTCAAGTGATGACCAGTCGGGAGTAATGGCAGCGACCATAACCCTGTCGCCTACCTTAAAGTCCTTAACCAGCTCACCTACTTCATCAACGACACCGCATCCCTCATGTCCGAGGATCATGTCATGTCTTTCACCGAGGGCACCTTCCCATACAGTGTGGATATCAGAGGTACAGGGGGACAGTGCGAGGGGCTTTACTATAGCATCAAGAGGACCACATTTGGGACGTTCCTTCTCTATCCAGCCTGTCTTTCCAATACCCAGCATTGCAAAACCTTTCATATTCATCTCCTTTCATGATCAAATTTTCATTTTGCAAACATATGGTTAGGATATTATAAAACAGCCCAAAAGTAAAGTTAAAAAATTAACAATCTGTATAAAGCTGTATTATTTAATACGTGCTGAAGATCCTGATGAGATCGGCATTGGAAGCAGTTCCGTTATAGAGAGCAAGCCTCAGGAGTACAGCTGCCTTCTGGGGTGAAAGATCATTTGCCGCAACAGTATTTTCACAGAGCACGGAATCCTGGGTTATCATACCGTCATAGATCCTGGAGCTTATCACCACCGGTATCTTTATCTCATTAATGACCTTGATATATTCCCGGCTGAACTCTCCCGCCCCGGCTCCGGCTATTATCAGTCCTTCTGAGTTTTTTGCGGCATACTGAAGTAACCCGGTATCCGCATCCACATAGAAATATACTATCTGGACTCTGGGGAGAGAGCTGCCACGCTCTACATGGAATTCCGTCCGGACAGTATGGGCTTTGACCGGAAGGTCGTGGTATTCCACCTCATTATTCCTGATGACTCCGATACTTCCCGATTCACCGGCAGAAACTGCCATAACGTTATAGGTATTTACCTTCTTTACGGATCTCGCTGAAAAGATATTATTGGAAAACAGGACAAGGACCCCTTTCCCAATACTCTTTTCACTGGCGGCTACACATATTGCCTGATACAGGTTTAGGGGGCCGTCAGCAGAAAGTGCTGTGGCCGGTCTCATGGATCCTGTAAGTACCACGCATTTCTCGGTTTTTACCGTCATATTGAGAAAATAAGCTGTTTCTTCCAGCGTGTCAGTTCCGTGTGTGACCACAAATCCCGCGATCTCCTCATCCTTTGACATTTCATTTATCGTACAGGAAAGATCGATCCATATATCGGAAGTGATATCGTCGGAGTTCACATTGCAGACCTGCACGGTCTCTATATCCGCAACATCCGATACAAAGGGAATATCCCTGATGATATCATCAACTGAAAGGCTTCCGGACACATATCCTGTCTCCTTTCCTTTCTGACCGGATCCCGCTATGGTCCCGCCTGTCGCGAGTATTATCACTTTTTTTCTGTTATTGTTGTTCATAGTGTTTCAATTATAGCATTTAAGCCCCGGATTATGATATAGTATATACTGATTCTTTGGATTCAATTGGTTTTTTTCTGTGGGATATCACCTGGGGGCAGGATTAGGATGATCAATATAATCGGAATGAAAACCACGCTTCATATTTCATTCAGCCTTGCTGCGTTCGTTTTCAGCATTGTTCTCTATGTCCTTATCCGTGCCATGGGAAGCGGTGAGAAGAATAAGAATCTCACATTCCAGACCTTTGTCATTACGATCATCATCGGTAACTTTATAAGTATTCTTGATAATATCTTCAGGGACGCCGGTGTATTCCCTACTCCCATCTGGATACAGCTGTTCCTTCTTCTGGTTGTTTATTTCACTAATATATTACTCACATATTATATGGCGCTCTACATGGAGAGCTTCTTTGATGAATTCCGCTACAAACGTCTTTTCTTCAGGATAAATACGGGGTTTATGATAGCCGGTATCCTGCTTTCGATCATAGCCTATGTAAGGCAGTTCATCATTTATGACGGTGATGCCATTCTCACGTCCTTCCCTATTATCCTGAGGGTCATCCTGGGTTATGTTTTTGAACTGTATTACATTATATACTGCCTTGTCCTGTTTACCATTTTCAGGAAAACCCTGAACGCACGTGCCCAAATGACTTCAGTTGCCGCGTTCGTTGTGGTGATAGGAAGTATCCTTATCGAGCTTTTGAACACAGTGGGCATTGGCAGCGGTATCTTATACAATTATTTCGGAGCGGTCCTTGGTCTCTATATCTTTTACATCGGAGTGGAAACTCCCGACTACAGAAACCTTATGCAGACCCTTACAGACCTTGACAAGGCGAAAAGAGCTGCTGATGAAGCCAACCGTTCAAAGTCGGATTTCCTCGCCAACATGTCCCACGAGATACGTACTCCCATCAATGCGGTCCTCGGTATGAATGAGATGATCCTTCGTGAGGCTGAGGATGACACCATACTCACTTATTCCGAAAATATAGATAATGCGGGGAAAACCCTTCTCGGGCTGATAAATGATATCCTGGACTTTTCAAAGATCGAAGCCGGTAAGATCGAGATAATACCTGTAGACTACGATCTTTCCACATGTATAAATGATCTTGTGGGAATGATCTCCACCCGTGCTGAGAAAAAGGGGCTTCTCCTGAACCTGGATTTTGATAAAACACTGCCCAGATTCCTTAACGGAGATGAAGTCAGGGTCAAGCAGGTCATTACGAATATCCTTACCAACGCAGTTAAATATACGGAAAAGGGAAGTGTTTTATTCAGTATCGGATATGAAAAGACCGGTGATCCTGACAGCGTCATCCTGAATGTCTCCGTACAGGATACCGGTATAGGTATCAAGAGTGAAGATCTTCCCAAACTCTTCTCCGAATTTGAGCGTATAGAAGAAAAGAGGAACAGAAATGTTGAAGGTACCGGTCTCGGTATGAGTATCACAAAGGAGCTTTTGGGTCTCATGGGCTCTTCTCTTAAGGTTGAAAGCACCTATGGCGTCGGATCCACCTTCTCATTCTCCATAAAGCAGAAGGTGACATCTTGGAAGGAACTCGGAGACTATGAGAGGTCATATCATGAACATCTCAGTATGCATAAGAAATACCATGAAAAATTCACAGCACCTGAAGCAAGGATACTCGTGGCGGATGATAACCCTCTTAACCTCATGGTATTTAAGAGCCTTATCAAGAAAACACTTGTTAAAGTCGAAACCGCAGAAAACGGTTATGACGCCGTCATCATGGCTGAAAATGAGAAATATGATGTGATCTTTTTAGATCATATGATGCCCGGAAAAGACGGTATTGAAACCCTTAAGGAATTAAGGAGTACTGACGGCCCGAATAAAGAAACCCCCTCTATCTGCCTTACTGCCAATGCCATTTCCGGAGCAAGGGAGCAGTATATCCATGAGGGATTTGAAGGATATCTGTCAAAGCCCATCGATTCCTCCGAACTTGAGGAGCTGCTCCTTAGATATATCCCTGCGGAAAAAATCCATGAAGCATCACCTTTGGGTAATGATGATGCGAATGACACGGCCAAACCGGAGGATAAGCTTTCCCGCTTAAAAGGCTCTCCCATAGATATAAGTCAGGGACTTAAAAACGGAGGTGACAGGGATTCCTATCTTCCCATCCTGAAAGTCTTCTACGATACTGCCGATGACAGAGCGCACGAGCTGGAGATATTCTATAATGAAGGAAATATCCGTGAATACACTATCAGAGTGCATGCACTAAAGAGTTCTGCGAGGATAATAGGAGCTGTTGAACTCGGAGAAAAAGCCCAGGCGCTTGAAAACGCCGGTAAGGCAGAGGACATGAACTTCATACGTGAAAACCATGCTGACTTTATAAATAGCTTCCTTTCGCTAAAGGAGCCTCTTTCAGCTGTATTTGCAGAAGATGTCGCTGAAGAGTCCGGTCTCCCGGAAGCTGACCCTGAGTACTTAAAGAACATATACAGTGATATTGGAAAAGCTATTGAAGAATTTGATACAGATAAACTTGACACCATATTCGGCCTGATGTCCGGGTATTCTTTGCCTGCAGGCGAAAAAGAACGCTGGGAAAAGATAAAAAGCGCCTATGAGCAGTTCGATTATCAGTCTATGAACGATCTTCTTCCTTCTTTTTCATCCCATACTTCCTGATAAGCTGTATAAGGATGATAAGAGCAATGATACAAATACCGGATACCACAAATATCATGATCCGTCTGTCTGGTGCAGCTTTCAGGATATAGAATTCCCCTCTCGCTTCTTTGCAGTCAAAAGGAAATACAAGGTATCTTCCATCCCTGACCGTATTGATCACAGTATACTTTCCGTCATCCGATCT
This sequence comes from uncultured Lachnospiraceae bacterium, assembly GCA_902779445.1. Taxonomy (GTDB): domain Bacteria; phylum Bacillota; class Clostridia; order Lachnospirales; family Lachnospiraceae; genus NK4A144. The sequence continues at coordinate 16,580 of CACZBM010000021.1, forward strand.
GATGGCTGCGGTATCGGTTTTCCCGTAATCATCCGCAAGCAGCCTTATGGATGTATCTGTATCCTTTGCTCCTTTCTGATAACCGTAATGGATCTTAAAGGTGTATTTAGAAAGAGGCTTGATATAACCTTCCGGCATGCTGTTAACATCTTTATCTTCGTCATCGATATCTGTCCTCGTGTAATCAACAAATGCACCCTTAAAGAACTTTCCCGATACCAGGAATACAGGGAAAGCCTCATTTGATGCTATTGTGGTCACATAGGAAAAGTAAGAAGCGTTTATCACCGTATTCTGCTTCACGTCAGAAAGGTCGATATTTTCCCATATTCCGAATTTATCATCCTTATCCGGGATCTCCGGATAATCATCAATAGATACGGATCCGCCGTAGGGAACCTCCATGGATTTTATGATCTCACCGTCTGCCATAAAGGATACGGTCATACTTTTTGCTTCTCTGGGTATCCCGGAAAGCCCAATGAATTCATTGTATGTCACTGCAGTTGCTTCATTCATAAAGGTGAGACCGTCGATGGCACCAAGATCATCATCCACGAATATGTTACCGGATACAGTGGCCGTATCTTCTTCTCTGTCTACGTCTCCTGCCACAGCCCCGTATCTTTCCTTGACTCCATGAATACTTGAGAGCGTTTTATTATCACAGAGAGATCTTCCGTAACCCGCTATCCCACCTGCATACTGATTTGCGGACACGGCTGCCATTGAGAAGGAATCCCTTATCATAAAGCCGCTTTTTCCTGTTATCCCGCCTGCATAATCTCCCTCTGTGGAATATACCGGGCCGAAATTTATCGATCTTTCAACGGCACCTATATCCATGCTGCCTGCTATTCCACCAGCACAGTTATTTTTAACGGTTACCGCTCCTCTGTTGATACATCCTGTTATAGTTGCCAGCTTTGTTTTTTCACGTTTAAGGCTCACATCTCCTGTTGACTCCACCTTGAAGTCAGACTGCAGATCTGCATCGGTATCAGCCATTCCGGCTATACCTCCCCCGTTAATATCCGTAATGACATCACCTTTGTTTTCACAGGAAGTGATCTTTCCTCTGGAAGCTTTTGTATCGGAGGTATCAGAAATATCGTCAAAGATATCGTTTAGATCTTTGGTATTCCGCATCCTCTCTATCTCACCGGTGAGTTCGTCAAAACCGTCATTTACTTCATCCGTTAAGACCCGGGTGGATTCGATTATCTTATCCATCCGTGATCTTACGACTTTATCGGAACTCTTAAGAGTATCATTCAGATAGTCCATCTCATCCGCAATGGTATCTATCTGGGAAGTCAGGTCATCATCCGTACTCCTTAGATCTATCTTATAACTGTCGTATGCCTTTCTCAGGAAATTATCAAAATAGTTATTCTTATCCCGGAGAGTGGACAGGTCATCTTTCAGTTCGTTATATTCTTTTCCCGCATTCTGTGCGAGTTCAAGAAGCGTATTAGTCTGGCTTTTTATATCCGAAGAGATTCCCTTTACGCTTCCTATGTACCCTGTCATATCTATGGGCACACCGCTTGCCGCAGCTTTCTCTGCAGCCTTCATGAGATCCTCTATCTTTTCCATATCTCCCTGAAGGGCAGTGATGGAGTCCCCGGCTTTTTTCGTTTTGAATTTCGGGTCTATCCTGTTTATTGTATCCCGGATCGCGTTGGTATGCTCCCTCATATCGGCTTCCATCGCATCATCTTTTCCCCGGTAATAATCCTTATAACTGCTAATGGAGCCTCTGAGATTGTCAGCGCTGCCCCTTATACTGTCTATCCTCTGTTGGATATTGTCGTCTTCATTCTTTAGCTCTCCCTGCAGGGCTGTGATAAGACCCACGAGCTTATCGGATTCTTCCTGCGCTTTCTTAAATGAATCCTCTGAAAATGTATCCCTTACATAGGGTTCAAGCTGTCCTGCTATGCCCCCGGTATTCTTTCTGCCGTATATGGTTCCGGAATTTTTGCAGTTATCCAGTATCCCCCTCTCATAGCCCACTATACCTCCGGTTTTGTATCCCAGGTGCCTATACCCTATCTTTGCGGAATTAGAACACCCCACAACACTACCTGAGTTTACTCCGGCTATTCCTCCGGTATAGTTAACTTCCTGCTCATTCATCACCGCTTCTATAATATCGTCATAGCCTATGTCCACTTCATCCGGTATCAGTTTATCCAGATTCTCATCATCTGATCCGTCATCTTCTTCATCATCATTTGCGAGGCGTTCCTCTTCTTCTGCCTTTTTCCGTTCGTCCTTTAATTCCCATGCTGTTCTGGAGCCTGCGTTTACTTCTCCTGTATTTTCACATGAATCGATAAGGCCCTCGTTATATCCCGCTATGCCTCCGGTCCTTCTCATCCCGATGACTTCTGCTTTGTTTTTGCAGCTGCTTATGACACCGTTCTCCGTATTTCTGCCGGCTATTGCGCCCACTGCCTCCAGTCCCAGTATCTTTCCTTCTACAGTACAGTTCCTTATAACACCATAATTAACACCGGCTATCCCACCGATGTTCTTCATATTCCCATTAGGAACCATGTTTACTTTTATGCTGAGGTCTCTCACTTCCCCGCTGTCTGAGATCGTGCGGAATAAACCCATACCTGAGAGCATTCCGTCATAGTAAAATCCGGATATTGTATGGCCCTGTCCGTCGAATGACCCACAGAATGTCTGGATGGGACTCACGTCCCTTCCCGTAAGATCCAGATCACGATCAAGCTTAAATACCTTATCTCTGGTGTGGCTGTCATCTCCTGACTTTTCAGCCAGACTGATAAAGTCATCAACACTCTTTATAATTACCACTTCGGTATTCTCAGCCCCGTATACGGTTTCCTTTAAGCCTGTCCCGGGAATAAAAGGAAGCTCCGCACTCCCGGTTAAGAGGATCAGGGAAAGCAAAAAGACCGCAGCATTATTCAGATGTAGTTTCTTCCTTTTCCTCTGCATTTCCTCTCCTGAGAGTGAGATCCATGTCTCCGTTCATTGTTCCCTTAAATTCCCCGATCAGATAACCGGAGAAATATCCATTTACCATACCGTTTACCACCATGGTTCCGGCAGTTTTCTTAAGTACACTTCCCGCAAGGTTTCCGTTAAATTCCGGAGTCTTAACCTTAAATGAGCTCTTATCGAGAATGGGATCAAATATATATAAAAGCTGGGGAAGTATTATCATTACCATACCTATACTTAAAAGCGTTCCCATGCCCAGAGCTTTTCCCAGGTTTGCTATAACAGCGTTACTGGTCAGGTTACCTACCAGGAATCCGCAGACCGTAAGGATCGATCCCGAGGTAACTATTGTTGCGAAACTTTCATTTAAGGAACGGATCACAAGTTCATTCCTGTTCTTTGTATCCTGTCTCAGCGTCACATATCTGTTGGTGATAACAATAGCATAGTCAATAGTGGCACCCATCTGGATAGCACTCACGATAAGGTATGCCAGGAAATAAAGAGGATTGTTCGTGATATTGGGTATTGCAAAGTTTACCCAGATACTTCCCTGGATCGTAAGTAACAGTATGAACGGCAGGCTGACACTCTGGAAAGTAAACAGAAGGATCACTCCTACGAAGAAAGCTGTCAGCACGCTTATGACCAAATTGTCGTTATTAAAGGAGCTTGAAAGATCGGAAGCCGCAGTGGGATCACCCACCACATAGATCCTGTCTCTATAGTAGGACTGGACCATCTGCCTTATTTCATCCACTCTTGCATAGGTCTCTTCTCCTTCAACCTTGCCTTTAAGGACAAATATTATTCTGGAATGATCTTCACTTTCCAGCTGGACTCTGGCAGTTTCTATCTGCTCATGGATATCATCCAGATCATCACTCTGTTTAGCGCTCAGGTTAAATGCTCCGGATTCTTTTTTATCATAGACAAAGTCGATCAGGTCGAGGATCGGCACCTTGTACTCATCTATTCCGTCTATAAATGCGCCATATACTTCCTTGTCCTGGGCATAGGCCGTATAGAGGAGCTTTGCAAGTCCCGCGTCCACATCGGCTATCTCCGCAAAATCTCTGGGGATTACGCTGTCTGTAAGTACATACTCCTTATCATCTCCGACCTCCACGTTTGCCAGGGCCAGAACATCATCCACGTAGTCTCTTTCTTTTAAGTTCGCTATGATCTCTGCTTCCTTCTCATAGTCACCCTTTGGCAATACTATTGCCAGATTATTTCCGGTTTCAAAGGTCTCGTCTATCCTGTCTTTAGCCTCGATATATGGTGTCTTTTTCGGACCCCTTGCAGTATATTTATCGAAAATATAAGGAGCAGTATTTGAAAGCCTGAAAGCAAAGATTATGACGACTACAAATATGATGGGAAAGACATGTCTCGTTTTGACGATCAGTTTTCCCCAGGCAGTGATCTTCGGTACGAAACTCTTATGCCTCGTCTTTTCGATATTATTCCTGAACCACATGATAAGTCCAGGCATCAGCAGGAATACCGAAAGCATGGAAAACAGGATCGACTTGCAGAGTACCAGTCCCAGGTCTTTTCCGATCTTGAACTGCATGAATACAAGGGCCACCATACCTGCCATTGTAGTAAGGGAACTTGAAGAGATCTCGACGATCGCCTTACTTAGAGCAGTTATCATGGCTTCTCTCGCTTCCAGTCCGTTATCACGTTCCTCCATGTATCTATGGAACATGATGATGGCATAGTCTATAGCCAGAGCGAGCTGCAGTATCACGTCCACGGAATTGGAGATAAAGGACACTGTGCCAAAAACGTAGTTGGTACCTTTATTTAAGATTGCCGCAGTTACAAATGTGATCATGAATATCGGTACTTCGGCATAGGTCGATGAAGTAAAGAGCAGGACTCCCAGTATTACGAAAACAGCCACGAAGAGAATGAATCCCACATCATGTTTTAATTCCGCGGATTCATCCAGATCTATCGTGGTATATACATAATTGTCATAGTCCTTTACATACTCCCTGACGTCCACTATGGCCTGCTGGGAAAGGGGCGTATCCTCGTCCTCGTCGAATGTTAAAGTGATCAGCGCCGCAGAATCCTTATAATAGTCTTCCAGAACATCATCATCGTAGTCTTCGTCATCGGGATCATAGAATTTCACAGTGTCAACACCGTCAATATTCTCAAGTCCCTTGGCCACGATCAGTGCCTGGTCATAAGTAATATTGGCGAGAAGGATCTTTGCGGAACCATGGGTCTCGAACTCATTATCCATGATGTCCACACCCTGTCTTGTCTCAGTATCCTCCGGCAGATATTTTGTGACGTCATTTTCCACATTAACGTCCGATATCCTCACCAGACAGTAAATAATGGCTATGACAAAAAGTACTATGAATGCTTTCCGCCTGTCCACTATAAATGAGGAAAGCTTATACATTACATTCTTATTTTCTTCCATTCTCAGGATCCCTCTGCTGCTTCTTCTTTTTCATCAGTCCCCAAATGATAAGTAACACTATGATCAAACCCGCTGCGGCCGCCAGTGCGATCTTCGCTTTATCTCTTATCTCGTCTTCCTTTGCTTTTGCAAGATAAAAGGTTCCGGGCTCACTCATGCTAAATACGATATATTCTCCGTCCTGCCTGTGCTCTGCTTCCTTTAATACTCCGTTATCCTCTGTCAGTATACGGCTTCCCTTGGACTTTTTATCCCCCATGTAAAATCTCACGGTATAGCTCTCATTATCCGGGAAACCGAACTCACACATGGTCTCCGTATCAACAGCCATTGTAATATCATAGCCCTCCGGAGCACTGACATCCACTGTATCTTTTTCATTTATCTTTAATACGGTTCCTTCATAGAATCTGCCGTTTAAGATCACTTCCGGTCTCTCTGTTTCGGAAGATGCAATGCTTGTGATGTAGTCAACGTATATTGCGTTGACCGTAGTATTCTGCTGAACGCATCGTAAGTCCTTATCCTCCCAGTATCCGAACTTCCCTTCCTCATCAGCGATCTCTGGATACTGCGATCTTACAATGGTCCCGCCATAGGGAACTCTCAGCTTTTTCACCGTCTCGCCCTTATCTTTGAAGGTGACAGTCATCTTTCCGAAGAAATCCGGTGTATTATCCATACTGTACAGTTCTTCAAAGGTAACTGCCGAAGCTTCCCTGTCTTCAGTCACTCCGTTGATGGCTCCGAGGCCCCTGAATACGAATATATTTCCGCTTACAGAGCCCTTATCTTTCGGATCCTTGTCTGCATTATCCGTATCTCCTGCGACTGCTCCGTGATATTCTTTTTCAGGATCTATTGCTGACAGACAGGCATTATTTTCAAGAGTATGTGCAATACCGGCGATACCGCCCGCATATTTCCCACTTACTGCTTCACTCATGGAATAGCACCCTCTTATCACATAGGCACTCTTTCCTGCGATACCTCCTGCATAGTCTCCGTTCTCTGCCTCTATCCTTCCGTAGTTCTCGGAATTTATGACAGCTCCAAGGTCGGCTCTTCCGACTATGCCTCCGGCATAATCATTCCTTACAGTCACATCCCCGTCATTCCTGCAGTTAAGTATGGTGGCCTTTTCTGTTCTCTCATAATTCAGGCTCACCTGTCCCTGGGACACCACTTCAAAATCCGACTGTGCATCAAAGTCATCGGTTATGGTACCTGCTATACCTCCGGCGTTAATATCCCCCTTTATATCCGAGAGGTTTGAAGAGTCAGACAATAATCCCTTCTCCAATGAAGGATCGTCGTCATCCGATATGTCATCGAAAACATCATGTATGCTGTCAGTATCATATATCTTCTGCAGCTCCGCCTGTACCTCATCATATCCGCCGGAAAGATCCTCATTCAGAGAATTAAGGGAAGAGACCATACTGTCCACATCTTTTCTGATGAGACTGTCGCTGTCCTTTAACCCGTCTGAAAGTATATCCATCTCCGCTGCGATGAGATCGGTTCTTGACTGGATATCATCCTGAGTTATCCTGAAGTCTTTCTTATAATCGTCTTCGCATCCTCTTAAGTAATCATCAAGGTCGTTTGCTGCATCTCTTAAGTCTTCAAGGTCATCCTTGAGATCCCGTCCGTCTTCTCCTGCCCTTTTGGCTTTATTTACAAGAGTATCAATGGCATCATATCCGTTTTTTATCCCGTCCCCGATCTTCTTAAAGTAATTTATCATCTCCGGGCGGATGCCTGCAGCCCTTGCCTCTCCCACCGCCAAAAGGATATTGTATAATCCGTCATTATTGTCTATCAGGGTCTGTAATGCTTCCTTTGTCTCCCTGTCATATCCGTGAAGATCGATGTCGTCAATGATGCTCCTGATATTATCCACCTTCACACGGATCTCTCTTTCAACAGAATCATCCTTGCATCTATAGTATTCTTTATAAAACTTAATGGTGTCCCTTAAGTCATCAGAGCTTGATCTTACAGCATCTATATGACTCTGGGTCACATCATCCTGTGCCTTAAAATCCTTATGGAGCCTTTCAGCCCTGTCGGTCAGTTCATCAAGAGAATCCCCTGCTCTTGAAAGGGAGTCTTCGGAATAAGCGTTTACGGCGTATGGTTCAAACTGTCCGGCTATTCCGCCTATATCTTTTCTGCCGTATACTTTTCCGGCATTTTTACAGCCGGTAATTATTCCCCTGTCATATCCGGTGATACCTCCGGTCTTATAGCCTACATGCTGGTATCCCACGGTTCCCGTATTTACCGAATCCGTAATACTTCCTGCGCAGACGCCTGCTATACCTCCTGTATAGTTGATCTTTAATCCGTTATCAAATTTATTAAAGAGATCATCATCTTTTAAATCTATGGTGTCGGGAATGAGTTTATCGAATCCGTTTTCTTCATCATCCTCATCATACCCCTCATCATTTTCGATCTCCCCGCCCCTCTCATCATCCATCTCATGGGCCGTTTGCCTTGAAGCGTTGATATCTCCCTTATTCTCGGAAGACTCTATCAGTCCTTCATTAAATCCTGTTATTCCTCCGGTTCTTCTGGTGGAATTAACAACAGCGCGGTTAGTGCATCTCCTGATGATACCGGTCTCCATATTGTGTCCGGCTATGCCTCCCGTGATCTCAAAGCCCAGAACACTTCCTTCAAAGCTGCAGCTTTCGATAAGGCCGTAGTTAACACCTGCGATGCCCCCTGTTTCTTTCATCTCTCCTCTTGGCTCTACCTGTCCGGAGAGATTCAGGTTCATGATATGACCGTCTTTTGTAATGGTTCTTACAAAACCCGTCCCTGCCTGTCTCCCTTCAAATGAAAATCCCGAAATAGTATGACCGCGTCCATCCAGAAATCCCGCAAAGATAGCTATAGGTTCATATTCCGTGCCTGTAAGGTCTATGTCATTTATCAGTACATAATTCCTGTCTTTAGTGGCGGCCTCATTTATACTCTTCTCTGAAAGAGAAATCAGATCCTCCGGGGTTCTGATCTCTATATTTTCGGACGCAAAAACACCGGCGTCCGGAACCCCGGCCACCGTAACTATCATTGATATGATAAGCGCATAGATCAGCTTGATCCTGTTGCCCCTCAAAAAAGCCGACCTCCTTTTTATCCAATGGCTCCCTGTCATCCTGAGCGTTAGCGAAGGATCTTTTAAATAGAGATTCTTCGCTTCGCTCAGAATGACACTAACTTAACGGCTTTGTTTTTTACAAGCCCCTTGACACTTCCAGGCATTTTTCCATACATTCGAATACTGCACTTCTGAACCCGCTTTTCTCGAGGACCCTTACAGCCTGTATGGTCGTACCGGCCGGTGAACAGACCATATCCTTAAGTTCCCCGGGATGTCTGCCGGTTTCCAGTACCATTTTGGCACTGCCAAGAACTGCCTGGGCTGCAAATGTGTAGGCTTTGTCTCTCGGCATTCCGCCTGCCACGGCAGCATCTGCCATAGCTTCTATAAACATGAACACATAGGCAGGTGAACTTCCGCTTACTGCGGTTACCACATCCATAAGGTTCTCAGGTATTACTTCGGTCTTTGCGAATCCTCCGCACAGATCCCTTACAAAAGATATCTCTTCATCGGTCACGAGGTCATTACAGCACATCCCTATCATGCCTTCCTGTACCATTGCGGGTGTATTCGGCATCATCCTTATTATCTTAAGGTTCCGCCCGAACTTTTCCCCTGTCCATGAAAGGGTTTTACCGGGAGCTATAGTCACGATGACGGTATCATCTTTTACCGTATCTTTAATGTCATCTATCACACTCTCATAGTACTGGGGTTTGACCGCTAAAAAGAGAACACCCGCAAACTCCGCTGTCTTTTTATTGTCTTCGGCAGTAGCGATACCGAGTGTATCCTCTATCCTGTCTCTCGCTGCCTTCAGGCTGTCTGATGCCATCATTCCGTACTTATCACATTTACCGGAATCCAGGATTCCCTTCATCATGGCTCCGCCCATGTTTCCACAACCTATAAATCCTATATTCATGATCTTTATTCTCCTAAATAGTCCTAAACTGCGGATTTTCCATTAGCTTGGTAGCGGTGTCGAAATCCACAGGCTTTCCGAAGAAATACCCCTGGGCTGTAGTACATCCGAGATCCAATAGCGCTCTGCCCTGTTCTTCGGTCTCCACACCTTCTGCAACAACCGACATACCCAGCCGGCTTGCGATATTTATAATACTCTCGATCAGTATCTTTGACTTTTCATCATCCGGAAGAAGTTCTACAAAGCTTCTGTCTATCTTGATAACATCCGCATCTATATTGTGAATAAGCGAAAGTGAAGAGTATCCCGTCCCGAAATCGTCTATAGATATATGTATCCCGGTCTTCTTAAGCCCCTTCACAAATTCCATGAGAGGCGTGTATTCCACTTCTCTTACGCTCTCAGTTATCTCTATCTCAAGCTCTTCAGGCTGCAGACCGTATTCCTCTATAACCTCCAGGATGTTTTCCTCTATCCTCGGAACGAAAAGGTTTTTCTTTGAGAAGTTCGAGGAAATAAGAGGCGGATCCATTCCCATATTCTTCCACTGTCTTATGGAAGCACAGGTTTCTCTGAATATGGTGATATCCAGAGCCGGGATCATGGCATTTTTATCGAGTATCGGAATGAACTGATCCGGATAAATAAAACGACCTTCATGTATCCATCTGCAGAGCGCTTCAAATCCCACGAGTTTCCCTGTCTTCATATCTACTTTCGGCTGGAAGAAGGGATGGAATTCGTGCTTTCTGATGGCAGGCCGGAAAATGGAAATGATCTCGCGTCCCTGATTTACCATATCCACAAGGCTGGCATCAAATTCCACTATGCTCTTTCTGAAACGCCCTTTTGCCATATCACAGGCAATTGATGCTTCATTGAGCCTTTCAAAAAACGGCTTATCCTGTCCGGGCTCCAGTATTGATACTCCCATCCATGCAGAGACGCTGAAAGTCTGTCCCGGCGAAGATAAAAGGTTCGAGATAAGAACACATTTTATCTTTTCCTTGAATATCTCGTAATTATCCTTATGGATAAACACTACAAAATTATCACCGCCAAGACGGCAGACTCCCTCGTCCTCATTTACCATATGAAGGAGCTTGTTGGCATACTGTGTAATAGCTTCATCTCCGGCCCTTGCTCCCGCTGCTTCATTGATGAACTTAAAGTTCTTCAGGTTCATCCTGATAAATATGATCTCTGATGCAGGGATCCTGGCAACGGTTTTATTATATTTCCTGTTCATGAACACTAGATTTGGAATGCCTGTCTGCACATCGGTGGTCTGGGCGCGTTCCAGCATAGTCCGCATGGTACGCCTGCTTATCAGCACGCACACTATATCCGACAGAAACTGCATGAGTTCTAGATCCACATCGGCCCTCGGCATTCCGTAGGGGAATTCAAGATATGCCTTTACATGCTTTCTCCCGTCATAATAATAGGAGTAATCGAGTTTTAAGCCCTTTGTCCGTTTATCATCATACAGAATGATCAGATTATCCTTGGTTTTATCTCCGAATTCCGCATTTCCTCTGACCGGCCTTCTTATCTCATTATCCTCACCGAAATCCAGTTCATAGGACAGCCGTGAAATGTCCAGATGGACACAGATCTCCTCATAAACGGAATCGTCCTGTCTCTCTTCCGCTATCAATCTGAACAGTTTTTTAAGATCATTGCCGATTATCTCATTGATATGCATGTATCAGCCTCTTATCCTCTTGCCAAGCTTGGTCCTTATCCTTGTAAGGGCATTATCGGTAGACTTTTCATCTCTGCCTAAAACCCTGGCTATTTCTCCGTTCTTCATTCCCACTATGCGCAGATCCAGCACTTCTCTTTCAAGCGGGCTCAGTTCCTCTTCTATTGCCTTTTCTATATTTTCGGCATTTTCCTGATCGATCATCAGTCTCTCTGGATCATTCTCATAGCTTTCCAGTCCAGGAACCTTCTCTCTGTCTCCGGTCTCTTCATCATCCCCGTATATGGAAATAAATCCGTTCAGCGGAAAATGCTTCTGTCTTCCCATATTCCTGACTGCATTGTATAGATGACGTGTCACCACAAGATTACAGAACGTGACCAAGGAAACATCCCGCCCTGGGTCATATTCCCTGATAGCCTTAAAAAGTCCTATCATCCCTTCCTGCAGCAGGTCTTCTTTCTCTCCGCCCAGGATAAACATTGATGAAGCTTTCATCTTTACGATAAATTTATATTTTTTCAGAAGATAATCCGCTGCATTGGCATCCCCCTCTCTTGAGAGGGTAACGAGCTCATCATCTTCCATGCTATCATATGAAAACGAACGACTGTCCATTTAATAACCGTTCCTCTGCCTTACAATTCAGCGGCCTACCAGTCCGCTGAATTGTAAGCCGCTCGGTGCCAATTAAATCGGCTTCGCCGATGGGCACCGAGCCAAAATGCCCTAGTTATTTCCCGTAACCACGCAGCGGAGTGCGTGGCTCGGGATTTAACAATATCTCTGCCTTACTACCTCAAACGCCAGTACTCCTGCAGCCACAGAGGCGTTAAGCGAATCTATGTCTCCCCTTGTGGGAATGGAAACAATGAAATCGCACTTTTCCTTAAGGAGTCTGCTGACTCCGTCCCCCTCTGAACCGATCACTATACCTACAGGGCCCTTAAGATCCTGTTCAAATACGGTTTTACCGTCCATATCGGCACACGCAAACCATACCCCTCTTTTTTTCAGGTCTTCAACCGTGTTCTTAAGATTTGTTACCCTTGCTACAGGTGTGTAATTTAGTGCGCCCGCCGAGGCCTTTGCTACAGTTGCGGTAAGTCCCACTGCCCTGTTTTTCGGAATGATGACACCGTGGGCTCCTGCCATATTGGCAGTTCTAATGATCGCTCCCAGATTATGGGGATCCACTATACCATCAAGGATGAAAACAAAGAGATCCTCGTTTTTCTCCTCGGCATTTCTGATGATATCTTCTACCTCAGCATATTCATATGCAGCGGTATAAGCGATCACGCCCTGATGTTTTCCGGTGACCGAAACGGTATCCAGTCTCTTCCTGTCGACAAAGTCGATCCTGACTCCGTGTTTTTTCGCTTCTCTCTTTATAGTCTGGATCGGTCCGTCAACAGCTCCATCCAGAATGAACAATCTGTCGATCGTCTTTCCGGACCGGAATGCTTCTATGACCTCATTCCTGCCTTCTATAATGGATTCTTCGAATCTACTCATTTATCTCTATCGCTTTCGTCAGAAGCTCTTCTATACGTTCCTGTTCTTCTTTGAGATACAGCCATCCGATAAGGCATTCAAAGCCTGTTGCCCTGTGATAGGTTATGAGGGATGCGTTCTTGGCATGGGTATCCACCTTGGCATTTTCGCCCCTCCTGTAAACATCCGTCTCTTCATCGGAGAGCATCTTCTCTTCGATCATCTGAAGTATGGCTTTCTCCTGAGCATTGGCAGAGACCAGCTTCACCGTCCTGTCATGGAGCTTCCTCGCACTCATATTCCCGGCCTTCATGACATGTTCTCTCATAAAAAGTGAAAACACCGCATCCCCGAGGAAGGCCAGTGACAAGGGGGAATATGTCTTCAGTCTGCTCTCTTCCATTTAACTCCCTGTCTCGTGTCTTCCAGAATGATCCCCTTCTTCAGGAGCTCGTCTCTTATCTCATCGGCACGGGCAAAATTCTTATGTTTCCGTGCTTCCTGTCTCTCATTTATGAGAGCCTCAATATCGCTGTCCAGAAGATCCTCAGTCTTATTCTCTATAATGAGTCCCAGTACATCGGTAAGGCTTAGAAGTTCTGTCTTAAGAGCATTGAGATAACCCTTTGTGCTGCTCTCATTTGCAGTGGTGTTTATGAACTTCACAAGCTCAAATACAGCTGATACCGCATCTGCAGTATTCAGGTCATCATCCATTGCGTCATCAAATTTCTTTGTATATTCAGCTATCCTGTCTGCATCCTCTTTTGAAGCATCACCTTCCGATGCGTTCTTCAAAAGGAACTCCAGATTTTCATAAGCTGTCTTTATCCTTACAAGCCCTGCTTTTGCAGCTTCCATAAGCTCTGCGGAGAAATTTAAAGGACTCCTGTAATGGGCGGACAGCATAAAGAACCTTAAAACCTGCAGATCATACTTTTCAGAAATATCCCTTACGGTGAAGAAGTTGCCAAGGGATTTACTCATCTTCTCGCCGTCTATATTCAGGAACCCGTTATGCATCCAGTAGTGCGAGAACTCCACTCCGTTGGCGGCTTCTGACTGGGCGATCTCATTTTCATGGTGGGGGAAGATAAGGTCCTCTCCTCCTGCATGTATATCGATAGTGGCTCCGAGATACTTCTTTGCCATTACGCAGCATTCGGTGTGCCATCCGGGTCTTCCGTCGCACCAGGGTGAAGGCCAGAAAGGCTCTCCCTCTTTCTTCGGCTTCCAGAGTACAAAGTCGAGATAATCCTCTTTCCCGTCACTTCCTGCCACCTTAAGTTCTCTTCCGTGGCCTGCTTCCAGATCGTCTATATTCTTATGCGAAAGCTTCCCGTAGTCCTTTGAACGCCTGGTCCTGAAATATACGGTTCCGTCTTCTGTCACATAAGCATAATCTTTTTCTATGAGATCCTTTATAAGTTCTATCATCCCGTCTATCTCTTCTGTTGCTTTGGGATGAACGGTAGCCGGAAGTACATTCAGTCCTTCCATGTCTTTTTTGCACTCTTCTATGTAGCGTTCAGAGATCTCTGTGCAGGAGACGTTTTCTTCATTTGCCTTTTTAATGATCTTGTCATCCACATCCGTGAAATTGGATACATATCTGACATCAAATCCGCGGTGTGTCATATAGCGCCTGAATGTATCAAAGACTATCATGGGTCTTGCATTACCGATGTGTATGAGGTTATATACCGTAGGTCCGCATACATACATCATTACTTTCCCGTCTTCTATGGGTTTGAATTCTTCCTTCTGTCTGCTGAGTGTATTAAATATCTTCATCGGAATTCTCTTTCCTGGCCTTTCTTATCTCGCTCTTTAATTCCCTTACAGTATCCTGAAGTGAGATCAGCTGATTTGTGATCTCGGCATCGGAATGTTTGAGAATATTGATATCATCCTGAATAGGATCCGGAAGATTTACCTGATCCATGGTTTCTCTTGGCACCTGCTTATCCCGGCACTTCACGATCTTTCCGGGCACGCCGACTACCGTACAGTTGGGCGGTATCTCATTTAAGACTACGGATCCGGCTCCGATCTTTGAGTTCTCTCCTATGGTGAAAGAACCGAGAACCTTTGCCCCTACGGATACCATGACGTTGTCTTCGAGGGTGGGATGTCTCTTCCCCTTCTCCTTTCCTGTACCACCAAGGGTGACTCCCTGGTACAGGGTCACATTATTTCCTATTATTGTAGTCTCTCCCACAACCACTCCCGAACCGTGGTCTATGAAGAAGCCTTTTCCTATCTGCGCTCCGGGATGGATCTCTATCCCTGTACGGTTCCTTGCTATCTGTGAAATAAGCCTTGCGGTAAAATAATGCTTTTTCAGATAGAATCTGTGTGCGATCCTGTACATTAAAACCGCCCAGAAACTTGAATAGAGAAAAACCTCCCATTTATTGTGAATGGCGGGATCTCTCTCCCTCACTACCTTTATCTCTTCTTCAATATAACGCTTTATGAAATTTACGTTCTTACCTGCCTTTTCTATCATGCTCATTTTTTTAGACCACCTCCGGCACATCCGGGGCACTCCTCACATTTTCTGTATATGCCATATTTAAGATCCATTTCAGAAGGAAGATCAAGCATACAGACTGCCTGAGCGGAAATTCCTTTTTCCTCACCGGTAAATCCCATTCCCTCTTCCGTAGTAGCCTTCACATTTACCTGGCCTATATCCAGATCCAGGCAGGTTGCTATGTTCTCCCTCATCTTATCTATATATGGTCTCATCTTCGGTTTCTGCGCGATGATCGTGGCATCTATATTGGAGATAAAAAGCCTCTCTTCCGCGATAAGTTCTCCCACCTTTTTAAGTAACTCCATGGAGGAAATGCCCTTATACTTATCATCCGTATCCGGAAAATGCTTTCCTATGTCTCCGAGAGCAGCCGCTCCCAGCATGGCATCCATTATGGCATGGAGGAGGACATCAGCATCGGAATGACCAAGTAGTCCCTTTTCATAAGGAATATTAACTCCGCCTATTATAAGCGGTCTCCCTTCCGTAAGCTTATGAACGTCATAACCCATTCCTATTCTCATATCACTTCAGTCCCATTGTTCTGCTTTTTAATGAAAGTATACGGCTCACTGCGCCGTCCAGTATATCTTCAGAAAGCTCTCCCGACTCTACTGCAGAGAGCACTCCGTTGTACGCTTCTTCGAAATTTGCAGGACATAATACTATGTCCGCTCCCGCTTTCAGTACCCTGACTGCTGCTTCTCCGCTCCCGAAATTATCCCTTACTGCAGCGGCGTCCAGTGCATCGGTTACTATCACTCCGTTATATCCCAGTTCTGCCCTTAAATAATCCTTTATAACGGATTCGGACATGCCGATCGGAAGATCATCGCCTGTGATTTCAGGAAATGACATGTTACCTATCATCACCATCTTATCCCCTGTCCTGATCCCCTTGTCATAGGGTATCAGATCTCTCGCATGCAGGTCTTCCGCAGTAACCCCGTCTATTACCACTGTTTCAAGATCGGTACTCACTTCCGCCCTGCCAAATCCGGGGAAATGCTTGTAACAGGCTATTATACCGTTTTCATTTAGGCCCTTGGCATATTCAAGTGCCATATCAGACACAACGTCCGGATCGGATCCGAAAGATCTTTCACCTATAGCTGAAGATTCACTGTCGATAACATCTACCACCGGAGCAAAATCCACATTGAAGCCATAATCGCTTAAGTATTCTCCGATGTGTTTTCCTGCTTCGTAGGCTTTTTCTGTGTCCCCGGAAGCTCCTATTTCAGACATTTTTTCGGTATCGGTGATACCGAACTCCGGATTTTCGGCAATTCTTGTCACTTTGCCGCCTTCTTCATCCACTGCGAGGAAGAACGGTATTCCGTTTCCTGTGGAAGAAAACTCCTTTGTTTTGGCTATAAGAGATCTTGTCTGCTCCGGATCGAGGAGATTCTTACTGAAATAGATCATCCCTCCAACGTGGTACTTCTCAAGTGCCGCAGCTGTCGCATCTCCGGCCTGCGTAACGGTATCCACTCCGGTTATCTGCTCCGGTCTGACTATGAAAACCTGGGCCACCTTGTCCTGAAGAGACATTCCCGCAACCATTTCCTCTATCTCAAGGGCATTTACTCCGGTCTCTTCCTTGTCAGTCACTTCATCATACTGTTCCTGAAGCTCCTCAGATGATACAGCAGGCTCGGAAGACAGTTCTTCGATCTTTTCTATGACCTCTGCCTGGATCTCATCCACCGGCTCCTCTGAAGGGAGTTCCTCCGTTACTGTCTCTTCATCCTGAGGGAAAAACCTTTTCCCGACTTTATCTGCAAGAGCGAGGAATCCCCATATAAGGCCTGCAACAAGAAACAGGACTATGACCACAGCCACACTGGTGGCTATTATCCTTCCCCGGACTATCTTCTTATGTTTTTCTGAATCTCTTTCCAAATATCTCTACTCCTGAAGTAAGTACAGATACATGCGTTCCCCGTCATTTTCTCCCGTGGTATCGCACATCACGTATCCGTATCTGAATTTTCTCCCCTCCTTAAGCTCCGATATATAATTGCACCTCAGGCCTTCTACTGAAGACCCGTCTCTGAAAGCAAGATTCACAAAGCACTGGCAGTCCATATCCTCTGTGTTTTCGTAAGCTTTTTGTACGGTGATCCACTTGAATGCTATATAGTTCATCTTCCCGTTATCACTTAAGGCTTTAAGATCACCGGCGGATTCTGCTATATAGTCCTCTGTCCCCAGAGGCATCATTCCGAATCCCATTGTATCGATAACGGGAAGTTCCGGATCATAGGTATTGATCTCCGGAAGCTCATCAAAATCTATTTCTGGGATATCCGGTTCTTCAGGCTCTTCCGGAGCTTCCGAAATATCCTCTGCCGCGTCTTCTCCCGTATCCGCAAAAGACGCCGTCATTTCCCCTGTCTCTGTCTTCCCGCCACTTCCACAGCCTGCCAGATTACAAAGCATAAAAGAAAACATCAGAGCGATACATATCCTCTGACATCTATTCCTTTTCCGATCTGGGAATAAGAGTGCGGACATTTACTCCGTTTACCTCCACGCGATCATCCACTGTGATGACAAGACATTCCTTTCCGTCCACTATTCTGGCTTCTATCCTGTCCAGGTAATCAGGCTTAACCTTGATCTCAATATCGGGAGTGGATACCTTAAAGCTCTTGATACCAGGAATATTGGAGACCATGATCTCCGCCTCGTCTCCGGCTATATCCTCATAGCGTTCCTCAAAGGCTTCCATTTTTTCCGGGCTTACTCCACTGTCATAAAAGATCTTCTTTACATCAGGTTTACTCAAAACCAGGGGATCCGGATTTTCCTTATTCTCTTCGATAAGTTCACTTAAGCTGTCATGAATATTCTTCATGACCTCCACATCCCCTTCGTCTCCGCAGACCCCGGATACCAGCATATTGAAGGTATCCTTCTGATCCCCGGCAGTCAGGGGTGCATCCAGTCCGAACAGAAAATTAATGAAATCGGGCTGTATCTCTTCACACTTTCTGGAATAGTAGAGAATACTGTGAATATCGGTAGTCCTGTCATTAAAAGACGGGAAAAGAAAAGCTTTATCCGGTTCATGAAGGACCCAGTCCTGCTCCAGTTCGCCTATCCTGTTATTCTCAGGATCCAGCCCGAGCTCTCCGTCCCGTAATTCCACCGGGCATAACAGGGTCATGAAATAATCAAATACATCCTCAGACGCATCCTCCTGAAGGATGCGGTCCGATCCTTTTCCGGGTATGTCATATACAGCATGAACTGCTATGATGCAGTATTTCTCAGCTGTATCATATTGGGCAATTATCCTGTCAAAATACTCATCCAGAAGATCGTCATCATCTAAATGACTGTTCCTGACTTCCAGCAGAAACTCCTGTTTTCCCCCGCTCATTTCTTCTGAAAGGGGAAAATCCAGGTTCATGAGATTCTTTCCTATCGTGCCGCTAAGGCCTTTTTTCAGATACTTCAGATACTTATGCATCTCCTCTTCAGGGAGGGAACCGAAAGCATCCTTTGTGATAAACTTCTTCTCTTTTTCACTTCCCACATAACAGATGCAGATATTATCAATTGTGGATCTGTCTATATTGAACTGTCTTTTGATCTCTGATATTTCAAGCTTATTCATTTACCCATTACTCCGAGAGAACAGCGATCTTAGCCACTTCATAGTCCAGGATCTCCACTGTTTCCCTGGTCTTGTCAGCTTCCTCGACCACGTTCTCCGACTTACTCCTGATATTTTCCGTGCTCCGGGCTATCATATTGGTGCTCTCGGCACCGGCCTGGGATGCATCGCTTATTTCATCTATTCCGGAAAGTACTCCGGTGATCCTGGTATTCAGTTCGGATGCGGTATCTGCAAAACCGGATACCAGTGAATCCATATACTGGACATCCTTACCGTACTGCTCTGTAGTGGCGCTGAACTGTTCAAGCATTTCAGCCACATCAGTCTGCACAAACTGCAGTAGTTTTGCCGAGTCTTCAGAAAGGTGGCCTACCGAACCTGTCACATCCCTTGTGACGTTCTGGATCTTTGCGACCGTATCCTTACTCTGCTCAGCAAGATTCCTTATCTCCTCAGCTACGACCGCAAATCCTCTGCCTGCTTCTCCTGCACTGGCAGCTTCGATCGCTGCATTAAGAGCCAGGAGATTTGTCTCGTTGGTGATCGCCATTATGGATTCCGTGAGAACGCTTATCTCTTCCACTACCTTTGCATCCTCAAGAGCCTTTGAAAGCCTGCCGCTTATCTCTGAGCTTAAGTTCTGAACGTTATTCTGGCGCTCCCTGGTCTCCGCTGTTGTCTGTGTGGAACGGTCATAGATAGCCTTGACTTCTATGGCACCTTCCTCTGCCCTGCGTGTCATATCTTCCGCAGAAACCTTTATCATCTCCGAGGTCTCTTTTATCTCTGCCGCCGAAGCTGCAGTTTCTTCCATACCGGAAGCGAGGGCGTCTGCAGATGCCGCCACGTCTTCAATACTGTTATTAAGCTCTCCGACACTCTCATTTATATATTCAACGGCTTCCTCAATATCATCAGCCTGTTTTTTAACATTTCCGATAAGAGCGCCTACACTTAATTTCATCTCCCTCAGGCTGTCTCCCAGATTTCCGAAGTCATCCTGTCTGCCCTTCAGCTCCTCAGGGATATCCTGGGTAAAGTTACCCGTCGACATCCTCTCAATATAGTCAATACTGAGTCTCATTGCCTTGCTGATATTGGCGGTGATAAGTATCGCCAGAAGGATCTGCAGGATGATAAGGATTATCCCCGCAGTTATCGCAATGGCATCAGAAGCGCCTGTAAGCGCCATCAC
Organism: uncultured Lachnospiraceae bacterium; assembly: GCA_902779445.1. Classification (GTDB taxonomy): domain Bacteria; phylum Bacillota; class Clostridia; order Lachnospirales; family Lachnospiraceae; genus NK4A144. The sequence goes on from CACZBM010000021.1 coordinate 36,639, forward strand.
CACAAGGCACAATGTACTGAAAGCCCCGAAAACACTCAGCATTATCAGCTTTATACGGATTGACAACTGATCCATAAACTTTCGCCCTCCAAAAGCAAATCCCCTTTAGATCACACGCCTCCAGATACAAGCGTACACCTACACATACCCGTTAATTCTAACATAAATGACAGCTTTTGTGAAATCCTGTAGAATTAAGTAAAAAACGGAGTGGACAGTTATGAATAAACCGGATTTCAAAACAGTTTCAAAAATGCGTAATGAGGTCCTACGCGCAGACAAAGGCCTGAAGGATATCCTTGATTCTGAGGCCGTGCTCGAGCGTGAGGCCTTACTGTCCCTTGGAGCCCTCAAAGAAGATAATGCAAGAAAAACTCTGAATGAGACTCCCCTTTCAGCTCTTAACGCCTCCAAACAGGGGATCCGTATCTCTGCCTTAAGTCAGGCAGGTTTTAGCAGTGTGGGAGAACTTACGGTTCTTACACTTGCAGAGATCGACAGCATTAAGGGCATCGGAACCGGGAGCGCCGAACTTATATTTAAGACCATCCGGGAAATTGAAAAGACAGTATACGATAATTCCAAGGCACGTCTCTCTGCTTCGGTAAAAACCCCGGGAGCTGTTTCCCTCGTAACAAACCTCTACAGGATGATACATACGGACGGCATACGGAAAGACGTGGCAAAACTATATTACGAGAGGCATCGTCCCGCTGCGGAAGCCCTGAAAGAATCATCGTTAATAGGTAACACCTTCTTCTGGCTGTTCTCCGGAAAAGAGAAAAAGCAGCGGACTCTTAACGGCATTGAGAGGATCTCCGGTATTTTCAATGGTGACCTGATACCCCGGGCAGATACACTTATAAATGATCACCTTAAAGTTATACAGGTATCCGTAGATGAGGCCTGGAATGACTTTCTCCTCCGTTCAGCCTTCTATTTCGCAGCTCTTGAGAATCTGACGGAAAAATATGCCGGCGAAGGTGAGATCACAGAAATTCACGACCGCCTGAGAAGCGATGTCCCGGATGAACTGGCAGATGAGATCGATAAATATGAGTTAAAGCTCGAGGGGATGAAGACTGCTCTGCGCTCCTATCAGACCTTTGGCACCAAATATGCCCTTTATCAGGAAAAGACCCTACTCGGTGATGAAATGGGCCTTGGAAAGACTGTTCAGGCTTTAGCAGCCATGGTAAGCCTTTCAAATGAAGGAAAGAAAAGGTTTATCGTTATTTGTCCCGCCAGTGTTCTCATTAACTGGGTCCGCGAGGTAAAAACGTTTTCCGGTCTGACACCCCTTCTGATACGGGACAGCGAAGCCGCGGAAAATGCTCTTTCCTGGAGAAACTCGGGCGGCATCGCCATTGTGAACTATGAAGCCCTGCAGAAATTCATGGATCTGTTGCCGGATGACTTTGTTTCGGATATTACTGTGGTGGATGAAGCTCACTATATCAAAAATCCGGAAACAAAAAGAACCGCTGCCGCCAGAGAGATACTAGACCATTCGGATAAGATACTCCTGATGACCGGCACCCCTCTGGAAAACCGCATTGATGAGATGAAGAATCTCATAGGCATGATCAATACCGATATTGCAAAAAAGATCAGCAGCACTGAAGACTCCTGGTCCGGCGACGGATTCCGCAGAAAGATCGCGCCCGTTTATCTCCGGAGGACCCGCGAAGATGTCTTAAGCGAGCTTCCCGATCTTATCGAAAAGGAAGAGATCTGCCCGGTGAGTGAAGCTGAAAAAAGATCCTACAGGGTGGATCTTGACCACGGAGATTTTATGGGAATGAGACAGGTATCATTTAAGGGTCTTACTGTTGAGGATTCGTCAAAGATGAAGCGTATTCTGGAGATATGCGACAATGCAGCTGTCCAGGGACGAAAAGTACTCATCTTCTCATATTTCAAAAACACGCTTGAAATGATAAAAGATGCTCTTGGAAACAGCTGTGTGGGTTTGATCAACGGTTCCCTCTCTTCTGCGCGGCGTCAGGAGATAATAGATGAGTTTACTTCCAGCGATCCCGGCTCTGTCCTGGTTTCCCAGATCGTGGCAGGAGGAACAGGACTTAATATCCAGGCTGCCAGTGTAGTTATCTTAGCCGAACCTCAGATAAAGCCTTCCCTTGAGACACAGGCGGTATCCAGGGCATACAGAATGGGACAGCTCTCATCCGTTCTTTTATTCAGGATAATATCTGATGACACCATAGACGAAGAGATCTTAAAGATCTTAAAGAAAAAACAGGATATCTTTGATAAATTCGCAGATGAGTCCGACATGGCCGATGCAGGCTCCTCCCATTGGATAGCCGGCACCATTGAAGAGCAGAAGAAGATCTTTGGATGATCATTCCCCCGATTCATTATTTTCCGGCTGTGGCTGGGGTTCTTCCTGACTATTGCTCTCAGAATTATTATCACCGCCCTCACCGTTCCCATTTCCGGAGTTTTCCCCGGACTGCTGTTCTTGTTCTTCAGCCTGTCCTTCTTCCGGAGCTGCTGCTCCGGGATCTGTATCTCCGTTTTGAGATCCTTCCATACCTTCCCGGGTTTCCGGGATCTCACCGTTATTTTCCATAAGGCTGTTTAAGAGTTCCTGCATCATGGCCTCATCTATTTCGAGGTCGGGTTCAGGAGCCTTTTTAACGTACTTGTTCTGGGCAAGGATGTCACTCTGAATGCTCTTTTTCTTTCCAAGAGAAGCGTCATCCAGGATGCCGTCAGGATCAGTTGTAAGAGAACCGGGAGTCAGTTCATCGAGTCCGAGAAGGATACCGTTATAGATCTTTCTCGTAGTATCACCGCTGTAGTGAAGGCCGTCAGTGGTAGCATATCCGGTGGACAGCAGAAGATGGTATGTATCGATATAGTCATAAGAGAGTTCAGTCAGAACAGAATTGAATGTCTCTATCTGGCTGTTGGACAGGTTGCCGTAATTATTCACGGGATTGACGGACACAAGGGTAATGTCGTACACATCCTTTAATGATCCGTATTTCTTCACATACTTATCAATGTTTCCGAGGTCATTTATACCGAGACAGATAATGAGCTTCCATTTATCAAAGAGTCCGGAGGATGTGATCCTCTTTATCTGCTGGAGTGCCGTCTCACTGAACCAGTTATAGCCTTCTCCGACCTTGGCCACCATAAAAAGGTTATCTCTTTTCGAGATCCCGCATACGTCATTCATATTTACGAAACGGCTGTCTCCCACAAATATATAACCGGTATGCGGTTCGAGATACATTCCCTCAACAGCCTGAAGACGTTCGTTAAGAGACCTCTTTTCCTCAGTATCTGCGGTTACGACTTCGGACACTTCTCCCCCGTTGATCCCATTCCGGTCGAAGCCTCCGAAACCCGGAGCTTCTCCGTCGATAAAAATGATATCATTTCCGGATATGGAAAAAGAGCCATTGTCCGGATCCATGATAAAAATAACGATCCAGGCTGCAGCAATGGCTCCGATGGCAAGTACTGCCATGATGATATATTTTATTTTATTATTGACCGGAGAACGTGCCATAAGCTGTCATGAGCCCTGTTTTTTCAGGATCTCATCCCCGTATTTTTCATATAGTTCAAAGAGCCGGGAATAATCCTCTGTGCTTACCTTATCTTTGAAGGTTGCTGCAGTTGCTGCCAGATCACCGTCATTATTATTTAAGGCGCTCAGGGCTTCGGCAAGTATGCCCTCATCAGCATACTTATTAACTATATCATCAAATTCTTCTGCATCTTCTTCGGACATCTCTGATCTTATCTCATCAAGGGTAATATCGCTGCCGGTTTCTTTCTGTATGGCAGCTTCTACGGCCTTTTTCGTAACTTCCCTGTTTACTGCCTGCGTAACAGGATTTGAATTTACCCCTGTTCCGGTAAATACCATAAAGGCAAGTATAACTACTGACGCCAGAACAGCCGTGATTATTATCACGAGCAGATACCCGATGCCCGAACTTCTCTTTTTCCTGCTCAAAATCAGATCTCCCTAGTATTTCCAGCAATCCTTAAGTGCCACTATCTTACCGTTAAGATTGCAATAACCTGTAGTGGGTTCCTCATGGACTACGTAGCGTGGACCCATGTTCTCATGCGAATGTCCGTACTGACCCTCGCATGTTATATCCCTGGAATGGGGGATACTGTGCCCGTCAGAGGATATGGTTGGTCCGGGACGCCTGCCTCCGGAGGACTGATTCAGCTTCGGAGCCCTGCCGGAGGATGACTTATTTATCGTGGTAGGATGAGCGCCTTTGCCGGGACGGTTAGCCCGGGTTTTTAGAAATTGCCCTGCTATGACTACGGCAATTATCACCCAGAATGCGCCTCCTATCAGAAATTCCGTAAGTGCTTCCGTCATTTAAGGATCTCCTTAATGCCTGCTGCGAGTCCTGCAACACTCTGGATCTCACTGGGGATTATTATCTTCGTTGCCTGTCCGTTGGCTGCTTCCTTGAAAGCTTCGAGTGATTTGATCTTCAGAACGGATTCATCCGCTCCTGCTTCCCTGATCATGCGTATACCGTCTGCATTAGCCTGCTGAATGCTCCTTATAGCCTCTGCCTTACCTTCGGCTTCCTTGATCTCTTTTTCTCTCTCAGCTTCAGCAGCGAGGATAGTAGCCATCTTCTTTGCTTCCGCTTCTAGAACCGCAGATTCCTTATTACCTTCTGCAGTAAGTATCATGGATTGTTTCTCACCTTCTGCGGTAAGGATGACGGCTCTTTTTTCACGCTCAGCCTTCATCTGTTTTTCCATTGCTTCCTGGATAGCCTTGGGAGGAGTGATATTCTTTAACTCCACTCTGTTGACCTTTATACCCCAGGGATCAGTGGCTTCATCGATGGCCGTAAGCATTCTGGAATTGATGGTTTCTCTGGATGTAAGGGTATCATCGAGAGTCATATCACCGATGATGTTTCTCAGGGTTGTAGCTGTGAGATTCTCCATAGCCATGATGGCATTTTCAACGCCATAGGTATAGGCCTTGGGATCACGGATCATGAAGTACACCACAGAGTCGATCATCATGGTAACGTTATCCTTTGTGATAACAGGCTGTGGAGCAAAGTCTGCCACCTGCTCCTTTAATGTGACCTTCCTTGCGATCCTGTCGATAAAGGGGATCAGGATATGGAGTCCTGCACCCAGTGTGTTGTGATATTTTCCAAGCCGTTCGATTATATAGGCATGTGCCTGGGGAACGATCTTGATATTCAAGAGAAGTATTACAACGATAAGTAAAAGAATGATTAAAAGTACCATTTTTATTTCCTCCTAAAATTACAATTTATCTTTTTTCTTTGATCAGTCCTGTGTGATAGGCCTGTAAAAGCTCTTTTAAATCCTCTATCTCACGGGTCAGTTCTTCACCTATATCGGTATCACCAACCCTTATTCTCTTCTGCATCCGCTCCACCACCTGTATCTCGGGAGTATTCTCTCCGTCAGGCTCATATGGCTTATGTTCGGCGAGGGCAAGATGATGAGAGTTAAATATCAGAGTGTATCCCGCAATGCCTGTGGTGGCATGGTAAGCCTTTGACAGACCTCCGTCAATAACGAAGAGCTTTCCTTCAGCTTTTACAGGAGTTTCACCCCTGTTTACCTTGACGGGTACATGACCGTTTATTATATGGCTACCCTTTGCAGGCAGTCCGAAATTAGCCAGTATCCTGTCAACACATCTCACATCTTTTGAGAATTCATAATACGGATTGAAGGTCTCTTTCCCGGGATTATCATCAGCTCCTTTGACATCGACGAATACGTGCTCAAATGTAGCTATCTTATCCTTTCCAAATAGCGGAGATACCGGGCCTCCCCAAAGATACCACATAAGGTCTACGTCATCCGCTTTTTTAAGCGGATCATCCGCTTCATTTAAAAAGTATGCATCACGGATCCTCACATTGAGGTAATCCATCAGTTCTTTTCCGTAAACTTCCTCATCTTTGAACTTAAGCTTCTGGAAATCCCCGTTTTCATCCATAGGGATACATCCATGATATAAAAGGTTTCCGTTGCAGATCTTATATATACTTCCGTTGGAATAGAGGAAGCCTATATGTTTCTGCAGAAGAGATGAATGCCTGAAGCTGGCTTTAAGTGTTTCTATAAGCTGCTCCTCTGCATCGGTTAGCTTGTATGGATCGGAAGGATCCACGGTCTCAAATATCTTATCCTGAAGCTCATAGGTCTTCCCGTCTATCTCTACGGTTCCGTTTTCGTAATCTATCTTTTCAAGTAAGAGCCTGTTATCAAGACCGTATTCCGGATGGCGTTTTATAAGCTGTCCTTCCAGTTTCAGCTGGATTATGGTAATAGCCTTACACATCCTGGCTGCCAGCAGCGGATCTATGGAGTCAAATTTATTCTCGTCAAGGATATGCGGCTTAAACCGTTCACACGGATCATCACCGTAGACTTCTGCAGCAAACATGCTTAAGGGCCTTAAGTTTATCCCGTATCCGTCTTCCAGTACATCAAAGGAATTGTATCCGGTGGCGATCCTCAGAACATTTGCGATACATGCAGTATTCCCACAGGCAGCGCCCATCCAGCTGATATCATGGTTCCCCCATTGAATATCCACGTCATGGAAATTCATTAGCTCTTCCATGACCAGATCGGCCCTCGGACCTCTGTCAAAAATATCCCCTATGATATGAAGACTGTCTATCGTGAGATTTCTGATAAGCTTGCATAAGGCTATAACAAAATCCTCACCCCCGCCGATCTCCACAATAGCGTTGAGGATCTCCTGATAATACTGCTTTTTATTGAAATCATTGGGATCCAGATGCAAAAGCTCATCTATGGCATATCCATAGTCGGATGGCATCTTTTTCCGGACCTTGGAACGGGTATACTTGGAACTCACAACCCTGCAGATCTCCGTCAATTTATTGATGGTGACCTTTATCCACTCATCCGTCATCTCGCCCTTATGTCTCTTTTCAGACAGGATCCTGTCCGGATAGTAGATGAGGTTTGCAAGAGAAAGCTGGTCCGCTTCGGTCATAAGATTTCCGAAGGTTTCTTCAATCTTTGCCCTTATGATACCGGATGAACTCCGGAGGAGATGCCCAAAGCTTTCATATTCCCCATGGAGATCGGAAAAAAAGTACTCTGTTCCCTTGGGAAGTCCGCAGATCGCTTTTAGATTGATGACCTCCGCGCCTGCCATTCTGGCACTCGGAAACTTCTCCGACAGAAGTTTCAGATATTCGACTGATCGTTTCATAATACTTCTCCTGTTTTCTATACGCCCCAAAACTGATCTTGATCAAATACGGATCATTCCGTACTTTGTACCCCACAGTATTATATCTTACCACAAATATAAAAAGGCATACAAACCATTGACGTTTGTATGCCTATGTAATACATCAGAATTTCATCACGACCACTCGCACCCGGTGCTCGTAAACGGCCGGTAAAATTATCTTACCAACCCTGTGTTCCGTGTCCTGAATAGTGATTTAAGAGTGCATCCCAGTTGGCCTGGATCGTAGCGTCATCGGTATTCTTAACAGTCTTCCAATACTTATACACTTCTGCAACGCCTGCTGCATCTACACCGTGAAGGCTTACTGCCCAGCTGGGTAATCCGGTTCCTGCTGCGGCTGCAGCCTGACTTGCTGCCACAGCTGCTGCATTCTGTACTGCCTTGGTATCAACCTTGGCTGCTGCAGCTGCTGCCTGCTCAGCGGCCTTGGCTGCTGCCTCCTGAACAGCCTTGGTATCAGCATTTGCTGCAACCTGCGTCACTGCCTGCTGCGCCTGGCTAAGAGCTGCTAAAGCTTTCTGCTGTGCTGCTGCATCAAGAGCAGGAACTGCCGGGGTTGCTGCTGCGGGAGCTGCTGCCGTCTTAGCTGCTGAAGCATCTACCTGTCCCGTAACTGCATTGGGATCTGCAACCGTGGTAGCTGTGATGGCGGGTGCAGGAAGAGAAGCCTTCTTTGCCTTTATTGCCTCATCTCCGAGCGAGTTGCTCACATAAACAGCGGTATATGTAGTATTAGCAGTAACATTGTAAAGGGATTTATCATATCCGCAGAAGGTAAAACCTCCAACTACCGGTACGGCAGGAGCTGTCACATTAGAGCCTGACGGTACATACTTGCCGCTGGTCTGTCCTCCTGCGATAAAGTTTACAAAAACCTGGGGTGCCTCAGCTGCCATTACCGGAACAGAAGCACTGACTATCATTGTTGCTGTGAGTATTCCTGCGATTAACTTTCTGACCATACTAAAACCATCTCCATTCCCGTACGCATATTTTAGCGTACTAAAATCTGAATTCTAAACTGAACAGGGATGATTATAATTTTACATAAGAGATAATACAAGTAAAATTTTGCACAAACTTCAGAAAGCGTTGAATATGATCGCAAAACAATTACATGGTTTGTGATAACCATCGTTTATCGCCAGCAATAAAAACGAAGGTATTTACAAATAACATCCGACACTATATAAAAATAGTAATTCGAATAAAGGAGGCGCAAACAATGAGTGAATACAAATTTGAGACATTACAGCTGCACGTTGGACAGGAACAGGCGGATCCCGCTACAGATGCACGTGCGGTTCCTATTTATCAGACCACTTCCTATGTTTTCCATAACAGTAAACATGCCGCAGACCGTTTCGGACTCGCTGATGCGGGTAATATATACGGAAGACTTACCAATTCCACACAGGACGTTCTTGAAAAGAGAATAGCAGCCCTTGAAGGCGGAAGTGCCGGACTTGCAGTAGCTTCGGGAGCAGCAGCCATTTCTTATGCCATACAGGCTCTCGCAGCAAACGGCGGTCATATCGTAGCCCAGAAGACCATCTATGGCGGAACCTTTAATCTTCTGGCACACACACTTCCTCAGTACGGCATTAAGACCACCTTTGTAAATATCCATGATCTTAAAGAGGTGGAAGAAGCTATCACGGATGATACAAGAGCTGTTTTCCTTGAGACTCTCGGAAATCCCAACAGTGATATTCCTGATATCGATGCTGTATCAGAGATAGCCCATAAGCACGGACTCCCGGTTGTCATCGACAACACATTCGGTACTCCTTATCTTATAAGGCCCATTGAACACGGTGCAGATATCGTAGTTCATTCTGCAACCAAATTCATCGGCGGACATGGAACTTCTCTCGGTGGTATCATTGTAGAATCCGGAAAATTCAACTGGAAGGCAAGCGGAAAATATCCCAATATTGCAGAACCCAACCCCAGCTATCACGGTGTATCCTTCTATGATGCTGTCGGACCGGCTGCATTCGTGACATTTATCAGGGCCATCCTCTTACGTGATACCGGCGCAGCCATTTCACCCTTTAATGCATTCCTGCTTCTTCAGGGAGTGGAAACACTGTCACTCCGTCTTGAGAGACATGCAGAGAACACAAAGAAGGTGGTGGAATTCCTGAATGATCATCCTCAGGTTGAGAAGGTAAGCCATCCCTCTCTTCCCGAGCATCCGGATCATGCACTTTACCAGAAGTACTTCCCGAACGGAGGTGCATCTATATTTACATTTGATATCAAAGGCGGACAGGAAGAAGCATGGAAGTTTATCGACAACCTGAAGATCTTCTCACTCCTTGCAAATGTTGCGGATGTTAAGAGCCTTGTTATCCATCCGGCATCGACCACACATTCACAGCTTTCTGAGGAAGAACTTCTCGACCAGGGGATCAAACCCACTACCATCAGGCTTTCTATTGGTACGGAACATATCGATGATATTATTGCAGATCTTGAGAACGGATTTGCGGCCATAAAATAAATCCTTATAAAACGGACGCCACCGGGTTCTCCCGGTGGCGCTTGTCATTTATTCACTGCTTCAGTATTTCTATGAGCCGGTCTACATCTTCCTGTCTTGTTGCCCAGCTTGTTGCGATACGCATGATCACATGGGAATCATCTATGTTTTCCCAGAATCCCATCTCTATCTTTTCAGATAACTCCTCTGACTTTTCTCTGCTTAATCTTACGAAGATCTGGTTCGTAGGTGAATTGAAAGCAAATTCGTATCCGTACTCAGCGAGGGCGGCTTTTATCCTTCCGGCAGTATCGATAGCATTCTGTCCGATCTTATAATACAGATCATTTGTAAACAGGGTTTCAAACTGTATGCCTGCAATGCGCCCTTTTGCAAGAAGCGCGCCGTGCTGCTTAATGATAGTAAAGATATGGGGGATGAAACCTTTCTTCGGTATCACAACTGCTTCTCCGAAAAGAGCACCGCACTTGGTCCCTCCTATGTAAAACACATCGCAGAGAGATGCGATATCGTGAAGGCTTACATCATTTTCCGGACAGGCCAGTGCATAGGCAAGCCTTGCTCCATCCAGATAGAGCGGAATATCATTTTTATGGCAGACATCACTGAGCGCTTTTAATTCATCAAGTGAATACAGAGTTCCAAACTCTGTAGGGTGTGAGATATATACCATCCCCGGCATTATCGTATGCTCATTATTCTCATCCATTTTGTAGCTGTTTATGCAGCTTTCCACAGATCCCGCGGTTATTTTCCCATTATTCTCAGGAAGAGTCAGAACCTTATGACCGCCGAATTCTATAGCGCCGGCTTCGTGAACGCTTATATGACCGCTCTTTGCTGCCATTACACCCTGATATGAACGGAGCATGGCATCGATCATCGTGGCGTTTGCCTGCGTACCGCCTGTCAGAAAATATACATCGGCATCGGGAGCACCGCACGCTTCACGGATCTTCTCTTTAGCCGACTCCGTATATTCATCCAGTCCGTACCCTGCAGACTTTTCCATATTGGTATCCATAAGACGTTTAAGGATATCAGGGTGCGCACCCTCCATATAATCAGATGAAAAAGACAGTTTGTTTTCGTTATTCATTTTACTTCTCCTTACCTTAAAGCATCATCCTGTCATTATCAAGCGCTCTTCCCGAAAGCGTCCTGAATCTGTCGACAAGATCCTGTACCGTCATCCCCCGTCTTTCATCTCCTGATACGTCCAGAATTATCCTGCCACCGTCCATCATAAGAGTGCGGTTTCCGAGTTCCAGAGCCGACTGCATATTATGAGTTATCATCAGGCAGGTAAGATTCTCCTTTTCCACCGTTTCCTTTGTAATGGAAAGGATCTTATCCGCTGCAGCAGGATCCAGTGCAGCAGTATGCTCATCAAGAAGCAGGAGCTTCGGCGGATTGATAGTAGCCATGAGCAGTGTAACTGCCTGTCTCTGTCCTCCGGACAGCAGCCCCATGGGATGCTTCAGTCTGTCCTCCAGTCCCATATCCAGACTCTTAAGGATCTCCCTGAATTCCTCTCTCTGTTCATTATTTATCCTTGAAAGCCATCCTCCCTTTCCCGCTGCGAGGGTCAGGTTCTCTTCGATACTCATACCCGGTGCTGTACCACGCATAGGGTCCTGGAATAGACGTCCGATATTAACAGCCCTTTTATATTCGGGAAGAAAAGTAATATCTTCACCATCGAGGATTATACTTCCCTTATCCACATAGAAGTTCCCGGATATTGCGTTAAAAAGGGTACTCTTTCCCGCTCCGTTAGCACCGATGATCGTTATAAAGTCACCGTCATTCACCTTAAGGCTCAGATCCTCAAGTGCCGGTTTTGCATTTACAGTTCCGGGATTAAAGGTTTTTGAAATATGGGATATCTCAAGCATTGTTCCGTTTCCTCTCCAGTCTTCCTGCATATAAAGGCATCCTGCTCTTCAGATAAGGCCCGCTTATAGCAATTATTACGATCACAGAGGATACCAGCTTCAGCATATATGCCGGCATGTTGAATCTCAATGCTATCGTATAAACTATCCTGAAAATGATGGCACCCAGTACCGCCCCTATGGCACCGGTGGTAATGCCGCCCTTTTTAAAAATGACCCGTCCTATAAGTAGTGACGCAAGGGCTATGGTTACCATTCCTGTACCTATATCGATATTAACGGATTTCTGTGACTGAGCCATCAGGCATCCGCTCAACGCAGTAAAAGCATTTGCAATGCACAGGCCTACAATAGTGGTAAATGCTGGGTTAATGGAAGAAGACTTCACCATGTCGGGATTATTTCCGGTAGCCCTTATGGCAAGTCCCAGCCTGGTCTTTAAGAATACCGCAAGAAATGCCACAACAAAAGCCGCTGCTATAAACGCTATTATAAGTCTGTAGCTGTCAGAAAGGATGGTTCCGTCCAGAACACCTTTAAGCCCGGTAAATACGGTCTCCGTCTTATTCATATTAAGAAGTGACGCGTTTCCCATTATGGCTATATTAACGGAATACCACGCCGTATTAACTATTATCCCGGCCAGCAGGCTGTCTATACCCATCCTGGTCTGCAGTATGGCCACGATAAATCCCGACAGGACACCAGCTGCCATAGCCGCCGGAATTGAAAGAAACGGATGACCTGAAATGGCGACCACTGCTCCCACAGTGGCCCCCATTGTAAAGCATCCGTCCGTTGACAGGTCGCACACATTCAGCATTGAATAACTGAGATACAGTGCCAGTACCGTAAGGGAACTTATAAGTCCCAGTTCCAAAGCTGTTTGTATAAGTGAATATGTCATCATTCAAAACTCTCCGCTGTTTCTATCTTTTCTACCTTCGTGCAGAAGGGAGCATACTTCTCCGACAGTTCGTCGAAAGACAGACCAAGTTTATCACAAATATCGGTATTTATAGTAGCTGTTCCGTTATCAAATGTTTTTACGGGAGTGGAGGCGGGATCAGCTCCGTTAATAAGGATCTCTGCGATCATATCCGCTGTCTCTCTTCCGAGGTTTGCGTAGTCTACTCCGTATCCCAGGAACGCTCCGTTCAATGCGAAGGAGTCTGCTCCTGCATAATGAAGTATTCCGGCATCAGCAAGCTTTTCATATATTGAAAGCTCTGCAGTCATAATTGTGTTATCGGATGGTGTGAATATTGCTTCCACTCCGTCCGAAATAAAAGCATCTACCGCAAGAGAAACCTCATCCACATTTGTTCCCGTGTGCTCCACATACTCTATCCCGTGACTCTCCAGAAATGCCTTTGCGTCATTTATAGCTCCCGTAGATGAATCCTGTCCTGCGTCATAGAGAAGACCGACCTTTGAGATATCCGGGTTCTGTGCAAGTATTAGATTCATGATAGCATCTGTATCGAGCTGGTCTGATGTACCTGTAATATTTGATCCGGGAGCATCCATTGATTCTACAATACCTGTTCCCACCGGATCTGACACAGCAGCAAATACCACGGGGATCTTACTGTCTTCGGTAGCAGCCTGCATGCTCATTGCAACCGGAGTGGCCACACCCACCATCAGATCTACCTTATCTGCATTAAAGTTCGCAATGATCTGTGACAGAACATTTGAGTCCGCATTACAGTTATCGTAGGCTATTTCAAAAGTCACCTTTTTATCCGTTTCGATCTCTTTAAGCCTGTTCTCGATATTTTCGACTATCTGATTCAGGGATGCATCATCCACATAGTTACATATGCCTATTTTGTAAGAGGAGTCTGCGCTCTTTTTTGCAGCGCCGCATCCGCATAATGAAACAGTGATCGCCAGTGTCATGAGTAGTGCAATAATCTTTTTCTTCATAATCTTGCCTCCTTTTATTGGGGACAGATGAAATTCCGAAAACAAAAAACCTGTCCCTTACAGTCAGTAACTGCTGGGACAGGTATCGTTTACCTGCGGTGCCACCCGGCTTGGTGCATTCCTGCACCCACTTAGCGCATACGGGTATGAATCCATACTGGCATATGCCGGACTTTTTTAACGGAGATCCTGACTCCGTCTCCCATACTCCGGAACAGATCTCCGTTTCTGTTTGCCCTTAGAGGTCCATTCATTCCCACGTCCTGTATTGCAATCCCACCGCCTGCAACTCTCTAAAACAGGATGATGTGAAAACTACTCACTCCTCATCAACGGTTTATAAGAACCTATCACAGGAGTATTATCATTGTCAAGTATCATTTTTATTGCTAAAATAACCTTGATGTTTTTTGAAAGGTATTACTCAAATGACTATAGAAGAGTTCGAAGAAGAAAATTATCTCCGGCTTTCAGTTGACGGAAAAATAGATGCCAATTCCTGCCAGGAATTTACAAACGCTATCTTAAGTGCGCTTCAAAGAACAAATTCGCTTATCATTGATATGGAGAATGTAACGTACTTATCAAGTGCAGGATTAAGGACCTTTATCCTTGGGCAGAAAACGGCCCAGTCCAAGGGTTCCGTTTTTTCACTCATCAATGTTCAGGATCCGGTTATGGGTATCTTCCACACAACGGGTTTTGATAAGATCCTGAAGATCTCTTAAGATCAGTTCATGATGAGGCACAGCATCGTCAGATCATCATACTGCGCTGCATTATCTGCAAATTCATCAACCGCATCACTCACCTTCTTCATTATATCCTGCGGCATATCATCCTTTGAGACCGCTGACAGTACTGATTCAAGTCTGTCCTCTCCAAACATGCTTTCATCTGAAGAATGAGCTTCCGGAATACCGTCTGTGTATACAAACACAGCATCCCCGGAAGAAAGAAC
>CACZBM010000022.1 GCA_902779445.1 uncultured Lachnospiraceae bacterium
GTTCCCCAAAAATCCTACAATTTCAAAGATTTTTAGAGAAATCGGGCTTGCAGATGAGCTCGGAAGCGGCATGCGTAATAGTTATAAATACACAAAACTATATAGCGGTGCCGAACCGGAGTTTATTGAGGGCGATGTCTTTGAAATTAATATTCCGTTGACCACAGGAGCAATGACAAAAGTGGGACCGGGAACTTCACCTGTTGAAGGTGGTGAAGTCGGTGGTGAAGTTAAAGATGAATCAAAGAACGGGGCATTATCAGTAAAATTGGATATTGCCAAGGTTAATGCCCTTCTCGAATATTCGTGGATAAAAAGCGAAACTACCATAATCCAAACGATATTCCATACTACCACAAAAACTACCGCAGGTTTTAAGGAGCAAAAAAACCGCTTAAGGAAGATTAAGTCAGATCATGATGGAACACTCAGATAAATCAAAGTGTTTCAAGGCTGATCACAACAGATCACGGCTATGTAATATCCGTGGTATGCGCTATAAATTTGAGGCGTAGGGTAGGTTACACCAGAATAATAAAGACCTAGCCTAAACCAGTGTCGTACATTTTATATCAGATATCCGTAGATTTGGTCAACAGTGTCGACCGAATTGACATGTATTGGAGATTTTCGTAGCTTGACAGCAAAAGCAAAAATGGAATTTGACAAAACTAGCCAAAAGACTTAAGATATGGACATAAAAAGGTGCTGCCAGTAAACGGTTCACCTTAGTTTATATGATACTCAAATGAGCAACCATCACCTTGGCTTGGGGCGGTTGCTCTTTTGATTATTGTTTTTTCTCGTGGTATAGATACTGATGACCGTCACGATAATACTGATAACAGTGACTGCAATACCTATAAGCTCCACGATAATGGCAATCCTCATTATGTGCTTAAAGCACCCTTTCTAAGATTTCTCATAAAATCACCCCCTGAGAGATGACCTCGGATAATATCCGGCGAAAGGTGAACCGCTTACCGTTCAGGCAGCACCCATAAAGGGATTATAGCAAAAGGGGAACATATGTTCAATGGATAAAAATAATTTTGTATTAGAAAGATGTCGTTGTCGGTAATACCGTTTCTTGGAAAAATATCTGATATCAGAAATGCTTTTGGAACAGCATCTTAAGTAAATTTCAAAGAAGCTGATTTTTGTGAGTAAATCTGATGAAAAAGAATACACTTTGTATGTGAGCATCAAAGGCATAAATGATCTTGTAATAGCTAGCATTGTCGCTAACATTGTTTTTTTGGTAAAATATCTCGCAGCCAAAAGATTTTAGATAACCAACGGGGATTATGGAAGATAAAGAGTCTATTACCGGACTTCAAAAAAGAATCAATGCTCTTCAAAGGGAGAACCACTTTCTTCGTGATGTGCTTAATCGTCACAATATTCCCTTTGAGGATGAACTTGACATTTTTTTGAATGGGAATGAAAGCACTGCATTTGAGGAGGATCAGGGAGCCAGAATTATTCACCCAAAGCATATCACAAGGGATATGGCTAACCGCTTTTATGCAAGATTCTGGGGCCGGACTGATGTATATGCTAAGCGAAGTGTCAGCAAAAAAACAGGTAAGGCGGGATATTATCCGCAATGCGATAACTTTTGGACGAATGTATGTCCCAGGAAAACCGGAGATAAAATCAAGTGTTCGGAGTGCAAGCATAAAAAGTATACTGAGCTCAAAATAGAAGCTATTCTCAGTCATCTGAAAGGAGTTAAGGCAGACGGATCTGATGTGATAGGAGTGTATCCGCTTATGAAAAACGGAACTTGCCGTTTTCTTGTATTTGATTTTGATAATCATGATCTGGGATCAGAGGAAATTGTTTTGCCAATACAGACGAAAAATGGCAGGGCGAAGTGAATGCTTTGCAAAGGATATGCGAGATGAACGGTATAGATCCGCTTGTAGAGCGTTCAAGATCCGGCAAAGGAGGTTACGGGAGAAGAAAATCCTGACAAACATAAGGCCAATGCCATATTTGATTCCGGTAATTATCTGGAGACATATGAGAGAGATCTGAAGGGGGCTGAAAGCAGCATCATTATTTCAAGTCCTGCCATCAGTGGGACGAAAGTCGGGGCTGTTATCAGAAATCTTCGTGACAGGCAGGAAGCCGGTGTTAAAATTACTGTTGTAACATGGTATCCGGATTCATATGGATATGGAAAAGCGGATTATTGGATGGAATTGCATGAAGAGATGCGGAGAGCGGGTTTTTATGTGCAGCTTGTAGATAAATTCTGTGAGCATTATACTATTGTTGATGATGAGATAGTTTGGTACGGAAGTATGAACTTTCTATCAAAAGAAGACGCTGAAGATAATCTGATGAGGGTAGAAAGCAAAGAAATATCAAATGAGTTGAAAGAATTGACGTTTGGCTTTGAAAACAAGGCGGAGAGGCTTATATCTGTATCGGAGGATCTAGAACCTCTTATTGAGTTAAATAACAGTAATTTTGCTATCAGATTGGAACATTATCATTATCAGACAAAAGATAAGACAGAGGCTACGGAGTTCTATCACATTGATAAAGACGCCAAAGAAGGTGTCAGAATATTAAAAGAGTTAAAGAACCCTAATCTTACCCACAAATACAATGCCAAGAAGTGTATTAAGGAATTGAATGGCAGATTAAATCGTGACAACATAAAGCTGTATTTTAATGGGAATGAAGCTCAGATAAATCAGTATCATTTCCAGAATATTTTGACTTATTTTGGGTTAAAAGAAAATGAGAAAATGTGTTTCACATATCAGATCTCTTCACAGCCACAATATAGTTATTCGCAGCAGGCTATAGATTTTATTTATGATGAATTAAAAAAGGCTCCAGATAGAATACTTGATGATTTAAAGAATAAAATAAAAAAGTCAACCCTAGGAGCAAAGGATTCTAAGCGCTAAAGCGCCTACTCCCATTCGGGAACCCAGCTTTATTCCTTCACAAGTTGACCATGTAAAGTATAGCATTTTGGTGGAAATCATGTCAAGGATGGAAAAACTACCATTCACGTGATCTGTTTCCATACTACCACAAAAACTACCGCAGGTTTTAAGGAGCAATAAAACCACTTAAGGAAGATTAAGTCAGATCATGATGGAACACTCAGATAAATCAAATCACAACAGACCACGGCTATGTAATATCCGTGGTATGCGCTACAAGTTTGAGGCGTGACAGGAAACAATCTATGAAAAAATGTGTTCACTTCAGTGAACTACTCCGACTTATAGAAGTCGGAGCTTCCTGCTTCAACCACTACTGCGTTGGCTACGATGATACGCAACTCAATGTCTTACACAATGTCCACAGGCGTTTAGTTTGGGCTATTCCATCCCTACTATATGTTATGTTTTAGGCTACTTCGAAAGAAGTGTCCAGCATACGGAGTCCTTCCCGTAGGATATTGATGGCAGCGTTCTGGTCACGGCCTATTGTAAGTCCACAATCACATTTCATTGTGCGGATTGTGAGATCCTTCATCTCAGGGTGTAGCGTTCCGCAACAATGACAAATTTGCGATGACGGAAACCACTTGTCTACCTTGATAAGATACTTTTTCCTATCAGTCAGCTTGTATTCAAGCATATTGAGAAACATACCATATCCATTATCAAGTGTGGCTTTGCCGTTACCAAAGCCGTGATTGGCCATAGATCGCATGTTCAGGGATTCTACGCATACAACATCATACTGATTGGCTATCTCAGTGGATATTTTGTGGAGATTGTCTAACCTCTGGTTAGCGATATGTCTATGGATTTTATTTACTTTACGGAGCTGCTTAATGTAGTTGTTGGACTTCACAGAATGCTTCTTGGAACCCTGCATACGGGACAGCCTGCGCTGTGCCCTGGCAAGTTTATCATGACTCTCACGGTAATATTTGTGGTTAGTGCCTGTGTTGCCGTTGTTATCTACATATAAGCCGTCAGAGGCATAATCCAGGCCGATGGCATTGGTTTTATCTGCTATATAGTTATTTGCAGGATTCTCAAATTCAAAGAGCACAGATGCATAGTACTTCCCATCGGATTCCTGTGATACAGTGGCAGACTTGACAAGCCAGTTATCATCAGGTTTACGATGGATAACAGCCTTTACAGAACCGATTTTTGGCAGTTTTATGCAGTTATCCGTGAGCGCAACTGTACCTTTCTGATTGTTGGTAGTATATGACTTACGGCTGTGCTTGGCAGATTTGAATTTAGGGAATCCGTTTTTCTTTTTACGGGATTTGCTGAAACGGTTTCTGAAGGCACTTTGCAGGTTGAGCTGTGCATTCGCCAGAGCAAGACTGTCCACTTCCTTCAGATATGGATAATTCGCCTTGTATTTAGCAGGGGTTACTACAGCGAACTTACCCGTAGACTTATAGCTTTCAATCTTATCGGACAGCATGAGATTATAGACCTTGCGGCAACAGCCAAAGGTCCTGGCAAACATAATGCGCTGTTCAGTTGTAGGATATAATCTGTATCTGACTGCCTTATTTGCCATCTTTCTTACCCTGGGATTGTATGTACTCTCTGATAATGTCCACGGTAGCACCGCCTGTGGTAAGCAGACAAAAACTCTGTGACCAGAACATTTCTTTCCAAAGGGATTTGCGTATTTGGGGAAATTCTTTTTTGATAAGCCTGCTGCTTGCAGATTTATAAGCATTGATAAACTTGCTTATTTCCGTATTTGGCTGCCCTCGAAAGAGAATATGCACATGGTCAATATCGTGGTTCCATTCCTCTAACGTAATGTTATACGTAGGGGCTATTTTCTCAAAAATTTCTTTGAGGCGTTTCGAGATTCTGTCATCTATCACTTTATTACGGTATTTGACGCACATGATAAGATGATAATGTAACATGAATACCGAATGATTATTATTATCTAATTTCACAGTAATTTCGACCTTTATAACACCTACTACTGATTTGTAATTAGATTATAATACTACGGGATACAAAGGTCAAGAAAACGCCGTGTTTATCGCAATTCATCCCACCACCTATAGAGGTGGGGGATTTCTTGCTCACGGCGTGTTAAATATCCCTTAAATATAGGTAAAACCTATTGATTTTGCGCTTCCACGAGCTTCGGTATATCCTCTTCCTTTGCACCGGGTTCTTCAAAATTCCCGGGCCCTCCTATGTCCTTAAGGAATCTATTTTTACCTATGACAGGCTCTTTTTTAATTTTGAACTGTATATATAATCGGGATAGAAAATATTGAACTAATGGTGAAGGCTTATGAAGAGATTATTTGAACTTGTTAAACAGCTTGCTTTAAGCGAAACACGCACAGAGATAATAAATGGCGAAGAGGTGCGGAGCGCGTCTGACCACTACGTGGAGATAGCTTCCTTAAGCCAGATGCTTGAGGAAATGTACGCTCAGGAAAGAGAAACGGGTCAGCCTGTCACGGATGCCGCTACTTTGGATGTACTGCGGCAGTCCTTTGCCAGAGTACTTTCGATCTGCGATGAATATAATTCGCTTCACCCCGGAAATGAGCTCATGTCCGAGATCACCGGGCTCTTAAAAGACGGCAGCGAAGCTCTTTTTAATTATAATCCGGGGCTTGGATATACTCTGGAGGATGTATTTGACCCCGAAAAGAGATTGCAGCGCACTAAGGCACAGAACCTCAATACAGCCAAGATAGTCGGTACCGAATTGAGTGCCAGGATACCTGCCGAACTTGATGGACGGAAGGGTTATTTCACTGTGGAAAACCAGCCGGACCAGATCAGCAGATATTTACACGATTATGTGCCGGAGGACGATGATTATCCTGCAGATCTAAAGGATCTCTTATCGGCTCTGGATACCGAGCAGGGAAGAGAGGCTTTTGCTGAGGCAGTCGGAACTAGTACACTTGGAGATACTGTCTTTAAATATGTTTCCTACAGACCAAAAAACGCCACAAAGCAGAAACTATTAACGGATGCTGAGACCGCAGTAAAGGATTTTTTCAAAAAAGCCGGAGTGCCTGAAAACATTGCAAATTACGCGATGCAGCAGGAGAACTTTCTCAGGGCGTTTAGCGACTTCCTGACTGATGCAGTTGAAAATATGAAGGGGCCGGCATTAAATAAGACTCTTGGCGATATGCACACAGGCGCGAATATTGAAAAAAGAAATGTAGCCGTATCACGTACCGCTGATATGCTTGGCATGAGTAATATCATCGCCTATGCCACGACTTCAACCGCAGAGATAAACGGAAAGACTGTTAATGGTGTCTTCATGGAGGATGCCAATGCTGTGGACACGAATAAGTTCAAAAGCAGAATATCAAAAAACGGGATGCAGAATGAGATAGATTTTAATGAGGCCGAGGTGATACGGCAGGCATCTGATATACAGGCACTTGATTATATCTGCGGCGGAACGGACAGACATGATCTGAACATTATGGTGCGCTATGATGAAGCAGGTAAAAAGATCAATGGCATAGTCGGGATAGACAATGATATGTCCTTTGGAAATATGGATCCTGAAGGGATAGATCTCGGGAGACGCTATATGGCAGGGCCCGACAATATGCTGGTGATGCGTAAATCTACTGCCGACCGGATAATGTCAATGCAGAAGAACTCCTTTGCGGAATCCATGAAAGGACTCATAAAAGAAGACGAAATGGAGGCAGCCTGGAAAAGAGTAGAGAGGCTGCAGAGTAAGATCGCAGTAAACATACTTCGTGAGGGAGATCTGACTGATAAATCCGCAAAGTCCAGGTTAGGCGATGATATCTCAGGCGGGCATATAAGGATATTGTCGGATAATGATCCTCTCTGGGAGAAAATGAGTATAAAGAAGCTTGCAGTACAGGCAGGAAACAGATCATTGTTCGGTCAGATAGCTAAAAGCGAGATATTCAAAATGAATCCTCTTACGAATGAAATGCTGGACTGCAGGTGTAAAGCGGATGAGATCAGGATCGGTATAAAAACAAAATATGAAGGGAGTGATATCTATAAACCCGAAGACATAATGCAGCTCTACAGACACCGGAAGAATGGACTTGATAAGAACGATATTTCTGCCGGTCTCAGGTACTATTGGCAGGAATTAGAGCCGCTTATGGACCGGGATGTTTTTAGCGATAAAATATATAAAGAAATGGGAATAGCGGGTCTGCCCGATTGTATATACTGTGACGGGAAGCCGATAAGGGATGTCCTTAAGGATAAGTACGGTATCACACCTTCGGATAATGATGAACTGAAGGCTGATATCGCTATGCTTGCCACAAGCGGCAGGCATCAGCTTTCCATCGCAAATATCCAGAAGGATAAGGACGGAAAGCTGTTTGTCAATGTTTCTGATATAAGTATGGATCTTAAGCCCCTGGATAAATACAAAGGATTCTTCGGGACAGCAAGATCGACGAGAGCGGAGAAAATGGCCCGTAATGCAGAAAAGACAAGAAAGGACAGATTTGCCGCCATCAGTGCCCTGGTCGAGAAAGCTTATCTTGAAAAGACCGGGCAGCCGCTTAACCATGCAGAGAATACGGTAAAACATGACCGTGGAAGGGCGCGGAGTAAATCTGTTTATGTAAAACACACCTCTCTCGATACACTTCTCGTAAAAGAAGGAAAGAACCCGAAACAGAATAATCCGGTAAATACTGAGATCAGACAAAATCGCAGTAACAGTATATCAAAGGGGAGAAAGATCCATTTCTCTTAAAATGCCATACGCCCTTTTTCAGTACAGTGTCCTGTACAGACATATTAAATATAGCAACAATCATACTGGATATCAGTGCCATAATCATTGGAAGTCAACGGGGATGGTTCTGTCCCCTAAAAAATCTGTCCCGGAAGCTTCAGCTTTTCTTTGTACGGAAATGTTGCCTCAAAAGCTTCGAATCCGGAAGGGTCTCTCTGGCATACAAAATATCCTTCCGGATCGGCCCATGTTCCGGCGGCCTCACTTAAATAGCCTTCCTTTAATTCCAGGCAGAGAAGATAATCTGCGTCTGGATCATCCGCATAACGGATACCCTTGGGCTTAGCCTGTACAAAGCCGGACTGGCCGTAAAAATCAATATTTCCCTCGTTTATTACTGCACCGAAACCAAGTTCCGTTGCTTTTTCTATGGTGGCATCCAAAAGAATCTTTCCATAACCCATTCTCTTGAACTCATTTGTTATGCAGATGGGTCCAAGGGTGATGGTGGGGATCGCTTTCCCGTTATCTCCTTTTATTTCCGAATGGCAGTACATTGCGTGTCCTATAAGCTTTCCGTCTTCTTCCATTACCATATCCAGTTCTTTGATAAAAGCCGGATCATTCCGGAAACAGTGCATGACATAATGCTCCATACATCCGGGCTGGTATACGTTCCAGAAAGATTCCCGGATAAGGTTTTCAACATTCCTATAATCCTTTTCTTCTTCATTTCTGATATTAATACTCATTTTTTTGTCTCCTTGAACGTTTGTTGATCTCACGAAGAATATCTTTTTGCAAATCCATCAGTGATCTCCTTCAGGTCTTTTTTTAGTTTATCGTGGTCCTCACCGCCATCGGCAAGCTCTATGAGAAGCTTAAGTGGTGCGAAAAACTCCAGAGAGAGCCTCCACGCTCCCATATCTTTTGCGGCTTTATTCAGCTGTTTGTTTTTGATCATTTCAGAAAAAATGTCGGCGGAATATTTTACCGGGCCCACTCCGATCACATCCTGATAAAGCTTCATCTTTTCCGGACTCTTATACTGCTCCAGAGTGATCATCTTCCTGAAACAGGAGGCGAATTCATCTTCGGTCCAGAAATCAAACTGGTTAACAACATAATCACAGAATTCCCTGAAACCGGGTTTTTCAAACTTTTCAGGATCTTTTGCGTATTCCTCTTCGGGGACCGAATCTTCCCGGGCTCTTTCCGCATCCTTTTCAAACATTCGCTGCACAATACTGTCGAATATTTCCTGCTTATTCTTATAGTGTCTGTACAGAGCGCCCTTTGTGATACCGATCTTTTCAGCGATCATCCCTGTGGATACCGCATCAAATCCTCCCTCTGCAAAGAGCTTTAAGGATGTGAGAAGTATTTCTTCCTTTGTTGTTTTCAAATTTCACCTCCGATAGAACATAAAAAATAAACGATCGTTTACTGAGATTGTAAACGGCCGTTTATTTTTTGTCAAGTCAGAGTTTAGTATTAATTTAAATTAGCGTCTGAGATTTCCATTTTGAAGACATGACGATCGCCACCGCATCATAGGTGGATACCCCGAGATCTGCCGTCATATACAGGGCAGAACCGAAGCATATTACCACGATCCCTATAAGAAGACAGATCACCCGGAAAGGGATGGAGGGATCAGGAAACAGTGTAAAGTATATCCAAATAGTATTCAAACGTATAATTGACTAGCGCATTTCATTGATTTTTGGTAAAATCATGTAATAGTCAATTTATAACGGAATACTGATAAAAGCAAGTATTTACTATAGTCTTATGAGGAGGAAAGGTATGAGCTTGGTAAAAACTAACGATAATTGTATCGGTTGCAACCGTTGTATCAGAGCGTGCAGCTGCACAGGCGCCAACATTGCTGTTGAAAAGGACAGAGGGAATGTGATCGAAGTCGATCCCAATAAGTGCATTGCCTGCGGTGCCTGCATTGATGCCTGCGAACATGGTGCAAGAGAGTACGTGGATGATGTGGAGAAGTTCTTCTCTGACCTGAAGAAGGGAGAGAAGATATCCGTACTTATAGCGCCTGCATTTTTAGCCAACTATCCTCATGAATACAGTAAATACCTGGGTATGTTAAAAAAGCTCGGTGTTAACCGCTTTATCAGCGTGTCATTTGGCGCAGACATAACGACCTGGGGATATATCAAATATATCACAGAGAGAAATTATTACGGCAGTATATCCCAGCCCTGCCCGGCGGTGGTTGGTTATATTGAACGTTATCTTCCTGAGCTTCTCCCTAAGCTCATGCCTGTACAGAGCCCGATGATGTGTGCGGCTATCTATGTTAAAAAATATCTCAAAGTAAGCGATAAGCTGGCGTTCATCAGTCCCTGCATAGCGAAGAAGAATGAGATCGATGATCCGAATAACCGGGGGTATGTTTCATATAACCTGACATTTTCAAGGCTGGTTGCTTATCTTAAGGATAATCCTGCCAGTGGAGCAGGTACCTATGAAGATGAGATCGAATATGGCCTGGGCTCTATATATCCCATGCCCGGCGGTCTGAAGGAAAATGTATACTGGCTTCTCGGTGAAGATGCCCTCGTCCGTCAGATGGAAGGCGAGCATCATATGTATGATTATTTAAAGCGGAATAAAGACCGTATAAAGAACGGCAGAACACCATATCTTTTTGTGGATGCGCTTAACTGTACCAACGGATGTCTTTACGGCACGGGTGTTGATAACAGAAAGACTCTGGATGAAGACGTATTTATGAGTATTCAGAAGATCCGATCAGACAGTAAGAATAATAATAAAAAGTCTGCGTGGAGCCGTACTATTCCCCCGAAGAAGAGGATCGAGGCCCTGAATAAACAGTTTGCAGATCTGAATCTGGATGATTTCGTAAGAAAATATACAGACAGAAGCAAAGAATGTGCATACCGGATACCTACGGATGCCGAGCTTGAGGCTGTTTACCATAAGCTTAAAAAGGACGATCACGAAAAGAGGAAGATCGACTGCGGATGCTGCGGATATGATTCCTGCAGGGATATGGCTATAGCGATATATAACGGTTTCAGTCACCATCACAACTGTGTTCACTATATCAAAGACCGTGCTTATGAAGAAAAAGACAAGGCTATGACTTTGGCAGATGAAGTTCAGCATGCACGGGATGAGATGGATGCAAAGAAGGCATCTCTTGGAGAAGGCATTACCGAAAACTTTGGAAATCTTGTGGACTCTATCGAGCAGATTGAAAAGGCAAGTGCGGAAAATGCCCGTCAGACAAACGGAATCTCCGAGGCAATGACGGATGTTGATAGTTTTGCAAAGAACTTAAAGGAAGTACTCTCAAATATCGAGGGATATCTTGAAAAGCTGGAAGCAAATAATGCGGATGTCATAGCTATTTCAAGCCAGACAAATCTCCTGGCTCTCAATGCGTCAATAGAGGCCGCACGTGCCGGCGAAGCAGGAAGAGGTTTTGCGGTTGTGGCTGAAGAGATAAAGAATCTCGCAGATAATTCGAAGACCACAGCCGATGACAGCAATAAGAACAATAATGACATCAAGGAGACCATAAATAAGCTCATTCTGGAGACAGAGAAGCTTTCGGATATCGTAGATGGCGTTAATGAGCGGGCAAAGAGTCTCGTTGAATCTTCTGAGTCCACAGCCTCTTCGATCAGTACGATGCAGTCACTTATAGACGGAGTGGAGAATTCGTTAAAACAGGTCATTGAGTCATAAGGAGGTCACACTAAATATGGAACGGGAGATCCCGATCACCGAAGTAGGCAAAATACGTATCGGACAGGCAGAAAACGCATCTGCGGGTACCGGATGCACAGTGCTTATCAGTGAAGAAGGCATGTGTGCAGGCCTGGATATCAGAGGAGGCGGTCCGGCATCCAGAGACAGTGGATTACTGGATCCTCTTACGGCGGCAAACGTTGTTCACGCTGTTGTACTGGGAGGCGGAAGTGCCTTCGGACTCGGTGCGGCAAACGGAGTCATGGCTTACCTTGAAGAGAAAGATATCGGATTTGATGTGGGTGTTACCAAGGTCCCGCTCGTGGTCCAGTCGGATATTTTTGACCTGACAGTTGGAGATATGACTGTACGTCCTGACCCTGCCATGGGTTATGAAGCTGCAAAGGCAGCTATGGAGTCTCCTAATTATAAAGACGGTAATTTCGGGGCAGGATGCGGCGCTACTGTAGGTAAGCTCTGCGGTATGGAAACCTGTATGAAGTCAGGGATAGGAAGCTATTGTATGGAGATCGGAGAACTCCGTATCGGGGCACTCGTTGCAGTTAATTCCCTGGGAGATATCTTTGACCATAAGACCGGGAAGAAGATCGCCGGACTCTTGACCGAAGACAGGAAGGGATTCAGGGACAGCCTCTCCATTATGAAGGAGAGTATAAAAGTTCATGAGAACAGATTTGTGGATAATACGACTATAGGTGCGGTGATCACAAATGCCGCTTTTAATAAGTCACAGCTCTGCAAGATCGCCGGAATGGCGCATAACGGATTTGCAAGATCGATCCGTCCTGTACATACATCTGCTGACGGCGACAGTATTTATGCTCTTTCTGTCGGAGAAGTGAGCGCTGATCAGGATCTTGTGGGGACTCTTGCAGCTGAGGTGATGAGTGAAGCTATCACCCGCGCCATAGAAAATGCGGAAAGCGCCTATGGCTTTATATCAGCAAGTGACTTAAAGTGAATGGGGGAAGAGTTTGAGAACTGTAAAAGGATTTTACAATGGCGTGAATCTGGGAGGATGGATCTCTCAGTTTGAACGTTACGATACGGAACATTTTGACAGCTTTATCACAAAAAAAGACATAGCGGATATTGCAGGATTCGGATTTGACCATGTCCGCGTTCCTGTAGATTACATAGTCCTGGAGGACGAGGAGGGAGTACCTAAAGAAGAGGGATTTGCCTATCTTGAAAACTGCAGGGAATGGTGTGAAGAATATGGATTAAATATGCTCATCGATCTCCATGAATGCTTCGGCTATTCCTTTGATCCTCTTAAAAAGGATATGGACCGGAAAAAGTTCTTCTATGACGGCAAACTGCAGGAAAGGTTCATGAACCTCTGGAGAGAGATCGCCGTTAGATTTAAGGATCATCAGGAACAGGTGGCATTTGAACCCTTAAATGAAGTGGCTCTTGAAGAAGTGTCGGATGCCTGGAATGGGATAGCAGCGAAGTATGTGAAGATGATGCGCACTATTGTTCCCGACAGCTTCATCGTTATAGGAGGAGTTCGGTATAACAGTGTTTTAAGTGTGCCGCTGCTGGACTTTCCGCTTGATGACAGGATCGTTTACAATTTCCACTGCTATGAGCCCATTATATTTACTCATCAGGGGGCATACTGGATGGATAAGATGCCGCAGGACTTCCGCATAGGATATCCCAGGACCCTGAAGGAATACCGCGATGCCAGCAACAGTGTTGAAGCTGACGTTGGAGGCGCTGTATTTACAGAGGGGATCGGGGAGATCGGAGAGAGCTTTTTCGATGATATTTTCGCTCCGGCCATAAAAAAAGCGGAAGATGATAATGTACCTCTTTACTGCGGAGAGTACGGAGCTATAGATCTTGCTGAGGGGGAAGACAGACTGCGTTGGATAAAGGACATTCATGACGCGTTCGGCAGGTATGGGATAGGACATGCCTTATGGAACTACAAGGAAAAGGATTTTGGAATGCTGGACGAGAGGTTTTCGTCCGTTCGTGAAAAGTTTATCGCACTCAACAAAACGTGAGAAGGTGAAATATCACCCCGGGAGGTGCTATGGATTTTCAAAAGGTTGCAGACAGTATGCACGCTATGACCTGTGTTATCTCCGTAGAGAAGCTTGAAGGCGGAAACCACGGGAAATTGAGGCTCGTTGCAGGAAACAGGGCATATATAGATTCTATTGAAAAACCCCAGCAAGGTATTACCATGCTGAAGGATAAATTTATCCCTAACAGTGAATACACCGATTATCTTCCGAGGGATCTGAATTTCGAGGATTTCTGCTATCGCGCTGCGGTAGAGAAGAAGTGCCTTCACTCCTATGTGCACCCTGACAGGTTCGATGTCTGGTTCAATATGACATTTCTCCCTCTTTCTGAGGAAGACGGCAATATCTGCTACTGCACATATACTATGGAGATCAATGCCAAGGCTGACACTGCCAAGCTCTCAAACGTGGACTCCGATACGGCTGCGTCAGTACTTGAGACTACAATCAAGCTCAGGGGAACAACGGATTTCAATAATACTATGAAAGACGTCATCAAGGATATCCGCGATCTATGTGAAGCTGAGCACTGCTGTATCCTTCTCATGGATGATATTGAAAGGAAATGCGAAGTACTCTGCGAAGCATTTGCACCGGGGTCAAAGCTATACTCCATGGAGAGATATGCCGATGACGGATTTTATGATATTGCCGAGACCTGGGAGGATACCATAGCGGGGAGTAACTGTATCATAGCCAAGAACGAAGCAGATATGGACGTGATAAAAGCGAGAAATCCTGTCTGGTACGAATCCGTTACTTCGGCAGGTGCCGAAAACATCGTTCTTTTCCCGTTAAAATCAAGGGAAACTCTTTTAGGATATATCTGGGTTGTCAATTTTAATCCGGAAAATGCCACTAAGATCAAGGAAACCCTTGAACTCACAACCTTTATCCTGGCATCCGAGATCGCCAATTACCTTCTCCTTGACAGGCTGAAGATCTTAAGCTCCAGGGATATGCTGACCGGAGTCAATAACCGTAATGAGATGAATAACCTCGTAGATGAACTCTGCAAGGGAGAAGATGAAGGCGTTTCCGTGGGCGTGGCTTTTGCGGACCTTAACGGACTTAAGAATGTCAATGATGCAGAAGGACACCCTGCCGGTGACAAACTCTTAAAGGATGCGGCTTTAGCTTTAAGGGAAGTCTTTGACGATGAGTGTATCTTCAGAGCCGGTGGAGATGAATTCTCCATCATCATAAAGGACATTACAGAAGATGAACTTAATGAGAAAGTCGAGAGGTTAAGGCAGGTATCCCGCAAATACGATAAGGTTATATTTGCAGTCGGATGCAGTGTGGTATCGGACGAAAAAGAGATCCGCAGTGCTCTCCGGCAGGCTGACGAACGCATGTATGCCGATAAAGAGAAGTTTTACCAGAAGCATCCCGATAAGAGACGCGGTGTTATCAAAGATAAAGTTCGCATGAATTTCGAGGGATAAAATGTCTGATTTAAACAGTGTCCCCTCGGGGGAAAGAGTGCACATTTCATTTTTCGGCTGCAGGAATGCCGGAAAATCATCTATAGTAAATTTATTTACCGGACAGGATCTGTCCATAGTCTCAGATACACCGGGCACTACCACAGATCCGGTGAGAAAGAGTATGGAGCTTTTACCGCTGGGGCCTGTAACCATTATCGATACTCCGGGTATTGATGATACCGGGGATCTCGGGAGCCTCAGAGCGGAAAGAGGGTTTGATGTCCTTGAAAAAAGTGATATAGCTATACTGGTGATCGCTTCGGATACAGGCGTTGACCAGTACGACAGGGATATCCTTCAGAAGATCAAAGAAAGAGAAATTCCATATCTGATCGTCTTTAACAAGACCGATCTCTTAAGTAATGATGAAATCCCGGTTAAATCCGATATAAAAGGCGAAGAGGATAATATCCTCTATGTAAGTGCTGCGCAGAAAAAAGGGATCGAAGAATTAAAGATAAGGACTGCGGAACTAATGAAGGATGCCGGAAGAGAAAGACCCCTTATCGGAGATCTTGTTTCTGAAGGTGACAGGATAGTATTAGTGGTTCCGATAGATAAAGCCGCTCCCAAGGGAAGGCTCATCCTTCCACAGCAGCAGGTTATAAGGGATGCTCTTGATAATGGTGCTATTCCCATTGTCTGCAGGGACAGTGAATTAAAGGAGGCACTGGATTCGGTTAAAGCTGAGCCTAGGATGGTCATTACAGACTCACAGGTCTTTAAGAAAGTGGATGAGATCGTTCCGGAAGATATTCCGCTCACTTCTTTTTCCATACTTATGGCGAGATATAAAGGAAATTTTGAGCCGGCTCTTAAAGGAGTGAAGGCTATAGACAGTTTGCAGGACGGGGACAGAGTGCTCATAAGTGAGGGATGCACCCATCACAGACAGTGCGGAGATATAGGATCCGTTAAGATACCGGCTCTCCTGAAAAAATACACGGGTCACGAGATCAATTTCGATCTTAGCTCCGGTACGGAATTTCCCAAGGACCTTTCGGCATACAGCCTGATAATTCACTGCGGAGCCTGTATGTTAAATAAAACAGAGGCTGTTAACAGGTACAGAAGAGCCTGTGAACAGGGGGTAGCGATCACAAATTACGGGATAGCCCTTTCATTTATGAATGGGATCCTGGATAGATGTATTCAGATTTTTAATATTTAGATCCATGGAAAAGAAAAAAAGATTCAGTATCAAAAACTCCATAAGAACTGAATTCGCTGTGATCTTTATCATAGTAATGGTACTGACTATTATCGGATACTGGGTAATAAATACTCTTCTTTTGCCGAAATATTATATAGGGGACAAACAGGAACGACTGATAAAAACCTATGACAAGGTAAATGAGCTCGCTGTAAACGGTGATACCGAGACAGAAGAGTTTAAGCAGACCTTTTTCCAGATATGTTCCGCATCGGGGTTGAATGCTGCTATAGTCACTTCCGGACTGAAAACAGTCTATTCCACCACCGGCGAAAATGACATACTGATAGTAAGGCTTTTTGATCATGTTTTCGATGCGGATAAGGATAAGAATAAGACGCATATATTATTCAAGAATGATCTTTATGAGATATGTACTTCAAGGGATCCCAGGGTTGAGCTCGACTATCTGGAATTATGGGGGAACTTAAGTACAGGGGATATCATCATTATGCGTACTCCCTTAAGCTCCATGCGGGAAAGCGCTTCTGTTTCTAACAGATTCCTGGGATACGTGGGATTTGTGATGATGATCGTATGTGCGGTCATCATATGGCTCGTTACCGGGAAGATCACAAAGCCCATAGAAGAGCTGGCAGAACTTTCGGAAAAGATGTCAGCCCTGGACTTTGATGCG
This sequence comes from uncultured Lachnospiraceae bacterium, assembly GCA_902779445.1. Lineage (GTDB taxonomy): Bacteria > Bacillota > Clostridia > Lachnospirales > Lachnospiraceae > NK4A144. The sequence goes on from CACZBM010000022.1 coordinate 16,852, forward strand.
AAGTACAGGAGCGGAGGAAATAATGAGATCGGCGTTCTGGGTGAACACATGAACGAACTCTCGGAGACCCTTGAAAAGACGATTTCCGAGCTCAAAACCTCCAATAATGAGTTAAAGAGGGATATAGAGAAAAAAGAAAAGCAAAACAGCATGAGGCTTGAATTCCTTTCAAATGTGGCTCATGAGCTGAAGACTCCCATAGCTCTTGTACAGGGTTATGCGGAAGGATTAAAGGATGACATAGCTGATGATAAAGAAAGCCGGGATTACTACTGTGATGTTATAATGGATGAAGCCGAAAAGATGAATAAGCTCGTTAAGGATCTTATGACATTAAACGAGCTGGAATTCGGCGGTGATAAGATAGACCTAAAGAGATTTGACATCACGGAACTCATTCGGGGATGCGTAGAAGCAAACGAGCTTCCGATAAAGCAGAATGATATCAGAATGATATTCGATATTGACAAACCCGTATATGTATGGTCTGATGAGTTCAAGACTGAAGAGGTGATATCGAATTATCTGAGCAATGCCATCCACTACTGCAGTGAGTCATCGGACGGAAGCGGAAAATACATAGAGATAGGCATTGAAAGAAAAAGCGATATTTTAAGGATATCGGTATTTAATACAGGAGAACCCATTCCGGAGGATGCACTGCCCCATCTTTTTGAGAAGTTCTATAAGGTGGATAAGGCTAGAACGCGGGAATACGGGGGGTCCGGTGTAGGTCTCTCAATAGTAAAGGCTATAATGGATGCGCTCCACAGAGGTTGTGGCGCAGAAAATCACGATAACGGTGTGTCTTTCTGGTTTGAACTGGACTGTAAGGATACATATGAAGCGGAGGAGTAACAGAATTGGCCGGTAAAAGAATAGATCACATAAAGAAGGCACTTGCCTTTATATTAAGCTTCATCCTTCTGACCGGATGCGGCGGAGGTTTTGTGGATCTGTCCGAAGATGAATCAAAGCAGATAGTGAATTATTCCACCAATGTTTTGAGCGATCATAATTCAGCCGTTAAGGGTTCGTTAAAGAATCTTACCAAGACGGATCTCCGGGACATAGTAGTTAAGGATGATCCAAGCCTCGTAGATGAGATAGAGAAATTGAAGGAAGAGGCTACATCAGAAGCAGAAAAACCAAAAACGAGCCCGGCAGACAGCTCTTCAAGTCCATCGGATGAAGAGGAGGACGAGAACGGTCCGATAAAGGTTGAAAATGCTGACATAGCATCAATTATCGGACTTGAAGGATTTTCCATCTCATATCTCGGACACGATATTTTAGAGTCCTATCCGGAACAGTCTGAGAGCGGAAACCAAATGGTATTCTCCATAGAACCTGCTACGGCAAATGATAAACTCCTTATACTCTACTTTGATGTGACAAATACGGGGGCAGAGGATGCTGAATGCAATATTCTCGCACTCCAGCCCAGATTCCGCTTCTCGTCGGGAGGAAAGATACAGAGTTTCCTCACAACCCTGCTTCTCGATGATCTCACAACCCTTTCGCTTCCGCTTGCAGCGGGAGAGAGCACGAGAGCAGTGCTTGCGGCAGAGATCAGCAATGAGAAAGCTGCAGAACTTTCGGATTTAACGCTGCTTATCAAAGGAGAAGAAGGAAATACAGAGATACTGCTGGAGAAGATGACCCCGGCAGCAGAAGCTGCGTCAGATTCCGAAGAAACAGCTGAGACAGACGATACAGAAGCTGAATGATGAAGGTATATATTGCGTCTGTAAAAATACCTTACGATTATTGAGATTTTTTTGTGTATTTTTTATAAATCTATGATATAATTACTCCATGCAGCATAATGTTGTAAAACTGTTTATCATGTGAGAGGTGCGTTTTTATGGAAACAAAAATTCTTCTGGAAAATGGTACCAACGAACTGGAGATCCTCGAGTTCAAGCTTGGAACAGATTCATATGGTATTAACGTCGCTAAGATAACCGAGATAATTCCTTATCAGGCAGTTACTCCGGTTCCTAATGCGCATCCCAGCATTGAAGGAATATTTATGCCTCGTGATAAGATGATCACGGCGATAAACTTAAAGAACTGTCTCCAGAGAGGAGATCAGGAAGACAAAGGTCTTTTCATCATCACAAACTTTAATAAACTGGACATTGCTTTCCATGTTGATTCAGTGGTTGGTATTCACAGAGTATCATGGACAGCCATCATCAAGCCTGATGCAACTGTTAATACAATAGAAGCAGGCGTTTCCACAGGTATAGTGAAGTTTGATGACAGACTGGTCATTATCCTTGACTTCGAGAAGATAGTTACAGACATCAGCCCTGAAACAGGACTTAAGGTTGCTGATATCGATGAACTTGGAGAGCGCGGAAGAAGCGATGTTCCTATTGTTATGGCTGAGGATTCCGTACTTCTCCATAAGCTTATTTCAGATTCGCTGAAGAAAGCCGGATATAATAATCTTACAGACTTTGAAAACGGACAGGATGCCTGGAATTATATCGAGAAGTGTGTTGCTGAGGGTACTCTTGCCCAGAATGTCGGACTGGTCATTACTGATATCGAGATGCCTATCATGGACGGACACAGGCTTACAAAGCTTATTAAAGACGGAGATAAGACCAGAAAGATACCGGTTGTTATTTTCTCATCCCTTGTTAATGACGAAATGAGAAAGAAGGGTGAACAGCTCGGCGCGGATGCCCAGCTCAGTAAGCCGGAGATCGGAAATCTGGTTAAGGAGATCGACAGACTGGTAAATATTACTGAAGAGTAAAAAGATTCGATCAGGACATTAAAAAGGAACTGCGGAATGCAGTTCCTTTTTTTGCGGTCAGATGTTCCGGATGTGTTCAGAAATCAAAGTCACCTTTGAACTCAGCAGCTGAATCGCTGTTAACAACAAAATACACTTTGTTGACTTCAGGCTGAACATAGAGATCCAGCTTCTTGATCTCTGAAGCCTTGTGTCCGGCGTCGGTATAGATCTTCTTTGCGATAGCCTTGAGATCAGAGCTGTTTGTGTCTTTTCCGCCAAACTGAAGTACAAATGTTTCTTTCATTTTTCCCTCCCTAACTCATAAATAGCATATATAAATATTGATTATGATAAGAATTGTGTGTGCCTTTTGCACAAAGAGAATGATATAATAAATCTGTAAAAAAATCAATGGGGGGAAACATTGGAGCCGAAGTGTCGTCTGTAAAGGATTATCTATACCCTTAAGTGATTTAAGAAAGGCTGGGAAAACATATGGTGATCTGGGTAAGAGAGAAGAAAATGGATGCTTTTTTGCCGCTTATTCCCGAGGATATGAAGGAGAGGGTAAAAAGCGGAGAATGGTTCTGTCTTGGCGCACTGGCGGAGACAGAGGAAGCTGCATCGGAAGAGTCCGATGAAAAAACAGCTGCCGGAGTACTGCTGTTTTCTTCAGAAGAGGGCGTGAGCTACGGAGATGAAAGGTCCACAATGATCGAGATCCATTGGCTTTACGTCGCTGAAAATCACAGGATGGAGGGACTTGCAAACGAGCTCATGCAGGAGCTTTCCGAAATACTGGAGGACAACCCGGCAGAGGGGATAATCTGTGACATCCCTCTTGGAAGCGAATATGACCTTGCTGAAGACTTTTTCGCCTCATGGGGCTTTTCATTTGAAGTTACAGAGCTACTGGAAATGACAATTAATAAAGAGGACTGTCGCAGGGAGGTCAGCCCCGAGAACAAAGAGCAGGCTCTGAGACTGGCATCAGGGCCGGACAGGCCGGTGGATCTCATATCGATCTCTGATCTTTCTGATGAAGAGTTCACTAAGGTGATACGGGAGATGAAGGCTGAAGAAAAGTCCGGGTACTATGACAGACTCCCGGAAAACAGGGATGATTATGCGGGAGACATGAGTTATGCGGTTGTACACGGAGGTGAAGTCAGCTCCATTGCTTTATTCGAGAGACTGTCAAACGGAGATCTCCATATGGTCATGCTCGGGACACTTACCCCGAGGGGGGCAAAGGAGCTTTTGATGCTGTTACGCTATTGCGCAGGATATTATTATCTTAACTATCCTGAGGATGCATGTGTCAGGTTCTCACTTGGTATAGAAAGGAGCAGGAAACTCGCGGTACATCTGTTTCCGGATAAAGAACCGGTCCGTGTGAGAAGAGGATTTTTTTTCTAAGGCTGGGGACAGGTTAAGGAGACGACTATGTGTAATACCGAGAAGAATAAAGAAAAGGTAATGGCCCCGATTAAGGTCAGTGAAGAGCAGCAGAAGCGCCTGGAGAACGACCGCTACGTTATCCGGCGTATGGATGAGACCCAATACAATATCGAGGTGGGAAGGATCAGCAATAACAGTGCTGAGAACTATTTACGGCGTAATGTCAGGGAAGCTGTTATAAAAAACCTGGGACGCGAGCGATACGCAGCATTTGATAACCTGAATATACGGTCGGAGGGAGAACCTGATGAGACAAGCATTGCCCTCCATCATTCGGTTGGATCCAGGCTGGCTCTGGAGGGAGAAGATGTTCTCGAATTCAATATGGCGGGTTCCGGCTACCTGAATTACAGTCTTCCTCAAAAGGGCTTTGCTAATGGTGAGAGGGCCTTGGATTATAAGGAAGAAAAAAAGGCGGGTTGGTATAACAAAAATAAGATCCTGACCTGGACAAAATTCGTTAAGTCAGAAAAAAAGATCGAACAGTATAATGAGGGGAATAAAGAACAGAATAAGAAAATTGAACAGACCTACGGTCAAAAGATAGATAAAAACATACTGGGCAAGAAGATGAATCACATCCGGAAAAAGGAAAGCGTGAACTCCGAAGGCGCAAAGAAGACCAGGTTCTATCTCAGAGGACCCAATGTGACAAATACCGGAAAGTATTCGGAGGACAATCTGGAAGAGTACATTCTGGAGCTTGGGAAATCGACTCTTAAACATAAGCTGGACAGTTTGGGATGGCTTGATGAAGAAGTCCTTAAACAGCAAAAGCCCATTAATATCATAATCCAGGGTCACAGCCGGGGCGCCGTTGCCTCCGGTCTTGGAGCCATGCGCCTGAAAAAGTGGGTGTGCGATACCTATCCTGATCTTAAGCATCTGGTGAAGTTCCAGCTTATCCAGTACGATCCCGTTGCAGGAGGTTATGAGAATTTCGGATATAACGCAAAGATAGATCATGCTCCTCAAGGGAAAAATGCAAAGACAAGCTCACGTTATATGTCTCTGGGGGAGGATGCCGAGACTACGGTGGTCTACTCCATGCATACCCAGTACCCGATGATGTTCACGCCCCAATATGTGAAGAATGCAAAGAGGATCATCCTTACGGCTGCAAACCACAGCGTAAATCTCAGCAAAACAGACGAGACACAAGGAAAAACCACCAGAGGCACGTATTTTGCCGAAAAAAACGGACAGGTTGAAGCCTTCCGCTCCACAGGCTTAAATGAACTGGATGAGGGTGTTTATATTGCCGATGACAGGAATAATCTGATAAAGATCAGAAGTGTCGAGGAGTATGACGCCTATGCTAAAACCATGCTTTCAGGAGTATCCACCCAAGAAAGCCGTCACGAGATTGTAAGGAAAGCGGTAAATGCCTGGTTTGAAGGCTACATGGAGAGAAAACAGAAGGAGCATGCTGCCGCTGATAAAAAGGGTGTAGAGAAAGTGCCGAAGGAATCTCCCGAACAGGAGAGACTTAGGAAGCTGTTTGCCTCTCTTGAAACCCCGAAGGAGCTTCAGAAAGCCCGGGAGGAAAAAGAAAAGCTGGACAAAATGCCTCAGGATACTAAAAAGCAGAAGGATGAGTACCTGAAGAAAAAGGAGAAGTGCCTGAAAGCCAAGAGATCCGGCATGATCAACTACGTCAACTCGCTCTGTGCCATGAAGGACAGTTTCATAAATTCCACGAGAAAGGAATACCTTCACGATCTGATCAGGCTGTCATACCAGCTTGAAAAGGATAAGGGGGGCTTTCATACCGAAAAACGCAGCAGGGAAATCGCCGCTATGGCAGAGAAGCTGAGGAAATACGTGGGGGTTGATAACCTGGATACTTTCATGCCTGCATATATGAAGAAAGAGCTTTATCTTGGATCCGAAGAGAAGGTAAGAGCTCTTCTCGGCATACCTGTGCATGCTCCCAAAGGGCCGGAGCCTGTTGTAGAGAAGAAAGAGGCTGCAGAAGAGAAGGCGGAAGCGGTCGAAGAGAAGAAGGAAGAAGTAAAGGAAGCTGCAGCAGAAAAGGCAGAAGCAGCCGAAGAGAAGAAGGAAGAGAAGAAAGCAGAGAAGAAAGCAGAGCAGAGTGCTGAGAAGAAAATAAAGCAGAAGGCTGCTAAAGAGCTGCCCTTTACTGTACACGAGGCAGAGATCAAGGGATTGGACAGCTCCTTTGAAAAACAGGGACCCAATAACTGCTTCTGTTGTGTGGGAACTGCAATGCTGAATCATTTCATTTCCAAAAAGAAAGGGTATAAGAGCGTCATGAGACGGTATACCCAGAAAGACATGAGAAATTTCAGGCCTGCGCTCAAGAAGTATGATCCCAATAATAAGCCCGGGATAACCCGGGGGATGTATAACGATATGGTTCGGGAGATCGACAGCTTTGCCGGTCACAAAAAGACGGGATTCGGAGGCATCTTTGAAATGAGCGACTTTATCATTGACAAGCTCTCTGAAGAGAATATCAATGATGTGGTAATGAACAGATTCATGATGAATGTCACGAACCTGGATAAGGATAAACAGTATACTTCCGAGGAGCTTAAAACAGAGAATATTAAGCTTAATAATTACAAAGTCATGTTTGCCGACAAGATTGCAGAGATCATAAAAGGAGGAAGCGTGGCGGGAGTTCTGGTGGCAGCGAATGAAAACGCACACTATGTGGCGGTTACCGGTATCAATGGTGATGAACTCACGATCTGTGATCCTTACGATTTCGCCGGGAAATCCAAGACCGTCAAGCTGGATGTATTTATACAGCGCGGAAGAGCTACGGAGGTATGCTGGCTTTCTGAAAAGAAGAGTTTGGAGGACCTGAAGAAGGAGCACCCGAATCTGGAGGGCGGCGATAACGGTACAGAGCTAAAGCTCAAGGAAGAGTCCTTTGACGAATACTGCTCATCGGTTACCCTTACAAAGGGTATTACTGTAGCAAAAAAGATTGAGGGTGATGCAGACGGCATCGATGATGTGAGTCAGACGACTTACATACCGGTTCAGAATCTGTCGGTTGAGAAAAAAACCATCGATGAAGCCAAGGATGAGGCCGATATCTATGATAAGGAAGAGAAACTAAAGCGTATAGAGGCAGAGAAAAAAGAGGCGGAAAGAGAGGCCGTAGAGCAGTTTGACCTTTCTGTAAAGACACTTTTCACAGAGATCTTCAAAAGCCGGGGAATCCTGGACACTATCCTTAACGATCTTAATACGGACTATAAGTCTGATAAGAATGAGTCGGTGAACTATAACAGGATGCGTTCCGCTTTTTTGAGAGTAAGGAACCTTGTGAAAAATGCCGGCGACATAAGCCTCCTTCGTTCCACCGAACTCATGGAAGCCATCACTTCCCTTTCTGAATCAGCCAATGCATATTACGATCTTCACAGAGGTCATCAGTATACGGATAAGGGACAGAAACGAAGAGGAGGCTGCGACAGCATCCGAAAGCTGGTAAACGAGTTTTATGACAAGGTTGACCGTAAGACCGGAGGGAAGGGCTTTGGAAACGTAACCGATAACAGGCTTCCGGATGGAGTGACCGATAAAGAGGTGAAGGTTTCCGGTGAGAAGCTTAGGGAACTCTATAAAAATTACGAGAAGTGGAAGGTTCATCTGGCTGCACGTGAGGGATGCGACCGGATAAATGTCAGGGATAAGGCCATGCTCTTTGCTTCCTATGAGCGTTATATAGAGATCTATAAGGCAACCCATGCCCTAAAGAACCGTCCGAAGGAAATTGATGAGATCATAAGTGTTGCCGCTTATTACAAGGTGCAGAACGCAGTCACTGCAAGGTTTGAGGGACTTCGCACGGGACTTGACGATCCTATTATAAAGCTTGCCCGTCTTCATGTGGTTTCCATGGACAGCAGGAGCGATGCGGAGAAGGAGCTGGACAGAAAGGATACGGACAGCGGCCTCAGCACCGACCAGCTCAGGGCTATTGACGAGATCGATCACTGGTTCCTAAGGAACTACAACAACAGAGGAGCGGCCGGATGGGTCGTTGGAACAAGGAATCATCATGGGGAGGCTGTATCGGCGCTTCTTCGAAAGACCAGGAGAGAAAGGCTCTTTATCTATTACCTCATCGAGAAAAAGAAGAGAAAGAGTCCGGAGATCTATGATGTTTACAGTTCCCAGTCGGATTATGTTCCGGATATTAATGAATTCAAGAAACAGATGATAGCCTCCGGCTTTAAGATCCTATCCCATTTAAGCGGACAGTATGTAGCTATGCATAAGCTTGCTGAGGCAAACCAGGTAAACAGAGAATACAAGAGTCTTATCAAGGACTGTTCAGTGCCCATCTTTAATAAGGGCAAGACAGATATTGAAGAGATAAAAAAGGATAAAGTGGCATACCGTACCTACATGCTGGGGGAGGTGTATAAAAGTACAAAGGCATACAGGGATAAGGCTGCCGAATTCCTGAAAAAGAAGGGAAAGAAGGATGCAAAGCCCGATCAGGAGCTTGAAAACTTAAGGCAGAAAGCAGCATCTGACCTGAAGGAACTGATCGCAGCAGACACAGCTCTGGGAGAAGCATCTAAATATGAGAAGATAAACGAGAAGGGCGAAAAAGCTGACAGTAAGGTATACACACTGAAGAGCAGTCCTGCGGGAGCGCTTGGGGAAAACACCAAGTATCTCACAAAATACGGAGGAAAGGTCGCAGAGAATGCAGGCACCATAGTGACAAAGGTTGTGGATGGTGCAGGCTATGTAGAAAAGGGCGTGGAAATGGTGTTCCCCTCTCTGGATGCCGGAGAGTGGAAGCTTAAGGACAGTGTGATCGCCAACACCAACTTCTTTGGTGGAAATATCACGGCAGGGGGCTTGAGCGCCGTAGGCAGCCTCATGACCACCGTCCTCAGTATATATAACCTTTCAAAGAATTCTGCCGGAATGCATGCCGGAGACATCGGAGCGAATATTGTTAAGGTTCTGAATTCCGCTGCCAGTGCCACCACCACCGTATGGAAAGGTGTAGAGGCTACACAACAGTACATATCCGCAACAGATACGGTACTGAACGGGGCAGTGTCTGTCTCCCCGGCCCTTAAGATCGCCGGGACTGTAACATCCGGTGTCAGCACAGGACTTGAAACATATAATACCGTGTCAGGTATTTTGGACAGCCGCAATGCTTCCAAGGCATCTGCCTATTTAAAGAAAAAGCGGGAGGCGGGTGGCACTGTAGATGCGAAGAAAGACAAGCTTGAAAAGAACATGCTTCAGGTTTCAAAGAGCATGAGCCACAAAAAGGCAGGTATGGGAGGCTTTAATGCAGTGGCATCCGGAATGAGCCTCGCAGGTCTCTTTATCCCGGTATTCGGAGCGGTGATCTCCCTCACGGGAATGGGGCTTACCCTGGCATCAGGAGTAGTGAGTGTATTCGGCATCGATATGAAGAAGATAAGAAAGAGGATGTTCGACGCTTATTTCGCATTTGACGATTTTGTTAAAAAGGCCGTGCTGCTGATGGAGTCACGAGGTGAGAAGGTCTATGACATGAAGGGATTCAGGAGGCGTATGAGAAGGACTCTTGCAGCTTCGGCGGGATTTGCGGATGTGGAGTCTGCCTGCGACTACATCGGGAAAAAATATGCGGACTTTATCTGTAAAAAACTGTACGGAGATGAGAGTGAGAGAACTACGGACGAAAACGAGAGGAACGCCTATATACAGCTTATAAAGAGCTTTGGCCTGCCATATAACGAGGAAAAGAAGATCCCCGGGGCGGATTCTCTTGCCAGGAAGATGAACGGCAGATAAGAGGTTCCGCATATGGTAACGGATTAAAGTACGGCAGTGGTTTTAAGGTCAGAAATATAAGGATATAGCATAGAGATGGAGGCTGTAATGGATATAGAGAAAACACTTGGCGAAAGACATGAACTTTTGGAAAGACTCAGGGATTCCCTTCAGGAGGAACTACTTATCGCAGAACTTGAGGAAGCGGAAAACGAAAACAGCCCTGAAGTCTTAAGAGTGGTATTTGATGAGATAGGTCAGGACAATGAGGAAGGGGGACTGGGAGAATTCTTCTTTGTGCCTCCCCTGTCTGAGGAGGATACTGTGCAGCTCTTTTCCGCAGTGATCACAATAGCGGATGAAATAGATAAGGAAAGGCTGCCGGAGCTTTACAGGATCATGTCATTCATCAATTTCAGGATACCCTGCGGGAGCTTCTGTATCGATGAGGAGGGGGATTATATGCTTTACAGATTGACAACGCCTCTTCCGGTAAACCTTGAGAAGGATAAACTGTATGATGAGATGAATATCATTGTCGCCAACGCATTTGTATCTGCAGATATGTATATGGATCTTCTCTTAAGGGCAAATGACGGAGAGGATATAAGTATGGAGTAGTGATATAACGCATAGCTGCAGAGACTTGTGTAAAAGGGGGATAATAGATGGAATTACAAATACTTTATTCCATACCACATAACGGCTGGCTTGACATGTTTTTTGTCGGTCTGACAAAGCTGATCGGTTCATATGCGCAGATATGGGTCGCTATAGGGCTGATACTGCTTATCTTCAGGAAGACCCGGAAAGCAGGTGCAGCAGTTTTGATATCTTATGTGGGAGTTCTGGTATTAGGACATCTGATCCTGAAACCGCTTATAGCCAGACCGCGTCCGTGCCAGATAGATCTGGATTTTCCTCTGCTGTTAGAACGGCCGGCGAGTTCATCATTTCCTTCTTTACATTCGGCCTTTAGCTTTGGGGCAGCTACTGCGATCTTTATGAATTACAGGAAGGCAGGCATATTGGCATTGGCCGTTGCTGCCCTTATTGCATTCAGCAGATTGTACCTTTTCATGCATTTCCCTACCGACGTATTATTCGGGATCGTTTTTGGGATAATTACTGGATATGCAGCTGTAAAGCTGAGCAAAAGATTGTTTAATGATTAAAGCACTGAAAGTCCCTCCTGATGAGTCTAGATGAGCTCCATGAGCAGGTGGAAGCTGCACATCAGGAAATTGAAGAGAAAGACCAGACCATAAATAAACAAAAGCAGACAATAAATAAACAGAATCAGACTATAAATAATCAAAGCCAGACTATAAATTCACAAGCCCAGACCATTGAGGAACAGGCAAAGACTATAGAGTCACTGAAGATTCAGCTGGCTGAACATGGGAAATGATTTTTATACTACAACAAGAGTGGGTTTCGGTGTGCACGCAAGCGTTGTATTTCCGTGCTCGTGTCATGACGTAAACTTCTAAGCTCGTCCACGAAGGACTGACAAAATAGGACGCGCCCGCCTCTATTCACATCCATGTTCAATTTCGGCTAAAACGCGCATCCGTGCGCGTTTTGCGCTGTTGGTTCAGACTCACTAAGAAGTTACGTCAGGACCTGCGCGCGCAAATCCAACGCTTGTGTTTCCACCGACGATTCCAGGACGCAGAGTTGCAGGCGTATTTCGTCACAAAACAAAGACAGTGAGCGTAATCTGCCCTGCATATGCTGCCTGAAGATCATGGGTTGAAAAGCAGTGGAAAAAATCATTGTAAGGCATTGCATTTTATATTCATTTCTGATAGATTATCTTCATTCCTGACAGGGATCATTCCTGTCATTGATTCTTTGGCAGATCGCCATAATCCACTTTTATAACACTTCATAAGGAGGACAAGCATGTCTGATAATCATGTCATTGATCATTCAGATCAGAAACTCATTGAACAGGCTCTCGGAAAGAGGGTATCCCGGGGTAAGATCACTTCAGATATTGATCGGGATCCGGAAACAAAGAAGATTTTTGATACTTTTTCGCCGGAGGATCAGGAAAAGATAATAGCATTTCTTGCAGGCGAACGCACGCTGCAGATACTGTGTGACAGCTTCTTTAAGAAGATACTGGATCCGATCGTAACGCGGGATAGAGTGGAATCTCTCCTCTCCGCCATATATGGTGAAAAAGTAGAGATAGTGGAAGTCCTTCCGAAAGAAGGAATAGTGATCTCTGACGGCGGAAGCCAGGTAATAATGGATATCATAGTCCGCCTAAGTGACGGATCGTATACAACAGTTGAAATGCAGCGGCTTGGGTATCTCTTTCCGGGTGAAAGGACAAGCTGCTACCTATCGGATATGATGATGAGGCAGTATCAGAAAGTGAGGAGTGATAAAGGGAAGAAATTCAGTTATAAAGACATTAATAACGTAAATCTCATTGTTATCATGGAAGAAAGCAGTAAAGAATTTAAGGCTGTGGCACCGGAATATATCCACAGGAGAGAGACATCCTTTGACAGCGGAGCAAAGGTTAAAAACCTTGAAAACGTGACTTACATATCCCTTGACACCTTCAAGGAAAAGAATCAGAATAAAATAGGAACCGAGCTTGATGCGTGGCTCACTTTCTTTACTGCGGAGAGACCGGAGGATGTCCTGAAACTAATAAACAGCCATCCGGAATTCCTTCCCATGTATAAGGAGATAACAGAGTTTCGTAAAGACCCTGTGGAGGTGATAGGCATGTTTTCAGAAGAATTAAGAATACTTGACCGGAATACCACGAAATACATGATAGATGAGTTACATGAGCAGGTGGAAGCAGCACATCAGGAAATTGAAGAGAAAGACCAGACTATTGAAGAACTGACAAAGACCATAGAGCTACTAAATATGCAGCTGGCTGAACTAGGTAAGTGATTTATATAGTTTTGATCCGTTCCCGATCCAGATTCGGGCTCCGGTGGGATATTGACTTCTGTGTTGCAGGGTAAGTGACGGTAGGATACAAATCTGTGGCAGATTTTTGTAAGATGTGATAAACTGAATTGGATATTTATAGAAAACGACAAACAACTACTATTTGTCGTTTTCTTTGATACAGTAGATAATGCGTTATTGCTACGATACTTTAGAAATTTAACTTTTTGTTATGGGTTCTGACGAAAGCTATCTTGACTCCCTGCTCAGGTCAGTTTCTGAGCCGGGAACAAAATATCATAGAGAGAATGAAGAACTGTCTGTAGAAGAGGAACTGAATCCGGCTCCTCTTCTTGGTGAGCATGGACATATGAAGAGCCAGGAAGAAATAGAGGCCATGCTCATGGCTGCCGGCGGAAAGAGTGCCACGGCAGAGGAAATATCAGCTTTTGAACATCATGTTGAAGAGCCGGGGACTATTCCGGATGTCATTCCGGAACCTGAAGCGGCGCCGGAAGTTGAGATAGTACCTGAAATTGATGCATCTCCTGAAATTGAGGCAGCACCTGAAGCTGAACCGATACCAGGGTTGGGGCTTGATGTGGAACCTGAGCCCGAACCCGTGACAGAGTTGGGTCTTGATGTAGAGCCTGAACCTGAGCCGGTACCTGAGATTGGGCTTGATGTAGAGCCAGAACCGATACCTGAGCTCGGTCTTGATATAGAGGCTGAACCCGAACCGGTACCTGAGTTGGGTCTTGATGTAGAGCCTGAACCCGAACCGGTACCAGAGCTGGGTCTTGATATAGAACCTGAACCTGAACCCGTACCAGAGCTAGGGCTTGATGTAGAAGCTGAACCCGTACCGGAGCTCGAACTTGATGTAGAGGCTGAACCCGTACCGGAGCTAGGGTTTGATGTAGAGGCTGAACCTGAACCCGTACCAGAGCTAGGGTTTGATGTAGAGGCTGAACCTGAACCCGTACCAGAGCTAGGGCTTGATGTAGAAGCTGAACCCGTACCGGAGCTCGAACTTGATGTAGAGGCTGAACCTGAGCCAGTACCAGAGCTAGGGCTTGATGTAGAAGCTGAACCCGTACCGGAGCTCGAACTTGATGTAGAGCCTGAACCTGAGCCAGTACCGGAGCTTGAATTTGATGTAGAACCTGAGCCAACCGCGGAGGTTTCCGAAGAACCCCTTCCGGATCTTGATGAATTAGCTTCCCCTGAAGAAATAGAGGCAATGTTTGCGGCTGAGATCGATGGCGCGATGGGTGAGCCTGTGCCTGAATCTGAGCCGGAACCTGTTCCTGAAATAGAACCCGAACCGGAACCCGAAGCAGCGCCTGAGATAGCTCCTGTATCGGATGATCCGAATCATGTGATGACTCCGGAAGAGATAGAGGCGATGATGGCAGCAGCAGGCGGAGATACGCCCGCAGAAGAACCTGCGCCTGAACCTGAACCGGAGCCGGTGCCCGAACTTGAAATAGAACCCGAGCCGGAGCCTGAGGCGGCGCCCGAACCCGAGGCAGCACCTGAGATCGCGCCTGTGTCGGATGATCCTAATCACGTGATGACTCCGGAAGAGATAGAGGCGATGATAGCGGCGGCAGGCGGAGATGCGCCCGCAGAAGAGCCAGCACCGGAATCCGAACCGGAGCCCACGCCCGAACTTGAAATAGAACCCGAACCGGAGCCGGTGCCCGAACTTGAAATAGAACCCGAGCCAGAGCTTGAACCTGCGCCTGAACCCGAGGCAGCGCCCGAGATCGCGCCTGTGTCGGATGATCCGAACCATGTGATGACGCCGGAAGAAATAGAGGCAATGATAGCGGCGGCAGGTAGAGATGTGCCCGCAGAAGAGCCTGCGCCGGAACCTGAACCGGAGCTTGCACCTGAACTTGAAATAGAACCCGAGCCAGAGCTTGAGCCTGCACCGGAACCCGAGGCAGCGCCTGAGATCGCGCCTGTATCGGACGATCCTAATCACGTGATGACTCCGGAAGAGATAGAGGCGATGATAGCGGCGGCAGGCGGAGATGCACCCGCAGAAGAACCTGCACCGGTGTCGGACGATCCGAACCATGTGATGACGCCGGAAGAGATAGAGGCGATGATAGCGGCGGCAGGCGGAGATGCGCCCGCAGAAGAGCCAGCACCGGAGCCCGAACTTGAAATAGAACCCGAGCCGGAGCCTGAGGCGGCACCTGAACCCGAGGCAGCGCCTGAGATTGCACCTGTATCGGATGATCCGAATCACGTGATGACTCCGGAAGAGATAGAGGCACTCCTGTCCGGAGGCAGCCTTCCGGCAGAGGAGCCGGCACCTGAACCGGAGCCTGAGGCAGTACCTGAGCTCGAATTAGAGCCGGAACCTGAGGCAGCCCCTGAACTTGAATTAGAACCTGCTCCCGAACTGGAATTAGAACCGGAAGCAGGAGAAGAGCCTGCGGCAGAAGCAGGTGGTGATATGTCTGCGGACGAGATCGCAGATCTCCTTGGCGCGATCCCCGAGCTTGGAGAAGAAGCTGCATCTGACGAGGGACCGAAGGAGACCACTGCAGAGGATCTCCTTGCAGATATAGCAGCTACAGAAGATAAAGATGTAACAGATCTTATAGACGAGATTCCTCAGGATGATGAGTTATCCGAGATCAGCGACCTCTTAAAGAAAAACGACAGCAATGAAATGGTCGATGATGAGCTCATGAGTATGCTTGGAGCCGGAGATGAAGAAGATTCAGCTGAACCGGCTGAAGCAGGGGGCGAAGAGGAACCGGGAACAGAAAAGAAGAAAAAGAAAAAGAAGAAAAAAGGCGGACTCTTCGGAATACTCGGTCTTTTCGGAGGAAAAGATGACGAGGATGATGAGGAAGAGGAAGGCAATAAGCCGGAAGAAGGTGCTGACGGCGTAATCGTTGACACTATGGAGCTTAGTGCCGAAGGAGCTGCATCCGGAAGCGGTGAAAAGAAAGCGGCAAAAGGAAGTAAAGAGAAAAAGCCGGGATTCCTCCAGAAGATAATAGGCGCTCTTTTCGACTCCTCAGACGATGATGAGGACGAGGAGAATGCTAACCATACCGAAGCCACTCTTGAGAACATGCAGGTTATCAAGGAGGCTGAGGCAGAAGAAGACAGTAAGAAGAAAAAGAAAAAGGAAAAGAAGCCAAAGCCCAAGAAAGAGAAGAAGCCGAAGCCTAAAAAGCCGAAGAAGGAAAGAAAGCCGGTCGATGACGGACCTCCCGAAAAGAAGATCCCGAGAAAGAAGATCCTGGCAGTTGTGATATTCTTTGCTTCATTGACGGCCATGATACTTTTCTGCCTTTCAATTTTCCCCAAGGCAGGATATATCAAGGAGGGAACTGCCCAGTATCAGAGAGGTGATTATGATAATGCCTTCCGTTCAATGGCGGGATTAAAGGGACTGGATGAAGAAAGCCAGGAGATCTTTGATAATACCGTAACCATAATGTCACTTAAGCAAAAGCTTGAGTCGTTTGAAGATTACGACAAACAGGGAAAGAACCTGGAGGCTCTGAATGCTCTTATTGAAGGTGTGGCTTACTACGAAGCGCATATAGATGAAGCCCGTGAAAAAGGAATAGATGGTGACTTCACAGAGATCTACGATAAGATCATGGCAACCCTCAGTGAAAAATTCGGTGTAGGAAACCAGCGGGCAGCTGAGCTCTCATATATTTCAGACAGGACCACATATACAATAGCTCTTATGGATATTGCTGATCCCGAATGGCGTGACCGTGTACGTGAAGAGATAATAAGCGATGAGCTGGCAGCCTTGGGAGTAGATACTACCAGCAATTATGAGAAGAATAAAAAGAGGGTGGTGTCCACTTCAGTTGAATCCTATGATCCTAGAGCCATACCTACAGAGGAGGCGGCTCCACCGTCAGACAATCCGGAGGGAGATCTCGCCGCAGATACGGGTGAGACATCTGAAGCAGGGGGAGATAATCCGGAACCTGCAGAATCATCTGAGGATGAGGAAGATAATGACGAGTCTGAGGATGAAGGATATGAAGGAGGGTCATCTGATGAAGGTGATCTCCTGTATGAATTTAATGTTTCGAGACAGCGTGACGGAACTTATTCTTCAAGATAATATAAAGGAAATGATAAATGGTAGCCATTATTGACTATGATGCGGGAAATATCAGGAGTGTGGAAAAGGCGGTGATCAGCAGGGGTGCTGATGCCGTCTGCACTCGTGATCCCGGAACGATCAGTAAAGCGGATCATGTGATACTCCCCGGTGTAGGCGCCTTTGGAGACGCTATGGGGAAATTAGATAATTACGGTCTCATACCGGTTATTAAAGAGATAATTCAAAGGGGTATTCCATTTCTCGGGATATGCCTGGGAGAGCAGTTATTATTCGAAAGAAGCGAAGAGTCTCCGGGGGTAGAGGGGCTCGGCATACTAAAGGGTGAAGTCAGAAAGTTTTCCGGAAAAGAGGGGTTGAAGGTTCCGAATATTGGATGGAATTCCATCGAGCTCCAAAGTGACGGAAAACTTTTTAATGGGATCAAAAACGGATCCTTCGTATATTTCGTACACTCATACTATGTGCATGCTTTTGACAGGGAGATAGTTACGGCAACTATTGATTACGGAGAAACCGTTGATGCTGCTGTTGAGAAGGGTAATGTTTTTGCTACCCAGTTCCATCCTGAGAAGAGTTCCGACTGCGGAATGAAGATACTGGAGAATTTTCTGAATGTACACTAAGCGCATTATTCCATGCCTGGATATAAACGACGGAAGAGTCGTAAAGGGCGTAAACTTTATAAACTTAAGAGATGCGGGAGATCCGGTGGAAGTAGCTAAAGCCTATGATAAAGAAGGGGCTGATGAGGTGGTGTTTCTGGATATCACTGCATCAAGCGATCACAGAAAGACTGTTGTGGATCTTGTCAGAAAAGTGGCGGAACAGCTGTTTATCCCATTTACTGTAGGCGGCGGGATTCGAACCGTTGATGATTTTAAAGAGGTTTTAAGAGAAGGCGCAGATAAGGTTGCTGTTAATTCCGCAGCCATAAACAATCCAGCGCTTATAAGTGAGGCTGCTGAAAAGTTTGGCCGCCAGTGCGTGGTGCTCGCCATGGATGCAAAAAGGAAGGCAGATGGAAGTGGCTGGACCGTATATAAGAACGGCGGAAGGGTTGACGTGGGTCTGGATGCCGTTGAATGGGCTAAGAAAGCAGAAAGCCTGGGAGCAGGAGAGATCCTCTTAACCAGTATGGATGCGGATGGTACAAAGGCAGGATATGATCTCGAACTCACGAGAGCAATAGCGGATGAAGTAAAGATACCGGTAATAGCATCGGGCGGTGCCGGAAAGTGCGAACACTTCCTCGATGCATTGACCAAAGGCCATGCAGAAGCTGCCCTTGCCGCATCACTCTTTCATTATAAAGAGCTGTCCATTTCCGAGGTAAAGGAATTCCTGAAAGAAAAGGGAGTGAACGTAAGATGCCGGGAATAAATAACGACTGGCTTCCGGTATTACAGAAGGAATTCGGGAAGCCCTACTACGCAGAACTATATAAATTTATTAAAGAAGAATATCAGAGTAAGAAGATATTTCCTCCTTCGGGGGACATTTTTAACGCATTTCATTTCACACCTTATTCAAAGGTGAAGGTAGTAATACTGGGGCAGGACCCCTATCATAATGACCATCAGGCCCACGGGCTTGCTTTTTCTGTTTTACCTGAGATCGAAAAAAAGGATATTCCACCATCACTTGTAAATATTTATAAAGAACTCCGGGATGATCTGGGGCTTTATATCCCTGATAACGGATACCTGAAAAAATGGGCAGATCAGGGAGTCATGCTCTTAAATACGGTATTGACTGTAAGAGCGCATGAAGCCTTTTCGCATCGTATGAAAGGATGGGAAAAGTTTACGGATGAAGTGATATCAGAACTCAATAAAAAAGGTGATCCCCTGGTATTTATGCTTTGGGGGCGTCCGGCCAGGGAGAAAAAAGCAATGCTTGATAACCCTAAACATCTGGTACTAGAAGCGCCGCATCCAAGCCCGCTTTCTGCGAGCAGAGGATTTTTCGGATGCAGGCATTTTTCGAAATGCAATGACTTCCTTCGGGAAAACGGCATGGAACCCATAGACTGGCAGATAGAAAACATAAGGAGTTGAAAGGCAGAGGAGCAAAATATGAAAAAGGAAAATCTATCGGAAACCCTGAAAAGGAACCCTTATCCCGGCCGTGGGATCGTTATCGGTGAGTCCGGTGACGGAAAGTACGCCGTATGCGGCTACTTTATCATGGGGAGAAGCGTAAACAGCAGAAACCGTGTCTTTATCGAGGAGGGAGAGGGCATTAGAACGCAGGCTTTTGATGAGTCGCTTCTATCAGATCCGTCCCTCATTATTTATGCCCCGGTTCGTGTTCTTGAGGACTACACTATTGTCACTAACGGGGATCAGACCGATACGGTGTATGAGAATATGAAAAAAGGAATGAGTTTTGAAGAATCCTTAAGGGAAAGGGAGTTCGAACCTGATGCACCGAACTATACACCGAGAATTTCAGGACTTATTAAGGTAAAGGACGGGAAATACGATTTTTCAATGTCCATCCTGAAATCCGATAACGGAGACCCTGCGCAGTGCCTTAGAAACACCTTTACTTACGACAATCCAAAGGCAGGAGAGGGTAGATTCATCCACACCTATATGGAGGACGGGGATCCCCTTCCGAGCTTTGAAGGCGAACCTGAGAGAGTGGATATAAGCGGAAATATCGATGAATTCACGGACACTGTATGGAACTCCCTTAATGAAGACAATAAGGTTTCGCTTTTTGTGAGATTCATTGACATCAAAACCGGAAAATATGAAACCAGGATCATTAATAAGAATAAATAACCCTGTCATCCTGAGGGTGTAGGCCCGAAAGATCTCTAAGATTCTTCGCTACGCTCAGAATGACACCGATTTCGCTCAGAATGCTACCGATTTCACTCAGAATGACACCGATTTCGCTCAGAATGACACCGATTTCACTCAGAATGACACCGATTTCGCTCAGAATGCTACCAAACTAATACTAAGGAGAATATACCATGCACGAATTTGAGTTAAAGTACGGATGTAACCCCAATCAGAAGCCATCAAAGGTATTTATGGAGAACGGCTCAGATCTCCCTTTTGAGGTATTAAACGGAAGACCCGGATATATTAATCTTCTGGATGCTTTTAACGGCTGGCAGTTGGTAAAGGAATTAAAGGAGTCAACAGGCCTTCCTTCTGCTACTTCATTTAAGCATGTGTCTCCTGCCGGAGCAGCGACAGGACTGCCTCTTTCAGAAACAGAAGCAAAGATCTACTGGGTAGATGATCTTCCGGAGTTAAGCCCCCTGGCATGTGCATACGCAAGAGCAAGAGGTGCGGACAGGATGTCCTCATACGGTGACTTTATATCATTATCCGATGTCTGTGACGAGGATACCGCAAACCTCATAAAGAGAGAAGTATCTGACGGGATAATAGCTCCCGGTTACACCGATAAAGCATTGGAGATCCTTAAAGAGAAGAAGAAGGGGAATTACTGCATATTAAAGATAGATAAGGACTATGTACCGGAAGAGAAAGAGAAAAAACAGGTATTCGGAGTCACCTTTGAACAGGGCAGGAACAACGCTGTAATAGATGAGAAGTTTCTGGGTGAGCTGGTTACCGGGAATAAGAATGTTCCGGACAGCGCCAAGAGGGATCTCATAATTTCCCTTATCGTACTTAAATATACCCAGAGTAATTCCGTTGCCTATGCAAAGGATGGTCAGGCTATAGGTATAGGCGCAGGACAGCAGTCCAGGATCCACTGCACGAGACTTGCAGGCTTGATGAGATAAGGAGGGCAGAGAGAGACAATGCCATAGACGTTTATATGGGAAATGAGTATATGGATATACTCTCGGACGGCGCATGGCAGAAGATATTCAAGACAAAGCCCGATGTATTCACAGAAGAAGAAAAAAGAGCCTGGATCAGTAAGAATACTGATGTGGCTCTTGGTTCCGATGCATTCTTCCCCTTCGGGGACAATGTGGAAAGGGCAAAGAAAAGCGGTGTAAAATATATCGCCCAGCCCGGAGGATCCATAAGGGACGATAATGTTATCGAGACCGCTGATAAGTACGGCATGGCAATGTACTTCACGGGGCTGAGACTATTCCACCATTGATAAGAGCGAAGCCGGTGTCATTCTGAGCAAAGCGAAGAATCCTAAGAGATCCTTCGGGCAGAGCCCTCAGGATGACACATCACACCATTGATAAGGGCGAAGCCGGTGTCATTCTGAGCAAAGCGAAGAATCTCTAAGAGATCCTTCGGGCAGAGCCCTCAGGATGACATATCAGGCCTGAATAATGTCGGGCAGAGCCCTCAGGATGACGACATATCACGCCTGCATCACTTCAACAACAGCCGGAAGAAACTGCTTTTTCCTGGACACGATACCCGGAAGCATTCCGCTCTGTCCGTCGTCATTTATATGACAGGAAAAAGCATTTTCTATAACCGGTGCCGCACCGTCTCCGGTAAACAGCACTTCGGACCCCTCTCCGATAATATCCGTCAAAAGTAAGAAGATCATTGAGAGACCATAGGAATCTCTCTTTTTATCGAGAACGGGGAGAACCTTTTCACGGATCGCTCTTAATTCTTCCCTGTCCATGGCATTTATCTGGCCTATTCCTATGGATTTATCACCTATTGAGAATCTCTTAAAGTCCTGGGTGATTATCTCTTCAGCAGTCTTTTTCTCGAGATTCGATCCTGCCCTGAACATTTCCCGGGCAAATTTTTCCGCATCCACTCCTGCTATCTTTGAAAGCTCATCACCTGCCATGCGGTCTATTTCTGTAGAAGTGGGACTCTTAAACATCAGAGTATCCGAGAGGATCGCGGATAATAAAAGTCCTGCAATACTCTTACTTATTTCCACGCCCTTTTCCTTATACATCTGCCATATAATGGTGGATGTGGATCCCAGGGGCTGGTTTCTGAAAAATACAGGGGACAGGGTTGTTACGGTGCCGAGTCTGTGGTGATCTATTATCTCCAGTATCTCCGCATCTTCCATACCCTGGACTGCTTGGGATTTTTCGTTGTGATCTACAAGGATCAGCTGCTTTTTCTTTACCCCCAGGAAATTTCTGCGGGAGATCATTCCCATAAAGTTATTCCGCTTATCCAGCACAGGAAAGTAGCGGTGCCTCTGGCTCTTGATAACAGGCTCGATCTCTTCGATGTATTCATCCGAACGGAATGTGATGAGATCCTTGCTCTTCATGATGGAACGTACAGGAAGGCTCTGGTTTATAAGTCTCGCAACCGTAAACATATTGTGGGGAGTGGATATGATATGGCACCCTGACGCTTCTGCTTTTTCTATAACTTCCTGATCTACGCTTATATTAAAGCATGTGGCAAGGCATCCGGCCTTCAGCTCAATGGCTTTAAGCTGGGCGTCTGTCAGGTTTCCGACTATCACAAAATCTCCGGGTTCGACGAAGTGTTCGAGAGTGTCCGGAGTTCCGGCAGCAATAATGACCTTTCCGGTTTCCATGGTGTCTGAAATATCACCCACGATCATTTCGCCGTCCAGGGTTTCCACAATGTTCTTATAAGGGGTCTTCGCTCTTGAAAGAACCTTGTCATCATAGGCATCCATGTAGGCTTTTACTATGTCGTCTGAAGTGATGAGACCCGACAGCTTTCCCTTTTCGGCTATGCAGAGAGTTATGACCTCAGCGTCATGCATGATCTCCCCCGCTTTTTTTAGTGAAATATCGGAAGAGTCTGCAAATACGGAGCGCATTTCCATGTCACGCACCTGAGCTCTCACATCTTTGATAAGTATGGGAGGCTGAACCCCGAATTTATCGAGGACATAGTGGGTTTCTTCATTCAGATGGCCGCATCTTGCAGCCACATGGGCTTTTCCTGTGAGTTCCTGCTTAAGGGCAGCGTAGCAGATAGCTGCACATACAGAATCAGTATCCGGATTTTTATGTCCGATGACGAAGACCGGACGTTCCGGAGTATTAAGACCTTTTTTAGTTTTCGTATCCATTTCTCTACCTTGATATACCTGGTATCTGGTAACCGACATTCCGGCAGGTTTTATAGGGCGAGATCCACATGTTGGATGGTTCCCGTAGTTCCGTTTTCCCGGAGGAATATGCCTGTTCGCCTTATGATACCGTTTAGTTTGCCGGTATTAGTGTTTTTATCGGAAAAAGGAGTTTCAACATTCCCGAGATATATGGCACCGACTCCGGTGTCTTTAAGGGAGATCAACTTTTCTTTTCCGTTTCCCTCATTATACCAGACTTTCAGTCTGTTATACACAGTATCATTTTCGTCGATCCAGCCGTTTCCGTCCGAGTCATAGCTGGTAAGATCCTTAAAACCGTCTCCGGAGTCTGTTCCGAAGAGTTCGCTTCCGTTATTTATCTTTCCGTCGTTATTCTTATCAAGGGCAAGGAAACCGGAACCGCTGTTAAGTCCTGAGATCCCTTCTTCCTTTCCGTCATTATCGAGGTCAAAGAAGAATTTCCGGTCGGAGATATCTGTAGTATCCGCCCCAACATTTATGATAAGGGGATCACAGAGGGCTGCGGTATAATCTTCCATCTCCAAGGACTGGAATGCTGCGGCAAAGTGTCTCGACATACCGAAATCCACATTGAAATTAATAGCTCTTCCGTCTTCTGTAAGGGCAGTTCCTGTAGTTCTGAAATTTGTGGATTCGCTTTCATTTATCACATTGTATGAAGCAGTAACCTTCGTCATGAGCCGTCCTGTTCCCATTTCCCTGTTTGCCGGGCTTCTCATATCTATTGCCTTTAAGGAGGCGGCGCCTCCTGGGACGTCTATGGAAACTGTAGAGTAGTCTCCCTTTGCCCATCTCTTCATCATTTCAAGGATATAGCGGAGTGCACGGATCTCCGGGGACTCTTCTTCGACAGGAACACTCGTCCGGGTCTGACCGGTCTTTTTTGTCATTTCGAGAAGCCCTTTTGCAAGTGACGATTCATTCTGTTTTTCACGGGATCTTTTGTCAGGATCTTTTTTGTCACTCAGAAGTGTGAGATAGGACCTGCCCTCATCGGATATCTTTAGTGACGCGGCTTCGTCTCTTGTCATATCCTTTACTGCATGCAGGGACAGTCCTGATGAACTGTAGCTATGGTTCGCTTCCATAGCGATACTGCTTGCCTTGATCTTCATATTTTGTTCCTCCTTGAACATTTAATGGTCTCCGTACATCCATGACGGAGGGTAAATCATGCCTTTCTGTATTTATCGGATAAAACCGGAAGAAACTTTAGGGGGGAGTCAAGGGGCTGTCCTCTTTTCCAAGAACTGCTTGAAACTGAAAATAGCGCAATTTATAATGAAAAGATGACAGGGTGTGGATCACAGGCTTATTTTTCTGATACGTTTGTATATATATTCAGAAGGTGTATACATGTGACACGGGAAAGAGAGGTAATAAGATGTCGGGATTCGCATATGAAACAATATTCAGACTTACAACGATAATAAAAGATAATCTGAGCTACTCAAAGGAACTGAGAGATAATGGCAATGTTCCTTTCGAAAATCCTTTACTTAACGAGATAGAGAATGCTACCGCCTCCCTTATAGAAGAAGGAAAAAAGCTTCAGGATAAGCTCAGGCCCCTGAGTCCGTCTTTGGAGTACAATAAATATCCCCAGGATATAAAGAATGATATTACTGCTTTCTATAATAAGGTAAGCAGTCTGAAAAACAGTATCACAGCATTTAAGAATGACAATGCCGGGAAAGAGCTGTCCGATGCCGAAAAATTGATCGTGTCAGATGATATTTTAGGTAATCTTGAAAAAGCTGAGATATGCCATATAGAAAAATTCGAGGTCCCGCGCTTTCAGATAGAGATAAAAGATGATTCCGAGTCATGGAAAAGGCGTGATGATCGCGTGAAAAACATACAGATCATCAGACAGCACCCGCACGGTATTTACAGTTATGAAGATCTGGATCAGCAAGAGAAAGATAAATACATTTCCATTGTTAATTACTGGACTGAAAATGTAAAGAATAAAGGCTTTGCAGCCTCCGCGGACTATCTCGGATACTTAGGATTGAAGAAGGATTTAGCCGGCGGTCTCAGCAGTGGTGAATCGGCAGCCATGGATGATCTTTTATACAGTATCTTTGTACCCCTTAAGACTGACGGCTCTATGGATTTTGAAGGTACCATGGAGATGATCGACGGTGCCAATCTGAATTCTCACAAGCTGGGCGTTGAACAAGCCAAAAATATAGAAAAAGTAACCACAGAAAAACTCGGGATCGGGCCGGTCGTGGGAGAAAACCTTAGCGAAGCGCAAAAGAAAAAAGCAGCAGGAGAAAACCTTGGCGAAGCGGAAAAGAAAGTATTAGCGGAAGCAGCGGAATATAAGAAGAAAAGGAATGAAAACAAAGAAATGCTTACCGGGGAGATCTCTACAAATGAGGTAGGCGTGGCGAGACTTTCCCCACTGACTACCCAGGTCGTAGCCTTAAACAGGCTTAAGAAGTCAGTTCCTTAATCCGGGCCTCAAGATCTTTAATTTGAGTCTCAAGTTCTTTATTGCGATTCTCAGCTACTTCAGCCGCTTTTGCTCTTTCTTGAAGCCAGCGCATATCCGCGTAAAATTCTTCACGCTCTATCATTTTTTCACGAAGGATCTCATCTTCTGTCATTATATGCATACTTTTCGTGACCTCCTCCATAAACCTGTTGTTTTTAGATAAGAATTTCAGCTCTTCCCAGGTTGTAGCCTTAAAAAGCCGTGCCCATTTGTCTAAATTATAAGCCTTATCTTCATCTGTTGCCAAGTCTGTACGGGTAAGATCCAGAACTTTTATACTGAAGCTGTCCGTGTAAACTTTATGGGATTTTTCATTGCAAAACAGATATGATGAGTAGAATTCCGGATTATCCTCAAAAAGCGTAAAATCCAAAATTCCGATATGCATAACTGGGGTAACATTTTTATAATTAGCGCCTCGATTCAAATTATCATACATCCTGCAGGTATAGGATAAAGACCGTTCTTTCCAGTTTCCCTTATTTTCCACCTGTAATTCTATATTAATGATATGATCATCATTGAGTAATATTTTAATATCCAGTCGGAATTCTTTATCTGTAACACTTTTCCCCAGCTCTATTGGATTTAGTATCTCTATCTTCTTAATATCATTTTCATTGAGGTGAAGCAGAGCGCAAAGAAGTCCCTTCAATGCCACCGGGTTTGTCTGGAATACTGCACGGAACAGGTAATCATTGGTAAGCCTAAATTCTATTTTGCCGTGAAGATTGTCAATAGATACGTTTTTGGTAGAATAATCGTTCATTAGATGTGTCTCCTTAAGAAAAATAATAGATTTGATTTCGGGTGAATTGAGATCATCCCGGATGAGATAAAGTGAATAATATCACTGGAACTATAGATTGTAAAGTAAGAGTCAGTTGGGCTGTCCTTTTTACTTTGTACAAGAGTGGTGATATTATCTAACAATCATTCCTGGAGAACAAGTCTGGACATATCGTCCGTATTTTCCAAGAACTGCTTGAAACTGAAAATGGCGCAATTTATAATGAAAGGAGAAGTCGGATGAGAGAAAAGACATACGACGAACTCGAATTTACTGATGATTTTTTGTTCTGCCTAAGTCGAAAAAGCATGAGGAATGGAGGGCCGACTACATGACTCTGTTAGAAAAATACGAAGAGAAAATCGAAGAAGGCCGTGAACTCGGACGCCAGGAAGAACGTCAGAATACCGAGGCTGAACGTAAGCGCGCTGATGCTGCAGAAACAAGAGCAAATACAGCAGAGGCGGAGTTGGAAAGATATAAAGAGAAATATGGATCTTTATAAGTAAGCCAAATTGACTCCCGGCTAGGAGTCAATCACACTTAATATTTAATCTTTTTGCTTTTTCATTCCAAAAATATCATTCATATCACAATCAAAAATGTAACAAAGGGCATGCAGTAAAGAAACAGTCGGATTCTGTGTGCCTTTTTCAATTCTGTTGTATGAAAAAACAGAAATGTCAATCCCGTTAATTTGAAGCTTTTTTACAAGATCATTCTGTTTATAATTCTTTTCTTTGCGGATACTCCTAATATTATCACCTATGGGTTTGTCATTAACCTGAATGATTCGGTCAGAAAGTTTTCCCTGTATCATGTATACTTCGCTCCTAATGCATTGATTTTAGGAATATTTCCTGATGTATAGTTGCACGAGAGCGCAATAAATGATAAAATCAATTCGATTTGGATGAAGATTTGCGGTCTACAGTAGGGTTTCTTCATCAATATGAAATAAATGGAGGTATTAATTATGGAAAGGGTCTCGCTTAAAAAATGGATTTTTGCTGTTCTGGTTTTTATATTTGCTTATTGCTTTCACTCATTTGTCTATGCAGGTGATATTGCTGTATCGGATATGGAAAGTAATAATATTACAGAATATGCAGGATGCTATGAAGACAATGCCGATCCGGACAGTATCATCCATAGTAAAGAATACAGGGACCTGGCACATGTTTTTTATAACATGGAGCATAAGGATGATATAAAAAGTAACAGTGAGACAGTTGTATCGTCTTCAGATATGGAGATAAAAGAGAATACAACGAATACATGTACGGTACATTTTGACAGTGGCGATAGTGATGACGAATATGAGGACCAGGTCGTTAATGTAGGAGACCATATCGTAAGACCGAGCCCCGATCCTACGCTTGAGGGATGTCAGTTTTACGGGTGGTTCACCTCAGTGATGGATGAGAACTGGGATCCGGATCAAGAGGATGCGTATGTTAAAATGTGGGATTTTGATACGGATACTGTGACAGAAGCAGGATCATTATATCTTTATGCATATTTTCTCCCTGTAGATATGTTTAGTGATGCGTTTGTTTTAACGTCCAGTACCGGGAAAACAGGATATTGGACTGAAACGGTCATAGGACAGGGTTGTACTATTAAACTGTTTCCTGCTGATAAATCCGGAGTGAAGCTAAAGCTTCCAAAGGGATCGATAGAGTGGCTGATAGCTCCTGTATTAAATGATGGCTCATGGAGTGATATGTTTTTGAAAAACGATCAGAACCTACAGAATTATTTTTCATTTAAGAATGGTAAAATCAAATGTAAAAAAAATACACCTGTCGGCTATAAGGTTGCTGTTAAGGCTAAATATAATAATAATAGTGCGTATTATATTATGACGGTAATGCCTAAAGTAAAGAAATTCGGATATATCGATAAAGGAAAGATCAAAACAAACGTTGTAGTAGAGCTGGAAACAGGTTCCAATTGTGATTTTGGTTATGGAGGACTTCATTTTATAGGTCAGAATAACTACCCCCGCTATTATTCAAACAGCAATAGTGCTATAGGAGTCGGATTATATGAACAGCCTAACGGCAGTAGGTGGGTGTGGGGTAATTTCGAAGGTCTTTCATCAGTTGAATATAAAAACCGGGCTATTCAGCAATGTTCAGCAATTCTCCCTAAAAATATACAGGTTACCACCAGATATGAATCTAAATATGGAGGGGGCACAGCTCTTTTGTATTATTTTAAGGCAAATAAAGCCGGGACATATAAAGTTTCATATGTGGCTCCTGATGGCTCCGGTAAAAAATTCGTTGTGAAATTTAAGGTTAAAAAGCCTAAAAAATCTAAAAACGGTACGACTTTCTTTTAGTGTGGCAGTTTTTGGGAGTCAATGGGATTCCCGCTGACTCCCATTGATAAAGTGCATGATGTGAGGTAAAATAAAGCGGCTTCCGAAAAATGGAAGCCGCTTTATTGACTGCCGGCGGTGGGACTTGAACCCACACGGTGTTGCCACCAAAGGATTTTGAGTCCTCCTCGTCTGCCATTCCGACACGCCGGCATTTAAGCACCGAAACAGATTGTATCATAGAGGTTTAAATATGTCCATAAATCTTATCATGCCAATGGGCGGGGCAGGTACAAGATTTGCAAGAAACGGCTATGAATGTCCAAAGCCACTGCTAAAGATAAATGAAAGGCACTTTTTTGAATATGCTGCAGATTCCGTAAGGAAGTACTGCGATATAGAGACCATTACTTTCGTGGTATTAAAGGACCATGTGGAGCGTTTTAATATAGACAGCACCATAGAAGAATATGCGCCGGAAGCCCGTATCGTTATCCTGGATCATGTGCTTAACGGTGCTGTCCTTACAAGTATTGAAGGAGCAAAGACCATAGATAATGACCGTCCGCTCATATTCTGTGACTGTGATCTCATGTTCAGTTCAGATAAGCTGAACGGATATGTTAACGGCGGAGACTATAACGGTACAAGTCTGGACGGATGGCTTGTGACATTTGAAAACAGTGATCCCCGGTTTAGCTATGTGAAGACTGATGAACAGGGCTTTGTAACTGAAACCGCTGAGAAAAAGCCTATAAGTAACAGGGCAGTCTGCGGAGCATACGGCTTCGGTAATAAAGATATTTTTCTAAAAAATGCTGATAACTACATGGATAACTGTCCATATGATGAATATTTCATGAGCGGGATATACAATCTTATGATAAAAGACGGACTTAAGGTCGGAGAATTCCCTACTGACAGATTCCTGTCTTTCGGAACTCCCGAAGAGTACGATATTGCAAAGGAGATTTTAAGTAATGCCGATACAGATAAATAATTTCCTCGGAAGACTGGGGTGGAATGCGAGAAAGTACCTCCCGAACCTTGCAAGCAGTGCCTATCTTAAACTTCAGTTTTTCAGAAGGAGAAAAGCACAGAAACAATACTGCGATTATTTCCTGAATTCGGAGAACGTTCCCAAGCCGAATGTGGTGAATATAGAGACCATAAACAGATGTAATTCTACCTGCGCTTTCTGTACAGCAAATATACATGCGGAGAAGCGTCCCTTTATGGAAATGTCTGATGAACTCTATAAGTCCATTATCGACCAGCTCGCTGACTGGAATTACAGGGGACATCTCACACTGTATGGTAATAACGAGCCCTGGCTTGATAAGAGAATAGTCGAAAGACATAAGTATGCGCGGGAGAAGCTGCCTGAGTGCTTTATCTTCATGTCCACCAACGGCCTTCTTCTGGATCTTGATAAGGTCAGGGAAATAAAGCCATATATTGACCAGCTCATCATAAATAATTACTGCCTGAACATGAAACTTCATAAGAATGTCCAGCGTATCTACGAGTATGTCACCATGCATCCCGATGAATTTGAAGATGTGGATATCCTTATCCAGATGAGATACCTGCAGGAGGTTCTCACAAACAGAGCCGGAAGTGCACCCAATAAGCAGACTACAGGTAAAGTGATAAGGGAAACCTGTCTCCTTCCATTTACCGACATGTGGATAACTCCAAACGGCCACATGGGTCTATGCTGCTGTGATAACTATGAAGTCACCTGTTTTGCCGACCTCAATAAGGTTCCGCTTAAAGACGCCTGGACCGCTCCTGCACTTATGGAAGCGCGGGAAAAAATAGCCGCAGGCCGTCAGAATTATGATTTCTGTAAGCACTGCGACTTTATTGATGCCGGCATGAGGATGCAGATAGTTAACGATATCCTTTCCGGAAATGAAGAATCCGCTAACCGCCAGGGCGGTCAGGAGCGGGGCATAAGATAATAAGATTAAATGTAAGTTTTTTAGGGTTTGATGGTTACATCCGGCACATTTTATATTATAATTGTGTATAAATATTCAATTCAATAAATGTGCTGTTGATAATGTTCTTTCAAGGAGGATATTCTTATGTCAAAAAAGAACGAAACCATCGCCCAGTCCCTGCACAGCATGTCAGTATTCACCAATATGCTGACTATCATTCTCTCAGCGTTGATGCTCATCTTTCTCATCATAATCGCCGGGAATTTCCTGAATTTCTACAATGTACAGTATGTAACGGAAAAATATCAGATGGAGATACGTAAGGACGTACAGACCATCAATAAGAGGCTTCTCTTTGCACAGGCTTCCAATGATCCGGCGGTAACGGCAGAACAGGCGGAGGATCTGGAAGGTCGTTTCGGTAAGATCACTTCTTACTTTGACACGATCTCAAAGAACCTTAATGACCAGGCTCTCGGAAATCAGTTAAAGGCAGCGTGGGATGATGTAAAGAACGCCTCCTTCGAGATGCTTGACCTTGTAAATAAAGGAGATCAGGCGGCAGCACTGGATTATTACAATAACCAGTTAAATGAAAAATCAGAAGTTCTCGCGGATCTTTTAGATGCTACGGGAGAACGGGCAGATGCTGCGGCAGAAGGCAAATATAAGGCTATCATGCTCATCTCGGTAATAGCCATCATCGTGCTCATAGCAGCCTCTGTTATCATGGTCATCGTAAGCGGTGTCAGAAACCGCCGTCTTATAAAGAGTATCGAGGGTGACCTCCAGATCTTAAAAGATGCTGCTGTGGAGATAGCAAGGGGCAATGTTCACGCAGAGATCGACTACAATAAAAAGAATGAGATCGGAGAAGTGGCAGACCAGCTCCGCTATGCGGTAAATTCCCTCTCAATGTATATCGATAAGATAAGCGACGTGATGTCCACCATGGCAGACGGTAACTTTAACATAAGCTTTGAGAGAGGATTTGAAGGCGATTTTGTATCAATACAGACAGCTATCGAAAGCTTCTCACGTAAGATATCCGACTCCATGCAGGAGATAATCGAAGTATCCGGAATGGTTTCAGCAGGTTCGGGACAGCTCGCCGATGCGGGACGCAGCCTTGCAGATACCACCACTACTCAGGCGAATATCGTTTTGGAGCTTTCAAAGAAAGTGGGTTCCATCAGTGAAGAGATCTCCGGAAATTCAACAGAGGCAGAAAATATCTCGAAGGATGTGGACAGGATCGTTGACAGCATAATCGCCGGCAATAAGAAGATGGAAGAAGTGGTGGGTGCCATGAATGCCATATCCGCTTCCTCTGAACAGATCAGTAATATAATAGACACCATCAATAATATCGCAGACCAGACGAACCTTCTCTCACTCAATGCTTCTATCGAGGCTGCAAGAGCAGGTGAAGCGGGACGGGGATTTGCGGTTGTGGCATCTGAAGTATCACAGCTCGCGGGACAGACTGTTCAGGCAGCGCAGAATACCACTGATCTTATCAACGAATCCATAAGGACCGTGGGTGAAGGTATCAATATTGCCAATGAAACGGCCAAAGAACTTGACAACATGGTAAAGCAGGTTGAGGAGATCCGTGACCAGGTTAAGCAGATATCCGCTGCATCCATTGAACAGTCCCACTCTGTACAGGATCTGTCCACAAATATCGACAAGATAGCCCAGGAGGGACATAATAACGCAGCTACATCTGAAGAGTCTCTGGCGCTCAGCTATGAGATGAATGAACACGCAGATTCGCTGAAAGGAATGGTGGACCATTTCGAACTGAAAGAGTAATTTGGTTAAAAAACATCAATAAAATAGATTAAATTTGTTCCTTTGAAATTCCGGATATGGTGTTATAATACAAAACATCAATAAAATTGACGGATATTTCGGAGGAACATTTTTATGTACGACAAGAATAAGTATACCATTCAGTATTTCATGCCGAAGAAGCCCACTTATGACTGGGTGAAAAAGGATCATATAAAGAAAGCACCCATCTGGTGCAGTGTGGATCTTCGTGACGGTAATCAGGCTCTTATAGAGCCCATGAGCCTTGAAGAAAAGCTGGAATTCTTTGAAATGCTCATAAAGATCGGTTTTAAGGAGATCGAGATCGGATTCCCGGCGGCATCGGAAACCGAGTATAAATTTGCCCGTACTCTTATCGAGAGAAATATGGTGCCTGAGGACGTGACCCTTCAGGTTCTGACCCAGGCGAGAGACCATATCATAAAGAAGACCTTTGAAGCCGTTAAGGGAGCCCCGAGAGCCATCATCCATCTTTATAATTCCACCTCTGTAGCCCAGAGGGAGCAGGTATTTAAGAAGAGTAAAGAAGAAGTAAAGCAGATCGCCATTGACGGCGCCAAGCTCTTAAAGAAATTAGCCGACGAGACAGACGGGGATTTCTCTTTTGAGTATTCTCCCGAGAGCTTCCCGGGAACTGAGGTTGAATACGCTATAGATGTATGCAATGCAGTCCTCGATGTCTGGAAACCGAAGAAGAGTAATAAAGTTATCATCAATATCCCTACTACGGTTGAAAATGCAATGCCCCATGTTTTTGCGACCCAGATAGAGACTATCAGTAAAAACCTTAAGTACAGGGACGCGGTTGTTCTTTCCCTTCACCCCCATAATGACAGGGGATGTGGGATATCCGATGCGGAGCTCGGACTCCTTGCCGGTGCCGACAGGATAGAGGGTACACTTTTCGGAAACGGGGAACGCACAGGAAATGTGGATATAGTTACTCTTGCTATGAATATGTACACCCACGGCGTGGATTCGGGCCTTGACTTCTCCAATATCACGGCCATCGGCGAGAAGTATGAGAGACTTACGAGAATGAGGATACATGAGAGGCAGCCCTATGGCGGAGCCCTTGTATTTACCGCATTCTCAGGGTCACACCAGGATGCCATCGCAAAGGGATTCACCTGGAGAAAGCATCATATGGATAAACCCTGGAGCGTGCCCTATCTTCCCGTTGATCCGAAGGATCTCGGACGTGAGTACGACGGAGATGTTATCCGTATCAATTCCCAGTCAGGAAAGGGCGGCGTAAGCTTTATCCTCCGTACCAATTACGGTATGCAGGTTCCAAAGGAGATGCAGGAGGATGTGGGATATACGGTAAAAGGTATTTCCGACAGGGAGCATGCAGAGCTCTCACCTGAAAGGGTCTATCATATTTTTGAAGATAAGTATGTAAATAATGACGGTATATTCTCAATCCCTGAGTGCCACTTCGAACAGCAGAAGGGAGGAATGCTTGCAAAGGCCACCATCAGGAGAAACGGAAAGGATGTGGTTGTTGCGGCAAACGGAAACGGACGACTGGATGCGGTAAGTAACGCGATAAAGTCCTACTTCGATATTTCCTATGAGCTTTCCACCTATGAAGAGCATGCTTTAAGCCGTGGTTCGTCCAGTAAGGCATGCACCTATGTGGGTATAACCTGTGACGGAAAGAAATTCTGGGGTGTGGGAATTGACGAGGATATCATCCACTCTTCCATAAATGCCCTCACAATAGCAGTTAACCAGCTGGAGGAAGTGCAGGGAGAAGGAAAGGATAAGGACAGAAGGATCACAGAGATACTGAATTATATCCATGAGAATTATCTCTCTGTGACGCTTGACGACCTGGCACGGGAGTTCTATCTTTCCAAGCCCTATCTTTCAAAGTACATAAGGGAGCAGTCCGGGACCACATTCAGTGAGAACGTGCAGAAGATAAGGTTGAAGAAAGCATGCACCCTCTTAAAGAACGGAAATATGAAGGTGGAGAGAGTTGCG
Organism: uncultured Lachnospiraceae bacterium; assembly: GCA_902779445.1. Taxonomy (GTDB): domain Bacteria; phylum Bacillota; class Clostridia; order Lachnospirales; family Lachnospiraceae; genus NK4A144. The sequence continues at coordinate 51,350 of CACZBM010000022.1, forward strand.
GAAAACGTGGGATATCCAAGCGTGGAACATTTCAACAGGCAGTTTAAGAAGCGTTACGGAATGACTCCGGTTCAGTACAGGAACAGTAAAAAGTGATTGTATCATAAAAATCAATAGTTTATAATTAAACCCGTGGGGACAAAAGTCTCTGCGGGTTTTTTTCGGACTAAATTTAAACAGGGAGAGCTGTAAGTTGGAAGGTATAGTACGGAGCATGACCGGATTCGGTCGTGGCGAGAATGAGGTGAACGGCAGGAGATATGCGGTTGAGATAAAGACCGTAAATCATAGATTCCTGGATGTGAATATCAAGATGCCCAAGGTCATATCAAAGTTTGATTCCTCTATAAGAACCCTTGTAAAAGAGTATCTGGAGAGGGGAAAGGTGGATATATACGTTACCTTTTTTGATACATCCTTTGAAACGGCATGTGTTCATTACAATAAGGGTATTGCCAGGGAATACATGAAGTACTTAAAAGAGATGAGCGAGGACTTCGGCCTTGACAACGATATAAGGATCTCGATGCTTGCAAGATTCCCTGAGGTATTTACCACGGAAGAAGAGGAACTGGATGAAGATGTGATCTGGGGAGAATTCGAGCCGGTCTTAAGGAAAGCCCTTTCGGAAACAAGGATCTCAAGGGAGAGAGAAGGAGAGAACTTAAGAAAGGATCTCTTAAATAAGCTTGAAGACATGAAGAGTGCGGTAAAGGTAATCGAGGACCGTTCTCCCGAGATAATAGAGAATTACCGGTCAAAGCTCATGGATAAAGTGCGGGATATGCTCGGGGATGCGGAGATAGATGAAAACCGCATAGTCACCGAAGTAACCATGTTTGCGGACAAGATATGCGTGGATGAAGAGATAACGAGACTAAAGAGCCATATCGATTCCATGGAAGCGGATCTTAAGAAGGGCGGAGGCATCGGCAGAAGGCTTGACTTTATCGCGCAGGAGATGAACAGGGAAGCAAATACCACTCTCAGTAAGGCAAATGATCTTTTGACCAGCGATACGGCTATCGACTTAAAGACCGGTATCGAAAAGATCAGGGAACAGATTCAGAACATAGAGTAGATACTGTTGACGGGGGCAGATGGATACTTTTTTTAAGGATGTCTTTAAATTCAAACGAAGGGTTCTGGTGGTGGATGACGAGCCGGTAAACCGCCGCATGCTTGAAAAGATACTTTCGCCTGGATATGAGGTGCTTCTTGCCGGAAACGGTGATGAGGCACTTAATGTCATTAAGAGGGAGAAAAAGGTACTGTCTGTCGTTCTGCTCGACTTACTTATGCCGGGTACCGACGGATATGAAGTCCTGGAGATCATGCAGAAGGACGGGGAGCTGAAAAAGATCCCTGTTATCGTACTTACATCGGACACATCCGCAGAGGTAAAGAGTCTTAAAATGGGGGCAGCGGACTTTATTCCGAAACCCTATGATGTTGCGGATGTGATACTTGCCCGTATTGAAAAGACGATACAGCTTTTTGAATCCATAAAGATCGTTAATGCGACGGAGCTGGATCCGCTTACGGGCCTTTACAATAAAGAATATTTCATGGAATATGCCCGCTCCTACGACCGGTATTATCCTGACAGGAAAATGGATGCCGCAGCGGTCAATATAAACAGGTTCCATGCATTAAATGAGATATACGGGAGATCCTTCGGGGATGAGCTCCTTATGATGCTGGGACGAGCCATAAGTGATTATGCGGGCAGATCGGACGGAATAGCCTGCAGGTATGATGCCGACGGTTATTTCCTCTATGTTCCGTCAGGTCATGATATTCCGGATGAACTGTCAAAAGTCATTGCGGATCATGAGACGGATGATATGAGGAATATACATATCAGGGTGAGATTCGGTATCTACCCCGACGTAGACAGGGAGTATGATGTCCTCCGCCGCTTTGACTGCGCACTTCTCGCATGCAACAGCATAAAGGGGGATTACAAAGAGAGAGCGGCTTTTTATGACTCATCGATGCATGAAAGGGAAGCGTACTCCGAGCGCCTTATGGCTGATATGGAAAAGGGCCTTGCTGACAGGCAGTTCATGGTATATTATCAGCCGAAATTTGACATACAGGGTGATGAGCCTGTTCTTTCATCGGCGGAAGCCCTTGTACGCTGGGATCACCCTGCACTCGGGATGATAAGTCCGGTGCAGTTCATTCCTGTATTTGAAGAAAACGGTATGATAAGGCGGCTGGACCGTTATGTATGGAGGGAGGCTGCAAGACAGATAGCAGAATGGAAGAAAGAATTCGGCTTTACCATTCCGGTATCTGTAAATGTTTCACGTATCGATCTTATGGAGTTAAGCTTCATAGATGAGATAACCGGTATCATGGAGGAAGCCGGGATCACCGCGGGAGAGTATCTTTTGGAGGTCACGGAATCCGCTTACACCGAAGACTCGGACAGGATCATAGATGTGGTAAAAAAGCTCCGCTCCCTGGGGCTAAAGATCGAAATGGATGACTTCGGCACGGGGTACTCATCCCTCAATATGCTGTCATCTCTTCCGATCGACGTACTGAAGCTTGACCGGGGCTTTATAAAGAATATCCACCGGAGCGAAAAGGACCTTAAGATGGTGGAGCTCATAATGGATATCGCGGAGTACCTCGATCTTAAAGTGGTAGCCGAGGGAGTCGAAAACGAAGAGCAGTACGCTCTTTTAAAGAAGGCAGGGGTACATCTGATACAGGGCTTTTATTTCTCGAGACCGGTACCGGCACCAGAGATGGAAAAGTTCATAAAGGAGAGACTATTATATGCTGACGATAGAAAAGCTTGATGAACTGGGTTGTGACACTTCGGACGGACTTAAGAGATGCATGGATGACAGGGAATTCTACTTAAGCCTCGTTCCCGGCGCTTTTGATAAAAAGAGGTATGAGGCACTGGAAAAAAAGATCAATGAGGGAGATCTTAAAAATGCCTTTGAAGATGCCCACGCATTAAAGGGTGTTCTCTCAAACCTTGCCATCACACCTCTTTTTGACGTGATAAACAGGATGACGGAGCTTCTGCGCGCCGGAGAGAAGGTGGATTACGGCCCGCTGATAGCAGAGATGTGGGAAGTTCAGAAAAAGTTTGAGATCAACCTCTGACATTGTAAATGTCATCCGGTTCGGGTAAAATATCGGCATGAAGACTGACAGAGTAAAGGCTCTTGTAGTAGACGATGAGCGGATCAACATACTCATACTGGAAAAGCTCCTTTCGCGGTTTGGAATGGAGGTGACTTCTGCCGGAGACGGCGAACAGTGTATGGAAATCCTGTACAAGGGAAAGGTATTTGACTATATTTTTCTGGATATCAGGATGCCGAATCTGGACGGGGTCAGGACCAAGGAGCAGATAGATCACTTTTTTAAGCTGCGGGACATTTCTACTCCTGTTATCTGTATCTCGGGAATGAAAGAGGATGAGCAGAATCCTGAGGTGCGGGAAGCCGGATTTACAGACTTTCTGCTTAAGCCGATCGGTGTTGAGGCTCTCAGGGAGCTGGTTCACCGGTATGCGCCAAAGGGTAAGACCATTACGGAAGAATCCGACGATTTTCTGGACGGAGAGGATGAAGATCATATTCCCGATGCAGTCAGGAATATTCCGGGGATAGATGCGGAGTACGGCCTCAGTCACTGCGGGTCTGTAAGTGATTATCTGTCGGCACTTAAGGTATTCTTCCGCTCTATAGACGAGAGATCCGCGCAGATGGATGAATATATCAAAAGAGGGTATATTGAAGATCTGGAGATGGCGGTGCATTCCTTAAAGAGTACCGCGATGGCGGTGGGTGCAAAGCAGATCTCCGAGATGGCCAGGCTTTTGGAGAAGGCCTGCGATGAGTATAATATACCGCTTGTTTACAGCCTTACTCCCGAGTTCATCCAGAAATACCGTGAGATCGGGAAAGAATTGGAGATAGTCTTTATGGCCGGCGACTCTGAAGCAGAGCTTATGGAGATATCCGAGAGAAAGCTTCAGGATGCATTCGGCGCATTACATGAACTTATAGAAGTATACGACAGGAAGAACGCAGACAATCTGCTGGATTCCATGAAGAAATACAATCTTCCGGGGGAATGGAAAACCTTTTTTGACAGACTTCGGGAGCATTTGAGAAAGATGGACTGGGAGAGCGCCAGAAATCTTTTAGAGAGCTTTGGGGGGAACAGGTGTTAAATGAAAGAAACAATAGTATTTATCTACGATGAACCGGGATTCATGGTTCAGACCATAGTAAATAATATAAAAGAAGCCGGACTTGAAGTCATCACTATCAATGCGGATCTTAATGAGATCGAGAGAAACCAGTACGCCTCCGATATCATTGTATATTATCTCGGAAATGTGGAGACGGAGACGAGACGGGTCCTTAAATGCTTAAACGGGATGTGCAGGGAGTACCGTAAGACGTTGTGCATAATAGGGGAATCCAACAGCCTGAGAAAAGCAGAGGAAACCTGCGATCAGGGCACTATCACCGCAAGCTATAAAAGGCCGATCGATGTCCGTAATCTCATATCTGACCTGAAGGTCATGCTGAATAACAGGGTTGAATATGCCAGAAGAAAGAGCATACTGTTAGTGGATGACGATATTGATTTCCTCCAGATAGCCTATACCTGGTTTGACGGGGTCTATGATGTGGACTTTGTGAATTCGGCAAAGGAAGCCATTAAATATCTCTCAGGGAAAAAGCCGGATCTCATCCTTTTAGACCATGAGATGCCGAAGATGAATGGTTATGAATTCATGTCGGAGATCAGGAGGTCGTGGAAAACAGCGGATATACCGGTTATTTTTCTTACGGGAAAGGATGATAAGGAAAGCGTGATCCAGATACTGGAAAAGAAGCCTGACGGTTATCTATTAAAGTCGACTCCAAAGGATCAGCTTCTGGAGAGCATCGATAATTTCTTTGCTGACCACATACTGAAGATAAAAAACTGAGGAGCATAAAGAACATTGAACGATCTTATAAATATAGGGTTTGGCAATATCGTGAATGCCGGAAAGATAATCGCCATAATATCTCCGGATTCCGCACCCGCTAAAAGACTTGTCCAGAACGGTAAGAAAGAGGGGACGGTGATAGACGCGACCCAGGGCAGGAAGACAAAATCCTGCATATTTATGGAAAATAACCAGCTGGTGCTTTCGGCTCTTCTGCCGGAAACGATCCTCGACAGGTTTAATAATTCTGAAAACAGGAAGGAAGACAGAAAATGAGAGGAATACTGATAGTCGTATCAGGATTTGCCGGAGCGGGCAAAGGAACGATAATGAATAAGCTTATCGAAGAATATCCGGGATATGCCCTTTCTGTTTCAGCCACCAGCCGCGCTCCGAGAGAAGGTGAAAAAGAGGGAGTCAATTATTTTTATAAGACCCGGGAAGAATTTGAGGAGATGATCAAAAATGATGAACTCCTGGAACATGCGGAATATGTAGGAAATTATTACGGTACGCCCAGAGCTTTTGTGGAAAAGAAGCTTGATGAGGGCATGAATGTACTTTTAGAGATCGAGATCCAGGGAGCCATGCAGATAAAAAAGGCGTTTCCCGATGCCCTTCTTGTTTTTATCATGCCGCCAAGTGCAAAGATCCTGAAAGAAAGGCTTACGAACCGGGGAACAGAGACACCGGAAGTCATTGATAAAAGGATGAAGAGGGCAAGAGAGGAGTCAGAGGGCATAGAATCCTACGATTTTATAGTGATAAATGATGAGGTAGACAAATGTACTGCCTTATTGCATAATATTATTCTGTCTGCATCTTACCAGCCTTCCCGCAGAAGGGAATTTATAGAGCAGGTAAGGGCAGAACTCAGAAACATTTAGGAAATGATGTCATCCTGAGGGCGTAGCCCGAAGGATCTAATAGAGATTCTTCGCTCCGCTCAGAATGACAGTAGGAAATGATGTCATCCTGAGGGCGTAGCCCGAAGGATCTAATAGAGATTCTTCGCTCCGCTCAGAATGACAGTAGGAGATGATGTCATCCTGAGGGCGTAGCCCGAAGGATCTAATAGAGATTCTTCGCTCCGCTCAGAATGACAGTAGGAAATGATGTCATCCTGAGGGTGTAGCCCGAAGGATCTAATAGAGATTCTTCGCTCCGCTCAGAATGACAGATTCGGAATGAGAGAAATAGGAGGAAAACATGTTACATCCATCATATGGCGACCTTATGGAAGCAGTTAATTCTGAAGTTGAAGAGGGAGAAGCTCCCGTTGTAAACAGCAGATATTCGATCGTTCTCGCAACAGCGAAGAGAGCACGCCAGCTCGTGGCAGGAGGAGAGCCCCTTACAAATCCCAAGGGAAAGAAGCCTCTTGCAGTAGCTATCGACGAATTATACAAGGGCGAACTGAAGATCACCAGTAAAGACGAAGAAGAGGAATGAAAATACACTTTATCTCTCTTGGATGCGATAAGAACCTGGTGGATTCAGAGCAGATGCTCTCCATCCTGTACGGAAAGGGCTATGAGCTTACTGATGACGACAGGGAAGCGGATATTATCATCATCAATTCCTGCTGCTTTATTAATGATGCCAAGGAAGAGAGTATTAATACCATAATAGAGGAGGGAAGGCTTAAAGAAGAAGGAAGATTAAAATTCCTTATAGTAGCCGGATGCCTCGCTGAACGTTATTCGGAAGAGATAGAAAAAGAGCTTCCCGAAGTGGATGCCGTTGTAGGAACTACCGCATTTGACGGGATAGCCGATGTGATTGACAGATTGCTTGAGGATTCCGGCGAGGAAAAGGAATCCCTGGTAAAGATGAAAAAAGATACCGGTATTCTTATGAATCCGGAGGTGGAGAGATTTATCACCACTCCCGGACATTATGAGTACCTGAAGATCGCAGAGGGCTGCGACAAGAACTGCGCTTACTGCATTATTCCGAAGATCAGGGGACATTTCAGATCCATACCAATGGAGAGACTTGTTTCCGATGCAGAAAGACTTGCAGAAAAGGGAGTAAAAGAACTTATCCTCGTTGCCCAGGAGACTACTTTATACGGCAGGGATCTATACGGTAAGAAGATGCTTCCGGAGCTTTTACGCAGGCTCTGCCGGATAGACGGGATAGAGTGGATAAGACTTCTTTACTGCTATCCCGAAGAGATTGATGACGATCTTATAGAAGTCATCAGGGATGAAAAGAAGATATGCCATTACCTCGATCTTCCCATACAGCACTGCTCCGACAGGATATTAAAACGGATGGGAAGGCGTACAACGGGTGAGGACATCGTGAACCTGATCGGGAAGCTCAGAAAAGAGATACCGGATATAGCACTCCGCACCACGCTTATTACGGGATTTCCGGGAGAAAGCGATGAAGATCAGGAAAAGCTCAAGGGCTTTATTAAAGAGATCGGATTTGACAGGCTGGGAGTATTTACCTATTCACCGGAAGAGGGAACCAGAGCCGCTGCTTTTGAAGATCAGACAGAGGAAGAGCTCAAGGAAAAGAGAAGAGACGAGATAATGTCCCTTCAGCAGGAGATCTCACTTTCTGTCCAGAAAACAAGGGTAGGAGAGATATACGACTGCATTATAGAGGGACGTATACCGGAAGAGCATGTTTATGTGGGAAGGACCTACAGGGATGCTCCGAACGTAGACGGATATATCTTTATAGATGATGGAAAGATCAGGGGAGAGCTTATGACCGGAGACATGTTAAAGGTGAAGGTAACCGGTGCAAGCGAATATGATCTGGAAGGGGAGCCTGTAGAAATAAATGAATCTGCCAAATAAACTTACGGTATTAAGAATAGTACTTGTTCCTGTTTTTGTTTTTGTGATACTTTCAAACTGCTTCGGGGAGTATTCTAAATGGGCAGCACTGGCTATCTTTATTATTGCGAGCCTCACTGATCTCCTGGACGGAAAGATCGCGCGGAAGTACGGCCTTATCACAAATTTCGGGAAATTCATGGATCCGCTTGCAGATAAGATGCTGGTTTGCTCCGCTCTTATATGTATGGTGGAGCTTCAGAAGATCTATTCCTGGATGGTCATCGTGATAGTGGCCAGAGACTTTGTTATAAGCGGTTTCAGGCTGGTGGCCGCCGAGCAGGGAAAAGTAATAGCAGCCAATTACTGGGGGAAATTCAAGACAGCATCCCAGATGGTGATGATCTGTCTTTTGATAGCTGATATAGAATGGGGATTTTTCCCTGTGCTCACAGAGGCTTTTAAGTGGATAGCTCTTGTTCTAACAGTGATCTCTCTGGTTGTGTACCTGGCTGATAATAAGGATGTAATGAAAGAGGAATAAACCTGTATGTCAGACGATGATAATAAACAAAGGGAAAAGACTGCCGACGCTCTTGTAAGACTGGTAGGGATGCGTCTGGAAAAAGTGGAAGAGGAGCTTTCAGATATCCTGAAAGAAAAGAATCCGTTTGTTGTGATAGATGAAATAAACGGCGAGATAAGCATAAGGATACATGCCGTAGAGACTGATGATAACGGTCCGAAGAAGATCCTTAAGCCCGTTGTTAAAGAGATCAAGTCAAGACTTGGTCAGTTGATATACGCTACTGATGAAGATGAGACTCTGGAAGGTGCTGTGGTAAGTCTCCTGAAGGAGAATAAATTCACCATAGCTGCTGCAGAGAGCTGCACTGCCGGACTTTTTACAGGAAGGCTGGCAAATGTACCCGGAACCAGTGAGATACTGAAATGCGGGTTTGTTACTTATTCCGAAAAGTCCAAGCGGAAGTACGTGGGAGTTAAAAGAAGGACTCTCGATAAGTTTACTGCCGTAAGTGAACAGACTGCTATGGAGATGAGCAAGGGAGTCTGCGCTGCCGCTAAGTCCGACTGCGGAGTATCCATTACGGGTATAGCAGGACCTGACGGAGGAAGCGATAAGCAGCCTGTGGGCCTTGTATACATAGGAGTCACGATTCAGAAAAAAACAATAGTTAAAGAATTTCATTTTTCCGGAAACCGTCAGGAGATACGTTCCCGGGCGGTCACAGAAGCTCTTGCACTCCTTCGGACAGCGCTTCTTAAGCGCTTTTCAGAGGTTACATTCAGCTGATACCTGACCTTTGCCTGAAAGACCTTTTTCCGGATAAGAAATATATTATACATACAGGAGGTCAGTTATAATGACAGGCGAAGAGATAATGAGCTTTATCGAGGATAAGAGATACAATGAACTTCGCGGTACACTGGCCGAACTTAATGAAGCAGATATTGCCGCAGTTCTTGAAGATCTCCCGAAGGAGATCCAGTTAAAGACTTTCAGGCTACTGCCAAAGGATATGGCAGCGGATGTCTTTGCATTTCTGCCTACGGATGTAGAGCAGGATATAATCACATCCCTTACCGATACCGAGGCAACAGCCATTATTGATAATCTGATGGCGGATGACGCAGCGGACCTGATGGAAGAGATGCCGGCAAGCGTTGTAAAGAAGCTTCTGTCACATGCCAGTCCCGACACCAGAAGAGATATAAATCATTTATTAAAGTTCCCCGAGGATTCCGCGGGTTCCATAATGACAGTGGAGTTTGTGGATCTGAGGGAGAACTTAAGCGTGGCAGAAGCCATTGACAGGATAAGAAAGACGGGAATAGACCGTGAGACCATTAATAACTGCTATGTTCTTGACAGCGCAAGGAGGCTGATAGGCATGGTAGCTCTCCGTACCCTTATCCTTTCCAGGGCAGATGCACTCATCAGGGACATAATGGAAGAGAACGTGATCTCTGTTGATACCCTGATGGACCAGGAAGAAGTAGCCCACATGATATCCAAGTACGATTTCAGTACGATCCCTGTGGTAGATTCTGAAAAAAGACTTGTCGGTATCATAACCGTTGATGATATAATTGATATCATCCAGGAAGAGGCTACGGAGGATATCCAGAAGATGGCAGCTATCCTGCCTTCCGATGACCCCTATGACAAAATGTCGCCTTTCGAGCTCTGGAAGAAGAGGATCGGATGGCTGCTTTTACTCATGGTATCCGCGACCTTTACCGGAAGGATCATCACGAGCTACGAATCCGCAATGGGGGCTTATATAATCCTGGCTGCTTTCATTCCGCAGCTTATGGATACAGGCGGAAACTGCGGATCACAGACATCCACCACGGTAATAAGAGCTCTTTCCTTAAATGAGATCAGTTTTAAGGATATTCTGAAGGTGGTGTGGAAGGAATTCAGGACAGCCATTATCTGCGGAGGTACTCTGGCAGTAGCCAATTTCGTAAAGCTTTTGATCATAGACCGGGCGGATCCTACGGTAGCCCTTGTGGTATGCCTGACGATGATCTGTGCGGTGGTATGTGCAAACCTTGCGGGATGTATGCTTCCGATGATAGCCAAACGTTTCGGGTTTGACCCGGCGGTAATGGCTTCGCCTATGCTTACTACCATAATTGATGCCGTTACCCTTTCCATCTATTTCCAGGTGGCGGTACATGTACTTAATATAGGGGCATAGCCTTCAGGAACGGTGAATGAATAGTAAGAGCATAGTTTACACTAATGACAACTGCATAGGGTGTAATAAATGCATTAAGGTCTGCAGCGCCATTGGTGCCTGTATCTCTAAAGAGGAGAACGGGAAAGCCAGGATCGAGGTTGACGAGAACAGATGCGTTGCCTGCGGAAGCTGTATCGACGTGTGTGCTCACGGCGCCAGGGAATTTAATGATGATACCGAGCGCTTTTTCGATGACCTTAAAAAGGGAGAGAAGATCTCCCTTCTTTTAGCGCCTGCATTTAAGGCCAATTTCCCCGATGAATATGAAAGTGCACTGGGAGGATTAAAGGATCTCGGTGTGAACAGGATAATAAGTGTGTCCTTTGGGGCAGATATCACCACCTGGGGTTATCTTAACTATATTAAAAAATATAACTTCTTCGGAGGAATATCACAGCCCTGCCCTGCTGTGGTTTCATATATTGAGAAATATCTGCCGGGGCTTATCCCGAAGCTGTTCCCTGTACAGAGTCCCCTTATGTGTGCCGCGATCTACGCAAGAAAAGAGATGGGGATAACGGATAAGTTCGCGTTCATAAGTCCCTGTATCGCTAAAAAGCTGGAAATAGAAGATCCTCATAATGACGGTCTGGTCCAGTACAATGTGACATTCGAACATCTGATGAACTATTTGATGGAAAATGGGATCGAAGGCTCTTCAACACATAGTGAGATCGAATACGGACTGGGATCTTTCTATCCCACTCCGGGAGGACTTGCGGAAAACGTACGCTGGTTCCTGGGAGATGATGTTGCCATCAGGCAGATAGAAGGTGAGCGCCATCTGTACGAATGGCTTCACTATAATCAGGGCAGGATCGAATATGATGAGACTCCCTTTACCCTTATAGATGCCCTGAACTGTGAAAAGGGATGTATCTGCGGTACAGCTGTGGATCCGGACAGAGCAAAGTCGGATGATGCTCTGTATGCCCTCTTAAAGATACGCGGGGAAGTGAAAAAGAACGAGAGTGGAAACGCCTGGTCAAGGCCTGACTCTCCCGAGGAGAGACTTAAGAGCTACAATGAACAGTTTAAGGATCTTTCTCTTGATGACTATTTAAGGGGTTATACCGACAGATCGGCGGGCTGCGGATACGGCATACCTGACGAAAACCAGCTTGATAAGATCTTTATCAGTATGAATAAGCTCACAGACGAGTCGCGTATGATAAACTGCACCTGCTGCGGGTATGAGAGCTGTGAACAGATGGCTATCGCCATCCATAACGGATTTAACCATAAAGAAAACTGTATCTACTATGAAAAGGCAAAGGTTCACGAACTGGCGCTGGAGAAAGCGATCGCAGAAGAGTCTTCAAAGGCCAAGAGTTCATTCCTTGCCAATATGTCCCACGAAATCAGGACTCCCATCAATGCTATCCTCGGTATGAATGAGATGGTACTGAGGGAAAGCACGGATGAGAATGTGATCTCATACTCCCGGAATATCAAGAATGCAGGAAAGACCCTGCTTGGTCTGGTTAGTAATATTCTGGATTTCTCAAAGATCGAAACGGGCAGGATGGAGATCGAAGCAGTGGACTATGATCTTTCATCTGTTATAAATGATCTTGTCAATACAGTTCAGGTCAGGGCAGATGAAAAGAAGCTTAAGCTTGAGCTGGATATCGATCCGAAGATCCCTAAGGGTCTTCGCGGCGATGAGATAAGGATCAAGCAGATAATCACGAATCTCCTTACGAATGCTGTCAAGTATACGGAAGAGGGCAGCGTGACCTTAAGGTTCGGATTTGAAAGACCCGATCCCCTGAAGGATCAAATAGATCTTAAAGTGGCTGTGGAAGATACCGGAATAGGTATTAAGAAAGAGGATATTTCCAGGCTCTTTGAGAAGTTTGACAGGATAGAAGAGAAGAGGAACAGGAATATCGAGGGTACCGGTCTTGGAATGAACATTACCAAGATGCTCCTGGAACTCATGAATTCCGAGCTGCAGGTTGAGAGTACCTATGGAGAAGGCTCAAAGTTCTCGTTTGCCCTAAGACAGGATGTTACCGGATGGGATGAACTCGGAGACTATGAGACAGCCTACAGAAATGCCGCGATACAGAAGAAGTCCAGAGGGAAACTGGTTTCTCCTGAGTCTGATGTTCTGGTTATAGACGATAACTCAATGAACCTCGTGGTATTTAAGAATCTGTTAAAACAGACAAAGATCAATATAGATACTGCAGACAGTGGCGATGAGGGACTTGTACTCGCCGGTAAAAAGAAATACGATATCATATTCTTTGATCATATGATGCCGGATAAAGACGGTATCGAGACTCTGGTGGAGATGCGTTCTTCACCGGATAACCCGAATATAGGGACCACAGCCGTATGTCTCACGGCAAACGCTATTTCAGGAGCAAGGGATTTCTATTTAAATGCCGGGTTCGATGACTATATGTCAAAACCCGTTGATCCTGAAAAGCTTGAAAAGATGCTTATCCGCTATCTTCCCGAGGAGAAGATCCATATACAGGAGGATGGTGCGGATGAAGGTTCTGAAGGTGAAGCAGCCGGAGAACTGGATCCTATCCTTGAGCCCCTTATCAACTTTGATGGGATCGATGTAAATGTGGGTATTATGAACAGCGGCTCGGCTGATGACTATCTGCCCCTTCTCAGGATCTTCTATGAGACCATGGATGAAAAGGCGGAAGAGATACAGAACTATCTCGATGATAATGATATCAAGGATTACACCATAAAGGTACATGCATTAAAGAGTTCCGCAAGGCTTATCGGTGCCGTGGAATTCGGGGAGAAGGCACAGATCCTTGAAAATGCCGGGAAGAAAGAGGATCTTGACTATATCGGGAAGAACCATAAGCCATTTATGGAAGAGTTCGCAGGTTTTAAGATCCCTCTCTCGCAGATATTCGATAAACTCGCTGAAGAGCAGGATGCCAACAAGCCGGAAGCAGATGAAGGGCTTATGAGCGAGGTATTTAATGAGATAAAGGCTGCGGCAGAGGATATGGACTGCGACCTCCTGCAGGGGATCTTTACCGAGATGGAAGAGTATAAGATACCGGATGATAAGGCTGAACTCTTTAAGAAATTGAGTTCCGCTTCCCAGAGATTTGACTATGATGCGATTATAAAACTGCTGTCGTAGTTATTCAGCCGACCGGCGAGCCGCTGAATATTAACAAATCTTGCAAGTAAGATAGGGCTATGTTATAATATTTGCACAAAAAATGACGGCGAAAGGAAGTGATTGTTATGCGTTTTACAATAGTCGGAAAGAATATCGACGTCACGCCGGGACTCCGATCCGCGGTGGAGGAAAAGATCGGAAAGCTGGAGAAGTATTTTACTCCTGATACCGAAGTGCATGTGACACTTTCAGTTGAAAAAGACAGGCATAAGATCGAAGTTACCATTCCCGTAAAGGGAAATATCATAAGATCCGAACAGGTATCCAATGATATGTATGTTTCCGTTGACCTCGTAGAAGAGATCATCGAGAAACAGATGAAGAAGTATAAGAATAAGATCATCGACAGGTCTCAGGGATCAGGCTCTTTCCAGAAAGAGTATGTGGAACAGGATTATTCCGATGACGGAGAGATCAAGATCGTCCGCACCAAGAGATTCGGGTTTAAGCCCATGTATCCTGAAGATGCCTGTGTACAGATGGAACTCCTCGGACACACATTCTATGTATTCAGAAATGCGGAGACCGATGAAGTGAACGTGGTTTATAAGAGAAGAGGCAATACCTACGGACTTATAGAGCCTGAAAATTAAAAGATGTTGTTTCGAAACTCCGGTCCTGGAACGGGCCGGAGTTTTTTTTGAACCTTTTTCCGAAAATGAGGTACTATACGATATAGGTGTTTTTTGACTTATTTTTTAGGGAGGATATAAGATGAACTTAAGAAGTAAAAAAATGACTGCACTTCTTCTTTCCGCATCGCTTGTTTTTTCTTTTAATTCCGCAGCGTTTGCCGAAGAAGTTGAGATCAGCGAAACTGACGGTGTGATCCTGTATGAAGCAGGAGAGGCGGAGGCAGAGATATATGAGGAAGCAGCAGAGGTTGATGATGCGGCTCCTGCAACACCCGTAGATGCCGCACATGCACTGAGCGGAAATGTCACGATAAAGTGCGGTGCGCCTTATGTAAAGGTCTCTGTAGATGATATCGTCACAGTCAGTGACATTAATCTCGCAATAGTGGACGAGCTCTCATTTGAGATCGACAAAAAGAGCTACAGGGTTGACAAAGATATCCTTATAGATAACGAAAACAATGCTGTTATAGAAAAGGGTGTTGTCGATAAGGTGGATATCAGCCTTAATAAGATAAGAAGTGCCGGCGCACTTGTTTCTGATGCCAAGGATATCAAATATAAAGATGATTCAAAAAAAGTGATTGATGCACACGGAAACCAGGTGATCTCCTTTACGGCAGGGATCAACAAGACAAAGATCCCCGGTGCAAAGTTTGACATCATTACGGGAGAGATCCTCCTCAAGGATGCTTTCAGCGGAAGTGTTTCACAGCAGAGAGTGTATTTCGGAAAGGACAAGAAGTACGCTGTCGTGATCAAGTATGACGGAGCGGTTGAATACAGGGGATCAAATGTTTCGGTAACAAGCCACTATTATTCAACAAGTGAGGACGGTGTGTCAGGAGATGTTGACGGAGCTGTCGGAGTTTCCGCAGGATTCTATAAAGTCAGCTCAAACGAAGAACTGATACCGCTCATGCTTGACAAGGATAACAAGAGCCCTTATTTCTGGAAGGATGATACGGGAATAACACTTAAAAAACCGAAGATCTACAATGCAAAGACCGTAGGCGGGAGAAACGACGGAAGCACAGCACCGTACTTCACGATCAAGATGTCATACAGCAAGAAAAAGACAGAGAATGACGTTCTTGAGATCTCCGACAAGGCGGATCTGAAAAGAGAGCTTGAGAAAACAAAGTTCTACTTTACGGTCGAGCCGAGAAGGATCAGCACGGAGCTAATCACCTATAAGAAAAGTGTGCCGGATAAATATTACGTAAATAAGCTCACCGTAAATACGTCCAAGAACACATTAAAAGGAAATATCCAGTTCAGGGGCTCAAAATACAATAAGAGCAACCTCAATGTAAGATCGCTTACGAATGTGGGCAAGAAGCTGAATGTCATTTCAAAGTCCGAATTTGAAAGCAACGGTAAGAACGTTAAAAAGGCGGATGCATACTTTGAATACGACAGCAGTGACAAAACAGTTACACTTACAGGAATCAAGGGATATTACGGTACAGCAGTCATAAACGACAAGATCACTGTAAAGTAAAGCAGGTAAATGTATAAGAAAAAGGCCAGGAAAGTAATTGCTTTTCTGGTCTTTTTTTCTTGAAAAGGAAGAGCTTGTGTGATAAGATAGTCTTTGCATGTGAAAAAAATAACAATCACAATAATTTAATTTCTAAGGAGGCAATTTATGGCAGAAAGAGTTGTATTGGCCGGCGCTGTGAGAACCGCTATCGGTAAGATGGGTGGAGCACTTAGCAACACACCGGCAGCTGATCTTGGATCTATCGTTATAAAGGAAGCTCTTAACCGTGCAGGCGTTAAGCCCGATCAGGTTGATGAGGTACTTATGGGATGTGTTATCCAGGCAGCTCAGGGACAGAATGTTGCAAGACAGGCATCCATTAACGCAGGGATCCCCAATGAGGTACCTGCAGTTACCATCAACGTGGTTTGCGGATCCGGTCTTAACTGCGTGAATATGGCAGCAGACCTTATCAAAGCAGGAGAAGCTGACATAGTCGTAGCGGGAGGTATGGAGAATATGTCCATGGCTCCTTATGCCATGACCAAAGCCCGTTTCGGATATCGTATGAACAATGCGACTATCGTTGATACAATGGTAAATGACGCTCTGACAGATGCTTTCAATCACTATCATATGATGATCACCGCAGAGAATATCTGTGATGAGTGGAAGCTTACCCGTGAGGAACTGGATGAGTTCTCAGCTAACAGCCAGCAGAAGTGCGAGAAGGCTGTGAATGAAGGAAAGTTCGATGATGAGATCGTTCCTGTTCCCGTTAAAGTCAAGAAAGAGATCGTTGACTTTAAGAAAGACGAGGGACCCCGCCCCGGAACCACAAAGGAGACTCTCGCAAACCTTAAGTGCTGTTCAGGTAAGGACGGCGGACTCGTAACTGCAGGAAATGCTTCCGGAATCAATGACGGTGCTGCAGCGATCGTTGTTATGAGTGAATCCAAGGCAAAGGAACTCGGAGTAAAGCCTATGGCAGCATGGGTTGGCGGAGCTCTTGCAGGTGTAAGACCCGAAGTTATGGGTATCGGACCTGTAGCAGCTACCCAGAAGGTTCTTAAAAAGACCGGACTCACCATTGATGATCTTGACCTTATCGAAGCAAACGAAGCTTTCGCAGCTCAGTCTGTTGCTGTAGCTAAGGAGCTTAAGTTCGATATGAGCAAGGTTAACGTTAACGGTGGTGCTATTGCATTAGGACATCCTGTTGGTGCTTCAGGATGCCGTATCCTTGTAACTCTTCTTCATGAGATGCAGAAGAGAGACGCTGCAAAGAAGGGACTTGCTACCCTTTGCATCGGCGGCGGAATGGGATGCGCTACCATAGTAGAGAAGATTTAACCTGACCATTGCCCTCCCCCTACGGGGGAGGGTGTCGGCGTATGCCGACGGGTGAGGGCGTATAAATATAAAGGAGGTTAAAAAATTGGGATTCGTTGACTATGAAGTAAAAGGAAATATCGCTATCATCACCATCAACAGAGAAAAGGCTCTTAACGCTCTAAATTCAGAGGTTTTAGATGACCTTGAGAAGGTTTTTGACGGCGTTGATACAAATGCTGTAAGGTGCCTTATCCTTACCGGCGCAGGACAGAAGTCATTCGTAGCCGGTGCGGATATCGGAGAGATGAGCACCCTTACAAAGGCTGAGGGTGAAGCTTTCGGAAAGAAGGGAAATGACGTATTCAGAAAGATCGAGACATTCCCTATCCCTGTTATAGCAGCAATAAACGGCTTTGCATTGGGCGGCGGATGTGAGATCAGCATGAGCTGTGACTTCAGGATCTGCTCAGATAACGCAATGTTCGGTCAGCCCGAAGTCGGACTCGGCATCACACCCGGATTCGGCGGAACCCAGAGACTTGCGCGCACAGTTGGTGTAGGCATGGCTAAGCAGCTTATCTATACCGCAAGGAATATCGATGCTGCGGAAGCTCTTCGTATCGGCCTTGTAAATCAGGTTGTTACCCAGGAAGAACTTCTTCCCACAGCGGAGAAGCTTGCAAATACAATAGCAGGAAACGCACCTATTGCTGTACGTGCCTGCAAGAAAGCCATCAACGACGGACTTCAGACAAATATCGATGACGCTCTTGTTATCGAAGAGAAGCTCTTCGGTTCCTGCTTCGAGTCTTATGACCAGAAGGAAGGAATGGCTAATTTCCTTCGTAAGAAGGATGACCCGGCAAAGGTTAAACACGTAGCATTTAAGAACGAATGAGCCCTCATCAGTCAGCTCCGCTGACAGCTTCCCCCAAGGGGGGAAGCCTAAGAGGAAGAATTAAAGGAGGAAAAATATGAAAGTAGCAGTTATAGGCGCCGGAACAATGGGAAGCGGTATCGCACAGGCATTTGCGGTATGTGATGATGTGGAGAAGGTTTATCTCTGTGACATCAAACAGGAATTCGCTGACGGCGGAAAATCCAAGATCGAGAAGAATTTAGGAAAGCTTGTTAAGAAGGAAAAGATGACCCAGGATGCAGCTGACAAGATCCTTGCAAAGGTTGTTACCGGTCTTAACAGCATCGCAGTTGATCCTGACCTTGTAGTAGAGGCAGCTCTTGAAGTTATGGATATCAAGAAGCAGACATTCAAAGAGCTTCAGGAAGATATTGTAAAGAACGATAACTGTATCTATGCTTCCAATACCTCTTCACTCTCTATTACAGAGATCGGAGCAGGACTTCCCAAGCCTATCATCGGAATGCACTTCTTTAATCCCGCACCTGTTATGAAGCTTGTAGAGGTTATCAACGGTGCGAATACGCCTAAGGATGTTACAGATAAGGTTGTAGAGATCTCAAAGAACCTTGGAAAGACTCCCGTTCAGGTTGCAGAGGCTCCCGGATTCGTTGTAAACAGGATACTTGTTCCCATGATCAACGAAGCTATCTTCATCTACAACGAAGGCATCGCAGATATCGAGGGTATCGATTCCGCTATGAAGCTTGGATGCAATCATCCCATGGGACCCCTTGAGCTCGGTGATCTTATAGGTCTTGATGTCTGCCTCGCTATCATGGATGTTCTTTATAATGAGACCGGCGACAGCAAGTACCGTGCATGCACACTTTTAAGAAAGATGGTTCGCGGTAAGAGACTTGGTCAGAAGACCGGTATCGGATTCTACAAGTACAACGAGGATCGTACAAAGACTCCCGTTGACAAGCTGTGATTTACAGATTTTTTGTCATCCTGAGGGCGTAGCCCGAAGGATCTAATGTTAGATTCTTCGCTTCGCTCAGAATGACAATGCTTTTAGATTTTTAATCATATGATAATGTCTCCTGCGGATGTAAAGGCCGCAGAAGATAAGGATATGATGAAGGATCTCCGGTTCAATAAAGAGACTGCGGGATGAAGTCATACGTTTATTATTAAGGAGGAAACAAATGGATTTTTCTTTAAGCAAAGAACATGTTCTTGCAAGACAGCTTTTTAAGGAGTTCGCTGAGAAAGAGGTAAAGCCTCTTGCTATCGAGGTTGATGAGAAGCATGAGTTTCCCAGAGAGACTGTTACAAAGATGCAGAAGTACGGTTTCATGGGAATCCCGATCCCCAAGGAATACGGCGGACAGGGATGTGATCCCCTTACATATGCTATGTGTGTAGAGGAACTCGCAAAGGTCTGCGGTACAACCGCAGTTATCGTTTCAGCTCATACATCACTCTGCTGCGATCCTATCATGACCTACGGAACAGAAGATCAGAAGCAGAAGTACCTTGTTCCCCTTGCAAAGGGTGAAAAGCTCGGTGCTTTCGGACTTACAGAGCCCGGAGCAGGTACTGACGCACAGGGAGTTCAGACCAAGGCTGTTCTTTCTGATGATGAAAAAGAGTGGATCCTTAACGGTTCCAAGTGCTTTATCACAAATGGTAAAGAGGCTGATGTTTACATCATCATCGCTTACACAGATGTTGTAGAAGATAAGAAGGGCAGAAAGCAGAAGAAGTTCTCAGCATTTATCGTTGAGAAGGATACTCCCGGATTTACATTCGGAACTAAGGAAAATAAGATGGGTATCTGCGGATCCTCAACTTATGAACTTATCTTCCAGGATTGCCATATACCGGTTGAAAACCTTCTTGGAACAAGAGGAAAGGGATTTGCGATCGCAATGCACACCCTTGACGGCGGACGTATCGGTATCGCTGCACAGGCTCTCGGAATCGCAGAGGGCGCTCTTGACCGTACCATCGAGTACGTTAAGGAGAGAAAGCAGTTCGGCAGATCCATCGGTGCTTTCCAGAACACACAGTTCCAGCTCGCTAACATGGCCACGCAGGTTGAGGCTGCAAAGCTCCTTGTTTATCAGGCTGCTGACGCAAAGGCAACTAAGAGCTATTACGGTGTAGAAGCTGCAAAGGCTAAGCTTTTCGCTGCTGAGACCGCAATGGACGTTACTACTAAGTGCGTACAGCTCTTCGGTGGATACGGATACATCAGAGAGTACGAAGTAGAGCGTATGATGAGAGACGCTAAGATCACTGAGATCTACGAAGGAACAAGCGAAGTTCAGAGAATGGTCATCTCCGGAGCACTTTTGAAGTAAGTAACGTAGTGTCATCCTGAGCGATAGCGAAGGATCTCTTTTGAAAAAATAAAATAGAAAGGTGAAAATACATGAAAATCGTTGTATGTATAAAGCAGGTGCCTGATACAAAGGGCGGGGTTAAGTTTAAACCCGATGGAACACTGGACAGAGGAGCAATGCTTGCGATCATGAATCCCGATGACAAAGCAGGACTTGAAGCAGCTCTCCGTATTAAGGACGAGGATCCCGACAATACTGAGGTTACCGTTGTTACCATGGGACTTCCCAAGGCAGATGACGTTCTCCGTGAAGCTCTTGCAATGGGAGCTGATAAGGGACTTCTTATCACAGACCGTGTTCTCGGCGGTGCTGATACATGGGCAACAAGCTCTACTATCGCAGGCGCACTTAAGAATATGGAATATGACCTCATCATCACCGGCCGTCAGGCTATCGACGGTGATACAGCCCAGGTTGGTCCCCAGATCTCCGAGCATCTCGGAATCCCTGTGATCTCCTATGCTGAAGAGGTTAAGGTTGACCGCAAGGCAGGCACAGTGACAGTTAAGCGTCAGTTTGATGACAGATATCATATGCTGACAGCTAAGCTTCCTTGCCTTATCACAGCTCTTTCAGAACTGAATGAGCCCCGTTATATGACTCCCGGCGGAATCTATGATGCTTATGCAGATGACTCCCGTGTTACCGTATGGGGAAGAGACAAGCTTGACGTTGCCGATGAGAATATCGGTAAAAATGGATCTCCTACGGTTATCGCGAAGGCTTCCGATAAGGTTGCCAAGGGCAAGGGTGAGGTAGTAGCTCCCGACAGCCCCGCTGAAGCAGTAGATTACATCATAGGAAAGCTGACTGAGAAACACGTCATCTAGATGATATAGGCATCAAAAATCATATCGAGTTCATGCTTGCAAGAAACGAGATATGAATTTGGATGCCGAACAAGTACGAGCATGTAGTGCGATAGCACGGAATGCGAGTGCTTGTAGGATCGCGTGAGTTGCGCAGCAACGGAGCGATCCGTATATCATGAAAAAATAGAATATGTCATTCTGAGCGTAGCGAAGAATCTCAGATCCTTCGGGCCAAAGCCCTCAGGATGACATGGAAAAAGAATATGTCATTCTGAGCGTAGCGAAGAATCTCAGATCCTTCGGGCCAAAGCCCTCAGGATGACATGAAAACAAGAATAAATATGGAGGAATAAAATGGGATTAGAAGAATATAAGGGCGTATTTATATTTGCCCAGCAGGTAGATAATGAAGTTTCAAGCATTGCTCTTGAACTTCTGGGAAAGGCACGTGACCTTGCAAATGATCTCGATAACAAGCAGGTTACTGCAGTTCTTATCGGATCAGAGGTAGTAGGTCTTACAGATATCCTCGCTGAGTACGGCGCAGACAGAGTCATCGTAGTAGATGATCCTGAACTTAAAGAGTACAGAACAGAGCCTTATGCACATGCTCTTTCATCAGTTATTAACGAGTTTAAGCCTGAGATCATGCTGGTAGGCGCTACAGCTATCGGCCGTGACCTTGGACCTCGTGTATCAGCTCGTGTTCACACCGGACTTACAGCTGACTGCACACAGCTCGATATAGGAGATTTCCCTCTCGTAGCTGTGGAGGGACAGGAGCAGAGACATAAGCAGCTCCTCATGACCCGTCCTGCATTCGGCGGAAACACGATCGCAACCATCGCATGTCCTGATTACAGGCCTCAGATGGCTACAGTACGTCCCGGCGTTATGCAGAAGGCAGCTCCTAAGAAGGGCGCAAAGGCAGAGGTTGTGGATTACAATCCCGGCTTCACACCTAATGACTGCTATGTAACTATCGATAAGATCGTTAAGGAAG
Organism: uncultured Lachnospiraceae bacterium; assembly: GCA_902779445.1. Lineage (GTDB taxonomy): Bacteria > Bacillota > Clostridia > Lachnospirales > Lachnospiraceae > NK4A144. The sequence goes on from CACZBM010000022.1 coordinate 73,619, forward strand.
TTTCTAATGTAGCTAATATCCAGGATGCTAAGATCCTCGTATCCGGCGGACGTGGAGTTGGATCACCCGAGAACTTCAAGATCCTCGAAGACCTTGCAGCATGCTTCAAGGGCGGAATGGTATCCTGCTCCCGTGCAGTTGTGGACTCAGGCTGGAAGCCGAAGGATATGCAGGTAGGACAGACCGGAAAGACAGTTCGTCCTCATGTATATTTTGCTATAGGTATCTCAGGTGCTATCCAGCATGCAGCCGGCATGGAGGAGTCCGACATCATCATCGCCATTAATAAAGATGAGAACGCTCCTATCTTTGACATTGCTGACTACGGTATCGTAGGCGACCTTAATAAGATCGTTCCCGAGCTTACAAAGAAGATCAAAGAAACCGCATAATATAGTTTAAGCCTTTTAATAAGGGGCTGTCGCAATAGATGTGAACCGCTCCCCGTCAAGTAGACAATCAAAAAAATTAATTTTCTGCCATCAGTTTTCTGATGGCAGTTTTTATGCCACCATCAAATAATTATTATGCT
>CACZBM010000023.1 GCA_902779445.1 uncultured Lachnospiraceae bacterium
GTAGTAAATTAGCGGATTGCGAGTGTTGTAGAATTGCGAGAGTTGCTGAAAGCAACGGAGCAATTCGTTGTATCAAAACAGTGATTCAGTACTTTTGGCATCTGAATCATTGTATATATTTAAGAAAGTGAGGAATCATTATGAGTAAGATCATTGGTATTGACTTAGGTACAACAAACAGCTGCGTAGCAGTTATGGAAGGCGGAAAGCCTACAGTTATAGCAAATGCAGAAGGAGCGCGTACAACACCCTCCATCGTGGCATTTACAAAGAACGGTGAGAGACTTGTGGGTGAGCCCGCAAAGCGTCAGGCAGTTACAAATGCAGACCGTACCATCGCTTCCATCAAGAGAGATATGGGTACGGATCACGGCCGTTCAATTGATGACAAGAGATATTCACCCCAGCAGATCTCAGCTATGATCCTTTCAAAGCTGAAGGCTGATGCAGAGAGCTATCTTGGAGAGTCTGTTTCAGAAGCAGTCATCACAGTTCCTGCATATTTCAATGATGCACAGCGTCAGGCTACAAAGGACGCAGGAAAGATCGCAGGTCTCGAAGTAAAACGTATCATAAACGAGCCCACAGCAGCAGCTCTTGCGTATGGACTTGATAATGAAAAAGAGCAGAAGATAATGGTATACGATCTTGGAGGCGGTACTTTCGATGTATCCATCATCGAGATCGGTGACGGAGTCATAGAGGTTCTTGCAACAAACGGAGATACCCGTCTCGGAGGAGATGACTTTGACCAGAGGATCGTTGACTGGATGGTAAAGACCTTCAAGGATAAAGAGGGTGTTGATCTCTCGGCAGATCCCATGGCTATGCAGAGACTTAAGGAAGCAGCAGAGAAGGCAAAGAAGGAACTCTCTTCTTCCACAACTACAAATATCAACCTGCCTTTCATCACGGCAACAGCAGAGGGGCCCAAGCACTTTGACGAGAATCTTTCAAAGGCTAAGTTCGAAGAGCTTATAAATGACCTTGTGGAGAAGACAGCAATACCTGTACAGAACGCTATGAAGGATGCAGGACTTACAAATTCCGATCTGGGTAAAGTTCTTCTCGTCGGTGGATCAACCCGTGTTCCCTGTGTAGTAGAGAAGGTTAAGCAGCTCACAGGTCAGGAGCCCAGCAAGAACCTTAACCCCGATGAGTGTGTTGCTATCGGTGCTTCCATTCAGGGTGGTAAGCTTGCCGGAGACGAGGGCGCAGGAGATGTGCTCCTTCTGGACGTTACTCCTCTTTCACTCTCCATTGAAACAATGGGAGGTGTGGCTACCAGACTTATCGAGAGAAATACGACTATCCCGACAAAGAAGAGCCAGGTGTTCTCAACTGCAGCAGATAATCAGACAGCAGTTGATATCAATGTCCTTCAGGGTGAGAGACAGTTCGCTAAGGATAACAAGTCTTTAGGACAGTTCAGACTTGATGGTATCCCTCCTGCAATGAGAGGTGTACCGCAGATCGAAGTTACATTTGATATAGATGCAAACGGTATCGTTAACGTGTCTGCTAAGGATCTCGGTACCGGACATGAGCAGCATATCACCATCACAGGCGGATCAAACATGTCTGATGATGATATTAATAAGGCTGTACGTGAGGCTCAGGAATATGAGGCTCAGGATAAGAAGAGGAAGGAAGCGATCGATGCCAGAAATGACGCTGATTCCTTCGCTTTCCAGACAGAGAAGGCTCTTAACGACGTAGGAGACAAGCTGGAAGCTAACGATAAGACGGAAGTTCAGGCAGATCTCCAGGCTCTTAAGAATGTGCTCGCAAAGCATCCCGATCCTGCAGCGATGACAGATGCCGATGTGGATGAGATCAAGGCTGCAAGAGAAAAGCTTGAGAAGTCAGCACAGAAGCTCTTTACCAAGGTTTACGAGGCGGCTCAGGCTGCCGGCGCTGGAGCAGCAGGTGCAGGTCCTGATATGGGTGCTGCCGGCGCTGCAACTGATAATGGTGACAGCGGAAACGATGCAGGCCCCGATGTTGTAGACGGCGATTACAGAGAAGTATAATAACAGTGCAGTACGCTGAAACGGTTAAAGGCTTCCCCCTTTTAAAAGGGGGAAGCTGTCGCCGTTAGGCGACTGATGAGGGATAATAAATGGCAGACCAGAAACGGGATTACTATGAGGTGCTCGGCGTAGACAAAAACGCCGATGACGCCGCAATAAAAAAAGCATATCGAGTCCTTGCCAAGAAGTATCATCCGGACATGAACCCCGGAGATAAGAATGCAGAGGCAAAGTTCAAGGAAGCTTCTGAAGCTTATGCTGTTCTTTCGGATCCCGATAAGAGACGGCAGTACGACCAGTTCGGACATGCTGCCTTTGACGGGCCGGGAGGCGGAGCAGGCGGCTTCGACTTCAACTCTGCGGACTTCGGAGATATATTCGGAGATATATTCGGAGATTTCTTTGGAGGAGGAGCGAGGAGCAGGGCAAACCATAACGGTCCCATGAAGGGAGCGAACCTTAGGACTTCCGTGAGGATCTCTTTCGAAGAAGCGGTATTCGGATGCGAGAAGGAAATCGAGCTTACGTTAAAGGACCCCTGCAGAACCTGCAACGGAACAGGCGCAAAGCCCGGAACCAGTCCTGTAACCTGTAGTAAGTGCGGAGGAAAGGGTCAGGTGGTATTTACCCAGCAGTCCTTATTTGGAACCGTGAGAAATGTTCAGACCTGTCCTGACTGCGGAGGCACGGGAAAGGTCATAAAGGACAAGTGCCCCGACTGTCACGGAACCGGATATATCGCTTCCAGAAAGAAGCTTTCAGTAACTATCCCTGCAGGAATAGACAACGGACAGATGGTGAGACTCCGTGAAAAGGGAGAACCCGGCAGAAACGGCGGACCAAGAGGAGATCTTTTGGTGGAGGCTGTTGTATCAAGGCACCCTATCTTCCAGAGACAGGACTACAATATTTATTCCACAGCACCCATCAGCTATGCCCAGGCGGCACTTGGCGGAGATGTGCTCATAGACACAGTGGATGGTAAAGTTGTATATACCGTGAAACCCGGCACACAGACTGATTCCAAGATAAGGCTCAAGGGCAAGGGGGTTCCTTCTCTTCAGAATAAAGATGTAAGGGGAGACCACTACGTTACGCTTGTAGTTCAGGTTCCTACCGGGCTTACTTCCAGCGCAAAGGATCTTTTGAGACAGTTTGATTCACTGACAGGAGATTCACTGCATGAGGTGGAAAAGAAGACCGGAACCGGTGACAATAAAGACAAGAAGAAAAAGAAGAAGGGGCTGTTCTAAGAAGCCCTCACCCGGCTCCTGCGGAGCCACCCTCCCCCTAAGGGGGAGGGCTTTTAATGTAGATTAACTGAAAAAACTGCTATTTAAAGGCTTCCCCCTTTCAAAGGGGGAAGCTGTCGCCGTAAGGCGACTGATGAGGGTTCTATAAATACTCATTCCTGTTACAAACCTTCAGATTCTCTATAACCTTCTTGATATCATTAGTGGAGTCTTTACTGCATATCAGTGTTGCATCTTCAGTATCCACAACTACCAGATCTTTAACGCCTACACAGGCTATCAGTTTATTATTTCCTACTACTATAGAATCTTCTGTAGCGATGGTGATAACATCCCCGTCCACAATATTCCCATACTCGTTGGTCTTTCTAATGCGTTCCATGGCGAGCCAGCTGCCCACATCATCCCATCCGAAGGATCCGGGAATGGTGTAGATATTATCGGACTTCTCCATTATTCCGTAATCAATGGAAATGGAGGGGAATTCCGGGAATATCTTTTCTATAATGTCTTCCTGCTGCGAAGTACCCACCGCATCCTTTATTATGGAAAGCTTTTCATAAACATCAGGCATCAGCTGCTCGAACCGCTTAAGGATGGAAGAAGCTTTCCATACGAACATACCTGAGTTCCAAAGATACTGGTTACTTGCGATATATTCCTTGGCAGCTTCAAGTTTCGGCTTTTCGGTGAACTCGTGTACCTTAAACCCGCGTCCCAGTAGTTCATCCGGATCAAACCGTATATAGCCGTATCCGGTTTCGGGGAAATCGGGAGTGATGCCTATGGTGACAAGGTTATTATCTAATTCTGCTATCCTGCAGGCATCATGAAGGGTATTCTGATACATCTTTCCATACTTGATGAGGTGGTCGCTTGGAAGCACCATCATCAAGGCATCGCCGTACTTCTTTGATACAAACTCAGCACCCATTCCTATGCAGGGAGCAGTATTTCTGCCAACCGGCTCGAACAGGATATTTTCTTTGGGAATGTTCGGAAGCTGCTCAGATATTAGATCTTCGTAATCTTTATTAGTGGATATATAGATATCCTCAGCCTCCACAAGGGGACTGATCCTCTCAACTGTAAGCTGTATCAGGGTTTTTCCGTCATCTGTAAGGGACAGGAACTGCTTTGGGAGATTTTTCCGGCTCCTGGGCCAGAATCTCTCTCCGTGTCCCCCTGCCATGATAAGTGCGGTTTTTTTCATAGTTTTTTAATTTCCTTTCGGAGAATGTAGTAGTATAATTATAGCATACGTTGAAGTACTTGAGGTAATAGTACTTCTCGTGTCATTCTGAGGGCGTAAGCCCGAAGAATCTCTAAAAGATCCTTCACTACGCTCAGGATGACAGAAACCACACATTGTATTTAAATTAATACAAAACAGGGGTTAAGGAAAGGAGATAATCGCCGATATTATAGGTGTAAACACAAATGCAATATTTCTTCAACGCCAAGTAGTGGGCTAACCCAGGGGGCACACGAAGGCAGACAGGAAATTAGCAGGATTACAAACAAATCAATGTACCTACCCGGAAAGGATTCCGGGTCAGTAAAAAACACGGAGGTAAAATTATGGTAGTACAGCACAACATTACAGCAATGAACTCTAACAGAATGCTTGGCATCACAACTGGTGCTCAGGCAAAGTCCACTGAGAAGCTCTCATCCGGTTACAAAGTTAACCGCGCAGCTGACGACGCAGCAGGCCTTTCCATCAGTGAAAAGATGAGAAAGCAGATCAGAGGTCTTACACAGGCTTCAACAAATGCTCAGGATGGTATAAGCGCAGTACAGACAGCAGAAGGTGCTCTTACAGAAGTACACGATATGCTTCAGAGAATGAACGAACTGGCAGTAAAGGCTGCAAACGGAACAATGTCATCTTCCGATAAGGCTGACGTTCAGAACGAGATCGCACAGCTTTCAACAGAGATCGACCGTGTATCCACCACAACCAAGTTCAATGAGACCTACCTGCTGAATGGTAACAAGAGCGGTAAGTCCACAGTAAACTGGAATGGAAGTCTTTCATTTGCACTCCAGGTTGGTGCTGATAACAAGGCAACTAACAGGATCAATGTAAACATCTTCTCAATCACCGCATCTGCAATTGGTGTAGGAACAGTTGATGCTAATAACATGACCATGAGACTTGATGGTGACACATCAAAGATGAAGAAGATTTCAAATGAGGATCTTGTTACCAAGTATCACTATGGTGTTGATGATGATGGAAATATCAGAAAGATAGAGCAGGAAGCTGATGGTACGTACAATGCTGATGTCAAGATTAACGCAGGATCAATCCTTCCTATAGGTGCAAAATCCGGAGATACTGCTTCCACAGCCAGCCAGGCCAATATATCGGCAACAGCTGCAACCGATGGACCCACAGGCGGTGGTTACATCAGCGTTAGAACTACTTCAACCGCTCGCGCAGCTATCGACAACATCTCTGCAGCTATCAAGCTTGTATCTGCTAGAAGATCTCAGCTCGGTGCTATCCAGAACAGACTGGAGCACACCATCAAGAACCTCGATAACGTAGTTGAGAACACCACAGCAGCAGAAAGCCAGATCCGTGATACAGATATGGCTTCCGAGATGGTACAGTACTCGAAGAATAATATTCTTCAGCAGGCTGGCCAGTCAATGCTCGCACAGGCTAATCAGAGCAACCAGGGCGTTCTGTCATTGCTCGGATAATCAAAGCATAACTACTAACCTATTCTCGGTTTTAAGTTATCCTGGGAACTGCTCCCGTCTCATAATGAGGCGGGAGCTTTTAATATTTAAGATCCTTCGCTGACGCTCAGGATGACAAAGCCACCTGTCATTCTGAGGGCGTAGCCCGAAGAATCTCTTGTGCTGTACGGAGGGATCTCTTGTGATATAATTCATTCTATGAAGATAATGTTCCTAAATGGCGGACTCGCCAATCAGATGTTCCAGTACACATTTTACAGGTTCGGTCAGATCATGAATCAGCATGACGACTGGTATCTCGACGATTCTTTCTTTTTCGTAAACGATATTCATAATGGATACGAATTGAATAAGGTTTTCGGGCTTCATCCGAATCTCATCAGCGAATATTTTGATGAGGATGTATGGGCATATATGATCGAAGAGAAGAAGAAGGGTAAAAGCATTCCCGAACTCCTTCTTGAAAATGATATAGATATCCGCATGATCTCCGAATATGGAAATTGGAGGGAGTGGAATCCTTTCTCCGGAGAAGTGGAAGAGCTGGGAAGAGAATTTGAAGAGAGTAAAACACTGGAAGACGGGAATATCTACTATAACGGATACGGACTTAAGTCCGTTTTCTTTAAGAAGATAGAAAAGGTGATCCTGTCAGAATTTCATTTTCCTGAGATCACGGATGAAAGAAACCGAGATTATCTTGATGAGATACAGGGCACCAATTCCTGCTCACTCCATGTGAGGCGCGGTGACTTTGTGGCTCTCGGGGGAGCGGCACCGGATGATCTCTACAGATCAATGGTAGAGGAGATCCTGAAAAAAGAACCGGATACAACACTCTTCCTTTTCTCCGATGATCTTCCGTACTGCGATGCGCACAGGAAGGAAATGGGACTGGAGCTGCCGGACAGAGTGGTATTCGTCGAAGGGAACAGCGGAGATTCTGCTTTCCGTGACATGCAGTTAATGAGCCACTGCAAGAATATGATAGTGGGGAACAGCTCATTCCCCTTCATGGCTTCGCTGTTAAACAGAGAAGTAAAGACTATTCTTACTTTCAGGAATGACAGGTATATATAGATTCTTCGGGCTACGCCCTCAGAATGACAGATAACTTCGCTCATAATGACATCTAAGTGTCATTCTGAGCGAAGCGAAGAATCTCTTGCTAAGAAAATAGGCAAAATTGTATTTAAATTCATACAATCTAGGGGTTAAGGAATCGGATATGGGTCCGATATATAAGGTGTAAATCAAAAACATATGGTTTTCCTTAACGGATAGGATTATTACAAGGAGGTGGTTTTCCTTCACGGACGGGGCAAAGTACAGGGAGGTTTAACATGGTAGTACAGCACAATCTTACATCAATGAACTCAAACAGAATGCTTGGCCTGACAACGAAGGCTATGGCTGCTTCCACAGAGAAGCTTTCATCCGGTTACAAAGTTAACAGAGCAGCGGATGATGCAGCAGGACTTTCCATCAGTGAAAAGATGAGAAAGCAGATGAGAGGTCTTACACAGGCTTCCACAAACGCTCAGGACGGTATCAGTTCAGTACAGACAGCAGAAGGTGCACTTACAGAAGTACATGACATGCTCCAGAGAATGAACGAACTGGCAGTTAAAGCAGCTAACGGCACAATGTCATCTTCAGATAAGGCTGATGTTCAGAACGAGATCGCAGCACTTTCAACGGAGATCGACCGTGTAGCAACCACAACAAAATTCAATGAAACTTATCTCCTTAACGGAAATGTAGGCGGAAAATCCGAATCGGCATGGAACGGAAGCCTTTCTTTCTCACTTCAGGTAGGAGCTGACAATAAGGCAAGTAACAGGATTACAGTAAATATCTTCGCTATTACAGCATCTGCAATAGGCGTAGGAACAGTTGATGCAGATAACAAGACCAAGGATGGCGGGTATATTTCCAACAAGGAAATTATAGAGAAATATCATTACGGGGTTGATGATGAAGGTAATATAGTAAATATTGCAGGTGAAAATATAAGCGATAAGGGAGATATCAAAATAGTTGCAGGCTCTATTCTTCCGGTAGGTTCTCAAGGTCAGGAAGATACTAGTGGAGTTAAGGGAAGGGCACTGATTGTTGATACACAGAAGGGTGCGGATTCCACAGCTCCTACTGGTGGCGGCTACATCAGCGTCAGAACTACATCAACAGCCCGTGCAGCTATAGATAATATCGGAGCAGCTATCAAGCTTGTATCTGCGAGAAGATCCCAGCTCGGTGCTATCCAGAACAGACTCGAGCACACTATCAAGAACCTGGATAACGTTGTTGAGAATACCACAGCAGCAGAAAGCCAGATCCGTGATACAGATATGGCATCAGAAATGGTTAACTACTCGAAGAATAATATTCTTCAGCAGGCCGGCCAGTCGATGCTCGCTCAGGCAAATCAGTCAAATCAGGGTGTTCTGTCATTACTTCAGTAATTATCCTAAGGAATACCATATAACCCATATGAAGGACCCGTCTCGAAAGAGGCGGGTTTCTTTATGATCCGATCCTGTCATCCTGAGGCCGTTCCTCCCGTGTCATCCTGAGCGTTAGCGAAGGATCTCCATTAGATTCTTCGCTTCGCTCAGAATGACAACTACTTGCCAGAATGGCACTGATGTTGGTGACTGATGAGGGCCATAGGTGTATAATCGTATGGATGTTTTTCGATTATGTACAAAAACTGAAATCTACAGTTCTCATCCTCTTTCTCACAACTGCCATGCTTCTCCTCTGCGTCGCAGGTTTTTTTCTGCACGGTAAAAACACCGGAGCAGAAGACATAGTAAGCACACCCACATTTTCAAAAACTTCAGGTTTCTATAATGATCCTTTTAAGCTGGAGATCTACTGTGGGAAAGGAGAAGAGATCCGCTATACACTGGACTGCAGCGAGCCCACTTTAGATTCACCGCTTTATGTAGAACCGATAGATATCTATGACCGTTCGCAGGAGGAAAATCTGTATTCCAATAATATTTTCACGAGCGTGGATTATTTCTCCTATTCTGACAGGCACGGCTATGTGCTGCCGGAAAAGCCCGTAGATAAATGCACTGTGGTAAGAGCGGTTGTATTTAATGAAAACGGAGAGAAAAGCGAGACCGTAACAGAAAGTTTTTTCATAGGATATCAGAATAAGCCATCCTACCGCGGGACCGGTGTGATATCACTGACAGCGGATCCCGATGACCTCTTTGGATATGAGAATGGGATCTATGTTATCGGAAAACTGGGAACGGAAGACTTTCAAAAAAATGTGGCAAAAAGTGAAGAAGCACAGGCCTATTTAAAAGAAAATCCCGATACACCCTTAGACGGCACTGTGCAAATAGGGAATGTTTATATGCATGAAGCCTATGTCTATAACTATTCCCAGGGTGGAATAGAATGGGAAAGGCCTGCAGATATCGCATTCTTTGATATGTGGCACACAAAACTCGCTTCAGGAAAGCTGGGGATCAGGATCCGGGGCAATAACTCCAGGAATTTCCCACAGAAAAGCCTTTCTTTATTTGAACGTGAAACCTATGCAAAAGAAGAATTATACTTCCCTTTTCTGAAGAATAATATAAAAAGCGGCATTGCCCTTTCAGGCGGAGGAGATGATATGTATTCCTTTACAAGGGATCCGTTTTTAGCTGAGCTCTACAGGAAGAACGGTCTTGCATTCGGTGTACAGGAGATCTCCGAACCTGTATTTCTCTTCTTAAACGGTGAATTCTGGGGAACCTATCTCCTTACGGAAAAAGAGGATAAGCAGTATCTGGAAAGACATTACGGGGTGGACGAAGACAACACTCTTATCGTAAAAAACGGGATCCTGGACTCCGGAACTCCTGAAAGGTACAGGAAATACTACGGGGAGCTGGTAGAATATGTTATAAATAATGATCTCTCTACCGAAAATGGCTACAAGGGTTTCTCGGATCTCGTGGATATGAAGAGTCTTATAGATTATTACTGCGCAAGGATCTATGTAGATGATACATCGGACTGGCCTAAATCAAATGTGGCTGTCTGGAGATCTGTAAATAAGACCGACAGGCCGTATGAAGACGGAAAGTGGAGATTTCTTAACTTTGATAATAATATAGAATTGCAGGCTTCAAAAGTGGATTTTGATACAATAGGCTCCATCCTTTCCCAGGGGAAAGAAGATTACGAGGATATGAAGGAAGAATACGAAAGCCTTGTAAAAGAGGGAAAAGACCTGGAAGAGATGCTGGATGAGGGCCTTCGGTTCGACAGAATGATACTCTATCCCCTGTTTCAAAATGAGAAATTCAGGGAAGAATTCATGAAGAGATTTACTGAGATAGAAGACAGTGTCTATGAGCCGGAGGAAGCCATAAAGCTGCTTGACAGTATAGCGTATAATAACAGATTGCCGGTAGTAACCGGTTACAGCCGGTGGTTTGGTGAAAGGTGCAGTTTTAAGGATTTTGATGAAAAGATAGAAGAGATAAGATTCTTCCTGAGAAACAGAAGACAGTACATTGACGGATATATGAAGGAAGCATCCTACTGAGGGTTAAATTGTCATCCTGAGCGCAGCGAAGGATCTCAGAGATTCTTCGGGCTGCGCCCTCAGAATGACATTGGTAAGCCCCATCGGATTCAGACAACATAGGGCTCAAGAACCTTAAGAACTTCCTCAACATTGTCTTCAGCGTGTATATTGAGATCAATGGGCTTGGAAAGATCCAGACTGAAGATACCCATGATGGACTTTGCATCGATAACATATCTTCCGGATACCAGATCAAAGTCATAATCGAACTTGGTGATCTCATTTACGAAAGACTTTACTTTGTCGATAGAGTTCAGAGAAATCTTAACTGTTTTCATGAAAAACCTCCTTATTCTCCTGAAGGCTTCAACCGCCCTCTGTTCTTCATAATGGTAATTTGATAAGAGATAAAAGTCAACCGTCAAAATAGTGAAAATCAAACGAAAAACAATGAAAAAGACACAAAAAAAGGCGGCCATCCATAATCTGGGCTGCAAAGTAAACGCATATGAGATGGAAAAGATCGCGGAAAAACTGATCTCCTGCGGCTTTACCATTGTGCCCTTTGAGGAAGAAGCGGATTATTATATTATAAATACCTGTACAGTAACGAATATTGCAGACAGAAAATCCAGGCAGATGCTTCACCGGGCCCGGAAGATGAACCCGGAAGCCGTCGTGATAGCGGCAGGGTGTTACGTAGATACCCATGGGGATGGGACACTTGTGGATGAAAGTATCGATATTGCCGTCCCTAATTCGGAAAAAGAGAATATTCCGGATATAATAAGAAGCTGGGAAAAGTCTCATCATATAGATGAGACAGAAGACCCGGAATCTCCGGAAGAAAGTGATAACTACAGATCAGGCAGAAGTGACCCCCATAGAAGCGGTGAAGGGATCTACACCAGGAGATTTTTAAAAGTCCAGGATGGGTGCAATATGTTCTGCAGTTATTGTATAATCCCATATGCCAGGGGTAGGATCAGGAGCCGGACGATCGATGACGTAACTGCAGAGGTAAGGGATCTAACGGAAAAAGGCTACAGAGAATTCGTGGTGACCGGGATACACCTGTCTTCCTATGGAAAGGACAGACCCGGAGACAAAGAGGAGCTTCTCGATCTCATAAAAGCTGTAGACAGTTTAGAGGATGTAAAGAGAATAAGGCTCGGTTCGCTGGAACCAAGGATAATCACTGAAAGCTTTGTGAAGGAACTAAAGAAAATTGGATCACTTTGCCCCCAGTTCCATCTGTCTCTCCAGAGCGGGTCGGACCCGGTATTAAAAAGAATGAACCGCCATTACACCGGCGAAGAATATCTTGAAAGCGTTCAAATACTCAGGGAACATTTTGACGATCCTGCCATCACCACTGACGTTATAGTGGGATTTCCGGGGGAAAGCCCTGAGGAATTCGAAGAAACGTGTGAATTCCTTAAAAGAGTTAAATTTTATGAAACCCACATTTTTCCTTATTCCAGAAGAAAAGGAACTCCTGCGGACAGGATGGATGGTCAGATAACCCGTGAAGAAAAGCACAGAAGACTTAAGATCCTAAAAGAACTGGACAGGATCCACCGAAGGGAATACGAAGAGAGGTGGATCGGAAAAGAAGCAGAGATTCTTTTTGAAGAAAATAATGAAGGCTACACCCGTGAATACATCAGGGTGAAAAAAACGGGAGACCCTGTCTCACCGGGTACCATCTGCCGCGGCATTCTGCTCGATCCGCCCCGGTCCGGTGAACCGGTCGGACTGAAGGAAATATGAGATTCTTCGGGCTACGCCCTCAGAATGACATTTTCAGTAGTCATCCTGAGCGTTTCAATTGTCATCCTGAGCGGAGCGAAGGATCTCGCCCTCAGAATGACATTTTCAGTGGTCATCCTGAGCGTTTCAATTGTCATCCTGAGCGGAGCGAAGGATCTCATCCTCAGAATGACATCGCAATATACGTGAGGCTACAATGTTATTTCAGGATAAGATGAAAAATAAAATACCCCTTCTCGCAGTACTGCTTCTGTTTACCTGCATATTCTTCCTCTTTGGGCATTACAAAGCCTATCTCTATGAGGACGAGGTGCTATCCTATACCGCGGCCAACTGCCAGGACGGAATGAGACCTGCGCTGCCGGTGAACAGAATAGTGAACGGCGCAGAATTCGTGAATAACGCAGTAGCGGTGCAGCCTCAAAGCCGTTTTGACTTTGCGAACGCTATAGCCAATACATCAAAGGACCCCCATCCTCCGGTGTATCTTCTCATGCTGCATTTCGTGTGCTCACTGTTTCCGGGCATATTCTCAAAATGGTTTGCTCTGTCCATCAATCTCATTTTCGGTGCAGTGACTGCATTATTATTGTACGTATTGGGAGAGAAACTGTTTAATGAAGAAAAGAAGGGATTCATTGCTGCAGTAATATACATATTATCTGTCGGATTTATAACCCAGCTTATGAATCTCAGGATGTATGTGGTGCTTCAGGCCCTCACGACATGGCTGACTTTACAGTATGTGTGTATCCTGAAGGAAAGTGAGGAAAATACTGACTCTGAGAGTTTTAATATAAAGAGAATACTTCCTTTTATAATAAACGTGGTCTTAGGCACCCTAACCCACTACTATTTCCTGATATTTGCCTTTTTCGAAGCAGTGATATTCAGTATAATGCTCATCAGGAAAAAGAGGTTCCGTGATCTTCTTAAACACACTCTGATCTATGTCCTGTCGGGAGGAGCCGTACTTATTCTGTTTCCACCGATCATCTGGCAGCTGACCGGATCTGATGTGGGATCGGAATCATTTAATACACGGAATGTCTCCGAGCTTATCAGACGCTTCAGGGTGATGTTCAGTCACCTGAATAATGAATTATTTGGAGGACAGCTGAAGTTCTACGTTCTCTGTCTTATTGTATGGCTGATCTACATGATCATCAACGGGAAGAGGACGGAAATAAAAACGTACGTTAATGGCGTAACCGGAGGCTTTGTATTTATCACATTAACCTCTGCAGCATATTTCTTCACAGTGTCTGTAACAACACCCTATCTCACGGGAAGATACATGACACCCATATATCCGCTGTGCATATTGATAACAATGGGCATTTTCAAGGGGCTTATCGAAACAGTGTTCAAGTCGCAGCGGGTGGGGTATCTTATCCTGGTGGTAATAATGGCAGTACCTGTTTATCTTTGGATCTCATCCGGGCTCTATGATGTGGATAAGGCTGCCATGCAGGAAATATCAAAGGAGCATTCGGGAGAGATATGCGTATTCTTCCGGGGTATCTCCACAGAGGAAAACTATTTCGAACTGGAAAACTATGACAGGGTGATGGCAATGAGGATCACTCCCCGGTCGGATGAAGAGGATATCGATACACCGGGACTTTTAGAAGAAAAGAGCGTGGTAGTTTACGTGCCGCTGAATACAGAACCGGAGGAATGCTTTGAAAGAATCCGGGAGTATAACCCGAAGCTAACGAATTACGAGAAACTGTACAAGGCATATTACTCGGATGCATATCGATGTTATTAAGGCGGGTGTCATTCTGGGCACTGGTGTTATTCTGGGCACTGGTGTTATTCTGGGCACTGGTGTCATTCTGAGCACTGGTGTCATTCTGGGCACTGGTGTCATTCTGAGCGGAGCGAAGAATCTATACTTTACTGATGAGGGCAGTCTATGAAATATACAAAATTCACCATAAAAACCATTAAAACCGCAGAAGACATAATCGCTGCAGAACTGTCCGATCTGGATGTCTGCGGAGTGGAAATAGAAGACGCATCCCTTCCGGATGATATAAGAGAGAACGGCACCTTCTATGATGTGCTCCCGGAAAATAATATAGAGGGCGATGATGCCTTTGTTTCTTTCTATATTGAAGACGGAAAGGATAAGAATGAGATACTTTCCGGGGCATCTGAACTCCTGAAGAGACTCCGGGAGACCATGGAAGTGGGAGACGGGGGCATTTCAGTTTCAGAGACCGAGGATAAGGACTGGATAAATAACTGGAAAGAGTATTTTAAGAGTTTCACCATTGACTTTGAGGATGGAAAAAAGGCACTTTTCATACCCACCTGGGAAAAGGAACAAAGAGACCGGGAGCCGGATGAAGACTATGTGATAAATATAGATCCGGGAACTGCCTTCGGAACCGGAGCCCATGAAAGCACCAGACTATGTATCAGAGCTCTTGAAAAGCATATAAAACCGGGAATGAGGTTTCTCGATGTCGGGACCGGCAGCGGGATACTCTCTCTTCTGTCTTTTATGTTCGGAGCTTCCTACGGTATCGGTACCGACATAGATACTGGAGCGGTGCCTGCGGTAAAGGATAATTTTGAAAAGAACGGCCTCTCTGAAGCAGCGTTTCATCTGATCATAGGAAATGTGCTTGATGATGACAATGTGAGAGACAGTGTTGGAAGCGGATACGATTTGGTGGTTGCCAATATACTTCCTGTTGTACTCGTTCCTTTAACGGACTATGTTCCGCAGATGTTAAAAGACGGGGGACTCTACATCACAAGCGGCATTATAGAATATAAAGCAGCTGAAATGAGGAAGTGCCTCGAATTCAATGACTTTGAGATAATAGAAGAAAATCACGACGGAGAGTGGGTTAGCTATGTATCGGTTCTTCACAGATCAGAGCAATATCTCTGGTAATGATATCTATATAACCGGCAGTGATTATAATCATATAAGGAATGTCCTCAGGATGAAGCCCGGAGAAGTGGTGAGTGTTTCTGACGGTGAAACAGAAAAAGAATACCGTTGCCACATCGAAGGCTTTGAAGAGGAAAAAGTCCATCTGAGACTCGACTTTATAAAGGAAGCTGATGTGGAGCTGCCGGTCAGGGTCACACTGTTTCAGGGTCTGCCGAAGTCCGATAAAATGGACTATATAATAGAAAAGTGTACGGAACTGGGAGTGTCCGAGGTCATCCCTGTTCGTACATCCCGGTCGGTAATGAAGCTTGACGAGAAAAAGGCCGGAAAGCGGACAGAGCACTGGCAGGGAAAGGCTGAAGCTGCAGCGAAGCAGAGTAAGAGAAGCATGATCCCTGTCGTACACGAACCCGTTTCCATGGCAGAAGCAGTGAAGATGTGTGGGGAACTCGATAACAGACTGATCCCCTACGAGCTGTCGGAAGGGTTCGAAAAAACGAGAGAGATGATATCGAATATAAAGCCCGGGAGCACAGTTGGTATCTTCATAGGTCCCGAAGGCGGTTTTTCGGAAGAAGAGATCGCCCTTGCGGAGTCAGCCGGTGTCACACCGGTAACGCTTGGAAAGCGGATCCTCCGCACAGAGACCGCTGCACTGGTGGTACTGTCGTGGCTGGTGTACATATATGAATAAAGGCTTCTCCCTATGGGAGAAGCGAAGGATCTAATATTATGAGGTGTTATACATGCATGCATACTTAGACAACTCCGCCACCACAAAGGTGGCTCCGGAGGTAGTGGAAATAATGAATAAGGTATTCCTGGAAGACTATGGGAATCCGTCGAGTTTACATAAGATGGGATTCGAGGCTGAAAAGTATGTAAACGAAGCCATCGATACCTTTTCAAAAATACTGAAGTGTAATAAGAAAAACATAGTATTTACCTCAGGCGGGACCGAGAGCAATAATACAGCAATTATCGGAACCGCTCTTTTTAAGGAGAGCCGGGGAAAGCACATCATTACGACAGAAATAGAACATCCTGCGGTTTCAGAGCCCGTGAGTTTCCTTGAAAAGAGAGGCTGGGAGATCGACAGACTCTCTGTAAACAGTGAGGGCCTCGTAGATCCCGAAGAGTTAAAAGAAAAATTAAGACCCGATACGGTCCTCGTATCAATAATGCACGTAAATAACGAGATCGGGGCGGTGGAGCCTATCGAAGAACTGGGGAATATCATTAAAGACAAAGCTCCGGAGTGCTTTTTTCATGTGGATGATATCCAGGGCTTCGGGAAACTGAAGATGGATATAAAGAGATCCAATATCGACTTTCTTTCCGCCAGCGCCCACAAGATCCACGGTCCCAAAGGAGTAGGATTACTCTTCGTTTCAGACAGGGCATCCCATATTCCTCCCATGATGATGGGAGGAGGACAGCAGAGCGGCATGAGATCCGGAACCGTAAATGTCCCGGGGATCGCGGGATTTGCAGAAGCTGTAAAATGCCTGTATGAAAACATCGACGGATCCTTTGACAAAATAAAGGACCTCAGGGACTTCTTTACCGGAGAACTGCTGAAAATACCGGATACAAGAATAAACGGCGGAGAGAATGTGTCTCCGTATATCGTTTCCCTTTCTGTAAAAGGAGTGAGGTCCGAAGTACTTCTTCATGCGCTTGAAGACAAAGGAGTATATGTTTCGGCAGGCTCTGCCTGCTCCAGTCATAAAAAGCACGGCTCCGTGACACTGAAAGCTATCGGCTTTACGGACAAAGAAGCTGAGGAGACTGTCAGGTTCTCCTTCAGCTGCCACACTACAAAGGAAGAGCTGGAATACGCACTGGAATGTTTGAATGAGATCGTACCCGGGTTAAGGAGGTTTAAGAGAAGATAATGTCAGAAAAGTTATTTAATGCTTTTCTTCTGAAATATGCAGAGATAGGCGTAAAAGGAAAGAACAGATTCGTATTTGAAGAGGCCCTGGAAAAGCAGGTGAGGCTACACCTTAAAAGAACAGGCGGAGAATTTGAGGTATCCAGGATAAACGGCAGGATATACTGCGAAGCAAAGTCTGACTATGACTATGATGCGGTTATAGGCGAGCTTAAAAAGGTCTTCGGGGTTGTGGGGATATGCCCTGTAACCCATGTTGCCGACAAGAGTCCTGAAGGGATAATGGAAGCCGCCGTCAGATTTATTGATGATAATTATCCTGAGAAGAACTTTACCTTTAAGGTTGATACTAGAAGAGCCAATAAGACTTATCCCAAAACCTCCATGGAAGTGGATGCGGACGTGGGAGAGGCTCTCCTGAACGCATATCCGGACCTGAAGGTGGACGTTCATACTCCTCAGGAAGTACTGCATATAGAGCTTAGAGAGCAGATATTCATGTATTCAAAGATAATTAAGGGTACAGGGGGACTGCCTCTCGGAACCAACGGAAGAGCGCTCCTTCTCTTATCAGGCGGCTTTGACTCTCCTGTTGCGGGATATATGGTTTCAAAGAGAGGAGTGTACCTCGACGCAGTATACTTTAACGCCCCTCCCTATACCTCAGACAGGGCAAAACAGAAGGTCATCGACCTCGCAAAAGTGCTGTCATCCTATACGGGAACAATAAGGCTGCACATCATCAACTTCACCGATATACAGATGGCTATCTACGAAAAGTGTCCCCATGACGAACTTACGATCATCATGCGCCGGTACATGATGAAGATCGCCCAGCACATAGCGGAAAATACCGAGGAATGCTTCGGACTCATAACCGGCGAATCCATAGGACAGGTGGCGAGCCAGACTATGAAGAGCCTCTACTGCACGGATGACGCAGTCACGATCCCTGTATACCGGCCCCTTATCGGTAACGACAAGCAGGAGATCATAGACAAGGCAGAGGAAATAGGAACAGCGGACATTTCCATACTTCCCTATGAGGACTGCTGCACCATCTTTGTGGCTAAGCACCCCGTGACCAAGCCGAACCTTAACGTTATCAAAGCTTCTGAGGTGAAGCTCAATGATGTCATAGACGATCTAATGGAAAAAGCCCTTGAGTCAGATGAGGTGATCGAGGTGTCTTGAAGGGGAGAAAGGAGAGAAAGTAAGGTTCTCTGATCGAAACTATGTTGCCCTCATTATTTCGTTGTGGTATCATGTGATCACTAAAGCATATGTTTCTACTCGCCAACGGCGTGTCTATAATACACTTCTTTTGAAATCTATGCTTTTCCCAATATTTTTAACTAAAGCAGGATTTCGAAAGAGTGAAAGATCATTTCGAATTTCTGCCGATTTTTGATAGCGAAAGGAGAAATGATTGATGGTAAGAAAACTTTTTAACAGAATATGGGAGATAATTCCGGGAGTAAACCGGGTTCACAAAGACAAACTTTTCTGTTACGTGTTCGGAAAAGAAAAATATAAGAAATATGCACTTGCACTTTATAATGCCATAAATAAGAGCAACTATACGAATCAATCCGATTTGGAGATAATTACTCTGGAAAATGTGGTATATCTTGGTGTAAAGAATGATGTAGCATACCTCCTGTCCGGAAGAATATCCCTCTATGAACATCAGAGCAGCATAAATCCAAACATGCCGGTCAGAGGTCTGATATATATTGGAGAGCTTTACAGTAAGCTTTTGATGAGAGGCCGGAATAAACGAAGACTTTACGGATCTTCATTAGTGAAGATTCCAACTCCTCAATATGTGGTATTCTATAATGGTAAGGATGATTATCCTGAAGTATCAAAACTCAGGCTTTCTGATGCATTTGTCATCCCAAGAGATGATGGAGAGTTTGAATTTACGGCAACAGTATATAATATTAATCCGGGAATGAATGACGAATTGCTCAACTCTTGTGAACCATTGAGAGAGTATTGTGTTTTCATAGAACGGATCAGAAAAAATGAAAAATACATGACTCTGGAAGAAGCAGTTAGTAACGCAATTAATTCCTGCATAAAAGATGGTATTTTAGCGGACGTCCTGTCAGAAGAAAGGAATGCGGTTATGAGATCAATACTTACGATCACCGGATTTACAGAGAAGGAAGAAAGGGAATATCAGGAGGAACTTAGGGAGGAAGCTCGGGCAAAAGGTCTGGCAGAAGGCCTGGCAGAAGGCCGGGCACAAGGCCGGGCAGAAGGTCGGGAAGAAGGTCTGGCAGAAGGTCGTACAGAGGAACGGCATAATACTGAAATGGAACGTCGAAGAGCAGATGCAGCTGAGGCGTTGGTTGCAAAGTACAAGGAAAAATATGGTGATTTATAGAAAATGAATAAAGCTGACCATAAATCACTGACCGCCGGTATGTGCAGGGAAGCTTGTATATATCGGCGTTTTTTGATGTGAGAATTCTTGATCTGTTTTGCTGTATTTGGAACATGAGAAAATATCACTAAAAATTGTTAGAAAACCGTCAAAATAATGTATATATTTAGATACAATTTCTGTTGGATTTTGTCCTGTGATGTGTTAAACTAATCACGATGTTTATAAATTAATACAATCCACACAAATAATCAGATCAACCAAGGGGAGAACCGATGAAAAACCAGGAAGTAAGCAGAAAACTTTTAAGAGCTATCAGTATAGGTCTGGCGGCAACATTAACACTAACGCCGACAGCCACTGTTTTTGCTGATGATGATACAAGCGTTGAAGAACATGACTCTGATCACGAAGACTCACATGATGATTCTGATAACGATTCTGACAGCAATTCTGATTCCGGATCTGATAATGAATCCAATGACAATTCCAGTGGTGAATCCCACGATGAATCCAACGACAATTCAGGCAGTGAATCCCATGATGAATCCAATAATGATTCAAGTGATGGATCTGACAGCGGATCTAATGATTCCGATAATGTTTCCGATGATGGAAATACCGGATCTGATAGCTATCAGGATAATAATGAGAGTGAGGAAACACAGACTCCTGATATAGTAGCAGAGCAGGTTCCTGCACAGGCTGTTACACCTGAAATTTTTACTGAGACTGCCCCTGAAGCTTTGCTGGGAGGAGATGCAAGTGCCGATCAGGGATCAGATCAGGATGATGATCTAATGATGTTCCAGAGTCTTGCAGCGGGAGCTGGGAATTTTGATGTTGAACTGGATCAGAATTATTTGATCACGTCAATGGTGTCAGCTCCGGGAGGTGGAGCTGGTAATGTTGATGCTACTCTTTTGGGGGCAGATTCATTTAATACTAATACCGAACAAACTACTGAAAAAAACACCATTGGATCTGTGGATGAAGAGAAGGAATTAAAGGATAAGACTGCTATAGATAAAAAAGCAGCTGAGGATAAAGCGGCCATTGATGAAAAGGCGGCTGAGGATAAAGCGCTTATTGATGAAAATGCGACTGAAGAAAAAAAGGCTATAGATAATCGGGCAACTGAGGACAAAAGGGCTATAAATGAAAAAGCGGTAGAAGATAAAGAAGCAATAGAAAAGAAGGCTGACGAAGAAAAGGCAGACATTGAAGCACAAGCATTGGCTGCGAAGAATGCCATAGATGAAAAGGCTAAAGAAGAAAAGGAACAGAAGGATAAGCTGTCAAAAGAAGCCGAAAAACAAATTGATGAAGAAGCTAAGAAGGCAAAGGAGGCAATAGACGCTAAGCTTAAAGAAGGAAAGGCGGCAATAGATACTAAAGCTGGAGAAGAAAAGGCAGCAATAGATACTAAGGCTCAGAAAGACAGAAATGCTATTGATGAGCAGGCTGAAAAGGATAAGACTTCTATAGATACTAAAGCTGGCGAGGATAAGGCGGCAATAGAAAAAAAAGCTGGAGAAGACAAGGCAGCCATAGACAGTGAAGCAGAGGGTAAAAAGGAAGAAATAGACAAAAAGGCTGGCGAGGATAAGGCGGCAATAGATAAAAAAGCTGGAGAAGACAAGGCAGCCATAGACAGTGAAGCAGAGGGTAAAAAGGAAGAAATAGATAAAAAGGCTGGCGAGGATAAGACGGCAATAGATAAAAAAGCTGGCGAGGATAAGGCAGCAATAGATAAAAAAACTGGCGAGGATAAGGCAGCAATAGATAAAAAGGCTGGCGAGGATAAGGCTGCAATAGATGCCAAAGTTAAAGAAGATAAAGCGGCAATAGATACTAAGGCTGATGAAGATAAAAAGAAAGTTGACGATGACGTGAACTTAGCTAAAGCCAGCAAGTATATTATAGATAACAAATTGGATGAAATTATTTCAGATTTAGAAAAAGATAACTGGGAGCGAACGAATCGTTCGGTACATGGACTGTTTAATAATACGGCTATTCTCGAAAATAACGAAAAAATTGCTG
Source organism: uncultured Lachnospiraceae bacterium (assembly GCA_902779445.1). GTDB lineage: Bacteria > Bacillota > Clostridia > Lachnospirales > Lachnospiraceae > NK4A144. Next base: position 21,573 of record CACZBM010000023.1, read on the forward strand.
AGACTCTGATTCAGTATATGTTCTATAAGGGTGATGCAATAAAGGATGTTGATCTTAATAAATCTGTTACCTTTTCACACGATTTGATGTCTGGTGCAGAGAACAATTATATAAAGGTTACATATTATATAAAAGGCTCAGATAAACCTGTCGAGGAAAACTATAACTTCTGGACAAAAGATAGGGATACAGGTAATGATGAGCATATTGATTATAGAAATACCTATGTTGTAGTCTTCAATAAGAACAATAAGGATATTCAGTTTTCTCAGTTAAGCTTTGAAAACGACTATAAGGCTACGAACGAGGCCAGACAAGAATTAAATAAAAAGTATGATGAAATTATCAATGGAGCAGAGGGTAAAAAGGAAGAAATAGACAAAAAGGCTGGCGAGGATAAGGCGGCAATAGATACTAAAGCTGGAGAAGATAAGGCAGCCATAGACAGTGAAGCAGAGGGTAAAAAGGAAGAAATAGACAAAAAAGCTGGCGAGGGTAAGGCGGCAATAGATACCAGGGCTGACGAAGATAAGAAAGTCATCGATTATAATGCTCAGAGAGATAAAGCTGCTATTGATGAGCAGGCCAAAACAGACAAGGCAGCCATAGACAGTGAAGCAGAGGGTAAAAAGGAAGAAATAGACAAAAAGGCTGGCGAGGATAAGGATAAGGCAGAAATAGATTCTAAATCTAAAACAGAAAAGAGTGACATAGACACCAAAGCTGACGAAGAAAAGGCAGGAATAGATTCTAAATCTAAAACAGATAAGAGTGGCATAGACACCAAAGCTGACGAAGAAAAGGCAGGAATAGATACTCAGGCTCAGAAAGACAGAAATGCTATTGATGAGCAGGCCAAAACAGACAAGGCAGCCATAGACAGTGAAGCAAAGGGTAAAAAGGAAGAAATAGACAAAAAGGCTGGCGAGGATAAGGCGGCAATAGATACTAAAGCTGGAGAAGAAAAGGCAGCAATAGATACTCAGGCTCAGAAAGACAGAGCTGCTATTGATGAGCAGGCCAAAACAGACAAGGCAGCCATAGACAGTGAAGCAGAGGGTAAAAAGGAAGAAATAGACAAAAAGGCTGGCGAGGATAAAAGGCTGGCGAGGATAAGGCGGCAATAGATACCAGGGCTGAAGAGGATAAGGCGGCTATTGATAAAAGAGCACAGGAAGAAAAGGACGCTATTGACCAAAAAGCGATTGAGGATAAGGCAGCTATAGACAAAAAGGCGCAGGAAGAAAAGGATGCCATTGATAAAAAAGCAGCTGAGGATAAGACAAAAGAAAGCGAAAAGAGCCGTTCTTCTCACAAGTCCGACTCAAAGGATAGTTCAAAGTCTGTAGATTCAGGTGCAGGTGAAACTGTCACTACAACTCCCGGAAGCGGACTTACTGATATCAGTCATATACTGCAGGGTACAGGTACAGCTGTATCAGGTGTGTTTATTGAAGATACTCTTGGTATTTTCGGAGAGGCTGCTGCTCCCGTAAGTAATCTTGCGGCTGATACAGATAACACAACAACAAATAGTGTATTGACTGGAGATGCCACAACTGGTGATACAGTAGAGGCAGGATCAGTCAATGCAGATGCTTCATCCGGCTCAGATCTCGAGAGCGATGTACTCGGTGAGAGAATAGCGCCTATTGTAAAAGCTGCAGAGGATGGAACATTTGACAGGAACATGCTCTTTGATGAAGAGGCAAAGAAACTTCCCGTCACAATATGGCTTCTCTTCTTCGTTATGGGTGCCGCAGGCGTAGGCGTTTATCAGAGCATGAGAAAGAAGAAGATAACCGTAAAATCAGACAAATAATTTCTACGCGGAAATAAAACGAATGATCAAAAAAGTGCCGGCAATTCCGGCACTTTTGCGTTGAGGGATTCCGAAAAATCGGTAAAAAGTGATATACTTAAATACAATATGAAAGTGCTTACAGGAGGGGTAAGAGGTTATGAGAAATAAAGCGGTATTTCTAATAATTGGCATGATGGTATTCATTATGGCATGTGGCGGTCAGCAGGCTGCTCAGGAGCCAAAGCAGCAGGAAGCGGAAACGGCACAGGAGGCAGAGACTGAGGAGGACGCTGAAGCCGAAGCAACAAATGCGGTGGATGAAGCTGATGAAGCATATGAAGATGATCTGAATTATGTAGAGGATATGGTCCTGTCTACAGATTATCTTACGATCACGGTTCCAGAGGAGTTCAAGGGCAAATTCCTTGCTTGCATAGACGGTGAAGGCATAGCTTTTTACGATAAAGAAAGTCATGAGAGTGGATTTGGCGGATATGCATTCTCCGTTGTTGTAGATAAGGACAAAGATATTTTGCCGGGCGGGATGTACACAAAGGTAGGCGAACTGCTAACGGCTCAGGGCGAACGCTACAATGTCTGCAAAGGTTATCCTTCAGATGTTCAGTGGGACTATACAAAATCAGACGAAATGCCCAAGGACTACGAAAAACTCTATAACTCAGCCGATCTTTTTATAGAGAATGCAAAGGCTGTCGGTGACGGCACCTTCATGTATGGCGCAGGTATGAAGGGTGAAGATCTGTACCAATACACAGTTTCAAGGTATCTCGATGCCATAAACGAGGGCTGGGATGCGAATAAGTTTGAAGAAGAGAATATGAGCCCTGAATTTTATGCACTTGTCCATAATGAAGGGGAGAAGGCACTAGAAAAGATCGGATTTGCTTACAAGGATATATCCAATGATGGAGTTGACGAGCTGCTTGTCGGATTGATCGATGACAGTGGTGAGCCCAGTGTTTTATATGATGTCTACACAATGGTAGATGGGGTTCCTGCTTCTGTTATAAGCGGAACATCAAGAGACAGATATTATGCCCTTGAATATGGTGGAATTGCAAATGTGAAGTCAGAAGGAGCCGGAGAGAATATCGTTCTGGTATATGAGCTCACTCCGGAAGATACAGAACTCATGCATCAGTTCAGCTTAAAAAACGATTCTTATACTGATGAGAAGAATCCCTGGTTTGTAAACTATGAAGAAGATGATACAAGCTGGGAGAAAATGACAGAAGAGGATTATGATGAAAGACTGAAGCTTCTTGAGGATCGATACTTAAAGCTTGACTTTACGCCGTTTTCGGATATTGCGCCAATAGACTACTCCAAGGTTGATCTTTCCAAGTATGCAACATTTACCAAGATGATCGATGATTTCAAAAAGGGTATGGGATATGCAAATGTAAAGCTTGGAGATACGGATGTATTCCTTGTATCAACCGGTACATATAACGCCGATGAGGGTATTATGGGAGCTATTGATGCCTCGATATTCATGTATAACGATAAGGGTGAGATCGTATACCTCGGAAATGTGGCTTCTTCAGGAACTGCCTATCCTCTGATGATCGCAGACGGATGTCTTTTCACCGGAGGACACCATGATGTTGAAAAGACGACCGTTAAGGACGGGAAGCTTGTAACTGTTGAAGAAGCATCGGAAACCTTTGATGAAGACGGTAATTCCACATATTATCACGACAAGGAAAAGGTTCAGGACGATTCGGATCTTACCAGGCTTTTTGATGAGTATTTCAAGGGTGAGACAGTAGAGTTCTCTGCGAAGGAATAAGACAGAATTTAAGAATTATGTATAAAATTTAATACAATGTTCATTGATTTTAGAACAGGATGTGATAGTATTATTAAATAACAGATATTTTTAAATCTTTTATAAAGCATAAAGTGTTTAGGGAAATACTCCGATATAATCTATAAACACATTAGGTACAGCCCGGCGGGGCTTTAAGTGTCACAAGGACGTGGCATATGGTAGTTGTAATGATAATGGAGGGGACAACCATGAAGAACAACGAATTAAACAAAAACATACTCAGAGCGATCAGCATCGGACTGGCTGCAACGCTTACGCTGATGCCGACTGTCACAGCTTTCGCAGATGATGGCGAAGACGGTGGAGACAGCAGCTCCAGTTCATCAGAGAGCAGTTCACATGAAAGCCATGAAAGTGAGAGCACTGAAAAGAGCAGGGACGCCAGTGACAGTGCAAGAGAGGCTGCTGAAGCTGATCATCATGAAGAAGAACACCATGAGGAAGAACATCATGAAGAAGAGCATCATGAAGAAGAGCATCATGAAGAAGAACATCATGAGGAATCTTCCAATGAGCAGTCCAATGATGGGTCCGGTGACTCATATGTAGAGCCTCAGAGCGGAGCTTCTGATGAATCCACAGGTGGAGTAGACCCCGGTACAGTATCAACGGATCCGGCTGTTTCTATGATGGTGTCATCAATAGGACCGGATGCAGTACCCGGTGTGGCAGAGCTGCAGATAATCTCCGGGGTATCAGGAGAAACGGATGCGACTATAGAATTAGTAAATACTACAGCAGGGAAGGCTGAGACAGCTGCCGGAATTACGGATCCCAGTGTCGCTACACTTATGAACGGTGTTGCAGATACAATGGGGGATATTGCGGCGAAGTCCAAAGGGGTCGATGATGCTGTTGATTATGCAGACGGATTGATAGAAGAATACGAGGAGACTGCAGAAGGTGCATCAAGACAGATCAATGCAACAGGGCTTGCTACCAGTTATGCTGAGGGAAATATTAATAAAGCAAATGAGATAATTAACGATGCTACTAATACTGCCAATGATATAAAGAATGCGGCAGACGGTACATATGTAACTGATGAAGAAAAGGCCGCAGCAAATGAAACTCTGGAAAGTGCATTAAATGCCAGTAATGAAGCTGTGGGACTTGCAGAGTCTAATCTTAACACGGCAGCCGAGGCCCTTGGTTACGCGGAAAAGGCTGTACAGGATGCAGAAGCAGACAAGAAAAAGGCAGATGAAGCAGTAAAACAGGCCAGAGAGAAGTTTATAAATCTGCTTGAATATAGTGGTATAGAATACAAAGAAGAAGGAAACGAGATCATCACAGATGGAAATCTGAGTAAGGCAATACAAGATGCGGAAAACGCTCTGCTTCAGGCTCAGGAAAGAGCAAATGAATTGAATGCAAGATACGATCAGGCCTGTCTGGATGCAGATGCAGCTATCAGTAACGCATCAGCTGCATGTGACAGACTGATAAATCTGAAGGAGAATCATGTAGATATTCTTGATGATATCGCAAACAGGAGCCAGTCAATAAATAGTTGGGCGAAAGCACGTACTTTGGCATATTATATGGCGGAGTACTACCTTGTGCAGATCGGCGAGCTTGATGCGGATACCACTATTTCGGTAAATATAAGCGATGGAGTAGTGCAAAACGATTCCAACGAGAAGGGATTTACTGTTACATTAAAGAATGCGGACGGAACAGAAAAAGGCACATATAAATTTAACTACCGTGCTATCAGTTCGGATGGGAAAATATCTGATCTTGCCGCAAATGATCCAAATAAATTAAAGAATGAATCTACAATTGACCATATCCAGTTGATGTTGGGCGATGTAGGTAAGACATACAGTAAGGATACGGACTGGAAAGATGTTGAAGCTATTGCAGGATTCGAGAATTCCGCATCAGTGGTGGACGATGTACAGTATATCAGGAATTTGAGCAACGAAGATCTTAATAATCAGAAGGATGTGATAAACGGTATTAAAGGTGTTGCCCAAAAAGTAACTACTGATGTGAGCCTTGACGACGCAAGACAGAACCTGACAGACGCTAATGAAAAGCTGGCAGCGGTCGAAGAAGCAATACAGAAGACGGCAAAAGATATTTTAAATCTCGCTGATAATAATTATGTCACTTCTGATTCGGAAGGAAAGATTTCATTTAATGATAATACTCTGTTTGATACCATATCTGAAAAGCAGAAAAACATGGAAGATGCTGTTCAGTCCGGAAATAAGAGTGATATAGTCACAAAATGCAGAGATCTGGCAGTGACTCTCGTCAGATACCAGCTCGAAAAAGAAGGGTATACCGATATCGTATACAAGGATTGGAATCTTGGCGACGGAACTTCAAACAGCCATTTTGGATGGTATCAATATAAGGACAGTGAAGGTAACATACAAAACCGATACTTTGATTATGTAGCTCTTTCAGATGAAAGCAGTACAGAGAATATCCTTGATATTAAGAATGTTAGTGTGGATACTTTGAAAACTATAAGTACGATCAAGGTGATCTCAAAGACTGTCGAAGAAGTCGATGGTGTAAGAAAGGTCGTTAATTTAACTAAAGATGAGAATAAGGCTGAAAAATGCGGAGCTATAATTCTGGAGAGTGAATTTAAATCTGACTCTGAGAATTACCGCAGCGCTCAACAACAATACAGGCAGTACAAGTTATTAGAGTCTGCAAGGAGCTATGCACAAAGCATTGTGGATAAGGCTCAGGTGATTTATGATACAAAGGGCGCTAATTTCCTTGAAAAAAAGGTTGAAGATGCAAAAAATAAGGTAGACGCTGCTGCAGAGGCCCTTAAAAATGCAAAATTAAAACAGTCTGTAAATCAGGAATATATTAAAACTCTTAAACAGAATTTAGAGAAAGCTCAAAAAGAGTATGATACTGCAAAGGAAAATCTTGATAAAGCAAAGGAAAACAGGGATGAATTAGAGAAACTGGTAAATGAGGCTAAGAGTGTAGTAGCAAGTCAGAAGAAAGTTACTAATGGCGGTCATCACAAATCGCATAAATCAGACGACACAGCTGAGGCAGAAGTAGCTGCTCCTTCTGTAGACACCGTTATAATTACAGCAGAAGCACCTAACCTCGCAGCACCTGCAGCGGGTGATACAGCATCTGTTATCACACTTACAGATACAACATTTGCAGCACCTGAAGAGGCTGTAGTACCTAGAGAAGCAGTATTTACAGCTGCTCCGGGAGTTGAAAGCGCAGTACTTGGCGACACGGCAGCACCTGAAACCACAGGAACAGGAGCTGCAGTGACTGATGGAGAAACTGCATCTGATGAGAATCTCTCCAGCGACGTACTCGGTGAAAGGATGGCACCTATCGTGGATGCTGTGAAGAACGGAAACTTCAGCAGAGCTATGCTGTTTAACGAGGAAGCAAAGGGTATTCCTATGGGATGGTGGTTACTTTTCTTTGTTCTCGGAACTACCGGCGTTTGGATTTATGTAAACCATAAAAAGAGGAGAAGCTGAGTGCTTCATGTCATCCTGAGCGTTAGCGAAGGATCTATCTTATAGGAGATTCTTCGCTTTGCTCAGAATGACACTGTAGTGATTAATTCAACCCTAATCAGTCAGCTTTACAAAATAACATAATAAGGAGGAGATTATTTCATGACATTGGAGGCAGAAGTAACAAGCGATAAGCGAAAGATAGGCAGGGTGGAGTTTAAAGCGCCCAGCGTGGTTGTGATCTGCGACACAGGAGAGACCATTTTTGTTCAGGTGGAGGATGCGAGTCCCAGGGGTATGGGATTATGGATGAAGGATGACCGCCCGGACATCAAGGGAAAGGACATCATCATCGTAGCGGACACGGTTATAATGTACGCCGAGGTTGTCCGTATGGTTAAGAGAGATGACGGTACATACACTGTAGGTATAAGCGCAAAGAAGTTCACACCCGAAGTCCTCGATTATCTCTTTAAGCACATCGGAAATCAGGAAGCCTGATCCGGTCTGCAAATTATTTTTTCAATAATAAGCCCTCTGAGATCATAGTATTTCAGAGGGCTCTCTTTATAATATTTTATGCAGCCTTTTTCTGTTCGTATTTACCGAGAATACTGTTATAGCTGTCTATAGCTTCGGTAAAGCGATCCATTACATCACCGGCTTTATACATGCCGTCGCCGGCCTCTTTTATTCCCTTTAAGCGGATACCAAATATACAGGGAGGATTATCTGTGTCCAGAATTGATAAATTCCGGAGCTGATCTGTATTTTGATATACGAGATCCAGGCTTATCAGCTCTTCACCGCTCTTATCTTCCCAACGGCAGATAACGAGTTTTGAACCGATGGGGGTCTTTTTTTCTATAGCCTGAGGAAGACTGTATTCTTCTGCGTTAAGGGCCGCAAGCACGCTCCCTAGGTTAGAATCATGTCCGCACAAAAATGTGAATTCCCGACCGGGTGTTGAAAGCTCGTTCTGTATCTCCATAAGCAGGGGATGCGAAACATTGACAGCAACAGAAGGGGCTGTAAAGAGAACGTCCCCATACACATCCTTTATTTCCGATATAGCGATCCAGTCATCTTCTGAGATATTGTGCCCGAAGGCTGCCTTTTTCGTATCCGTTTCTTCGTAATACTGAAGGACAAGCGCATCACTTATCTGACAGGCTTTCTTTAGAGAACCGCTGACTGCAGGTTCCTTGCCTTCCTCAAAGGAGAACATAGAATCATCTGTGTTAAATCCGGTAAAGTCTTCGTTTTTATAGTCATCAGAATCTTTTACATCGATCACATTAGAAATAAGATCGTAATTATCGCTTAGCTTTTTTAATGCCGGGTCATACATCTTATGTATTTCGTCTTCGGCCGCTTTTGCATATGCATCAGATACGAAAGTGAAGACAGGATTGAATACGGGGTCCATGGTGTCATATTCACAGTGATATTCTACTTCCGCATTATAAACAGGCAGCAGTCCTGTAGAGAAGAACCGGGCAGTTGCTATGGTTCTTTGCTTTGAATTGGCATAAATACGTACTGCTCCGTCCTCCGGCATGTAGTTCGGATCAAACAGTCCCTCTGTTTCCAGCCATTTTCTGAAATACTGTCCCATCTCGGCTTCAAGGGTTCCGCCTCTCAATGAAAGCTCGCTCGCTTCCGAGGACCAGTTATACCATTCATGCGGTGTGATAGTGGCAAGGGCTGAGCCTGCTCCGCTGAGAGGCGCCCGGATATTGTGCCTGCTTAATACCACGACCTGTTTGAGGGTACATCCTTCACGCGACAGGGACTTTTTTATTTCTTCTGTTCCGGGGTTGCCTGATACCGAAACAAACACGATACATGCCAGGAGAGTGATCACTATTCCGCACGATATAAGCTTATTTACTAAATTCTTCATCTTCTTCGATCACCTGCATTTCGAAATAATCAAAAGCTACTTCCTCGATAAAATTATCCTTATTAAAACGGGTTTTTGAAGCACGTTGGAATTCCTTGATATTCCGGTCAAGCCATACAGGGATCGCAAGATCGAATTCGTGGCATGCCTTTTCAAGACTTCCCATAACTTTATGGGTCCGTGTATCATCTTCGTAATTTTCTATCACTGTATCCCTTATAAGGTGATTATCTTTCCATTCTCTGAACCATATCCTCATTTATCCTAATCTCCGAAAATATGCTTAAAGCTGCTGATGGCTCTGGCTTTATCCATTATTTCCCTTCCGTTTTCTCTTAAATATGAGACGATCTCTTCTTCTTCATCCTTGTCAAAGCCGTTATTTAAAATGACTTCACAGGAAGGGATCTTTATCTCCATTTCATGATCCTTCGGCTTTACGGGATTCGAAGTCTGAGTCTTAATCCCGTCGCCGCCGATCACCACTTTTTTCTTCGGCTTTTCCCCGGAAGGGCGCTCGAAACGGACCAGCACAAATGCCTGCCCTGTTGTTTTATCATGATATATTCCCGAATGGGTCATTGTTATATTGATAAGATTCATATTTTTGAAACATTTAAAATAGTGCTTGATTTTTTTAGTGATGTGTGTATAATATAGCCCGTGCCGATTTTTCGCAAGTCGGTTTTAGAAATAAATATTGGGCTATCGCCAAGCGGTAAGGCAACGGACTCTGACTCCGTCATTTCGAAGGTTCGAATCCTTCTAGCCCAGCTAAAAAGAACCCTCAGTAGTTAGTAGCTACTGAGGTTTTTTCTGCAATTTCCTAACGGATAATGAAGTTTTACTATCGCTTTCATTTTCATAAATTCCCCCTGTTCGTTTATACCATATAAGTATATATGATAATAACTAAAAAGGGGAGTCGCCGAGAACCGTCCCAATGGCGTTAAGTTAAGAAAAATGTCATCCTGAGCGTTAGCGAAGGATCTCTCCAGCAACTATAAGAGATTCTTCGCGTCTCGTCTGCCGACTCGGTCCGTGCTAAACGCGTGCCACCGGCACGCAGCACCGCTCAGAATGACACTAACTTAACGGCATTGGAACCGTCCCCATGACTCCATAAAAACCTATTGACAAAGTAGGTAATTAGATGTTATATTCCTACCTAGTTGGTAGGTAATTAAAGAGGAGAAATGATCATGAGCAAAATGATATATATGGATAATGCAGCGACTACAAGGGTTACGCCGGAGGTGTTTGAAGCTATGAGGCCCTATTTTACAGAGCTTTACGGCAATCCATCAAGTGCCTATGAGTTTTCAGGGAAGATCGCAAAAGATGTAAATGAGGCGAGGAAGACCATCGCAGGTACCATTGGTGCGAATGAGAGTGAGATATATTTTACAAACGGAGGAAGTGAGTCGGATAACTGGGCGATCAAAGGAATCGCAGACCAGCTTAAGGATAAAGGTAAGCATATCATTACAACGAAGATCGAGCACCATGCCGTTCTTCACACCTGTGAGTTTTTAGAAGAACATGGATATGAGGTAACCTATCTTCCGGTTGATGAAAAGGGGCTTATAAGCCTTGAAGAGCTGGAGAAGGCTATTAAGCCGGAAACCATTCTCATTTCCATAATGTTTGCAAATAATGAGATCGGAACTATCGAGCCTGTTGCGAAGATCGGAGAGATCGCCCGTAAGCACGGGGTTATCTTCCACACCGATGCGGTTCAGGCATTTGGCCACGTGGCCATCAATGTCGATGAGATGAATATCGACCTTCTATCCGCCAGCGCCCATAAGCTGAACGGCCCCAAGGGAGTAGGGCTGCTCTACATCAGAAAGGGCATAAAGCTTTCAAACCTTATCCACGGCGGAGCTCAGGAGCATGGCAGAAGAGCCGGCACCACCAACGCCGCCGGCATAATCGGATTCGGAAAAGCTGCAGAGATAGCATATAGAAAACTTGAAGAGACCATAAGATATGAATCTAAGCTCAGGGATAAGCTTATTAAGAGGGTTGTGGAGGAGATCCCCTATTCAAGGGTAAACGGGGATCTGGAGAACCGTCTTTCAAATAATGCGAATTTCTGCTTCAGATTCGTGGAAGGGGAATCGCTCCTTATACTCTTAGATAAAAAGGGAATATGCGCATCTTCAGGATCTGCCTGCACGTCAGGATCCCTTGATCCCTCCCACGTACTTCTCGCCATTGGGCTTCCACACGAGATAGCCCATGGCTCTGTAAGGCTCACGATCTCTGATGAGACAACCGAGGAAGATATTGACTATGCGGTGGATTCCTTAAAAGAGATAGTAGACAGACTCCGCAGCATGTCACCGCTATACGAGGATTTCGTAAAGAAAGAGAAAGTTGGATAAGAATTAAATAAACGGACACGCCAGAAAGGAAAAGCATAAATGAGTCAGGTAACAGAATACAGCGAAAAGGTAATGGATCATTTTTCAAATCCCCGGAATGTGGGTGAGATAGAAAACCCATCAGGAGTGGGAACAGTTGGTAACGCAAAGTGCGGGGACATCATGAGGATGTATCTCGATATCGATGAAAACCAGATCGTGAGGGAAGCAAAGTTCAAGACCTTCGGATGCGGGGCAGCCATAGCCACAAGCTCCATGGCGACTGAGCTTGTAAAGGGGAAGAATGTAAGAGAAGCCCTGGAAGTCACAAATAAGGCAGTAATGGAGGCTCTTGGAGGACTTCCGCCGGTGAAGGTACACTGTTCGCTCCTGGCAGAGCAGGCGATCCACGCTGCCCTTTGGGATTACGCAGAGAAGAATAACATCAGCATTGAGGGTCTGACCCCTCCGGTAAATGATATTGATGAGACGAAAGAGTTTTATGAGATGCAGGGTGAGGGCTGACTGAAAAAAGAGAGGGGAAACTATGATCTCAACACGAGGCCGATATGCACTGAGAGTCATGATCGATATAGCGTCCAATGAAGCTGACGGGCTGGTGCCCATGAGGGACGTGGCGAAGCGTCAGGACCTGTCACTAAAATATCTGGAGCAGATCCTGCCGGCACTTACGAAAAACGGACTGCTGAAGGGAACCCAGGGAAAAGGCGGAGGATACCACCTGACCAGAAACCCTGAGGAATACAGGATAGGAGAAATACTCAGACTTACAGAGAAAGAACTGGCTCCTGTGAGCTGTCTTTCGGAAGGGGCTGCAGCCTGTGAAAGACGGGGAGCCTGTAAGACCATCGGTTTCTGGGAGGGACTAAATAACGTGGTCAATGAATATCTGGATTCAAAGACTCTTAAAGATTTTTTATGAGGTAAAACCTTGAATATAACGCAAATAAAGTACGTTCTTGAAATTGCCGCTTCATCTTCAATGCGTGAAGCGGCAACAAAATTATTCATATCCCAGCCTGCCCTCTCATCCAGCGTCAAGGATCTGGAAGACGAGCTGGGTATCCTTATATTCAGAAGGAGTAATAAGGGTATCACACTTACGGATGCCGGAAGGGAATTCGTAAGCTATGCTAAAAAAGCGGTGGGACAGTATGAGATACTGGAGGACAGATTCATTTCAAAGGACAGTGGGAAAGAAAGGTTTTCTGTCTCTACCCAGCACTACAACTTTGCTATCAGAGCCTTTACAAAGGTTGTAAAGAAAAGAAAGCCTGATAAATACATTTTTACTATCCGGGAGACAAAAACCCGGGAAGTACTGGAAGACGTGGGGAGCTTAAAAAGCGAGGTCGGTATCATATCCTTTTCGGGTGCCAATGAAGACCTGATAAAGAAGCTTTTCAGGGATTATCTGTTGGAATTCACGCCCCTGATGAAGAGGGATACCTACGTCTATGTTTGGAAAAACCATAAGCTTTCCAAACGTACCGAAGTATCCATAGAAGAACTGGCGGATTACCCATGCATATCCTTTGACCAGTCAGATAACAGCAGGGTATACTTAACGGAGGAAGCGCTGTCAGATTATGATTTTCCGAAAATGATCAAATCGGATGACAGAGCCACGACCCTGGAACTCATCGCGGATCTCCAGGGTTACTCCATAGGTTCCGGAATGCTGTCGGACGACCAGGCGATCTTAAAAGGCCTGGTGTCCATAAAGCTGAAGGAAGAGGATCCGCTGACTATCGGCTACATCGTGAGAAAGGAAAGCGGACTGTCTGAGTATGGGGAAGCCTATATCAGGGAGCTCCGGAAATATAAGGAAATCTAAGGGAAACAGAAAACTTTGGAGTCAGTGGGGAACCGTCCCCACTGACTCCTTTTTTGCGTCGTAATAAAGAAAACTTATTGTTATAAATAAATAATGCATATTATGCAAAAAGGAATCGCAGTGATAGGATATGTCCAATTGTTAAACAGGTTTTATACAAAAACGTAATGAGGTCCATATGATCCGATCTATAGAAGAATTGGAAAAAAATCATCCCTGCTTCGGAGGATGCAGATTTAACGCAGGACGGATACACCTGCCGGTGAGTGCAGGATGTAATATAGCCTGCAGGTTCTGCGACAGAAAGATAAATGATGTGGAGATCCGCCCCGGTGTGACTTCTAAAGTAATTAGTCCGGATGAAGCAAACAGCTTTATAGATAAGGCTCTGGAGATGGTACCGAATCTCAAAGTTGCGGGAATAGCAGGTCCGGGAGATACACTTGCATCAGATAAGGCTTTTGAGACTTTCAGGAAAATATCGGAAAAACATCCGGAACTACTAAAGTGTATGAGCACAAACGGGCTTCTCCTTTATGAAAGGGCAGATGAACTGATCGATGTAGGGATCGACACCCTGACAGTAACCGTTAATGCAGTGGATCCGGAAATAGAGGCAAAGATAAACGAATACATCATATTCCACGGGAAATTCTATATGGGAGAAGCCGGAGCGAGGATCCTTATAGAAAACCAGCTGAAAGGAATAAAGAAAGTGGCAGAGGCAGGAGTCACGGTAAAGGTAAATACGGTGCTTGTCCCGGGCATTAATGATGAACATATAGAGATCATTGCTAAAACCGTAAAAGAAGCAGGGGCAGTTATTTATAATATCATCCCGCTGATCCCACAGCATAAACTGAGCCATATAAGCTGTCCAACTTGTGAAGAGATTGAAAAGGCAAGAGCCGCTGCTGAGAAGCACATAAAGGTTTTCAGACACTGTGCCCACTGCCGGGCGGATGCAGTAGGAGTCCCCGGATTATCGGAGTACAGCAAGCAGGTATTTCAGGGCAGACTAAAAGATGTTAAGGAAACATTTTCGCATGGATGATAACAAAATCAGGGTGGCAGCAGCGAGTTCAGATAACTTGTGTATAAACCGGCACTTTGGCAGAGCAGAGAATTTCTGTATAGCAGATATATACGGAAACGGTAGTGTGATCCGGGTGGAAGAAAGAAAAGTCATACCGGTATGCGGCATGGGACAGCATGATGACGGGGAGCTTAAAAATGCAGTGGAAGCCCTTTCAGACTGTGATGTGGTACTGGCTGTGAGGATCGGATTCGGAGCCGCAAGAGAACTGGAAGAAAACGGCATCACGCCGCTGGAGGTTTCAGGGATGATAGATGAGTCACTGCAAAAGCTTAGCAGCTACATAAATAAATTTAAGAAAAGAGGAGAATGAAAAAATGTCAGAACTAAGACAGATCGCTATCTACGGAAAGGGAGGTATCGGTAAATCCACTACCACCCAGAACCTGACGGCGGGGCTATGTGAACACGGTAAGAAAGTAATGGTGGTAGGGTGTGATCCCAAAGCTGATTCCACGAGACTTCTTCTCGGGGGGCTTGCACAGAAGACGGTTCTGGATACGATCCGTGAAGAGGGCGAGGATATCGAACTCGACAGGATCATGAAAGAAGGATTCGGAGGTACGAAGTGCGTTGAGTCAGGCGGCCCTGAGCCCGGTGTGGGATGTGCGGGAAGAGGTATCATCACTTCCATTAATCTTCTTGAGAATCTGGGAGCTTACACGGACGATCTTGACTATGTTTTTTACGACGTGTTGGGAGACGTGGTGTGTGGAGGCTTCGCGATGCCCATAAGAGAGGGTAAGGCAAAAGAGATATACATAGTTGCCAGCGGTGAGATGATGGCTCTCTATGCCGCCAATAACATCTCAAAGGGCATACAGAGATATGCACGTACAGGCGGAGTAAGGCTTGGAGGCATCATCTGTAATTCCAGAAATGTGGATGGTGAGCTGGTGCTACTAAGGGCATTTGCAAAGGAACTGGGAACCAAGCTTCTCTACTTTGTACCTAGGGACAACGTGGTACAGCATGCTGAGATACATAAGCAGACCGTGATCGAGTATAAGCCTGATTCAAAGCAGGCGGACGAATACAGAAATCTTGCCCAGGCAGTTATTGAAAATGAAGACTTTGTGATACCGAAACCAATGACACAGGAGAGACTGGAAGAGATCCTCATGGAATTCGGAATGATGGAACTTGCAGACGACTACAAGATTTAAATAAAAAGAGGAGAAGAACTTGAAAAAAATGAGATTATTATACATTTTATCAGCATTTACTTTAGTTACAGCACTCACTTTCGCACTGGCAGGATGCGGAAGTAAGGAGGCAAGTGCTGCCGTCGGTTCAAAAAAAGTAATAGTACAGACGGCAGATACATTCGACCCTGACGGATTCCTTAATGACAAGGGAGAAGCAGACGGATTTGAAATAGACGTGCTGAAAGCCGTTGCCGAAAAGCTTCCCCAGTATGAATTTGAATATACCGCTGCCCCGATAGACCAGATAACTGTTAACCTCACCAGCAAGCGTATTGATATTGCTGCACTGGAATTTGGAAAGAGCCCCGAAAGAGAAGCTAGTTTTACATTTACGGATGAACCTTATTCCACCCTTGTCACTAGATTTATAGTTTTAGCTGATAATGCTGAATATGACGAGAATACCACTATCGATGATTTTCAAGGAAAGACTGTCTATGTTGTAAAGGGTGGAGATGCAGACACCATTCAGGCGTATAACGACGAACATCCGGACAATCCGATAGACATTCAGTTTATCTCTGATCCTGCGACATGCGTGAATGATCTGGTGTCAGGAAAGGCAGATGCTTTTATAAGAGGTGAAGTAGCAATTCCCGCATACGGCGCAGCATATGGGGTAAAGCTTAAGGGAGTAGCAGAACCTGTAAGGAATGAAAAGTGCTACTTTATGCTCCAGAAAGACGCAGATCCTGCACTTAAAGAGGGCATTGACAGCGCTGTAAAGAAGCTTATAGAAGATGGTACTATTCCTGCTTTGCATAAGAAATGGCACCACGATGTGGACTATACTCCTCCATACACATACCAGCCCGTTTATAACGGATAAAGGCAGGTGCATTTATGGGACAGATATTCGATATCAGACTGATCCCGGAATATACTGTTAAGCTGCTTTCGGGCATCCCGACCACACTGTTACTCTTTATACTGGTCACGGTTTTGTCACTTATCCTGGGGATGGCATTCGCTCTTATAAAAATACAGAATATCCCCTTCCTATATCAGATCGTTGCCATACTGATAAGCTACGCAAGAAGCGTTCCCGGGATAGTGCAGTTATTTGTGGTTTTTTATGGGATGCCCATACTGATAGAGGAGTTTACGGGAGTAAACGCAACTCTATGGGATCCGCTGCTTTTTGTGGTGATCGCTTATACATTTAACACATCAGTATTTTTCTGTGAGGCCATGAGGACGGCAATTGAAAGTCTCGATAAGGGACAGTTTGAAGCAGGATTTTCAGTAGGCATGAGCTATCCCCAGGTATTTATCAGGATAATCCTGCCGCAGGCGGTCAGGATATCACTTCCTACTTTGGAAATAAACGCTTGTACCATGATGAAGGAAACAGCTCTTGCTTATACCATCGGGGTAACGACGGACATTATGGGACGTGCCACTATTCTGGGAGGCCGGAGCTACCATCTTCTTGAAGCAGATATTTCTGCCAGCATCCTGTTCCTGATACTGAACTTTATTCTGGTCATTGTATTCAGCAGGATAAATAAAAAGTTCTTCACATTTAAGAGAAAAGAAAGTGTGGCAGTATGAGTTACAGATTTAATACAGATCTGATGACAGACACTATGATAAACGCACTCAAGTATCTGCCGGTCACTCTTTCCCTGTCCTTTATTTCCCTTGTTTTAGCGTTGATAATAGCGTCGATACTATCTTTTAAGGAGTATCTGGGAGATAAAAAAGGATTTTATATTGGCAGGGTCTTTTCAATCTATTCAAAAAGTATTCCGGTAATACTGACTCTGCTTACATTCAATCATGCGGTATACGGGATAGCGGGATATCTGTCTGAAGTTGTTGGACTGAATATCAATATAAAAAAAATAGATCCGCTGTGGATCGGTATCCTGGCTCTGTCTATAAACGGAATAGGATATCTGGTGGAAACCATGAGAAGTGCCTTGAAATCCGTTGGAAAAGGACAGCTGGAAGCCGGGTACAGCGTGGGTATGACCACATTTCAGACCATCAGGGAGATCATACTGCCACAGATCATGATAGAGGCGTTACCTAATCTGAAGAATAATGTAACAGCCACAATAAAGCTTTCTTCCATCGCTTTTTCCATAGCGATCATCGAAGTATTTAATAGTGCGCTTATCTATACGGCAACTACGTATGCGTATATTGAAGCATATGTGGGATGCGCAGTGATTTATTGGATATTAAATGAACTGATCACCGGTGGTATCGGACTGCTGGAAAGAAATCTGAGGATTAAAAATAAAGCTACAGCATAGGTAATAACAGGAGGACACATGGGACAATTTACTGAAAAACAGGGAGTGGGATGTGCGCTGGCAGGGTTTTATACAGCTCTTGCCATAGAAAAGGTACTTCCCATTATTCACGGAGGACCGGGCTGCGTGGCAAATGCCCAGCAGATCATGGGTAATCAGAATGGCAGTCAGCAAGGAGTTGGTTTCTCCGAGGGTATGCTTCCCAGCACTAACCTCACGGATACGGATATAGTTTTCGGGGGAGGAAAGAAGCTAGACGAGCTGATCGACAATACCGTTCAGTACTTCGATGCTGACCTCTATATCGCCATCGGAGGATGTGTTGCAGCCATAATTGGAGATGATATGGAGGAGATCACCGGCAAATATCGAAAAACAGGGAAGCCGGTTCTCTTTACCGAGGCTCCTGGTTTTAAAGGTAACAATATCTGGGGTCATACACAGATCCTGAAGTCCATTATTGAACAGTATCTTCCGGATAAACGGGAAAAAGTGAATAAAGGACAGGTGAATGTATGGGGGATAGTCCCCTACTATGATCCATTCTGGGCAGGAACCTGTGACGCAGTGGAAGAACTCTTAAAGGATATCGGTCTTAAGCCCAATATCATATACGGTAAGGGCAGGGGTATTAAAAATATCGATAAAATACCGGAAGCCGAATTCAACCTGGTGCTGTCTCCCTGGTGGGATGTAGAGATCGCCGAGCTCCTGACAGAAAGATACGGAACACCTTTTCTTCACTATCCTTCTCTACCGATCGGACCTACCGAAACAAAGAGATTCCTCAAGGTACTGGAAGAATACGCAAATCTTGATTCGGAAGTTGTAAGTGATTACATAAGGAAAAAAGAGGACAGATACTACTTCTATATAGAGAAGGGGATAGCGCATCTCTATGATGCGAGAAAGCTACCGAAGAGATTTTATACTATGGCGAACAGTACATACGCTCTGGGGATCGCAAAGTATTTTATAAATGATCTTGGCCTG
This sequence comes from uncultured Lachnospiraceae bacterium, assembly GCA_902779445.1. Lineage (GTDB taxonomy): Bacteria > Bacillota > Clostridia > Lachnospirales > Lachnospiraceae > NK4A144. The sequence goes on from CACZBM010000023.1 coordinate 40,396, forward strand.
GTGCCGGAGAAACAGTTTATCACAGACGGAGTTCCGCAGAAGTATCAAAAACAGATCGCAGAAGAATACAAGAGTTTTGACGGTGGTATAGAAAGCGATGTGACATTTACCCTGGATGTGGGTAGCGCAATGATCGAAATCGGAAATGATGAAGGCAAATACCATAATGCTACGGTTATTGTGGGATCTTCATGGAATGATGTACCGGCAAAAAAACTGGGTGCATACAATCTCCATGTTTCAGCTCCCATAGGAGACAGGGTGATCCTGGACAGGAGTTATTTCGGATTTGACGGAGGGCTACATCTCTTTGAGGATTTGTATGACAAAGTTGCAGGAATGTTTGGAATAGAAATGGCCTGAGAGCGGAGGATATATGAAAACTGCGGTAATAGGATCAGAATCACTTGGCAGGGAACGGAGGATCAAATCTGTCACCTGCTATGAAGGAAATCTAAAGGACCTTACGGAAAAGGGATGTTCGGGGTGCTTAAAAGGCGGAAAGAGATGCCTCAGCACGGCGACATTCTGCTCGCATCTTACAGCCCTTGATGAATTGTCGGTAGTGAAAAATGCGGTTGTTGTGGATCACGGCCCCATCGGATGCTCTTCAGGAATGATGAGATGGACACTGAATTACAGGATGGAATCCCTGGTAACTGGAGAGCCCTTCGGAGACCTCAACGTTCTGTCAACGAATCTTTCTGAGTCAGACACGGTATTCGGAGCTATAAATAAGCTTTACGACACCGTTAGGGAAGCATACAGAAGACATAACCCCGAGGTGATCTATATCACTTCCACATGTATGTCCAGCACAATTGGAGAAGACTTTGAAAGCGCCGTGGATGTGCTTCGGGAAGAGATACCGGTTCCCATAGTCTTTGTGGGATGTGCAGGGGCTAAGTCGAAGATCTGGGCTTCCGGTTTTGATTCGGAACAGCATGCGAATTTCAAAAATCTCATTAAGCCACCGAAGGAAAAGAGAAATACAGTCAACATTATTGAATTTCTCCATCATCATAAACAGTACACCATTGATCTTTTGGACAGGATAGGGCTTAAGCCTCTTTTCTTCAATGCACATGCAACTGTAGAGGATTTCGCCCATGCTTCCGAATCCATTGCCTCCACCGGAGTATGTAATGTCAAAGCTTCATACCTCGGGAGTGCGTTGGAGAAGGAATATGGAGTCAAGTATCTGGCGGATGATTATGGCATGGGAATAGCGGGTTTTGAGAGATGGTACTTAAAGCTTGCAGAGTTGACCGGCAGTGAGGATATCGCACGGGAATATATAGCTTCGGAACATGAGAAATATGATCCCATTCTAGAGGATTACAGACAGAAGTTTAAGGGAGTAAAAGCCATGATAATCATGGGGTCGGGATATGCTTTCGAGCTTGTACGGGTACTGAGTGAGATCGGTATAGATGTGGTGCATACCAACTCCTTCCATTACGATCCGGTCCTTGACAGGGATGATGACAAGGATTACATGAAGCGTGTTACGCAAGATATAGAGGATCTTCCTGTAAGTATATCTGACGCACAACACTTCGAGACTATAAAGAGGATAGAAAAATATAAGCCGGATGTGATCATAACCAGGGTGCACGGAGCCCAGACCATTGCCCTTAAAACAGGGACTCCGGTGGTTAACGTGTTAGCGGCCTTCGGATTTCCCGGAACCGTGGATTTGGCGGAATACATTTATGAGGAACTGCAGAATAAGAATTTTGTTAAGAAGTTTGGAGAGCATTGCGGCTTCAGCTTTACTGAGAAATTCAAGAATGAGAATGATAAATCATTTATCGTCTGAATTACAAAGAGGGATGTGGTGTGATTGATCGAATTAAGAAATATAAAAAAGTCATTTGGGAAGAATGAAGTATTAAAGGATGTTTCTGTTTCCGTAAATGATTCGGATGTGGTAGTTATCCTTGGCCCCAGCGGATCCGGAAAAACAACCCTGCTAAGATGCATTAATTTTCTGGAAAAAGCAGACTCCGGGATACTAAAGGTAAATAGAGATGTTATAAACCTTAAAAATGCAGGAAAAAAGGAAATACAGGATATCAGGAAACGGGTTTCATTTGTGTTCCAGCACTATAACCTTTTCGCTAATAAGACAGCAATAGAGAATGTGGCAGAGGGACTTATTGTCACGAAGAAGATGAAGAAAACGGAAGCTATAAAGATAGCAGCAGAGCATCTGGAATGGGTGGGATTAAGTGACAGAAAGGATTTTTACCCATCAGAGCTGTCCGGTGGCCAGCAGCAGAGAGTAGGGATAGCAAGGGCTGTAGCAATGGATCCGGAAGTGATACTTTTTGATGAGCCCACTTCTGCGTTGGATCCTGAGCTGGTGGGGGATATCCTGAATCTGATAAAAAAGGTGGCTAGGAAGGGTATTGCCATGATAGTCGTTACCCACGAGATGTCCTTTGCACAGGAAGTGGCAAATAAAGTCATTTTTATGGACGGGGGATACGTGGTGGAGGAAGGAAGACCTGAGGATATCTTTATCCATCCAAAGGAAGAGAGAACACGGGCTTTCCTGTCGAAAATAGTACCCCTGGAGCCTATGTACAATATCTAAAAAGAGGTATGTATGTCTGAAAAATATGTGGTAGAGAATTTGACTGAGCTGGTGGGGCATACCCCCTTACTCCATAGCAGAAGGTTTACGGAGGGACAGGGACTAAAGGGTGAGCTCTATCTGAAGCTGGAATATTTTAATCCCGCCGGCAGCGTGAAAGACAGAATAGCTGTAGGAATGGTGGAAGCCGCTGAGAAAGAGGGAATACTAAAACCCGGTGATACTATTATCGAACCCACAAGTGGAAATACCGGGGTAGGACTTTCCTTTGTGGCAGCGGCAAAAGGATATAAAGCGATAATAGTAATGCCGGAAACTATGAGCATAGAGAGAAGGACTCTTGTGAAAGCACTTGGGGCCCAGGTAATACTGACTCCGGGAGCACAGGGAATGAAGGGTGCTATCCAGAAAGCTGAGGCTCTTAACAGCATTATAGATCACAGTGTGATACTACAGCAGTTTAAGAATATCAATAATCCGAAGACTCACTATAAAACTACAGCTGAAGAGATATGGAAGGATACTGGAGGAGAAGTTGCTGCATTTATAGCCGGTGCCGGAACCGGAGGAACTGTGTCAGGCGTAGGTGCTGCACTTAAGGAAAAGAATCCGGATATAAAGATAATAGCAGTGGAACCATATGAGTCTCCGGTTTTGTCGGGAGGCACTCCGGGACCTCACAAGATACAGGGCATAGGTGCAGGATTTGTACCGGGAGTGTTTGACAGAAATGTGGTAGATGAGATCTATAAAGTCCGCGGCCAGGAAGCTATTGAGACCTCCAGAAATTTAGGAAGACTGGAGGGACTGCTCGTAGGTATATCGTCCGGAGCAACGGCATATGCCGGAACGCAGATAGCGAAACGCCCGGAATTCGAGGGTAAAACCGTGGTATCCCTTCTTCCGGACACGGGAGAAAGATATCTTTCAACTGAGCTTTATCAATACTGAGGAGAACAGAAAATGTCATCATGTATAGAAAGACCCAGAACCACCTGCTCTTTGGGAGGGGCGTTATCAACAATATCGGCATTGCCGGGGGTGATACCCATATCACATACTACTTCCGGATGTGCGGGAAATTTAAGCGGGACAACTGCTTTTAATTCCGGATACTGTGGCTCTAATTATTGCAGCGGGCAGAGCGTACCGGTTAGTAATTTTAATGAATCAAATGTGGTATTCGGAGGTGCCGGGAGACTTAGGGAAGAACTGATATCCACTTTTGAACTGATCGATGGAAAGCTCTATATAGTCCTGACCGGATGCATGTCTGAAATAATTGCAGATGATGTGCAGGGTGTGGTGAGCGAATTCCAGAATGAGGGGAAACCTCTTATCTATGTGAATACGCCGAGTTTTGAAGGTGATGCTTTTGAAGGATATGAGCTGGTACTGGATAAGATCATAAATGATCAGCTTCCGGTGTCATCAAGGAAAGATAAGAGCATTATAAATGTTTTTGGAATTGTTCCGCAGTTCGATCCATTTTTCAGGGGAGACTTAGGTGAGATAAAAAGGATATTGGAAAGACTGGGACTCAGGGTAAATACACTGTTTACTAATGACCAGACATATAAAAATCTAACGGATGTACCGAAGGCAGGCTTAAATATTTTACTGTCCCCGGTATACGGCGTGGATCTCTTAAAGAAATTTGAAAAAAGACATGGAACACCATTTATAACTGAGGATCTTCCGGTTGGTGCCATTCAGACGGAAGCCTTTATCCGGCATGTAGCAAAAGCCCTTGATATAGATTCGGCAACCGTCAACAGGGTTATAAAAGAAGAAAAACGTGACTACTATGCCTATCTTGAAAGAGCTGCAGATCTGATTTCCGACAGCGAGTTTAAGTATTATGCGGACGTTGTGGGTAATGCGACCGGTACGCTTTCATATGCCAGATTCCTGCGGGACGAGCTGGGATTTGTAGTGGAAAATTCTGTTATCACGGATTTTCTTCCAAAGAAAAAGGAGAAGATACTGAAGGGATATCTGGAAGGTAAGGATATTCCGGGGAATCTCAGTTTCGAAACCGACACTTATCAGGTAACGAAGCTGTTAAAGAATGCAATGGGACAACCTAATGGAGATTTCTACATCGACCTGCATACGCCGAGATTCGTATTTGGAAGCACTTTTGAAAAGGATTATGCCGTGAAAAATGCTTTACCATATCTGGCTATTTCTTATCCCGTGTATGACAGGACAATCCTCTCAAAAGGGTATGCCGGGTTCAGAGGTGGTCTTCAGTTGATGGAAGATATTCTGTGTGTTCTGGTAGCCGGGAGGTAAGGAGAAGTATGAAGAATTATGATCAGAATGAACCCCTTGTACGGGATATAAGATTATCTGCTGCGGACAGCTTCTATGGAAAGGGATGTGATCTCCTGAAATGTGCAGAAGGTGGTTGCCTGTGCAATAAGAACAGGAGCTTCTGGCAGGCTAATTCATGTCAGCTTTCCCTGTCTCTTATGATGGCATCTACCATTGAGAATGCTGCCATTATTATTCACAGCCCCGTAGGATGCGGAGTCAATATGAGTACTCTGTACAGTAATGTGACAGGCGGCAGAAATAAAAGGGGTCTCGGACAGAATAATCTTGTATGGCTCTCCACTAATATGCAGAAGGTGGATATCATTAACGGAGGAGAGAAAAAACTTCGTGAACTTATACGATATACGGACAGGGAATACAGACCGGAATTGATCTTTGTTGTGGCGGCATGTGCTCCAAGTATAATAGGGGATGACGTTGATGATATCGTAAACAGTGAGAAAGAGAACATAGCGGCGGATCTGGCAGCTATTCATTGTCCGGGTTTCAAGTCAAGAGTTGTAGCCAGTGCGTATGATTCGTTTTATCACGCTCTGATAAGGCATCTGAAATTTGAGCCGGAACCGTATATAGACTATAACCCCGATAATTATGCAAACCCTTATAACGGGGATCAGACGGCACTTTATAGATATAATAAGGCACGGACTGTGAATCTCTTTAATGCCACCAGCATGAATCCTGATGATGAAAATGAAATTGTCCGGCTCCTGCAGGCCCTAGATCTCAACGTACAGATCTATACCGAGTACAGTTCACGGGATAAGCTCAGGTTTATCTCAGAGGCATCCTTAAATATCAGTATGTGTGATGTTCATGATGACTATATATTAAAATATCTGGAAGAAAAATATGGTATTCCATATGTGATCCAGGGCATGCCCCTTGGGAAAAAGGCTATACGTGAATGGTTACTTAAGATCGCAGGATTCTTCGGTAAGGAGAAAGATGCGGAAAAGATATGCGACTACGAAGAGAAAAGACTGGACGAAGCACTGAAACCCTTCCTTAAAACCATAAGGGGAAAGAGGGTCATTATGGGAGGTGGTGTTGTCAGGATAGCAGAAGAAGCACGTATGCTAAAAGAACTCGGGATGGACATCATAACCATCAGGCCGTATCACTATGATAATGAGGCGGGAGGGGTATACAGTGAAGTGGCGGAAGAATTTCCGGATACTCCCGTGGCGGTAAGTACACAGGTTTTTGAGCTTATAAATCAGCTTAAAAAATATAAACCTGATATTGTAGTTGAGCACGCAGGTAAACACGGATGGATCTCAAAGTGCGGTATTCCATCAGTCAATCTTTTCAGCCAGGCCCGTCCTTTCTTTGGTTACGCAGGCGAGTACGCGTTTATAAAGAATCTTGCGTTCCACCTGCAGAATAATAGCTACGCCAAAAATCTTAGCAAGAACGTCCGTCTTCCATATCACAAGAACTGGTATGAGAAGGACCCATACAGCTATATTAAAGATTGAATCTTTGCCCCCGGTATCGTACTGAAACCGGGGGATTATTCTATGTACTGCCATTTTATGGAAATTTCGTATATACTTATATGATATAGACGAACAGGGGGAATTTATGAGTATTAAAAATAAAGCAATTTCTTTTTTGGCTTCATTTTTCATTATTTCAGGGCTTTTAATCTGGCCTGTTTTTGCTGAGGACAGTTTCCCGGCGGATATCCGTCCGGCTCCCGAGGGGCAGTCTTTCGACGGGAAGCTGGTCATACTGCATTCTAATGATGTGCATGGGGCGGTCGATGGGTATGCAAAGATAAGTGAACTCAGGGACAGTTTTGAAGATCAGGGAGCGGAAGTGATACTGATCGATGCCGGAGATTTCTGCCAGGGAGATCCTTACGTAAATGAAGGGAAAGGCGAAAATGCAGTGTCGCTTATGAATTCCGCGGGTTATTTACTGGCAGTTCCCGGAAACCATGAATTTGAGTACGGTGTTGAAAAACTCGAGGATAATCTGAAGACGGCGGATTTTGCAGTTCTTTGCGCTAATGTCAAAAAGAACGGGAGATCCATGTTTAAGCCCGGGATGGTTTTTCATGCAAAGAATGGCGCAGACATAGGATTTTTAGGCCTTGATACTCCGGAGACCCTTACAAAAGCAAATCCCACAATGGTGGCGGGGATCAGTTTTCTGTCGGGACAGGATATGGCGGACTGTGTGACCGAAGAGGCAGATACACTTAGAAAAGAAGGGGCGGAGACAGTGATCGCGGTCACGCATCTCGGAGTAGGGGAGGAATCGGCGACTGAAAACAACCGCTCTCTGGATCTATATAAAGCTTCGAAAGGTATTGATTTCATTATTGACGGACATTCCCATACGGTGATGACATCAGGAGAAAAAGACGAACCTATCCAGCAGACCGGAACCAAGTTTAATAATATCGGTGTTATTGTGATAAATGAAAATGCGGAGATAGAAGATCATTATCTTATTTCCACGGAGGATCTTTCTTCGGACTCAGATGTGGGATCTGCCGTGAATGATATTAAGAAAGCCGTGGATGAGAAGTACAGCGCGGTGATCGGCGAGAGTGAGATCGAGTTTGAGGGGGAAGATTATAAAAACCGTTCACAGGAAACCAACAGTGGCGATCTCATCACTGACGCTATTTTATGGTATGTGAATAACCATAAAGAACTTCTGAAGGGATTTGACGGGGGGATCGTTTCCATGTTAAACGGTGGAGCCATCCGGGATAAGATCCCTTCCGGAAAGGTGACAAAGAAGGATATCTACACGGTATTTCCCTTTGGGGATACTGTGAACATTGTATTTGTGACTGGGGAAGAACTTCTGGAATCCATGGAAGCTGCCACCTTCTGTACGCCTGATCCTATAGGCGGATATCCCCAGACTGCAGGCATGGAGTTTACCATTGACCTTAATAAGGAATATGACAAGGGGGAATTATACCCTAATTCTACCTATCACCGGCCGAAGTCAATAAAGCGTGTAAATATAGAAAGCATTAACGGCAGGCCTTTTGACAAAGACGCCGAATATGCAGTCTGTGTCAGCGATTATATAGCCTCCGGAGGGGATACCTATTATATATTCGGTACAAAAGAAGCAATTGAAACCGGAGCCGGGTTGGATGATGTTCTTACTGAGTACATAAAAGAAGAACTTGGTGGGGTGTTAAGAGAAGATGATCACGGGGTTGTCCGCGGTGACCGCAAAGAATTAAAGAACTCAAGCGCTACACCGGATCCGGTCGGTTATAAAGTCGTTGTGGGAGATTATCTCAGCAAGATAGCAGAGAAGGAACTGGGTGACGGAAGACGCTGGAAAGAGATTTACGATCTGAACAGGGATGTAATAGATGATCCGGATGAGATCTATCCGGGGCAGAGTCTCAAACTTCCTGCTGCATGATCCTATATCAGCTCGATCTGCTTTTCGTCGCAGATCTCCTGGAGTTCCTGATAGAGATATGAGTCTTTGTCAGTATTTCTGCCGATATATATTCGTCTCGGCCGGATAGAAGTCATGATCTTTCCGATATCATTTGAATGCATATCTATCTTCCATAAACGCCACTCATATTCATCGGACTCGATCTTCGGCTTATGCATCATGGACATCACGGAAGCGACTCTGTTTTCCGTGTCATCATCTCCGTGTGAATCATCGCTGTACTTTACCGGTGAAAAGAAAAGACCGTTTTCCTCGGCAAAATCCTGGATATCGATATACTGATACTCCATGCAGAGACCCTGACCCTCATCAGCGTAGTCATTCCACATGCTTAAAGAATTTTTCCTGTCCGTGAAGCAAGACACGTAGCTTTTGAAACGGAGCATTCCGTCTGTGTGGTTATCAAATCTGATGGCGCGGCACAGATACATCTGGTCAAAACGTATGCTGGACACCTCCGCCATATCTAAAGGACGGTAACGATAAAAGACGCCGCCCTTTTTCTCGATAAGATCCTGAAGAAGGAAAGATGCGGCTTTTTTATTGTTCATCATGAACGCGCTGAAAATATCATCGCGGAGGTTGTATTCCCACTGCTCCAACTTAATTCTCCATTCAAAGTAATGCCAAAAGCCCACTCTGGAGATACCAAGAATATTTTGTCATTCTGAGGGCATAGCCCGAAGAATCTTCTCATCGACCGGGGAAAGATCCTTCGCTTTGCTCAGGATGACAACGTTACAGAGATACAAGGGTGAAATGTATTTTTGGCGTTTGTATCATCATATGATAGAAGATGCAGGGAGAAAAATCAATAATTCGTAACCATATTATAAGAACAAAAATCAGTACAAAAAGAAGGTTCAAAAAAACGTGCTATAATGTTATAATACAAAATACTGTCTATATGGCAGATGACAAAACGAAAAGACTTTTGTCGTTTGCTACACAAAGTATTATGAGCCGGGAGGAATAAGATTTGCCGATATTATTTGTGTTGTTCATTTTCACGCTTCTGATATCCATATCTGTGTCTTTTACCAGAAATGATAAGACAAGAGAGACCATAGTATCTGCGGGGAGCATCATAATGATGCTTTTGGATGTCGGATTTTGCGCCTGGGCATTTATGCAGATAAATGCTGCGGGGGGATCCATAGAGTTTCTGATGCCGGAGACTCTGCCGGTAGAGATCTTTAACTACGTGATCATCGTAGGAGAGATCTTCTTATTCGTGCTGATATCTGTGCTTTCCATCAGACACGATAAATATCACTGCATCATACTTTCATTTATGGGAACCGCTCCCGTATTATGGATGGATGCTACAGGGCATTCGGTTGAAAGCGGAGCGATGCTCAGGATCGATACTCTGTCAGTTCTCATGTTCATGGTTGTGGGACTTGTCGGAGGACTTATCTGTATTTATTCAAACGGATACATGCATGATTATCACCATCATCACCTGGACGTGGAAAAGAGACCCTGGTTCTTCCAGTCCATGCTTTTCTTATTCCTGGCAGCGATGTTCGGACTTATTTCGGCAGATAATCTCGCATGGATGTTCTTCTTCTGGGAGATCACCAGTACAATTTCCTTCCTGCTTATCGGATATACAAAGAGCGAAGAAGCTGTTAACAACAGCTTCAGGGCACTTTGGATGAACCTTCTCGGAGGCTGCGGATTTACCGTAGCTATTCTCTACAGTGCATTTATGTATGGATCAGGAAATCTGACAGATCTTATTTACAAAGGAGCATGGGCACCGGGAATAGTGATCCCGGTAGTATGTCTTTCTTTCGCGGCTTTTACAAAGAGCGCGCAGATGCCGTTCTCGCGTTGGCTTCTCGGAGCCATGGTCGCACCTACACCTTCATCAGCACTTCTCCATTCTGCTACGATGGTAAAAGCAGGTGTGTATCTCCTTATCAGGATCTCTCCTTTGATGACTGAGAATCTGGCTGGTGTAATGGTCACCACCATAGGCGGGTTCACTTTCTTCGCAGCATCACTTCTGGCTATTTCGCAGAGTGACGGCAAAAAGGTTCTTGCGTATTCCACCATCTCAAATCTCGGACTTATCACGGCATGCTCAGGAGTAGGACAGCCGGCAGCCACGTGGGCAGCGGTAATGCTCCTTCTTTTCCATGCGGTTTCAAAGTCTCTTATGTTCCTCTGCGTGGGTGCGGTTGAGAATGCCACCGGCAGCAGGGATATAGAGGATATGCACGGACTTATCGTAAAGATGCCGAAGATGGCATTTATCATGACGGTAGGTATCTGCGGTATGTTCCTTGCTCCCTTCGGAATGCTGGTCGCAAAGTGGGCAGCACTGAAGGCTTATATTGATTCCAATAACGTACTCCTCGTTATCTTCCTGGTATTTGGATCTGCAACTACCATGTTTTATTGGGGCAAATGGCTCGGAAAGCTCTTTGCGGTGCTTCATCAGTCTGAGACCCTCAGGGATATCGTGCATAAGAGTGAGTGGTATGTAATGTATGTGCTTACGGGACTTATTATCATCCTCTGTACCACATTCCCTCTTATAGGACAGATATTTGTGCAGCCCATGCTTTCCGTTGAATTCGGAGTTACCGTGGGACAGATCATCAGCGACAGTGACGTGCGTGTAATGCTTATGATGCTTATTATGATAGCATTGATGCCGATACTCGCTATCTTCCTTATATATAATAGAAAGGAAAAGATGACCATGTCATATATGGCCGGTGCAAATGCCGGTGATGACAGGCATTTTGTGGATGCCTTCGGCGGGATCCGTCCTTCATACCTTTCAAACTGGTACATGGATTCTTACTTCGGAGAAAAGCGGATACTGTTTCCTTCATTATGTATCGCAGCCGGCTTCGTGATCGTACTGATGATCCTTGCTATAGGAGGTGCCATCGGATGAATTATATGATACTGATACCTATTGCAATATATATTATATTTACCCCGATAGTGGGGTTCTTCCTGGAGGGATATGACAGAGTGGTATCTTCAAGGCTCCAGAGAAGGCAGGGACCGCCATTTCTTCAGCCGGTCTATGACCTTATAAAGCTCTTTGAAAAGCAGGCTATAGTTGTAAATAATCTTGAGACCGCGTTGGTTCTTGGATTTACAATATTTACCATATTCTCAGGATGTATTTTCTTTGCAGGAGGAGACATACTTCTCGTATTCTTTGCTTTCTCTCTTGCGGATATGTTCCTGGTGCTGGCAGCTTCCAGTGCGAATTCACCCTATTCCTCACTTGGTTCACAGAGAGAATTCGTACAGATGATGGCATATGAACCCATGACTCTTCTTACAGCCATTGGATTCTATATGGTATGCGGAAGCTTCAATGTGTCCGACATCATTAATCAGGACGTTCCCGCGATCATTAGGACTCCCGGTGTATTCCTCGGATACTGCTTCATACTTATCATCAAGCTCAGGAAATCACCTTTCGACCTCTCCACTTCACATCATGCTCATCAGGAGATGGTAAAGGGTCTTACACAGGATATTGCAGGAAACGTGCTTGGAATACTTGAGTTGGGTGAGATCTATGAAGAGGTATTCCTTATGGCGATAGTTGCGCTCTTCTTTGTGACAAAGAATCCCATGAGCTATGTGGTTGGAATAGTGGCAGCTCTCGTAGTTTTCTTTATCATGATCGTGATCGACAATGTTTTCCCCAGAGTCAAGTGGAGCAACATGCTTTGGATAACCTGGGGTGTTACCTTGTCACTTGCCGGAAGTAATTTCCTTATCCTGACCATGTTAAAGATGGCCGGGATCTGATAGAAAATACAGCTTATCTGCGAAGCAGTATACAACGAATGTAATCCTGAGCGAAGCAGTATACAACAAATGTCCTCCTGAGCGAAGCGAAGGATCTGATTTACAAGGAGAAAGTCTATGAAAATATCTAAGTCGCCCTGGCTATTGCACTATGATGCATCAAGCTGTAACGGGTGTGACATTGAAGTTTTGGCATCCACCACTCCCAGATTTGATGTGGAGAGATTTGGTATCATTAATACGGGAAATCCCAAGCATGCGGATATCATGGTAGTCACCGGAGGTGTTAACGACCAGACAAAGCATGTGGTTAAGCAGCTTTATTCCCAAATGCCGGAGCCCAAGGTAGTTATTGCAGCGGGAATATGTGCCTGCGACGGCGGCATTTTCAAAGACTGTTACAATATGTCCGGCGGTGTGGATACGGTCATCCCGGTTGATGTATATGTTCCGGGATGTGCTGTACGTCCGGAAGCACTGATAGACGGTGTGGTGAAAGCACTTGCCATACTTGACCAGAAGAGGGATGCGATGAAGAATCACGCTACCTGTGAAGTACATTATGATAATGCAGGGAAAGGAGAAAGTTAATGGAACAGGAATTCAGAAAAGTTTCACATCACTCCATTCTTTCAGAGGTAGAAACCCTTCACGAGGAAAGATACCGCCTGATCCAGATATGTGCCACAACGGTTAAAGAGGGATATGAGATCCTCTATACTTTTGGAAAGGGCTATGATGAGGTGCAGGTAAAGATCCATACGGATCCGGGTGAACATGTTCAGAGTATCAGCCGTATCTTCCCTCCGGCCTGGTTATATGAAAACGAGATACATGACCTTCATGGAATAGAGATTGACGGTATTACCCTTGACTTCAGAGGAGGGTTATACAGGACAAAGGTGAAGGCACCGTTCTCTCATGAGACTTTAGATAATAAGGAGGGAAAATAAATGTCATCCAGAAGTGTGATACCCTTCGGACCCCAGCATCCGGTTCTTCCGGAGCCCATTCATCTGGATCTTGTGCTGGAGGATGAAAAGGTTGTAGAAGCTGTTCCCTCTATAGGATTTGTGCATAGAGGCCTGGAAAGCCTTGTTACAAAGAAGGATTTCAAGGAAATGGTTTATGTGGCAGAGAGGATCTGCGGTATATGCTCGTTCGGTCACGGTTTTGGATATTGTGATGCAGTTGAGCACATCATGGATATCCAGGTGACTGAGAGAGCAAATTATCTAAGGACCATTCTCTTCGAACTCTCCAGAATGCACAGCCATATACTGTGGCTTGGACTTATGGCAGATGCTTTCGGGTTTGAAAATCTCTTCATGGATACCTGGCGTATCCGTGAGAAGGTTCTTGATATGCTGGAAGCAGCTACCGGTGGAAGAGTTATTTTCTCTATTCTCGATGTTGGCGGATTGAGAAAAGATATCCCGGACGATATGCTTAAGGGCTTCCTGCCTGTGCTAAAAGACATAGAAAAAGAACTGGCTGTTGATATCCGTACTTTCCTGAATGACGGCGCAGTTAAGTCCAGACTTTGCGGAGTGGGTGTATTAAGTGCTGAGGAAGTTGAAAACCTCGGATGCTGCGGACCTTTCCTCAGGGGAAGCGGAGTAAAGAGAGATTCCAGAAAGCTCGGATATGCGGCATACGATGATATCGATTTTGATATCGTCACCAGCACCGATTGCGATACATACGGCCGTACTTATGTCAGGGCCAATGAGATACTGCAGAGTATCAGGATCATTCGTCAGGCAGTGGAGAAGATCCCTGCAGGTGAGGTAATGGTGCCGGTTAAGGGTTTCCCGAACGGAGAACACATGACAAGGCTTGAACAGCCAAGAGGTGAGGCTTGCTACTATGTAAAGGCTAACGGGACCAAGTTTCTGGAGAGAATGCGTGTCCGCACGCCTACCTTTGCTAACATCCCTGCTCTTACACAGACACTTCAGGGCTGTGAGCTTGCAGATGTGCCGATACTCGTAGTTGCCATCGATCCCTGTATCAGCTGTACCGAGCGCTGAAGCAGCAGGTGTCATTCTGAGCGATGAAGCAGAGAGTGCCATTCTGAGCGATGAAGCAGAGAGTGCCATTCTGAGCGATGAAGCAGCAGGTGTCATTCTGAGCGATGAAACAGCAGGTGTCATTCTGAGCGAAGCGAAGAATCTAATCATTATACTGCAATTATTTATGAGGTATACCAATGAGTACTGTTAATTATGTAGGACAGGCACTGAAAAATCTGTTTTCAAAGCCTGCCACCTGTAAATATCCTTTTGAACCCAGGGAATTTCCGGAGCGTACCCGCGGACATGTTGAAAATGACATGGATAAGTGTGTACTCTGCGGCCTCTGTCAGATGAGATGCCCCACCGGTGCTATTACTGTCGATAAAAAGGAACAGACCTGGGCTATAAGGCCTTTTTCCTGTATTCAGTGCAGGAGCTGCGTGGATAACTGCCCGAAAAAGTGTCTTTCCATGGACCGGCAGTATCAGGAGCCGGGTGAGAGAAAGATAGAGAAGAAATTCGATCTTTCCGACAGCCAGAAGGAAGCTCTTGCCGCACAGGCAAAGGCCGCTGCTGAAAAGGCTGCGGCTGCAAAAGCAGCAATGGAAGCAAAGAAAAAGGCGGAAGAAGAGGCAGCTGCAAAAGCAGCTGAGGCCGGCGACACTGCAGGAGCAGCAGAAGCTCCTAAGGAGTGACGTCATGTGCGTGGCGATCCCGGGAAAGGTTATAGAAGTGCATAAGAATACTGCTTCCGTGGATTTCAGCGGGAATATCGTGAAGGCAGATTCGGGTCTCGTGGATATTATTCCCGGAGACAGGGTTCTAGTCCATGCCGGCTGCATTATTCAGAAGCTTTCAGATGAAGATGCAGACTTCATGGAGGAATTTCTGGAAGAGATAAGTGCTTTTTAAGGGCTTCTAGATTGAAGCCTTCCCCCTTTGGGGCAAAATGCTCCGGTGGAGCATTTTGAAGCACGCTTTGATGCGCTAAGCGCATCAGTGCTCGGTAAGGTGGCAGCACGGAGTGCTGACGGATGAGGGTTATTTGAATAATACAGATATCACAGAGTTTCTAAAATCCTATAACGGTCCGGATGTCCGGTTAATGGAGATATGCGGCTCACATACGGCTGCCATTGCTTCATCCGGCATCCGGACTCTTTTATCGGATAAGATCCGTATGATATCCGGTCCCGGCTGTCCGGTATGTGTAACAGTAACCGATTATATCGACAGGCTGCTTGACCTTTCGGAGATCGACGGGAATGTGATCTGCACTTTCGGGGATCTTATGAGGGTGCCGGGCAGTAACGGTACATTGAGCGATGCCAGAGCAAGAGGGGCGGACATACGGATGTTTTATTCGCCCTTTGATATGCTGGAACCTGCTTCAGAAGAAAAGGGGCGGAGGTTTATTTTTGCGGCAGTTGGATTCGAGACTACGGCGCCGGTATATGCTTCGCTTTTGTGGAAGGTTATAGAGAGCGGTCTTGATAATGTAATGCTTTTAACATCCTTAAAGACAATGCCGGAAGTGGTGAAGAAGATCGGTTCCAAAATGGACGGGTTCCTCCTGCCGGGGCATGTCTGTACTGTTACGGGCTATGGACTCTATGAGCCCATTGCTTCAGAGATAAATACCCCTATGGTGGCAGCGGGGTTTGAGCCTGAGAATATAATCCAGGCTGTTTACGCTCTCGCAAAGCTCCGTGGCAGAGGGATCGTAAAGAATTTCTATCCTGCTGTCGTCACCAGGGAAGGAAATAAAAAGGCAATGGATACCATTGATACCTTTTTTGAGGCAGGAGATGCAGCCTGGAGAGGCATGGGAGTGATAAAGGGATCCGGGCTGTACTTAAGAGAAGAGTATTCCCGATTTGATGCAGGAAGTACAGGATTAACAGGGGACAGGGAAAATACAGGCTGCAGATGCGCTTATGTTATAACCGGCGAAGAAAAGAGCAGTGACTGTCCGCTGTTTAATAAGACCTGCACTCCGAATACTCCAAAGGGTGCATGCATGGTATCCCGTGAAGGGGCTTGCTTTAACGAATTCATTCATCCTGTAAAGGACAGGGGAGAACGCTGATATGAATATTACAATGGCCCACGGAAGCGGCGGAGATGCCACTTCCAAGCTGATAGAAGAAGTATTTAAGACAGAATTCCATAATGAGTATCTAGATAAAATGGAAGATTCGTCTGTGGTGCCCGGGAGTTCCAGGCTTTCGATGACAACGGACTCATTTGTGGTGCAGCCACTTTTCTATAACGGGGGTGATATCGGAAGGCTGGCAGTCTGCGGTACAGTTAACGATATCCTTATGAGCGGAGCGGTACCAAAGTATCTGACGGCGGCATGCGTGCTTGAGGAAGGACTTGATGTGGAAGTCCTGAAAAGGATAGTCCGCTCCATGTCGGAAACCGCAAAGGAAGCAGGGGTCAGTATCGTGACCGGTGACACCAAGGTCATAGAGCACAGGGGAAATAAGGAATCAGAACCCGGGATCATCATAAATACCGCGGGTGTTGGATTCCTGGACGGCGATATGAACATGGGAGCTTCCTATATAAAGGAAGGTGATGTAGTGATAATATCCGGCAATATCGGTGACCACCATG
The DNA here is from genome assembly GCA_902779445.1 of uncultured Lachnospiraceae bacterium. Lineage (GTDB taxonomy): Bacteria > Bacillota > Clostridia > Lachnospirales > Lachnospiraceae > NK4A144. The sequence continues at coordinate 57,226 of CACZBM010000023.1, forward strand.
CTGCCATCATGAAAGAACGCCTGGGTATAGAAAATGACAGGATAATGAGCGACAATGCGCCGTTAAATGAAATGGTCCGCGGCCTCCTGGATAACGGAGTCAGAGTACATGCGATGAGAGACGTGACCCGGGGAGGACTCGGAACTGTCTTAAATGAATTTGCTTCTGCATCTTCTAATGACATATATATTATAGAAGAAAAAATTCCGGTCAGTGATTCGGTCAGGGATTTCTGTTCCCTTCTGGGGCTGGATCTCATGTATCTCGGTAATGAAGGCAAGATGGTATGCTTTGTTGATAATGAGGACGAGGAAAAAGCAGTTGACATAATTCGAAATGCGAAGTACGGCGAGAATGCCGTGGCCATCGGATATGTGAAGAAAGCAGCGGCTATACCCTGCCTGGTACTGAAAACCTCCATCGGAGGAGAACGGGTGGTGGGCCCGCTTTATGGGGAAGGGCTGCCTAGAATCTGTTAAAATAACCCTCATCAGTCGGCTGCGCCGACAGCTTCCCCCAGGGGGGGGGAAGCCTGTGGCCAATTTAAAGGCTTCCCCCTCTGGGGGAAGCTGTCACCGCAGGTGACTGATGAGGGTATAACGAGGTAAATTACATGTGGATAGCAGACAACTGGAAAGACTATGAAGTTCTCGATACCTCCTCCGGCGAAAAACTGGAACGCTGGGGAGAGTACATTTTAGTACGCCCGGATCCACAGGTGATCTGGAGCACTCCCCATTCCGATCCTGGGTGGAAAAAGAAGAACGGCCACTACCACAGAAGCGTGAAAGGCGGAGGAAGCTGGGAATTTTTTGACCTTCCCGAAGAATGGAGTATTCACTACGATCTGAAGACTGCGGGAAAAACCCTCACCTTCAACCTTAAGCCCTTTTCTTTTAAGCATACGGGACTATTTCCCGAACAGGCTGTAAACTGGGAATGGATGTCATCGAAGATCACGGATGCGTTAAAAAAAGAGCCTGAAAGGGAGATACGGGTACTGAATCTATTCGCCTATACCGGAGGCGCTACGGTGAGCTGCGCGGCAGCCGGTGCAAAAGTTACCCATGTGGATGCGTCTAAAGGAATGGTTGGATGGGCCAAGGAAAACAGTATAGCATCAGGTGTTCCCGGAGACAGGTGCCGCTGGCTTGTGGACGACTGCAAGAAATTTGTAGAGCGTGAGATCCGCAGGGGAAATAAATATGACGGTATCCTTATGGATCCGCCCTCCTACGGAAGAGGACCTAAGGGAGAGATCTGGAAGATAGAAGAAAGCATATATCCTTTTATAGAAGAAACAGCTGAGCTTTTAAGCGATGATCCCCTGTTTTTCCTTATAAATTCATATACCACCGGATTACAGCCTGCGGTTCTCGACTACATGCTGGGAACAGTGATAAAGAATAAAAAGGGTGGGATCACAGAAGCCGGAGAGATAGGGCTACCGGTCAGGAGCACAGGTCTTGTTCTTCCCTGCGGGGCCACCGGAAGATGGTGGAAATAACAGAATAAAAAAATTTAAAAAAACTCTTGCATTATGACGGGACTCTATGTATAATAGCGTTTGCTGTGACATTGATAGCTATGAAGCGTGAAGTTGCGGTTTATCCGGTATCTCCGTGGAGCGAATGTCAAGTCAAGATACTGACGACAAGTCACTGTAGAATGAGTTTTGACGTGGGAATTTCAGGACACACCCGGAAACGTGTACAGTCACCGCTTGTCGTGCTTGATCAAAAAGTACGAATAAGGAGGCGACTTTTTTTATGACAAATCAGCAGGTTATGAGAATCACATTGAAGGCCTACGATCATCAGCTGATCGACGCATCAGCAAAGAAGATCATCGAGACGGTCAAGAAGAACGGCTCAGAGGTAAGCGGACCCATACCTCTTCCTACAAAGAAGGAAGTAGTTACTATCCTTCGTGCTGTACATAAGTACAAGGATTCCAGAGAGCAGTTCGAGCAGAGAACCCATAAGAGGCTCATCGACATCATTTCACCCACACAAAAGACTGTCGATGTACTGTCCAGGCTTGAGATGCCCGCAGGTGTCTATATAGACATCAAAATGAAGCAGAAGTAATTCAGAATAATGTATGAACATTTTTATGACCGCAGAATGCGGGGCGGCAGAAGGATGTTCCAATGCAGAAAGGTGAAAAAATGACAAAGGCTATTTTAGCAAGGAAGATCGGTATGACCCAGATCTTCGACGAGAACGGAGTTGTAACTCCCGTAACAGTTCTCGAAGCAGGTCCCTGCACAGTTACTCAGATCAAGACTGAGGAAAATGACGGATACAACGCAGTTCAGGTTGGATTCGGCGACATCAAGGACAAGGTAGTAGAGAAGGACGCAGGCGGCCACAAGAAGGTTGCACATCCTCACGGAGCTACCAAGGCAATGGCAGGCCACTTCAAGAAGGCCGGCGCAGAGAGCAAGAGGTTTGTCCGTGAGTTCAAGTTCGATAACGCAGCTGATTACCAGCTTGCACAGGAGATCAAGGCTGACATTTTCGCAGCAGGAGATTTCGTAGATGCAACAGCTATCAGCAAGGGTAAAGGTTTCCAGGGCACCATCAAGAGACTGGGACAGCACAGAGGACCCATGAAGCACGGTTCAAAGTTCCATCGTCACCAGGGTTCAAACGGTGCATGTTCAAGCCCCAGCCGCGTATTCAAGGGTAAGGGAATGCCCGGACACATGGGATCCAAGAAGATCACAGTTCAGCACCTTGAAGTTGTACGTGTAGATGCAGAAAAGAACCTGCTTCTTGTAAAAGGTGCAGTACCCGGAGCAAAGAAAGCACTCGTAACCATCAAAGAGACAGTTAAGGCAAGTAAATAATCTTAGAGGAAAGGAGGAAAAAATATAATGGCTAACGTATCTGTTTACAATATGGAAGGCAAAGAAGTCGGAAAGATCGATCTTTCTGATGAAGTCTTCGGTATAGAGATAAATGAGAACCTTGTTCACCAGGCAGTTCTTCAGCAGCTTGCTGACAATCGTCAGGGAACACAGAAAGCCAAGACGCGTTCTGAAGTTTCCGGCGGCGGCAGAAAGCCCTGGAAGCAGAAGGGAACAGGTCATGCGCGCCAGGGATCCACAAGATCACCTCAGTGGACACACGGTGGTATGGTATTCGCTCCCGTTCCGAGAGATTATTCTTTCAAGATGAATAAGAAGGAAAAGAGGATAGCATTAAAGAGCGCTCTCACAAGCCGTGTACAGGACAATAAGTTCATCGTTCTGGACGAGCTTAAGCTGGATGAGATCAAGACAAAGAAGTTTCAGGAGGTGCTTGATGCACTGAAGGTAAATAAGGCGATCGTGATCCTTGACAGCATGGATCAGAATGCGATCCTTTCCGCAAGGAACATTCCCGATGTCATCACAGCTCAGATCAATACCATCAATACTTATGACATCATGAAATACAACACGGTCATCACGACACGCGCCGCTGTTCAGAAGCTCGAGGAGGTATACGCATAATGGCTGACATTAAATACTATGACGTTATCCTTAAGCCTGTCGTAACTGAGAAGTCAATGAACGGCCAGGCGGATAAGAAATACACATTCCTTGTAAATCCTGAGGCAAATAAGTCCCAGATCGCAGAAGCAGTCGAGAAGATGTTCGACGGAGCTAAGGTTAAGAAGGTAAATACCCTTAACATACAGGGAAAGAGAAAGAGAAGAGGAATGGTAGTCGGAAAGACCGCTAAGCAGAAGAAGGCTATCGTTACCCTTACAGAAGATTCAAAGGACATCGAGATATTCACAGGACTTTGATAAAACGTAAAAATGATATAGGCCGCAGGACAGACTATCTGCGGACCTGATAATGATTAAAGGAGATAAAAATGGGAATCAAAACATATAACCCATATACACCCAGTAGAAGGGCGATGACGGGTTCTGATTTCTCAGAAGTAACAAAGAAGACTCCCGAGAAGAGCCTTGTAGTAAGACTTCCGAAGGCATCAGGACGTAATAACCAGGGAAAGATCACCGTTCGTCACAGAGGCGGCGGAGCTACCATCAAGTACAGGATCATCGATTTCAAGAGAAATGACAAAGATGGTATTCCCGCAACAGTAGCAGGAATCGAGTACGATCCCAACAGAACCGCAAACATTGCACTTCTTGTATATGCAGACGGTGAGAAGAGATACATCCTCGCTCCTGACGGACTGAAGATCGGACACAAGATCGTAAACGGACCCGAAGCAGAAATAAGGATCGGCAACTGCCTTTCTCTTACAGATATACCGGTAGGTACAAACGTACACAATATCGAGCTTCGTCCCGGACACGGCGGACAGATGGTTCGTTCAGCAGGAGCAAGTGCACAGCTTATGGCTAAAGAAGGTAAGTATGCTACACTGAGACTTCCTTCAGGCGAAATGAGAATGGTTCCTATCGAGTGCAGAGCTACCATAGGAACAGTAGGTAACATTGATCACAGCCTTATCAATTACGGTAAAGCAGGTCGTATACGTCATATGGGCATCAGGCCCCATGTCCGCGGTTCAGTCATGAACCCCAACGACCACCCGCACGGAGGTGGTGAGGGACGCGCTCCTATCGGACGCCCCGGCCCCTGCACACCTTGGGGTAAGCCCGCTCTCGGTCTTAAGACCAGAAAGAAGAAGAAGGCTTCCAACAAGTTAATCGTAAGAAGAAGAAACGGTAAAGCTCTTAACGTATAAAATAAGGAGGATCAATAATGTCACGATCACTTAAAAAGGGACCGTTCGCAGACGAAAGCCTGCTTAAGAAGGTTGATGCGATGAATAAGGCAGACAGCAAGGACGTAATAAAGACCTGGTCACGCCGTTCCACAATTTTCCCTTCTTTCGTCGGACACACAATCGCAGTACATGACGGAAGAAAGCACGTTCCCGTATATATCACAGAAGATATGGTAGGACACAAGCTCGGAGAGTTTGTAGCTACCAGAACCTATAAAGGACATACAGGCAGCACAACATCAGTAAAGTAAGGATAATCTGAAAGGAGGTTTAATCCAATGGCAAAAGGACATCGTTCCCAGATCAAAAGAGAAAGAAATGCAAATAAGGATACCAGACCGTCAGCTAAGTTATCCTTCGCAAGGATTTCTGTGCAGAAAGCCTGCTTCGTATTAGATGCCATCAGAGGCAAGAGTTATTTAGAAGCAAAGGGTATTCTAACTTATAACCCGAGATATGCATCAGGTGTGATCCTGAAGCTTCTCGAATCAGCAGCAGCAAACGCCGAGAACAACAGCGGACTGAACAGGAATGATCTTTATATCGCAGAATGCTATGCGACTCCGGGTCCTATAATGAAGAGGATTCAGCCCAGAGCACAGGGTAGAGCATACAGGATCTTCAAGAGAATGTGTCATCTGAACGTTGTACTTGATGAGAAACAGTAAGGGAGGAAGATCAGAATGGGTCAGAAAGTTAATCCCCACGGCTTAAGAGTCGGAATTATCAAAGATTGGGATTCAAAATGGTACGCTGAAGGCGATTTCGCGGACTATCTTGTAGAAGATTACAACATCAGAAATTATCTGAAGAAGAAGCTCTATTCCGCAGGAATCTCAAAGATCGAAATAGAGAGATCCGCAGGTAAGGTAAGAGCTACAGTTTACACCTCAAAGCCCGGTATCATCATCGGTAAGAGCGGAAAAGATATCGAGAGCACAAAGGCAGTTCTTCAGAGAAAGACAGGAAAGAACATTGATCTCGAGATCAAGCAGATCAAGCGCCCTGACATGGATGCACAGCTTGTAGCTGAAAACATCGCTCAGCAGCTTGAAAACCGTGTATCTTTCCGTCGTGCAATGAAATCTGCAATGCAGAGAACATTAAAGAGCGGAGCAAAGGGTATCAAAGCTTCAGTTTCAGGACGTCTCGGAGGCGCTGATATCGCTCGTCGTGAGTTCTATTCAGAAGGAACTATTCCTCTTCAGACACTCCGTGCAGACATTGATTACGGATTCGCTGAGGCGGACACAACATACGGAAAAGTAGGCGTGAAGGTTTGGATCTACAAAGGTGAGATCCTTCCCGGAAAGAACAGGGATAACAAATCTACTTCAGCCGGTAAAGAAGGGAGAGATCAGTAATGTTAATGCCGAAGAGAGTAAAGCATCGTAAGCAGATGCGTGGTTCCCTTAAGGGAAAAGCAAACAGCGGCAATTTGATCACATACGGTGAGTACGGTATAGTTGCTCTCGAGCCTGTCTGGGTTCGTTCAAACCAGATCGAGGCAGCCCGTGTCGCTATGACAAGATACGTAAAGCGTGGCGGTCAGGTATGGATAAAGATCTTCCCTGACAAGCCCGTAACAGCAAAGCCCGCTGAGACCCGAATGGGATCCGGTAAAGGTGCTGTAGATTACTGGGTAGCTGTAGTAAAACCCGGACGTGTAATGTTCGAGATCGCAGGCGTACCTGAGGAAACAGCAAGGGAAGCGCTCAGACTTGCATCACACAAGCTTCCTTGTAAGTGCAAGATCATAAGCAAAGAGGATCTTCTCGCTGCAGTTAAAGACAAAGGCGGTGACATCTGATGAAAACTGATAACTACGTTAAGGAATTAAGAGATAAATCGGTTTCCGAGCTCGGTGAAGCTTTAACAGAGGCAAAAAAGGAACTCTTCAACCTGAGATTCCAGAATGCGACCAATCAGCTTGATAACACCAGCAGAATCAAGGAAGTAAGAAAGAACATAGCAAGAATTCAGACAGTATTAACAGAACAGTCTGCTAATTCCTGAGATTCAATAAGGAGACGAAAAGATGGAAGAAAGAAATCTTAGAAAGACACGTACCGGTAAGGTAGTCAGCAACAAGATGGATAAAACCATTACGGTTGCCGTTGTCGATAACGTAAGGCATCCACTTTACAAAAAGATCGTGAAGAGAACATACAAGCTGAAGGCTGAGGATGCAAAGAATGAATGCAATATCGGTGATACTGTTACAGTAATGGAGACAAGACCCTTAAGCAAGACCAAGAGATGGAGACTTGTCGAGATCATCGAAAGAGCTAAATAATCTGAGGTGAAAGGAGTTTTAGCATGGTACAGCAGGAAACCAGATTAAAAGTCGCAGATAATACCGGCGCTAAGGAAATCCTTTGCATCAGAGTTATGGGCGGCTCTACAAGAAGATATGCCAATATTGGCGATACGATAGTTGCTACTGTCAAAGATGCAACACCCGGCGGAGTTGTTAAAAAGGGAGACGTTGTAAAGGCAGTTGTAGTTCGTACAGTTAAGAGTGTTCGTCGTAAGGACGGTTCATATATCCGCTTCGATGATAATGCAGCAGTCATCATCAAGGAAGATCTGACACCCAGAGGAACACGTATTTTTGGACCGGTTGCCAGGGAGCTTCGTGATAAGCACTTCATGAAGATCGTTTCTCTCGCACCGGAAGTACTGTAAGGGAGGGTTCACCATGGCAACAATGAGAATCAAGAAGGGTGATACCGTCCAGGTAATCGCCGGAAAAGACAAAGGTAAGAGCGGAAAAGTAATATCCGTTGATTACGATAAGAAAAAGGTGGTTGTGGAAGGTGTTAACATGATCGCCAAGCACGAGAAGCCGTCAGCTCAGAATCAGGACGGTGGAATTGTCCACAGAGAAGCGGCTTTCGATCTCAGTAACGTAATGTTTGAACACAAGGGCAAGCCTGTCAGGATCGGTTTCAGGATCGACGGAGAGAAGAAAGTCCGTTTCGACCGCAAGACCGGTGAGGCAGTTGACTAACGATGGGAGGAATCAGGTTTGAGTAGATTACGTGAACAATACCAGACAGAGATCGTCGATCAGATGACGAAGAAGTTTGGCTATAAGAATGTTATGGAAGTTCCGAAGCTCGTAAAGATCGTTGTCAACATGGGCGTCGGTGAGGCAAAGGAAAATGCCAAGGTTCTGGATTCCGCAGTAACAGATATGCAGACCATCACAGGACAGAAGGCAGTAGTTACCAAGGCAAAGAAAGCGGTTGCAAACTTCAAGATCAGAGAAGGAATGCCTATTGGATGTAAGGTAACACTCCGTGGCGAGAGAATGTATGAGTTCTTTGACCGTCTCGTAAATCTGGCCCTTCCCCGTGTGCGTGACTTCCGTGGTGTAAGCGCTGATTCATTCGACGGAAGAGGGAACTATGCATTAGGTATCAAGGAACAGCTTATCTTCCCCGAGATCGAGTACGATAAGATCGACAAGGTAAGAGGTATGGATATCATAGTTGTTACCACAGCAAAGACCGATGAAGAAGCACGTGAACTTTTAAGACTTTTCAATATGCCTTTCGCAAAATAAGGAGGAACTTATAGATGGCTAAATTATCAATGAAGCTTAAGCAGCAGAGAAAGCCCAAGTTCTCTACAAGGGCATATACACGTTGCAGAATCTGCGGACGCCCTCATGCTGTTTTAAGAAAATACGGTATCTGCCGTGTCTGCTTTAGAGAGCTGGCATACAAGGGACAGATCCCGGGTGTTAAGAAAGCATCCTGGTGAGGTGCAGTTGGTTTAGATGAATTAGGAGGTCAAAGTAATGACAACAAACGATCCGATTGCAGATATGCTTACCAGAATCCGTAATGCAAATACTGCAAAACACGATACAGTTGATGTTCCTTCATCCAAGATGAAGCTTGCTATAGCTGACATCCTTGTAGATGAGGGTTATGTAAAGAAGTACGATCTCGTTGAGAACGGAAACTTCAAGGATATCAGAATCACTCTTAAGTATGTAGATGATAAGAACACAAGAGTCATCTCAGGATTAAAGAGGATCAGTAAGCCCGGACTCAGGGTTTACGCAGGAAGAGAGAAGCTCCCCAGGGTACTAGGCGGATTAGGAATCGCTATCCTTTCCACAAACCAGGGAGTTATAACTGACAAAAAAGCCAGAGAGCTTAATGTAGGCGGCGAGGTACTGGCATTCGTTTGGTAAAAAGGAGGTAACGGGCATGTCACGAATTGGAAAGATGCCTATCGCGATCCCCGGCGGAGTAACAGTCGAGGTAGCAGAAAATAATCATGTGACAGTTAAAGGACCTAAGGGAACTCTTGAGAGAACCCTTCCTTCAGTTCTCACTATCAAGCAGGAGAACGGGGAATTAAAGGTAGAACGTCCCAATGATGAGAAGGAGACAAGAGCTCTTCACGGTCTTACCAGAGCGCTTATCAATAATATGGTTGTAGGCGTTACGGAAGGATATACAAAGACTCTCGAGATCAACGGAGTCGGCTACAGAGCTGCAAAGCAGGGTAAGAAGCTTACACTTTCACTTGGTTTCTCACATCCCGTTGAGATGGAGGATCCTGAAGGTATCGAGACAAAGGTGGTTGATAATAAGATCGAAGTCACCGGTATCGATAAGGAAAAGGTTGGCCAGTACGCTGCAGTGATCAGAGATAAGAAAAAGCCTGAACCTTATAAGGGCAAGGGTATCAAGTATATTGATGAGACCATCAGACGCAAGGTCGGCAAGACAGGTAAGAAGTAATTAGGAGGACGCTTAGAATGATTAGCAAGAAATCAAGAGCCGAAGTTCGTGCAAAGAAACATATGAAGATTCGTAATCACATGAGCGGCACATCTGTTAGACCCAGACTTGCGGTTTTCAGAAGCAATAAGCATATGTACGCTCAGATCATCGATGATGAAGCTGCCAACACAATGGTTGCAGCATCCACAACTGAGAAGGCTGTAAAGGCTGAGCTCAAGTATACTGATGATGTAGAGGCAGCAAGGTACCTTGGAACAGTAATAGCAAAGAGAGCGCTGGAAAAGGGGATCAAGGAAGTTGTCTTCGACAGAGGCGGATTTATCTACCAGGGCAAAGTTAAAGCTCTTGCAGATGCTGCCAGAGAAGAAGGACTCGATTTCTAAGGAGGAAATTATAAATGAAGCACAGCATAATCGATGCAAACAGCCTCGAGCTGGAAGATAAGGTTGTTACCATTAAGCGCGTTACCAAGGTTGTAAAGGGCGGACGTAATATGCGTTTCACAGCTCTCGTGGTACTTGGCGACCGCAACGGACATGTGGGCGTCGGTCTTGGAAAGGCTACTGAAATCCCTGAAGCTATCAGAAAGGGAAAGGAAGATGCCGCTAAGAAGCTCATAAATGTAGCTATAGATAACAACGGATCAATAACCTATGATTACACCGGAAAGTTCGGAGGAGCATCCATTCTTTTGAAGAAGGCTCCCGAAGGTACAGGTATCATCGCAGGTGGTCCTGCACGTATCGTCTGCGAACTTGCAGGTATCAGGAACATCCGTACAAAGTCACTTGGTTCAAATAATAAGCAGAACGTTGTACTTGCAGCTATCAATGCTCTTTCACAGATCAAGACTCCCGAAGAGATCGCTTCTCTCCGCGGAAAGACTGTAGAAGAGATTATGGCATAACACATATTGGCTTTAAGGAGGCAGTAAATGGCTGGAAAGTTAAAGATCACGCTTGTAAAATCTCCGATTGGCGCCATTCCGAAGCATAAGGCAACTGTAGAAGCTATGGGCTTACGCAGAACAAATAAGTCTGTAGAGATGCCTGATAATGAGGCAGTTCGCGGAATGTGCAATGCGGTTAAGCACATGGTTAAGGTCGAGGAGATCTGAAAAAGAAACTAATGATCCGAGTCGTGAGAAGCTAAATGCTTTTCACGGCGTCACAGGCGAAAGCCAATTTAGGAGGAAAAAATGGAATTACATGAATTAAAACCGGCATATTGTGCAAAGCACAAGAACAATTTCCGCAAGGGACGTGGACATGCGTCAGGAAACGGCAAGACAGCCGGATACGGACACAAGGGACAGAAGGCTCGTTCAGGAGCACCCAGAATCGGATTCGAAGGTGGACAGATGCCTCTCTACAGGAGAATCCCCAAGAGAGGTTTCAATAATATCAACAGAAAGAATATTGTTGCGATCAATATCTCTGTTCTGGATCACTACTATGAAGATGGTGATACCGTTGTAAGCGAGGATCTTATCGAAAGAGGTATCATAAAGGATACATATGACGGACTCAAGATCCTTGGTAACGGAGAGATCAGCAAGAAGCTCACAGTTAAGGCAAACGCGTTTTCGGCGTCTGCAAAGGAAAAGATTGAAGCAGCCGGTGGGAAAGCAGAGGTGATCTGATGCTGGAATCAGTACGTAATGCCTTTAAGATCAAGGACATAAGGGACAGGATCCTTTATACATTACTTATACTGTTTCTTATAAGGCTCGGCTGCCAGCTTCCTATTCCCGGTGTAAACCGTGAGTATTTCTCACAGTGGTTTGCCAGTCTTACAGGAGACAATTTCGGATTCTTCAATGCTTTCACGGGCGGTTCCTTCGAGAACATGTCAATATTCGCATTGAACATTACACCTTACATTACTTCATCCATCATCATCGAGCTTCTCACGATCGCGATCCCGTATCTCGAAGAGAAGCAGAGAGACGGACAGGAAGGACGTAAGGTTCTCGTTTCGATCACGCGTTATGTTACCATAGGTCTTGCACTTCTTGAATCATCTGCAATGGCCATAGGTTTCTACAATTCAGGACTCATGGAGACAAACATGAATCCCTGGCTTATCGGTATCATGATCGTGACCGGTCTTACAGGAGGCTCGGCTCTCCTGATGTGGTTTGGTGAACAGATCACGGAAAAGGGCGTAGGAAACGGTATTTCAATAGTACTTACTATTAATATCATCTCCAGACTGCCCATGGATATGTCATCACTTTGGGATATGTTTATCAAGACCAATTATCTGGAAGGTAAGATCCTGATGGCTATCGTCGCAGCAGCGGTCATTCTCTTCGTTATCATTGGCACCGTAGTGCTTACAGTACTCTTAAACGGAGCTGAGAGAAGGATCCCCGTTCAGTATGCCAGAAAGGTTGCAGGCAGAAAGATGGTGGGAGGTACCCAGAGCAGTATTCCTCTTAAGGTTAATACAAGCGGAGTTATCCCGGTCATCTTCGCATCATCCATTATGCAGTTCCCCATTGTTATCTGTCAGCTCTTCGGTATTCAGGCAGGTTCAAATCTGGGAGGACAGATCTTAAGGCTCCTGAATTCAGGAAACTGGTGCAACCCGGCAGCTCCTGTTTATTCTATAGGACTGCTGATATACATTGTACTTGTGGTGTTCTTCGCTTACTTCTACACATCCATCACCTTCAATCCACTTGAGGTATCGGATAACTTAAAGAAGCAGGGCGGATTTATCCCCGGCATACGTCCCGGAAAACCCACAAATGACTATCTTACCAACATTCTGAATTACATCATCTTTATCGGTGCAGTCGGACTTGTGATAGTAGCCGTGATCCCCATTTTCTTCAACGGATTCTTCGGCGCAGATGTTTCCTTCGGTGGTACATCACTTATCATTATTGTTGGCGTAATACTTGAGACACTTAAACAGATCGAATCCAGAATGCTTGTCAGAAGCTACAAAGGATTTTTAGCATAACGAATAAAGCCTTCCCCTTGAGGGGAAGGTGGCGCGTAGCGCCGGATGAGGTGACTTATGAAGATAATCATGCTGGGAGCGCCCGGAGCCGGAAAAGGAACCCAGGCTAAGAGGATCGCTGAGAAATTCAATATCCCGCATATCTCAACCGGAGATATCTTCCGTGCCAACATAAAAAACGGTACGGAGCTTGGAAAAGAAGCCAAGAAATATATGGATGAAGGACAGCTTGTTCCGGACGAGCTTACTGTCAGACTTCTCTTAGACAGAGTTAAGAATGACGACTGCAAGAACGGATACGTGCTCGACGGATTTCCGAGAACCATTCCCCAGGCTGAAGTACTGGACAGGGAACTGGAAAAGCTTGGTGAAAAAGTTGACTATGCCGTTGATGTGGATGTTCCTGATGAAAACATCATTAACAGGATGTCAGGAAGAAGGGCCTGCTTAAAATGCGGTGCCACATATCATCTGCAGTATCTTAAGCCGAAGAAGGATGGCATCTGCGACAGCTGCGGTTCCGAACTGGTGCTTCGCGATGATGACAAGCCGGAGACAGTGAAGAAGAGGCTGACAGTATATCATGAGCAGACACAGCCGCTCATTGACTATTACACAAAGAGTCGGGTGCTTCATACAGTTGACGGTACAGTAGATCCTGATGATGTATTTAAGGCTATCGAAGAGATATTAAGGTAACAGGAAAATGTCGAAAGCAGATGTAATTGAAATCGAAGGAAAAGTAATAGAAAAGCTTCCCAATGCCATGTTCCAGGTGGAACTGGAAAACGGACACCAGGTGCTGGCACACATTAGCGGAAAGCTCAGGATGAATTTCATCCGTATACTGCCCGGTGACAAAGTTACTATAGAAATGTCACCCTACGACCTCTCCAAGGGCAGGATCATATGGAGAGACAAATAAGGAAGTCAGAATAAAAAATACTTGCATAGGGGAATATGCGGTGTTATAATGTCGTTCGGCTTTCTTCAAAGCAGGATGGTTTTGTTTACAAGGAGGATGTCATGAAAGTAAGATCTTCTGTTAAACCTATGTGCGAAAAGTGCAAGGTTATCAAGAGAAAAGGAAAGATCAGGATTATTTGCGAGAATCCCAAGCACAAACAGGTGCAAGGATAAATAACCGTAAACGGTTATTTATCCATGCACATTTATGCGCACGGGTTCGATAGGAATATGTCAGCTTCGCTGACCGAACCCGGCGCGCGGTACTTACAAGTAAGTACCGATGGGAATTCTTCATTTCAATAATTGTGTACTATATTTTAAAAAAGGAGGTTTGTACTCACAATGGCTCGTATCGCTGGTGTTGATTTACCAAGAGAGAAGAGAGTTGAGATCGGTCTTACCTATATATATGGTATTGGCAGAGCCAGCTCTAACGATATCCTTGCCAAAGCGGGCGTTGATCCCAATACCCGTGTAAGAGATCTTAAGGAAGAAGAAGTTGCCAAGATCCGTGATATTCTTGAAAAAGAATACACTATCGAGGGTGATCTTCGTCGCCAGGTCGCTATGGATATCAAGAGACTTACAGAGATCGGATGCTACAGAGGCGTTCGTCACAGAAAGTCCCTTCCTTGTCGTGGTCAGAAGACCAAGACAAATGCCAGGACCTGTAAGGGTCCCAGGAGAACAGTTGCTAATAAGAAGAAGTAATTCTTTAGGCAGCTTATGTACCTTATTAACATAGAAACAGTAATAAAGAGAAAGTAGGTTAGTTTTAAATGGCTAAACAGCAGTCTAGCGCGAAGAAAACAACAAAAAGGCGCGTTAAGAAAAACGTTGAACACGGACAGGCACATATTCAGTCATCTTTCAACAACACTATTGTTACTCTGACAGATGCTGAAGGAAATGCTCTTGCATGGGCAAGTGCCGGTGGTCTTGGTTTCAGAGGTTCAAGGAAATCTACTCCATATGCTGCACAGGTAGCAGCTGAGACAGCTACAAAGGCAGCTCTCGTACATGGTCTTAAATCAGTTGACGTTATGGTAAAGGGACCCGGCTCAGGAAGAGAAGCAGCTATCCGTGCTTTATCCGCAGCAGGTTTACAGATTACCAGTATTAAAGATGTGACTCCGGTGCCGCACAATGGATGCCGTCCGCCGAAGAGAAGGAGAGTGTAAGCATATGGCAGTTAATAGAGTACCTGTTCTCAAGAGATGCAGATCTCTTGGTCTGGAGCCCGCATATTTAGGCTACAGTAAACAATCAAACAGACAGCTTATCCGTTCCAGCCGTAAGGTAAGTGAGTACGGACTTCAGCTTCGTGAAAAGCAGAAGGCAAAGTTTATATATGGCGTTCTCGAGAAGCCTTTCAGAAATTACTACAAGAAGGCTGACCGCATGAAGGGAATGACTGGTGAAAACCTTCTCATCCTTTTAGAGCAGAGACTTGATAACGTCGTTTTCCGTCTGGGATTTGCACGTACAAGACGTGAAGCGCGCCAGATGGTAGATCACAAGGCATTCTCCGTAAACGGAAGGACTATCAATATCCCTTCATATTCAGTTAAGCCCGGAGATGTTGTAGAGATCAGAGAAAAGGCAAGATCATCACAGCACATAAAGGATGTTCTTGAGTATACAGCAGACAGGGCAGTTCCCGCATGGCTCTCAGCTGAGCCCGATAGTTTCAAGGGTACTGTTAACGAACTTCCCTCAAGGGATCAGATCGATGTTCCCGTTGACGAGTTGGCTATAGTCGAGCTTTACTCAAAATAATCGACTTATAACACTTCACAGTAGAATAAGGAGGTACCTGTTTGTTAGAATTCGAAAAGCCGAAGATAGATATAGTAGAACTTTCAAACAATGGCAAATACGGCAGATTTGTCGTAGAGCCTCTTGAGCGTGGTTATGGTATCACACTTGGCAATTCACTTCGCAGGATCATGCTTTCATCACTTCCGGGTGCAGCAGTCAGCCGTGTAAAGATCGAAGGCATTCTCCACGAGTTCACATCTATACCCGGCGTAAAGGAAGATGTGACGGAGATCATCCTGAACATAAAGAATCTCTCGATCAAGAACAGCAGCTCCACAGATGAGCCTAAGACGGCTTATATTGATTTTGAGGGCGAGGGAGAGATAACAGCAGCAGATATCCAGGTTGACCAGGATATCGAGATCATCAATAAGGATCAGCATATCGCAACGGTGAGCGGAAAGAACGCAAAGCTCTATATCGAGCTTACCATCACCAAGGGAAGAGGATATGTAAGCTCTGATAAGAATAAGGGCGAAGATCTTCCTATAGGCGTGATAGCGGTTGATTCTATATACACACCTGTTGAGCGTGTGAATATCAGCGTAGAAGATACGCGTGTGGGACAGCAGACTGACTTTGACAAGCTTACGCTGGACATCTATACCAACGGAACGCTTAATCCCCAGGAGGCAGTATCACTTGCCGCCAAGGTATTGTCAGAGCATCTTTCGCAGTTCATCAATCTTTCAGACGTGGCCGGAACCACAGATGTTATGGTTGAGCCTCCCAGCACTGAGACAAAGAAGGTGCTTGAGATGAACATAGATGAGCTGGAGCTTTCAGTAAGATCATATAACTGTCTCAAGAGAGCCGGCATCAATACTGTTGCCGAGCTTATCGACAGGACTCCCGAGGATATGATGAAAGTTCGTAATCTCGGACGTAAATCCCTTGAGGAAGTTCTCGGAAAGCTTAATGAGCTTGGATTAAAGCTCAATGAAAGTGAGTCCATCGAATAATGTAGTATTAATTGCGCCGGACGGTAAATCCCAAAGGTTCGTCCCGCCACTTATTGGCCTGTCCCGTAAGACCATCAGGCAGGGGCTGGTCAGCTTATAAAAGCAAATGAGAAAGAGGTAAAAAATGGCTAAATACAGAAAACTCGGACGTACAGCTTCACAGAGAAAGGCTCTTTTAAGAAGCCAGGTAACTGCACTCATCCTTAACGGAAAGATCAAGACAACCGAAGCAAAGGCTGAGGAAGTTCAGAAGATGGCAGAGAAGGTCATCACTCTTGCAGTTCGTGAGATGGATAACTTTGAGACAGTTACCGTTAAGGCTAAGGAGCCCGTTAGAGATAAGGACGGACACAGAGTAAAGCAGATCGTTGACAAGAACGATAAGGAAAAGGTGCTTTCTGAAAGCATCCGTGATGAGAGCGGCAAGCTTCTCCATATTGAAAACGGTGTAACAGTTACAAAGTACAATATCGTTGACAAGGAGATCAAGAAGGATCTTCCTTCAAGGCTTCATGCACGTCGTCAGATGCTCAAGGTTCTCTATCCTGTGACTGAGAATCCTACAGGAAAGAAGAAGGATATGAAGAAGGTTGATCTTCCTGCTAAGCTTTTTGATGAGATCGCACCCAAATATAAGGATCGTAAAGGCGGATACACACGTATCGTAAAGATCGGTCTTCGTAAGGGCGATAACGCAATGGAAGTTCTTCTGGAGCTCGTATAAGAAGTATCGAATCACTGTATCAGATCACTGCTGCACCGCCAAGGTGCAGCAGTTTTTTATATAACTGAGATTCTACGGACTACGCCCTCAGAATGGCAAATACTGTCATCCTGAGCGTTAGCCGTTGTCATCCTGAGCGTTAGCCGTTGTCATCTTGAGCGTTAGCCCGTTGTCATCCTGAGTGTTAGCCCGTTGTCATCCTGAGCGAAGCGAAGGATCTCAGGATGACAATAATGAGGACGTTATTTTGAAAAAACAATTATATTCCTTACTATTAATAATATTCCTGTTCCTCCTCACCTCATGTAGTTCTCTTCCCACCGGCGAAGTGAAAGCGCCTGCTGTCGCAGAGCCTGTACAGAAACCCTCTGAATCTGCGCCGATAGTGATAGAAGAAGAAACCATCAACATTCCGGTTGAAACAGTATCTACATATGAGGAATCAGCGGAAGAACCTGAACCCGAAAATACTTTTGAAGGTTATGTACTTTCAGAAGAGGATGTATCAGAGAACGGCGTATATTGTAAATCCGTTAAAAACGAAGGCGAAGTAGTCATTGACTTTGCAGGCGATATTAATTTTGACGACAGATATGCCAATATGAATGCATTGAGGAGCAGAGCCGGAGGGATCTTTGACAGTATTGACGCATCACTTATAAAAAGGACCTGCGATGCGGATATCTTCATGATCAATAATGAATTTCCATACAGTAAGAGAGGTACGCCTCTGCCGGAAAAGAAATTCACCTTCAGGGCGAAGCCCGAGACTGTAAGCTTTATGCATGATCTGGGGGCAGACATAGTCAGTCTTGCCAATAACCATGCCTATGACCATGGAAAAGAGGCTCTTCTCGACACCTTTGATACCCTTGATGAAGCAGGTATCCCCTATGTGGGTGCCGGCCACAATATAGAAGAAGCCATGAAGCCCGTATACTTTATAGCCGGAGGGATGAAGATATCTTTCGTCTCTGCAACCCAGATAGAGAGAAGCCTGCCGCCGGATACAAAGGAAGCAACGGAAACAGAGCCCGGAGTATTAAGGACTCTGGATCCTGAGAAATTCGTAAGTGTTATAAGAGAAGCAAAACAGAACAGTGACTTCTGCATAGCTTACGTTCACTGGGGCAGTGAGAATGTTAATAAATATGAAGCTGCCCAGACAGAACTGGCTAAAGCCTATGTGGATGCCGGTGTGGATCTTATCATGGGAGATCACCCTCATGTACTCCAGGGAATAGAGTACATAGAGGATGTGCCGGTGATATACAGCCTTGGCAATTACTGGTTTAATTCAAAGACACTGGATAACTGTCTTATTGAAGTAGTCCTTAAGGATAAAGAGATAAAGAGCCTTCAGTTCATTCCCTGCATGCAGTACGGATGCGCCACCCACGAAGTACAGCAAGGATCGGGAGACTTTGAACGTATTCTCATGAATGTCCGTGAATGGTCTACAGACAATGTAAATATTGCCCCGGATGGCTTTATAACAAAACGTTAGCTTGTCAACTATAAAAATAATATTTTTGTTGACTTTTTGAAATGCCCGTGTTACCATGGCAAATGCACTATTGTGGTTACATGGGCATTTTTGCGCCCTTTTTTACCACTGTAACTTATTGTTTAGTTTCAAGAACGGGGTGAACGACAACATGGAAAAGAACCGGATACATCCAGTCTACAATGGAAAAGCCATGCGAATGAGCTTCCAGAGGAATCAGGATGTCATCGAGATGCCTAACTTGATCGACGTTCAGAAATCTTCATATGATTGGTTCACAAATGAAGGTCTCAAGGAAGCATTTGCTGACATTTCTCCAATTCAGGATTTCAGCGGAAATCTCAGTATGGATTTTGTAGACTATGAGTTCTGCAAGGATGAGAAGAAGTACTCTATCGAGGAATGTAAAGCGCGTGATGCAACGTATGCAGCACCTTTGAAGGTAAAGGTAAGGCTTCGAAACAGCGCCAATCCTGAAAATGACATTAAAGAGCACGAGATCTTTATGGGTGATCTGCCTATAATGACCGACACCGGAACTTTCGTTATCAATGGAGCAGAACGTGTAATCGTCAGCCAGCTTGTACGTTCTCCCGGTATTTATTACGGAATAGAGCATGATAAGATCGGTAAGAGACTTTTCTCATGCACGGTTATTCCCAATAGAGGAGCATGGCTCGAGTACGAGACCGATGCCAATGACGTATTCTATGTACGTGTAGACAGGACCAGGAAAGTGCCTGTGACTGTTCTTATCCGTGCGCTCGGAATAGGTACAAATGAAGAGATCATAGATTATTTCGGAGATGAGCCGAAGCTTCAGGGCTCATTCTCAAAAGACCCTGCCAAGAATTCTGTTGAGGGTCTTATCGAGCTGTATAAAAAGATCCGTCCGGGTGAGCCTCTTGCAGAAGAGAGTGCCAGATCCCTGATAGAAGGAATGTTCTTCGATCCCAGACGTTATGACCTTGCCAAGGTTGGACGTTATAAGTTTAATAAGAAACTTATGCTCAGAAACCGTATCACCGGAAAGATCCTGGCTGAGGATGTTATCGATCCGGGAACAGGTGAGGTTGTGGCCCTCAAGAAGCTGAAGGCTGTAGCCGGAACCGAGGTAACCCGCGAGCTGGCGGACGAGATCCAGAACTGTGCAGTTCCTTATGTAGTGATCCAGGGTGAAGAGAGGAATATCAAGGTTCTCTCATCACTTATGGTTGACATAAATCATTATATTGATTTCCCCAAGGGAGAAAAAGCATCCGATTACGGCATTACCGAGCTCGTTTATTACCCTGCTCTTGCACGCCTTATGGATGAGAATGACACTCCTGAGGAGCTTCAGAAAGCTATAAAGAAGAATGTTGCGGATCTTATTCCGAAGCACATTACAAAGGAAGATATCTTTGCTTCCATTAACTATAACATGCATCTTGAGTATGGCATCGGCAGCAAGGACGATATCGATCATCTTGGAAACCGCCGTATCCGTGCGGTTGGAGAGCTTCTTCAGAACCAGTACCGTATTGGTCTTTCAAGACTTGAGAGAGTTGTCCGTGAGAGAATGACCACTCAGGACATTACTACTATCACACCTCAGGCTCTTATCAACATCAAGCCTGTTACTGCAGCGGTTAAGGAGTTCTTCGGATCCTCACAGCTTTCACAGTTCATGGATCAGAATAACCCTCTTTCCGAGCTTACACATAAGAGACGTCTCTCTGCACTTGGCCCCGGTGGTCTTTCAAGAGACCGTGCCGGAATGGAAGTCCGTGATATCCACTATTCACACTACGGACGTATGTGCCCTGTAGAGACACCCGAAGGCCCTAACATCGGACTTATAAACTCACTGGCATGCTTTGCGCGTATCAATGAGTACGGATTTGTAGAATCTCCTTACAGGAAGATCGATCACTCAGATCCCGAGAATCCCCGTGTAACAGACGAGGTTGTATATATGACAGCTGACGAAGAGGACAACTACTTCGTGGCACAGGCTTCTGAGCCCCTGGATAAGGAAGGACACTTCAAGAACACCCAGGTATCGGGACGTCACCTTGATCTCACACAGGCATGGGATAAGACAGTATTTGATTATATGGACGTATCACCGAGACAGGTATTCTCAGTTGCTACGACCCTTGTTCCTTTCCTTCAGAATGATGACCCTACCAGAGCTCTGATGGGTTCCAACATGCAGAGGCAGGCAGTTCCGCTTCTTCTCACAGAGGCTCCCGCAGTAGGAACCGGTATGGAGAGAAAGGCAGCCGTTGACTCAGGAGATTGTATGGTGGCCGATAAGCCCGGTACTGTTACTCTTGCTCAGGCAGACCTTATCAAGGTAAAGAATGACGACGGAACAGAAGTAGATTACCATCTTACGAAGTTCATGCGCAGTAACCAGAGTAACTGCTATAACCAGAGGCCAATTGTCAGCAAGGGTGACCACGTGGAGGCAGGAGACGTCATCGCAGACGGTCCTTCAACTCACGACGGAGAGCTTTCCCTTGGAAAGAATCCTCTTATAGGATTCATGTCCTGGGAAGGATATAACTACGAGGACGCTGTTCTTCTTTCAGAAAGCCTCGTACAGCATGACACATATACATCAATTCATATAGAAGAGTACGAATCAGAAGCAAGAGAGACCAAACTCGGACCGGAAGAGATCACAAGAGATATCCCCGGTGTCGGCGAGGAAGCTCTTCAGGATCTTGACGAACGCGGTATCGTCCGTATCGGAGCAGAGGTACGTGCCGGAGATATCCTGGTAGGAAAGGTTACTCCCAAGGGAGAGACAGAGCTTACCGCAGAGGAAAGACTCCTTCGCGCCATCTTCGGAGAGAAGGCCCACGAGGTAAGGGATACTTCCCTCAAGGTTCCTCACGGCGAATACGGTATCGTTGTGGATGCCAAGGTATTCACAAGGGAGAACGGCGATGAGCTGTCACCCGGAGTAAATCAGGCAGTCAGGATCTACATTGCACAGAAGAGAAAGATCCAGGTGGGCGATAAGATGTCCGGACGTCACGGAAATAAGGGTGTTGTATCCCGTGTACTTCCTGTAGAGGATATGCCTTATCTTCCTAACGGAAGACCTCTCGATATCGTGCTGAACCCTCTGGGTGTGCCTTCACGAATGAATATCGGTCAGGTCCTTGAGATACATCTTTCACTTGCAGCCATGGCTCTTGGATTCAATATCTCAACTCCCGTGTTCGACGGAGCGAATGAGGTTGATATCGAGGATATGCTGGAGCTCGCTGATGACTATGTAAATACAGAGTGGGAAGACTTCGAGAAGAAGTATAAGAACACTCTCCTTCCTGAGGTTATGAAGTATCTCTCAGATAACAGGGATCACAGAGAAGTATGGAAGGGTGTACGTATCAGCCGCGACGGAAAGGTTCGCTTAAGAGATGGACGTACCGGAGAGTACTTTGATTCACCGGTAACCATCGGACACATGCACTACCTGAAACTGCACCATCTGGTAGATGACAAGATCCATGCACGTTCAACAGGACCATACTCCCTTGTAACACAGCAGCCCCTCGGTGGAAAAGCCCAGTTCGGCGGACAGCGTTTCGGAGAAATGGAAGTGTGGGCACTGGAAGCATATGGCGCAGCTTATACGCTTCAGGAAGTGCTTACAGTCAAGTCCGATGACGTAATAGGACGTGTAAAGACATACGAAGCTATCATTAAGGGCGAAAATATACCCGAACCCAGTGTTCCCGAATCATTCAAGGTGCTCTTAAAAGAAATGCAGTCTCTCGGACTGGATGTGAGAGTACTCAAGGAAGACGGAACAGAAGTCGAGATCGGCGAAAATGTCGATTACGGCGAAACCGATATGCGCGCGATCTTTAATGACGATCGTGAGATCAAACAGCAGGAAAATTATGCAAGCCACGGTTACCAGACTCAGGAATTCAATGAGGACGGAGAGCTCGAGACAGTAGAGGATGAAGAGGTAAATGTCGACGAATCCGAATACGAAGAGAGCTTTGACGGTAACGAGGATCCTGTAGATCAGTATTGATTTCTAAAATTGGAAGGAGTTATTGATGCCAGACATAATGAACAGGCAGTCAGATATGTATCGCCCTCTGTCTTTTGATGCTATAAAGATCGGTCTTGCTTCTCCGGAGAAGATCCGTGAGTGGTCACACGGGGAAGTGACAAAGCCGGAAACCATAAATTACAGAACCTTAAAGCCCGAAAAAGACGGTCTTTTCTGTGAAAAGATCTTCGGACCTACTAAGGACTGGGAGTGTCACTGCGGTAAGTATAAGAAGATACGTTATAAGGGTATCATCTGCGATAGGTGCGGAGTTGAGGTAACAAAGTCTTCCGTACGCCGTGAGAGAATGGGCCACATAGAGCTCGCCGCTCCCGTATCACATATTTGGTACTTCAAGGGTATCCCCAGCCGTATGGGTCTTATTCTCGACCTGTCACCCAGGATCCTCGAGAAAGTACTGTATTTCGCTTCCTATATAGTTCTGGATCCCAAAGATACAGATCTTGAGTTCAAGCAGATCCTTTCCGCAAGAGAGTATGCGAATGCGGTTGAGCAGTATGGCTCAAAGGGATTCCGTGCAGGAATGGGAGCAGAGGCAGCTAAGGAGCTTCTCCAGAATGTGGATCTGGAAAAGGAATCCGCAGATCTTAAGGAAGAGCTTAAGGATGCCAGCGGCCAGAAGATGGCCAGGATAATAAAGAGACTGGATGTTATCGAGGCATTCAGGGAGTCAGGCCAGAAGCCTGAGTGGATGATTATGGACTGCATCCCGGTCATCCCTCCGGATCTTCGTCCCATGGTTCAGTTGGACGGCGGAAGATTCGCTACATCTGATTTAAATGATCTCTACAGAAGGATCATCAACAGAAATAACAGATTAAAGAAGCTCCTTGAGATCGGAGCTCCTGATATCATCGTATATAACGAGAAGAGAATGCTTCAGGAAGCTGTTGATGCACTTATCGATAACGGCCGCCGCGGACGTCCCGTTACAGGACCCGGCAGCAGAGCTCTTAAGTCTCTTTCCGATATGCTTAAGGGAAAGAGCGGACGCTTCAGACAGAACCTTCTCGGAAAGAGAGTAGACTATTCAGGACGTTCCGTTATCGTCGTAGGACCCGAACTGAAGATATGGCAGTGCGGTCTTCCGAAGGAGATGGCTATAGAGCTCTTTAAGCCTTTCGTTATGAAGGAGCTCGTTGCTAACGGTACAAGCCACAACATCAAGAGTGCAAAGAAATCGGTTGAGAGACTGGAGCCCGCAGTATGGGATGTACTTGAGGACGTTATCAGAGAGCATCCTGTTATGCTGAACCGTGCGCCTACACTTCACAGACTGGGAATACAGGCATTCGAGCCCGTTCTTGTAGAGGGTAAGGCAATTAAGCTCCATCCCCTTGCATGTACGGCTTTCAACGCTGACTTTGACGGAGACCAGATGGCAGTACATCTTCCTCTTTCCGTTGAGGCTCAGGCAGAGTGCAGATTCCTCATGCTCTCACCTAATAACCTCTTAAAGCCTTCAGACGGAGGCCCGGTTACCGTTCCTACACAGGACATGGTTCTCGGAATCTATTACCTCACACAGGCAAGAGAGGGAGAACCCGGAGAAGGCAGATACTTCAAGGGTGTTGATGAGGCGATCATGGCTTACACCAATCACATGATCTCTCTCCAGAGCATGATAAATGTTCGTATGGAAAAGACTGATGAGGATGGCAATACGAAGACTAAGATCGTGAACACCACTCTCGGACGCTGTCTCTTTAATGAGATCCTTCCCCAGGACCTTGGATTTGTAGACAGGAGCGATCCTGAAAACGAACTGGCCCTTGAGATCGACTTCATGGTTGGTAAGAAACAGCTGAAACAGATAATTGAGGCAATAATCAATACACACGGCGCTATCAAGACAGCCGAGGCTCTTGACCACATAAAGGCAATGGGTTACCACTATTCAACCATTGCATCCATGAGTGTTTCCATTTCCGACATGGTGGTTCCGAAGAGTAAGCAGAAGCTTCTCGACAATGCTCAGGAGACTGTGGATAAGATCACCAGAAACTATAAGCGCGGACTCATTACAAATGAAGAGCGTTATAACGAGGTGGTGGAGACCTGGAAGAAGTGTGATGATACCATCACAAAGGATCTGATGAAGGGCCTCGATAAGTATAATAATATCTTCATGATGGCTGACTCCGGAGCCCGTGGTTCCGATAAGCAGATAAAGCAGCTTGCCGGAATGAGAGGACTTCAGGCTGATACAACAGGACACACGATCGAGCTTCCTATCAAGTCCAATTTCCGTGAAGGACTTAACGTTCTGGAGTACTTCATGAGTGCACACGGTGCCAGAAAGGGACTTTCAGATACAGCTCTCCGTACGGCTGACTCAGGATATCTGACACGTCGAATGGTTGATGTATCACAGGAGCTTGTTATCCGTGAGAAGGACTGCTGCGAAGGCAGACCCGAGCTTACAGGCATGGAAGTATCTGCATTCATGGATGGCAAGGAAGAGATCGAGCTTCTGGAAGCCAGGATCACAGGCAGATATTCATGTGAGGATATCTATGATAAGGACGGAAATCTGATCGTAAAGAAGAATCACATGATCACTCCCAGACGTGCAAAGCTTATCTGCACAGTGGGTGAAAGAGACGGAAAGCCGATCGAGTCCGTAAAGATACGTACGATCCTTACATGCAGAAGCCATAACGGAATCTGCGCTAAGTGCTACGGTGCCAACATGGCAACCGGTGAGCCTGTACAGGTTGGAGAAGCAGTCGGTATCATTGCCGCACAGTCAATCGGTGAGCCCGGTACACAGCTTACAATGAGAACTTTCCATACAGGTGGTATGGCCGGATCCGATATCACACAGGGTCTTCCCAGAGTAGAAGAGATCTTCGAGGCTCGTAAGCCTAAGGGACTTGCCATCATCGCCGAGTTTGGCGGAAAGGTTGAGATAAAGGATACCAAGAAGAAGAGAGAGGTTGTAGTTACCAGCGATACAGGTGACAGCAAGACCTACCTTATACCTTACGGATCCAGGATCAAGGTTCTGGACGGAGCGGTTATCGAAGCCGGTGACGTTATCACAGAAGGATCCATCAATCCTCACGATCTCTTAAAGATCAAGGGACTCAGAGCCGTACAGGATTATCTTCTTAAGGAAGTACAGAGAGTTTACCGTTCACAGGGTGTTGATATCAATGACAAGCATATCGAAGTCATTGTGCACCAGATGTTAAAGAAGGTAGAGGTTGACGATCCCGGTGATTCAGATCTTCTGCCCGGTACCAGGATGGATGCTCTTGAATTCGATGATATAAATGAGAAGCTGGAAGCAGAGGGCAAACAGCCTGCAACAGCTATCCAGATAATCCTCGGTATCACAAAGGCTTCACTTGCGACAGAGTCATTCCTGTCAGCTGCTTCATTCCAGGAGACCACAAAGGTTCTTACTGATGCGGCTATCAAGGGCAAGGTGGACCACCTTATCGGACCGAAGGAAAATGTTATCATCGGTAAGCTGATCCCTGCAGGAACAGGCATGAAGCACTACAGAAATATCGAGCTTTCAACAGACCAGATATATTCTGAAGAGTCAGAGATGCTTTATAAGGATGCGACCGCAGCGGATGAGGCTTCGGAAGATATTTCAGAACAGCCCGAAGAAGTGCTTGACACTGAGGCTGATGTATGATATTCTTCGGTACGTTCCGTTAAATCGGGACAGCCGAAGACAGCAGGTGCGTATTAACGCGTAAGGAATCACATGAGACGCCTGCCGAGGAAATAAGAGTTAATATTATGACTTTTATACGCTCCTGTCTTTTGGCAGGAGCGTTTTTCGTGTATCTGCAGTGTGCCCTGCTCTTCACGGAATTCGGCTAAGTAATATAAGGAGGTAAAGCTAAATGGCAAAGGTAGAATTGAAGCAGCCTGTTGTCGAAGAGATCGCAGGTAAAGTCAAAGATGCCAAGGCGGCTGTTCTCGTCGATTACCGTGGACTGACGGTTGAGCAGGATACACAGCTCAGAAAGCAGCTTCGTGAAGCTGGTATTGTGTACAAGGTATACAAGAACACAATGATGAAGCGCGCATTCGAAGGAACAGATTTCGCTCAGTTGGATCCCCATCTTGACGGACCTTCAGCAATCGCTCTCGCTACTGATGATGTGACTGCACCTGCCCGTATCCTTGCAAAATTTGCTGAGAAGGCAAAGGCGCTTGAGATGAAGGGCGGAGTCGTAGAAGGAACTTACTACGATGCAGCAGGTCTCGCAGAGCTTGCAAAGGTACCTTCAAGGGAAGAGCTTCTTTCCAGACTTCTTGGTTCTATGCAGTCTCCTATTGCAAACTTCGCTCGCGTTATCAATCAGATCGCAGAGAAGAAGGCAGAGGGTGGCGATGTAGCACCGGCAGCAGAAGCAGCTCCTGCAGAGGAAGCAGCTCCCGCAGAAGAAGCACCTGCAGCAGAGGCAGCTCCCGCAGAGGAAGCGCCTGCAGCAGAAGCAGCACCGGCAGAATAAATCTCCGGGCGGCATGTTAATGTAGACATTTTTAAAAGCGAAATAAGGAGAAATTAAAATGACAAAGGAAGAAATCATTGAGGCTATAAAAGGCCTTTCTGTACTTGAGCTTAATGAGCTGGTTAAGGCTTGTGAAGAAGAGTTCGGCGTTTCTGCAGCAGCAGGTGTTGTAGTAGCAGCAGGCGGCGCAGCAGCAGGCGGCGCTGCAGGCGAAGAGAAGACTGAGTTCAATGTAGAGCTTACCGAAGTAGGACCTAACAAGGTTAAGGTTATCAAGGTAGTTCGTGAGATCACCGGTCTCGGACTTAAGGAAGCTAAGGATCTCGTTGATGGAGCTCCCAAGATGCTCAAAGAGGGCGTTGATAAGGCTGAAGCTGAAGACATCCAGAAGAAGGTTGAGGCTGAAGGCGCAAAGGTTACTCTTAAGTAATCATAAAGATGTTAAAAAAATCATTGACATCAAAACTTCATTAAAGTACAATATTTTAGCGTGCCCGTTTAGGCACGCTAAATTCTTGTGCCTTTTGAATGGGGCCTATGGAAAATACATTACAGAAAAGAGGTGAAACTTAAATGCCAACATTCAACCAGTTAGTTAAGAGCGGAAGACAGTCATCTGTCAAGAAGTCAAAGTCTCCTGCACTGCAGAACGGATTCAATTCACTGCAGAAGAAGGCTACCGCTACACTTTCTCCCCAGAAGAGAGGTGTTTGCACAGCGGTTAAGACTGCAACTCCTAAAAAACCTAACTCAGCGCTGAGAAAGATTGCCCGTGTACGTCTTTCAAACGGAATCGAAGTAACATCTTACATTCCCGGAGAAGGCCATAACCTGCAGGAGCACTCAGTTGTTCTCATTCGTGGCGGCCGTGTAAAGGATCTTCCCGGTACCAGATACCATATCATCCGCGGAACCCTTGATACAGCAGGTGTTGCGAACAGAATGCAGGCCCGCAGCAAATACGGTGCCAAGAAGCCCAAGGCTGCAAAGGCTTAATAGTTAGGTAACAGAAACAGGAAATACGGTAGTGTTGGGATTTAGGTTATCGTAATAGATGATTTATAGACCGCACGAACAGGGTGGAAACCCCTGAGTACCGTTGAGTCCTATGACTCATGTTTAGGAGGGAAGAAACGTGCCACGTAAAGGACATATTGCAAAAAGAGACGTGCTTGCAGATCCCGTCTACAATAACAAGGTCGTTACAAAGCTCATCAATAACATCATGCTTGATGGTAAGAGGGGCGTAGCGCAGAAGATTGTTTACGGCGCTTTTGCAAAGGTCGAAGAGAAAGCCGGAAAGCCGGCATTGGAAGTATTCGAAGAGGCAATGAATAACATCATGCCTGCTTTGGAAGTTAAGGCAAGGAGAATCGGTGGTGCCACATATCAGGTACCTATCGAGGTTCGTCCTGACAGACGTCAGGCTCTTGGCTTAAGATGGCTGACCATGTATTCCAGACAGAGATCTGAGAAGACCATGATCGACAGACTCGCAAACGAGATTCTTGATGCTTCCAATAACACAGGTTCAGCTGTAAAGCGTAAAGAAGATATGCATAAGATGGCGGATGCAAACAAGGCATTTGCTCATTATCGCTTCTAAGTAAGTTTTTGTATTAAATAGGAGGAAAATTCCTTGAGTAATGATCCAGGAAGAGAGTACCCTCTTGAGAGAACCAGAAATATCGGTATTATGGCGCACATCGATGCAGGTAAGACTACTCTTACAGAGCGTATCCTGTACTATACCGGTGTAAACTATAAGATCGGTGAGACTCATGATGGTACAGCAACAATGGACTGGATGGCTCAGGAGCAGGAGAGGGGTATAACCATTACCTCAGCTGCCACAACCTGCCACTGGACCATTGAGGAAAACGCAAAGCCCAAGAAGGGCGCGCCTGAGCACAGGATCAACATCATAGACACACCCGGACACGTAGACTTTACTGTAGAGGTTGAGAGATCTCTTCGTGTACTGGACGGAGCTGTCGGAGTGTTCGCTGCAAAGAGCGGTGTTGAGCCTCAGTCCGAAAATGTATGGCGTCAGGCAGAAGGGTTCCATGTACCCAGGATGGCATTCGTAAACAAGATGGATGCTATGGGTGCAGATTATTTCGGAACCGTTGAACAGATAAGAAACCGTCTTGGTTCCAATGCGATCATGATCACCATACCTATAGGTAAAGAAGAGAACTTCGTTGGTATCGTGGATCTTCTGGAGAACCAGGCATACTACTATGATGATGAGCAGGGAAAAGAAGTCGAGATAAAGGATATTCCCGACGACATGAAGGATGACGTTGAGCTTTACCGCGAGGAGACCATCGAGAAGATCTGTGAACTTGATGATGACCTCATGGAGCAGTTCCTTGAAGACAAGATCCCTTCCATCGACGAAATGAAGAAGGTTCTTCGTAAAGCATGTATCGACAATGCTGCAGTACCTGTATTTGCAGGATCAGCATACAAGAATAAGGGTGTACAGAAGCTCCTTGACGGAGTTATCGACTATATGCCTTCACCCATTGATATACCTGCTGCTGACGGAACAGACCTTGACGGCAATGAGCTGAAGATCGAGTCATCAGATGACGGTCCTTTCGCAGCTCTCGCATTCAAGATCATGGCCGATCCTTTCGTAGGAAAGCTGGCTTATATCCGCGTATACAGAGGTAAGCTTAAGAGCGGTTCATACGTTCTTAACTCTTCAAAGGGAAAGAAGGAGCGTGTAGGACGTATCCTTCAGATGCATGCGAATAAGAGAAACGAGCTGGATACGGTATACTCCGGTGATATTGCTGCGGCAGTTGGATTCAAGCTCACCGTTACCGGTGATACCATCTGTGATGAACAGCATCCGGTTATCCTTGAATCAATGGAATTCCCGGATCCCGTTATCGAGCTTGCTATCGAGCCCAAGACAAAGGCCGGACAGGATAAACTTGGACAGGCTCTCGTGAAGCTTGCAGAGGAAGATCCTACTTTCCGTGCACATACTAATGAAGAAACCGGTCAGACTATCATCGCCGGAATGGGTGAGCTCCATCTGGAGATCATCGTAGACAGACTCCTTCGTGAATTCAATGTGGAGGCTAACGTTGGTGCACCTCAGGTTGCATATAAGGAAGCCATCACAAAGAAGGTGGATATCGATTCCAAGTATGTAAAGCAGTCCGGTGGACGTGGACAGTACGGTCACTGTAAAGTTATATTCGAGCCCATGGATGTCAATGGCGAGAATGAATATGAATTTGAGAATCAGGTTGTCGGCGGTGCTATTCCCAAGGAATACATACCTTCAGTCGATGAAGGTATTCAGGAGGCAATGAAGACCGGTGTGCTCGGAGGATTCCCTGTTACCGGTATCAAGGCTACCTGCTACGACGGTTCATATCATGAAGTCGATTCATCCGAAATGGCATTCCATATCGCAGGATCCATGGCATTAAAGGATGCCCTTCAGAAGGGTGATTCAGTACTTCTGGAGCCCATAATGAAGGTTGAGGTAACAATGCCCGAGGATTACATGGGTGATGTTATCGGTGATCTGAACTCCAGAAGAGGCCGTGTAGAAGGAATGGAAGACATCCCGGGAGGAAAGATGGTAAGAGCCATGGTTCCCCTTTCAGAGATGTTCGGATATGCTACAGACCTTCGCTCCAGCACACAGGGACGTGGTAACTACTCAATGTTCTTCGATCACTATGAGCAGGTACCGAAGAATGTGGCTGACAAGGTGCTGAGCAATAAGTAAAAAATAAGGTAACTATTCGGGATCCTAAAGGTCCTGAATAGATACGAAATAAGAGAAAACACTTGAAAAATAAGGGCATTTGAAATATAATGTCAAACAGTTGGTTTTCGCTATAATTACAGGTTAGAGAAGCCTGTAGAAATTTTAGGAGGATAAAAATGGCTAAAGCTAAATTTGAAAGAACCAAACCCCATGTTAACATCGGAACCATTGGTCACGTTGACCACGGTAAGACAACTCTTACAGCTGCTATCACAGCAGTTCTGGCAGAGAAGGTCGGTGCTGACTCAGCAGTTCCTTTCGATGAAATCGATAAAGCGCCCGAAGAGAAGGCACGTGGAATAACGATCTCCACTGCACACGTTGAGTATGAGACAGAGGCTCGTCACTATGCACACGTTGACTGCCCCGGACATGCTGACTACGTTAAGAACATGATCACCGGAGCTGCTCAGATGGACGGAGCTATCCTCGTTGTTGCAGCTACTGACGGTGTTATGGCTCAGACCAAGGAGCACGTTCTTCTTGCTCGTCAGGTCGGCGTTCCTTACATCGTAGTATTCCTTAATAAGTGCGACATGGTTGATGATCCTGAGCTTATCGAGCTCGTTGAGATGGAGATCAGAGACCTTCTTAATGAGTATGAGTTCCCCGGCGATGATACTCCTATCGTTCAGGGTTCAGCTCTTAAGGCTCTTGAAGATCCTAAGGGCGAGTGGGCTGACAAGATCATGGAGCTCATGGATGCAGTTGATTCTTACATCCCTACACCTCAGAGACCTACTGACAAGCCTTTCCTTATGCCTGTCGAGGACGTATTCACCATCACAGGACGTGGAACAGTTGCTACTGGTAGAGTAGAGCGTGGTATCATCAAGATCAACGAGGAAGTTGAGATCGTAGGTATCAGAGAAGAAGTTAAGAAGACTGTTGTAACCGGTATCGAGATGTTCCGTAAGCTTCTTGATCAGGGTGAGGCAGGAGATAACATCGGAGCTCTTCTCCGTGGTGTTGACCGTAAGGAGATCGAGAGAGGACAGGTTATCGCTCATCCCGGAACAGTAACATGCCACACCAACTTCACCGCTCAGGTATACGTACTGACAAAGGATGAAGGCGGACGTCACACACCTTTCTTCAGTGACTATCGTCCTCAGTTCTACTTCAGAACAACTGACGTTACCGGCGTTATCAAGCTTCCTGAAGGAACAGAGATGTGCATGCCTGGTGATAACGTAGAGATGACAATCGAGCTCATCCACCCCATCGCTATGGAGCAGGGTCTTACATTCGCTATCCGTGAAGGCGGACGTACAGTAGGATCAGGAAGAGTTGCTACCATCATTAAGTAAGTAATGTCATTCTGAGCATAGTGAAGAATCTGATGTAACTTATAGGGCTCCCGGAGATGGTGTGCTACCCGTCAAGAGGACAGTGAATAATTAAAAAGTTTCGTGCCGCCAGTCGAGCAATCGGCTGGCGGTATTCTTATGCAGCAGCGTAGTAGC
>CACZBM010000024.1 GCA_902779445.1 uncultured Lachnospiraceae bacterium
TACCGGGGATAACATCAAAGAAATGTGCGATTATTTTGGCTGGGCTTGCTCAAGCATGGCACTGCATTACAGCCGGAATATCACGGATGATGACTCAGCATTCCGTTCAAGTCTCGCTAAAATGGCGCATCGCGAGGACTCCACCCCTTGAAAAGCCGCGTAAATAACGGGCCGCACCACCCGCACCACTTGACACCAAAAATCGAAAAGGCTGCAAACGCCGATTTTATCAGCATTTACAGCCATTCTTTTCCCGGAGAAGGAGGGATTTGAACCCTCGCGCCGCGTTAACGACCTACACCCTTAGCAGGGGCGCCTCTTCAGCCTCTTGAGTACTTCTCCATAGCCTGAATCATCAGAACTGTTCAGTTTCTTGTCCGGATCAAAAATCGGACGCAAGAAAGATTATAATTAAACCGCGGTTTCTTGTCAACCACACGTATCATATATGATATTATTGCTTGAATCCATTAGAGAAATTATAGTATAAATATTCAGAGAATACTTATATCTGACTGAGAAAGGACCGCACCAAATGGATCTATCCGAACAGCTCCAGATGAATATTCAGGTGTATGCAAATGCAACTGACATTTTCGTTACGCTGCTTGACAAGGATAATAAGGAATCCGCACACTACGGTACACCCTGTTCATACTGTGCTATTTTCAGAGAAGCATCCGGGCGTCACTGCCCCTGCGATAAAAGCCACGCACGGTCCTGTGAGCAGGCTCAGAACATCGGTGACGCCTATATCTCGCTCTGCCCGGCAGGGCTCATCCACTTTTCGGTCGCAGTTATTCATAATGGAACCTACCAGGGAAGTGTTCTTGCAGGACCCATCACTCTCGATCTCCCGGAAATGGAATCGGTGGATGAAGTGATAAGGCAGTTCGGTCTGTCCCTTGATTACAGAAGGAAGCTCTATACCGCACTCCAGAATGTTCCCCTGATCGAACCCTTTCAGGCACGTCATTTAAGCCGGCTGCTCTATCTCCTTATCTCGAATCTCACATCCGGTGAAAAGGAGCGGAGAGAGGTGCTACAGACAAAAGCCATGCAGCAGGCGCATATTGGTGAATTCATCAAGCTTGCAAAAGATGATCCCGATATGAGCCCTTCCCAGTTTGAATCTGAGAAGAAGCTTATAAACAGCGTTCTATCCGGCGATGCAGCCTCCGCGAAAAAGATCCTAAATGATATGCTGGGTCAGATCTATTTTACATCCGGAAATAATATCGACATCATCAAAGTCCGCACGATAGAGCTGATCTCAGCACTTTCACACGCTATGTACGAGGCAGGGCTCGATGAAAAGACCGTATATAAAATGGTGGATGATTATATGAGAGCGCTCCCCGAGATACACGATATAACCGACCTGTCCTATCTTCTGATGGAAACTCTTGAGCTTCTCACCAATATGGCATTCCCTAAGTCCGGAAATAATACAGGTCTGATCCGTAAAGCCATTGCCTATATAAATGAATATTACAATCAAAACCCGACTTTATCGGAGGTGGCATCTCACGTGAGCCTGAATCCCTCCTACTTTTCTGCGCTCTTTAAGAAAGAGACCGGGACAAATTTCAGTGCATATCTCCTTAATGTCAAAATGGAAAATGCACGACTCCTTTTAAGAAACAGTAATCTCTCTCTTTCGGATATTTCAGCCGAGCTGGGATTCGAGAGCCAAAGTTACTTTTCAAAATTATTTAAGAAAGAAACCGGTCTGACGCCGCGGGACTACCGCCATCATATCTGAATCACCCGGTCTGCAGCCTTTTCCTGTTCTATGATAAAGGGTCCTGATACCCTCATCCTCTTTTCCAGATCTACCGTGTTTTCAATATAGATATACTTTACGGCTCCGACAAACCGAAGGGTCATTTTCCTGTCGATAAATATCCTCCGTATTTCAGACAGTGCAGCCATTGGAGAAAGCTCGATAATGATCCTCTCCGGGAGATACTCGTAATACGCATTCTGCAGATCACGGACGAAAAAGCGCTGCCCCTCGCAACAGGGACAGCCGCTTCTCCATTCAACGTACCTGGTTCCGGATCTCAGCGGCACAGTTCCAAAGTCATTAAGTATGACTACGGTATCATCCGCATCAGAACCCTTTAGTAACTCAGTATTGATAAATGTGGTCTTTCCGGCTCCGGTAAAGCCGGCGATGATGATAATATCAGTCTTCTTCATTAATATACTCGCTGAAATTATACTTGCTCTCAGGTATTTCTTCTTTCATCTCGGCAATGAACTCTTCTTCATCCTCCGGGATCTCCTCGATCTGGCCTTCCAAAATATCGAGCCATGCCACATCTCTCTCATCTATTGATAATTCCTTCTTTTCAAGGCCACGCCTCAGAATCTCAAGTGTCCTTCTCGCAGTATTGAGAGTCCTGCTGAAAGGATCCTGTGTCTTTACGATCTCTTCACTGATTTCAAATACGATGTCCGGCCTGAGAACATAAGCCTGGGGATCCAGGTAGCAGTCTGACTCCACCAGAAGATCTCTCATCAGCTTCGCATGTCCTTTCTTCGCCGCCACATTCATGAGCCTGCAGTCATATATCAGCTGCTCTGTTGAGACCACCGGTGCAAAGCCGCTTAAGAGCTTTACCTGCTGGACCGACTCATTTGACCAGAGATCCGGCACTGCAAGGGCAATATTCCCTATGGGTGAGAAATGCGCACACGCTGCGCTCTTTCCTTCAAGCGTTATGGGCGTTCCGGTTATCGCCTTTAAATACACGTTTTCGTATGCACAGTCCTTGCTGGGACCTATAGCTCCGTTTTCGATCGCTACAAGCGCTCTAGGCGTCACAAGAGCTCTCATTACCGCAGCATACACCTTGGGGATAAATCCCTGCTCCGCGAGCACCATGGAAGTATTTGCAAAGCCACAGGCTGAATCTCCGGCAGATATAGCCCCGTTTGCATTGGCGATCTCGGTAATATTTTTCCAAAGCCACTTCATATCTCTGGAAGCAAGGCATCCAAGTGCGTATATCGAAGTCCGGAGATCCGCATTCATTATGGCTTCATCATTTACTTCCTTTCCTCCCGTGGACTCTACTGAAAGGAAATCCGCTCCGTCCTTTGCTGCTCCCTCAAAGGTCTTTACCATGGCCTCCCAGTATTTTCCGCTCCTCATTACAGGGGGCCTGCTCATCTCCCTTATGTCATTGGGAGTCATGCGGATAGCGCTCTTTAGGCCGTACTTAGCCTCATAATCATTCATCGCTTCCTTAAGTATCTTATGTATCTCAAGGCCCCATTCGGGGTTCTCCGTCATTTCCGGAAGAGTCTCAAACTCAATCACCAGTCCCGGTGCATGGAGTTCATAGGCCTTTTTCAAAACTCCTTCTATTATCTCTTTATAAATACTCCGGATCTCCGGCATGGTATCCTTATTGATATTCATTGGAGGGAGCGTGAAATTGACCTCCGGGTACATCTCTCCCCCACCGATCACAAGGCCGTTTTTGGTTTTAACCGGGTTAGGACATACGCCATAAAGAAAATCATCTACGGAATCGTATGCCAGTCTGTCAAATGTAAGGCTCATACTTTTCACCTGTCCTTTCCAAAATCAAGCGTACTTTTTCGTCAGATATTCTTTAGCATTCTCTGCTGCATCCGCAGCATTTGAGGTGTAGACATCAGCGCCGATCTCGTCTGCAAAAGCCTGATTCACGGGAGCTCCGCCCACCATGATGCGGTATTTATCCCTGACACCTGACTTCTCAAATTCCTTTATAACGTCGTTTATCGCAGGCATTGTCGTGGTAAGTAGCGCTGAGATGCAGACGATATCCGCATTTACCTCCTCAGCCTTTTCCACAAAATCCGCATCCGGCACGTCGATCCCGAGATCATATACCGTAGCTCCTATTCCTTTCATCATCATGGCTACCAGGTTCTTTCCGATATCGTGAAGGTCTCCTTTAACTGTGCCAATCACAACTGTCCCTACAGGCTTCACTCCTGTTTCCGTCATAAGCGGCTCCAGTATCTTTAAGCCTGCGGACATTGCTCTTGCTGCCACCAGCATCTCCGGAACGTAGATCTTATTCTGCTTAAAGTTCTCACCCACTATCCCCATGGGGGCTATAAGCCCGTCATTTAGGATCTCTTCCACCGGAGTACCCTTCTCGATCTCCGCATTTACAAGCTCTTTAACCTGCTTTGACTTTCCCTTCTGAACTGCTAATGATAAATCTTCAAATGCCATCTTGTGCCTCCTTATATTTTTATTAAAACCGGTTCTTCTTAAGATGGCATCAGTATGCGCTTTTAAGGGGAAATAGTATTTTAAAATATTGATATTATTTGAAAGATATTTGTGAAAAAATGGGAAAAATAATTGTGTAATGAAGAAAACAAAGAAAAAACATAATGAAAAATAAAGATATTTATAAATATTGTAAATATTTATATCTGATGTCATTCAGTCATTCCGAGCGGAGTGGAGAATCTCTCTAAGTCGAAATTGAAGAGATCCTTCGCTGACGCTCAGGATGACAAAAAAAGTGACACGGATGACACCTAAATATTACAGTCCCAGTTCTTTTTCGTGGGTGCCTTTTACATCACTCCAGTTTTCTTCTGCGTATGAGAGAAGCTTCACCGCTTCATCATGGGACATCTCAGGGAAGAAGAAGAATGTCCTGGAGGAGCCGTACTTCTTCACGACACGGTCCACGTTCTTTATCCAGTCATCCACGGTCTCGCCTGAATATACCTTTATCCAGAGGGAAAGGCCCTTTGCAACAGCCTTATCGTATATCTTATCCCAGTCGGGGAGTGTTCCGTCGGGACCGGAATCTCCGCTGGTCCACTGGAGTGCGGATATTCCGTCACATTCAAGTACTGCGTCGAGATGTCTTATATTGTCCGGGCCGTCAAGGTGATAAAGCACCTGGTCTCCCCACTCAGCCTGCTCCTTAAGTGAAGGAAGCACGAATCTCCTGAACATCTCCGGAGAGATCATGGCTCCCGCGTCACACTGGAGCTTTATGCATTTTCCCGGGCCCCAGATCTGAAATACAGTGTAAGCGCTTGCCCCGTCACTGTCCTTGCAGGAATCGTACATAGCCTGCATTGCGGGATAGTATGCCTTTGTAACCTGAGCTACCCTCTCCTCCATCTCTTCATCTTCACTTGCAAGATCCATTAAGAGAAGTGATGTATCCCTGAGTGATGCGAGAACATCTATATTTTCCATAAGATCCGGAATATCGATATAAAAATCGTCCCCGGCGAGTTCCTTACACCCCTTTACAACAGCAAGGTGCTTTTTGAACCATTCGTTTTCGGGATCGAACTGTAACTTAGGGATGTCATCCTCCCAGTACATGTCCTCATCCTTAAAGCAGGGCTCGAACCAGACATTATCCTCTGAAAACTCCACGTTACTGCCGAGATATGCGGCCAGCGACCCGGGTCCAAAGTCCACATTCAGATTCGGGAATGATTCCCCTAAGAACTCATGGGTTTCACAGAATCTCCTGTATCTTCCGACGAGCTTCTCCGGATTCTGGTATTTATCCGTCATGTCAGTCCACTTGTATTCATCGGGAACATCATAGTCAAGTCCCTGGCATATCTGATCGTGATAATTGCCTTCCGGATGCGGCTTTTTTGCGAGATGCTCTATCTCAGGCTTTCTCGCTACCACATGCATAAGGGGACGTCCGGTATTACAGTGCTTCCAGTAATCGATAAACTTCTTTTTGGTTTCTTCCCAGTTCTCCTTGTACTTCATCTTTCCTCCTGAAAATACATGATCCCCCTGCATCTTTGCCTTCTGTTACTTTTATTTCTTCGGAACGAGAAGTTCCTTTCCCCCCATATAAGGTCTTAATATTTCAGGGATCTTTACAGATCCGTCTGCTTGAAGATTGTTTTCGAGGAATGCGATAAGCATTCTGGGCGGCGCTACAACGGTATTATTAAGGGTGTGTGCAAGATAATTACCGTTCTCTCCCTTAATGCGGATACGTAAACGTCTGGCCTGCGCATCTCCAAGGTTCGAGCAGCTGCCTACTTCAAAGTACTTCTTCTGTCTCGGGCTCCAGGCCTCCACATCACAGGACTTGCACTTAAGATCTGCAAGGTCTCCCGAGCAGCACTCAAGGGTACGTACCGGGATATCCAAGGATCTGAAAAGATCTACTGTATTCTGCCAGAGCTTATCGTACCACATGTGAGATTCCTCCGGCTTACAGATCACCACCATCTCCTGCTTTTCAAACTGATGGATACGGTAAACTCCCCTCTCCTCCAGTCCGTGTGCACCCTTTTCCTTGCGGAAGCAGGGTGAATAACTTGTAAGTGTGAGCGGGAGCTCTTCCTCCTTTATCTGCTGGTCAATGTATCTCCCGATCATGGAGTGCTCGCTTGTTCCGATAAGGTAGAGGTCCTCTCCCTCGATCTTATACATCATGGCTTCCATCTCGGGGAAACTCATTACTCCCTGAACCACATTGCCATGGATCATGAAAGGCGGTACCACGTAGGTAAAGCCTCTGTCTATCATGAAGTCTCTTGCGTAGGATATCACTGCGGAGTGGAGCCTTGCTATATCTCCCACCAGATAGTAAAACCCGTTTCCTGCTACGCGCCTTGCGGAATCGAGATCGATGCCGCCAAAGCTTTCCATTATATCTGTGTGATAAGGGATCTCAAAGTCCGGAACTACGGGATCGCCGAATTTTTCTATTTCCACGTTTTCATTATCATCTTTTCCAATGGGAACGGAAGGATCAATGATCTGCGGGATCGTGTACATTATGTTCTGGATCTTTTCCTTAAGTTCATTATTCTTCTTCTCAAGCTCTGCTAAACGCTCGGCATTTGCAGCTACCTGCGCCTTAACTTTCTCGGCTTCTTCCTTTTTCCCCTGGGCCATGAGAGCTCCGATCTCTTTACTGAGCTTATTCCTGCTGGCTCTAAGGTCGTCTGCTTCCTGCTGGGTCTCACGGTTCTCTTTATCGAGGCCGATCACTTCATCAACCAGCGGCAGCTTCTGATCCTGAAATTTTTTCTTTATATTCTCTTTTACAATGTCCGGGTTTTCTCTAACAAATTTGATATCTAACATTTCAGATTTTTTCCTTTCCCGATGCTGATTTACATACATCAAACATTAATCCATTCTATACCAGCACTTTTTTCTTTGCAATACTGCCTTTTGTAGATAAATGCTTTAATGCTATAATGAGGTTCGGTATTTATTGATTGATCAATATATGGAGACATTTTATGATAAGAGAAATAAATGTATCGGAAGTATCAAATGCCATATCGGATATGTGCATTAATGCCAATCACTTTCTTTCCGATGATATGAAGAAAGCTTTGTATGATGCCTGCGACAGCGAAAGCTCCCCGATAGGAAAGGATATCCTCTCGCAATTAAAGGAAAATCTGGATATTGCCGGGAACGATATGATCCCCATTTGCCAGGATACGGGAATGGCGGTGATCTTTTTAGAGATCGGACAGGATATCCACTTTGTCGGAGGAGATCTTAATGATGCGGTAAATGAAGGTGTCCGGAGAGGCTACACAGACGGCTACTTAAGAAAGAGTGTCGTAAATGACCCGATCATTCGTGAAAATACAGGAGACAATACTCCTGCTATAATTCATGAAACGATAGTTCCCGGGGACAAGCTGAAGATCACTCTTGCGCCAAAGGGCTTCGGGAGTGAGAACATGAGCCGCATCTTTATGCTGAAACCCGCCCAGGGAATTGAGGGAGTAAAAGAAGCTATCTTAACCGCAGTTAAAGATGCAGGTCCCAATGCCTGTCCTCCCATGGTCGTTGGTGTGGGTATCGGCGGAGACTTTGAAAAATGTGCTCTTCTTGCAAAGAAAGCGCTTACAAGGGAGGCTCTCTCCCACTCGGATATACCCTGGGTTAAGGATCTGGAAACAGAAATACTAAAGGAGATCAATAAGACCGGCCTCGGACCCGGGGGATTGGGCGGTTCCACCACAGCTCTTGCCGTAAATATTGAAACCTATCCCACCCATATCGCCGGACTTCCCGTGGCTGTTAATATCTGCTGCCATGTAAACAGGCATGTCACGCAGGTACTTTAACACTACATATTTTGTTTCACGATTGGATGGCTACTATATTTAGTTTATATTTTTTCCACTTATCAACATTTTGTTGATAACCTTGTGGAAAACGTGAAACATCCCGAGTGTTATGAATGAAAGAAATAATATGCCGGATGTTTGACGACAGAACGGAGATCACTATGGAATACAGGCTTTCTACCCCTTTTACAAAAGAAGATATCAAAGATCTTAAAGCCGGAGATAAGGTATATCTCTCCGGAACGATATATACCGCAAGGGATGCCGCTCATAAACGTATGCAGGAATCCCTGGATAACGGCGATCCCCTTCCTTTCGATGTGAATGGAAATGTGATCTATTATATGGGGCCGAGCCCTGCGAGGCCCGGACATCCCATAGGAAGCGCAGGCCCCACTACCGCAGGCCGGATGGATAAATATACCCCGAAGCTTTTAGATCTTGGGCTTCTGGGTATGCTGGGAAAAGGAAAGCGTTCCCCCGAGGTCCACTATGCCATTATACGGAATGGTGCTGTATATTTTGCAGCTATAGGCGGCGCAGGCGCACTTCTTTCAAAATGCATAAAAAATTCCGAGATCCTCGCTTATGAAGATCTCGGAACTGAAGCTATCAGAAAATTAACTGTTGAAGATTTACCCTGTATCGTAGCTATCGATCCTGAGGGGAATGATATCTATAATTAAGAGCTTTTGTCATTCTGAACGAAGTGAAGATTCTTTATCTGAGAGATCCTTCGCTACGCTCAGGATGACAAAGGCGTTAAGTAGCTCAGGATGACAGCTGCTTTTCTCTGAATGACATTATTTATTCGGAGCTTCTGTATTATCTACCTCTTCATCCTCTATCTCATCGTGGCCGTCTGAGAGTTTTGCCCTGACCTTTGCAACCTTGGCAATCCTTACACCTTCATCCAGGTTCATGAGTTTTACTCCCATAGTTATACGGCTTATCTCGGATACATCCTTTGCTCTTATCTGGATTATAACGCCTGCATCAGTAATAAGCATTACCTCATGCTCTTCGTTTACTGCCTTTACGCCCACCAGATCTCCGGTTCTCTCCGTGATCTTATAACACTTCACACCTTTTCCGCCACGCTTCTGAACATTGAACTCGGTAAGGAGAGTCCTTTTTCCGATACCGTTCTCCGTTACAAGGAGAAGTGCTTCTCCCTGGCTCATAAGCTGCATTCCGATTATCTCATCACCGTCAGTTAAGTTCATGCCGATAACACCCATGGAAGAGCGTCCGGTGTTTCTGACATCACTTTCCTTGAATCTTATGCACATTCCGTACTTGGTAACAAGGAATATGTCTTCATCCTTGTGGATCTGCTTTACTTCCACAAGCTCATCATCTTCTCTCAGGTTAATGGCGATAAGACCGTTCTTACGGACATTGGAGAATTCCGTAACCTTTGTCTTTTTCGCTATACCGGTCTTTGTGACCATGAAGAGATAGCGGTCATCTTCATAGCTCTTAATAGGGATCGTAGCTGTGATCTTCTCTCCGGGAGACAGCTGCAGGAGGTTCACTATAGCTGTTCCTCTGGCATTTCTCGATCCCTCCGGGATCTCGTATGCCTTTAACCTGTACACTCTTCCCATATTTGTAAAGAACATTACATAGTTATGGGTGGTGGTCATGAGAAGATCTTCGATGTAGTCATTCTCAATGGTAGTGATACCCTTTATTCCCTTTCCTCCACGGTTCTGGGCAGAGAAATTATCTACCGACATCCGCTTGATATAGCCTAAAGATGTCATGGCAAGTACCGTATTCTCTTTCGGGATCATGTCTTCCATGGAGATATCAAGAGCATCGAATCCAATGGAAGTCCTTCTCTCGTCACCGTATTTATCGGAGATCACAGAGATCTCTTCCCTTATAACCATTAAGAGTCTCTTTGGATCCGCAAGGATCTCCTTAAATTCAGCTATTCTCTTCTGAAGCTCGTCATATTCGTTCTGGAGCTTCTCTCTTTCCAGTGCTGCAAGAGCCCTGAGTCTCATATCTACGATTGCAGATGCCTGAACATCATCTATTCCGAGGAAATCAATGATCTTTTCCTTTGCTTCTGCTACGGTCTTACTTGAGCGGATAAGCCTTATCACTTCATCGATCGCATCTATTGCCTTTAAGAGTCCCTCTAATACATGGGCTCTCTCTTCAGCTTTATTGAGATCGTACTTTGTCCTTCTTGTGACAACATCTTCCTGATGCTTAAGGTAGCACTTCAGCATCTCCAGAAGATTCAGGATATGTGGCTCATTATTAACGAGCGCCAGCATGATGACACCGAAGCTGTCCTGTAACTGGGTGTGCTTATAAAGCTGGTTTAAGATGATATTTGCGTTAACGTCTCTTCTGAGTTCGATAACGATCCTCATTCCTTCGCGGTCTGATTCGTCACGAAGATCTGTGATACCGTCAACTTTTTTATCCTTTACAAGGTCAGCGATATTCTTTATAAGCTTTGCCTTGTTTACAAGATAGGGGAGCTCGGTTACGATGATCCGGCTCTTTCCGTTATCCATTGTCTCTATATCGGTAACGGCTCTTACCACTATCTTTCCGCGGCCGGTCCTGTATGCTTCTTCTATTCCGCGTGTTCCGAGGATAGTTCCTCCGGTGGGAAAATCAGGACCCTTTACTACTTTTAAGAGTTCTTCTATCTCGGTCTCTCTGTCCTCATTGACTTTATTATCAATTAAGAGATTAACCGCATTTATTATCTCTTTTAAGTTGTGGGGAGGAATGTTTGTAGCCATTCCTACGGCGATACCGGTTGTTCCGTTTACAAGAAGATTCGGGAATCTTGCAGGAAGTACTGTGGGTTCAACTTCCGTTTCATCAAAGTTTGGAATGAAATCCACGGTATCTTTATTGATATCCGCCAGCATTTCCATACTGATCTTTGAAAGTCTTGCCTCCGTATATCGCATGGCAGCAGCACCGTCACCGTCAACGGAACCAAAGTTTCCATGTCCGTCAACGAGGCAGTACCTCATGGACCATTCCTGTGCCATATTTACGAGAGATCCGTAAATAGAAGTGTCTCCATGGGGATGATATTTACCCATGGTATCACCGACTATACGTGCACATTTTCTGTGTGGTTTATCCGGTCCGTTATTCAACTCTATCATTGAATAGAGTATTCGTCTCTGAACCGGCTTCAAACCGTCCCGGACATCCGGAAGTGCACGGGATGCGATAACGCTCATGGCGTAATCGATATATGACGATTCCATCGTCTTTTTTAAGTCTACTTCATTTATCCGGTCAAATATCTGATCGTCCATTTATAACCTCATCCACCGTATTTTCGGTTTTGTTTTTCTGTCATCCTGAGGGCTTCAGCCCGAAGGATATATTAGATTCTTCGCTTCGCTCAGAATGACAACAGTTTGCTTAGAATGACAACAGTTCGCTTAGAATGACAATAATCATCAAATATCCAGGTTTTTCACATATCTTGCGTTTTCAAGTATGAAGTCTCTTCTGGGTTCTACCTTGTCACCCATAAGAGTCATAAATGTAAGGTTTACATCCGACTCTGCCTCATCATCCATAGAAACCCTGAGAAGCACTCTCTTTTCAGGATCCATGGTTGTCTCCCAGAGCTGTTCGGCATCCATCTCTCCGAGACCTTTATATCTCTGGATCTTATTATTCTGGTCTCTTCCGACTTCGCTAATGATCTTAGACAGTTCCTCATCGGAATATGCATACCAAACCTTTTT
Organism: uncultured Lachnospiraceae bacterium; assembly: GCA_902779445.1. GTDB lineage: Bacteria > Bacillota > Clostridia > Lachnospirales > Lachnospiraceae > NK4A144. Next base: position 11,874 of record CACZBM010000024.1, read on the forward strand.
ATTCTTCTCAAGCTTATAAAGAGGAGGCTGGGCTAAATACACATGTCCCTGTTTAATGAGTTCCGGCATGAACCTGTAGATAAAAGTGAGCATAAGGGTTGCTATATGCGCACCGTCCACGTCGGCATCCGTCATTATTATTATCTTATCGTAGCGGAGTTTTGAAATATCAAAATCATCATGGATTCCCGTTCCGAAGGCGGTGATCATGGATTTTATCTCTTCATTTCCGTAGATCCTGTCAAGTCTTGCTTTTTCAACATTTAAGATCTTTCCGCGGAGCGGCAGGATAGCCTGTGTTGCCCTGGACCTCGCAGTTTTAGCAGATCCTCCGGCGGAATCTCCCTCGACTATGAATATCTCACAGTTTTTTGGGTTTTTATCTGAACAGTCTGCAAGCTTACCGGGAAGTGAAAGACCGTCAAGAGCCGACTTCCTCCTGGTAAGATCCCTGGCTTTCCTTGCAGCTTCTCTCGCTCTCTGGGACTGAATGGATTTTTCACAGATGATCTTTGCCACAGAGGGATTCTGTTCAAGATAATATGTAAGCTGCTCTGATAAAAGAGACTCAACAGCGTTTCTCGCTTCCGTATTTCCAAGCTTCTGCTTGGTCTGTCCTTCAAACTGGGGATCCTCGATCTTTATGGACACTATGGAAGTAAGTCCTTCTCTAATATCTTCACCGGATAAGTTTTCCTCATTGTCCTTGAGAAGCTTCATCTTCCGGGCATAGTCATTAAATGTCTTAGTTATCGCATTCCTGAAACCTGTAAGATGAGTTCCACCCTCGGGAGTATTGATGTTATTAACAAAACTGTAGGAACTTTCATTGTAGGAGTCATTATGCTGCATCGCTACTTCCACATAGACTCCGCCTTTCTGTCCTTCACTGTAGATAACATCCTGATAAAGAGGAGTGGTACTCTTATTTAAGTACTTTACAAATTCCTTTATACCGCCTTCATAGTGGAAGGTCTCGTCTTTTTCCTGCCCCTCTCTGGTGTCGTGAAGATCAATGCGGAGATTTTTCGTAAGAAAAGCCATCTCGCGAAGTCTCTGCCTCAATACATTAAATTCAAAGATCGTAGTCTCTTTAAATATCTCTGCATCGGGAAGGAAAGTGACCCTTGTTCCGTGTTTATCTTTCTCGCACTCTCCCACTACGGACAGAGGAGCCGTTGTCTTTCCTCTTGAGAACTTCTCTTCATAGATCTTACCCTCCTTAAAAATATTGACGGTAAGCCATTCGGAAAGAGCATTAACTACGCTGGCTCCGACTCCGTGAAGTCCTCCAGATACCTTATATCCTCCACCTCCGAACTTTCCTCCGGCATGAAGGATCGTAAATACCACTTCTACTCCCGGAAGTCCGGATTTATGGTTGATATCAACGGGAATTCCTCTTCCGTTATCTTCCACTGTTACAGATCCGTCTTTATTGATCCATACATGAATAGTGTCGCAAGCTCCGGCCAGAGCTTCATCCACGGAATTATCCACGATCTCATATACAAGGTGGTGAAGACCCCTTGAACTGGTGGTTCCTATATACATTCCCGGACGTTTTCTGACCGCTTCCAGACCTTCAAGTATCTGGATCTGATCGGCGCCGTACTGCTGACTCATTTATTACTCCTTTTTTAATCTAACGTTTGGTTACTGTTGCGTTTTCTACAAAAAATACACTGTCTGTAACAAATCTGTTTTTCACAAATTCATCAAGACCTGTACAGGTTATCAATGTCTGAATATCCCCTATACTGTTTAAGAGGCATTTCTGTCTGTTACTGTCGAGCTCGGAAAGAACATCATCAAGTAAAAGAATGGGGAGATCATTTATCCTTTTTTTTACCAGTTCTATTTCCGAAAGCTTCAGGGAAAGAGATGCAGATCTCTGCTGTCCCTGGGAACCGTATTTTCTTAGATCCACACCATTTAAGGCGATCTTTATATCATCCCTGTGGGGACCTGTGGAAGTATTCCCGTTTTTAATATCTGTTTCCCTGTTTTCTTTAAGCTTTTCCCTGTATTCATCCACCGGAGTATCCGGTTCATATATACAGGAAAGTTCTTCTTCAAGACCGGTTATTTCTTTATTCTTCTTTACAAGGATCTCATTTAATTCTTCAATAAAAAGCTGTCTCTTTTTTATAAGTTCACTGCCGTACTCGGATAATTTTTCATCCCATACATCCAGCATATCCTTAAAAGACGGATCCCTGAAATATAATGCATCCTTTAACAGTTTGTTTTTCTGTTCAAGTGCCTTTGTATAATTCCCGATAAGCGATAGATATATCTTATCCAGCTGGGAAAGTTCCATATCCACAAACCTTCTTCTTTCCGAAGGTCCGTTTTTTATGATATTCATATCTTCCGGAGAGAAAAATATGATATTTGCTATCCCAAAGAGTTCAGATGCCTTTTTAATAGGACTATTGTTTATGGCAATATGCTTTTTCTCACTCTTTCTTAGATGCATATCGATCTTATAATCGATATTCTTTTTCTCTAAAATGACTCTTAAATGGGCTTCATCATCACCAAATCTGATCATTTCCCTGTCTTTACTTTTCTTATGGGATTTGGTGGTACATGAAAGGTATATTCCTTCCAGAATATTTGTCTTTCCCTGGGCATTATTTCCATAGAAGATATTTGTTTTATCATCCAGATCGATATTCAGATTTTCATAATTCCGGAAGGAAGTTAGTTCCAGTCTTTTTATCTTCATCAGGACACTTCTATTATTTCACCGTTAAATGAAACCTTATCACCGGAAACTATCTTTTTTCCTCTCATAAGGCAGACTTCCCCGTTAACTTCCACTTCTCCGTTTAAGATAACGGCCTTTCCCTCCGAACCGGAAGACACCAGATTTACAGCTTTTAACAGCTGCCCCAGTTTAATATGATCTTCTGTGGGTTTTATAGTAAAATTCATATTTCCTCATCATTATGTCATTCTGAGCGAAGCGAAGAATCTTATAGATTCTTCGGGCAAAATCCCTCAGGATGACATACTTAAACGGTATTAAAATTAATCGGAAGAATTACATAAATATACTTTCCTGCATCATCTTTAATAAATGCAGGTGCTCTGGAATCCAGCATATAGATATTGATCTTCTCATCATCTATTACTCTCAAAGCTTCCAGCACAAATTTAGGATTAAAACCGATCACTATATCCTCACCGGTTTTTTCCATATCCACAAATTCATCCATGGAACCGATAGTTGACTTTATCTTAAATTCCATAGTGGTATCATTGATTCCGATCACCACAGGCTTCTTATCGTTATCCTTAATAAGGAGTATCGCTCTTTCTATAGTTTCCTGAAGTGATTTCTTATTGATGTCTATCTTTGTCACATAACTATCCTTTAACATCTTATCGACATCGAAGAATTCACCTTCTATTATCCTGGAAACTATTACGGTCTGATCAAACTCAAATACTATATGATTAGCCATGAAATAGATATTTACTTCTTTTTCTATTTCTCCGGAAAGGATCTTACTTATCTCATTTAAGGTTTTTCCCGGAATAACTACCTTCTTATCATCATAAGACTGACGGAGTTCAATATTCCTGATAGCCACTCTGTGTCCGTCAAGAGCGACTACTCTCATCTTGTCTCCCTTGATATCGAAAAGCTCTCCTGTTAAAAGCTTATTATTATCATTTGAAGAGATGGCAAATATCGTCTGCCTTATCACTTCCTTTAATGTGTACTGGGAGATCGTAATGGAATCATTCTTTTCCACTTTGGGGAGATTAGAAAAATCTTCTCCCGATCTTCCGGGAAGATCAAACTTTGCCTTCATACAGGTAATGCTTGTCTTATAAGAAGAATCAGTCTTGATGGTAATATCCCCGTCAGGAAGGTTTCTTATCACATTTCCGAAAATATTGGCATCAAGAGCTACAACCCCGTTTTCCTCAATTTTTCCCGTTACCCGGGTTTCAATACCAAGTTCCTTGTCATTGGCAGTAAACTTTATTATTCCGTTTGATACTTCTATAAGGATACATTCAAGTATGGACATGGAAGTTTTATTTGAAGAAACTGCCTTTGAAACAATTGATATCGAACTTACCAGATCACTTTTTGAACAGACTATTTTCATTGTGCAAAACTCTCCCTTCGATCAAGAAGTTTTCTTATAAATATATATATGATTAATTTTAATAATAATAATAATAATAGCTGTGGATTTGTTGATAATCCGTGAAACCATGATAGTAATGGAAGTTTCACGGTTTAATAACTATGTTGATACATAAATGAATCCCTGTTTACTGATTGGGGATTATCTTTTTCTTTAATTTCTCAATATCATCCCTTAATGATGTATTTGTGGATAATTCGGATGAGATCATATTATGACCGTGCATAACTGTGGAATGATCTTTTCCTCCCATTACCTTTCCTATTTCATCAAAGGAAGTATCAGTAAGTTCCCTGCAGAGATACATTGAAACCTGCCTGGGGATAACTATCTCTTTAGTTCTCTTTTTGGAAGTAATGGTATCTTTTGTGGTTCCGTAATATTTTGCAACCTCTTCCAAAATAAGATCCGGAGTTACCTTTTTAGGTTCTGTTTCCTTAATAATGTCTTTTATAGCTTCTTCAGCTACGGAAACAGTAATCACCTGATTTGAAGATACCCTCTGTGCGTAGAGTTTTTTAAGAGCTCCTTCCAGTTCACGGATATTGGAAATAATATTGGATGCAATATACTGAATAACTTCATCGTCCACATCAAAGTTTATCTGCTTAGCGTACTGGCGAAGGATAGCCATCCTCGTCTCATAATCGGGAGGGGTTATATCTACAGTAAGTCCCCATTCGAATCTGGATCTTAAGCGTTCTTCCAGCTTATCAAGATCTTTGGGAGGTCTGTCGGATGAAAGAATGATATGTTTATTCTGATTACGAAGTTCATTAAATGAATTAAAGAATTCGTTCTGGGTACTATCCTTACCTATAATAAACTGAACATCATCAAGAAGCAGAACATCAACAGTTCTGTATATAACCCTTAATTTCTGTATGCTTCCGTTCTGAATTGATTCTATAACCTGATTTGTAAATTCCTCGGAAGTAACGTATCTGACTATCTTTGAAGGATCTCTTTTAATGATCTCAGATCCGATAGCATGCATGAGGTGAGTCTTTCCAAGTCCCGGTCCTCCGTAAAGAAAAAGAGGATTATTGTATTCACTTCCGGGATTTTCAGCTACTCCCTTTGCAGCAGAAACAGCCAGCTGGTTATTGGAACCGACTACGAAAGTATCAAAGGTATATCTGGGATTTAAATTCGATTTCTGATCGGAAGAAAGATAATCCACACTATTATAGGAAGAAACTGATTCATTTCTGGAAGAAAGACCAGTCTCATTTATCTCCGTTTCAGGAGATTCTCCTATAAAATCGACATTGTAGATCTTATTCATCTTTTCGGAAATGGTTACTTTTAAAAGAGAAGAATATTTATTTTTTATGATCCCTACGCCGGTTCCGTCACCTGCATGTTCTGAGGGAACTATTATCTGAACCGTATCATTTATGATATTTCCTATCTTAAGAGGATTGATCCAGGTATTAAAAGCTACATCTGAGATATCATTATTTTCATTTTTGATCTGAAGTTTAATGTCTTCCCAGTTTTTAAGGAGTTCTTCACGTTCGTTCATATAGTCCACCAATGTTAAAAATTCACAACATCATTATTTTAACTCAAATAAGGTTAATATTCAAGAAACACAGAATTGCGTACTTTTTGTGGAAAACCCTTATATGGGCGTATAAACGGCATTACAGAGTGTTAATAATTTTTGGACAAGTTAAAGAACTTATACAAAAATAAAAAATTTTCAATTCATTGTGGATAACTGTGGATAAGTTTTAAGTATAATAAACGTTGATAATTCAGTGTTTTTGAAATTTTAGTGGAAAGATTTTTCATTAATCAACAATTATCCACAATTTATTAACAATCGGTGGATAAAATTATGTAAATTTGCCTTGACTAGCATATTTTCTCACTATATAATGAACGCTGTGTTTTCCGGTATAAATTTATACCATCAGTTATAGGAGGAACATGAAATATGTGGATGACATATCAACCCAAGAAAAGACAGAGAAATAAAGTTCATGGATTTCGCGCAAGAATGAGCACTCCCGGAGGTCGTAAGGTTCTTGCAGCCAGAAGAGCAAAGGGCAGAGCAAAGCTTACCGTTTAATCTCATTTAAGACATTCCCCGTAGCTCTGCTGCGGGGTCTTTGATTTAATGAAGAATTTTTCAAGCTTAAAAAAAACATTAGATTTCAAGGCTGTTTACAGGAAAAGAAGATCGAAAGCCGATCGTTACTTTGTAATGTATATACTGGAAAACAACTTATCTAAAAACCGCCTTGGAATATCCGTCAGCAAAAAAGTGGGTAATTCCATTGTAAGACACAGGCTGACGAGGTTAGTGAGAGAAGCATACAGACTACATGAGGATAAATTCAATAGTGGTTTGGATATAGTAGTCGTGGCTCGCGAAAGCGCCAATCCTCAAAAGAAATCAGACGAAAAACCATTGAAATGTCAGGATGTGGAAAAGTCTTTACTTCATCTGGGCAGAGCACACAGGGTTATCCTTCAGTCAGATACTAAATGAAGAGATTTCTTATTTTTGTGATCAGAATATATCAGGATTATATATCTCCTCTTAAAACAACCAGATGCCCGTATTATCCTTCATGTTCAGCATACGGACTTGAAGCGGTAAAAAGATTCGGGGCGGTAAAAGGAGGAGCGCTTGCTGTATGGAGAATTCTCCGATGCAATCCTTTTTCAAAAGGGGGAGTTGATCCTGTTCCGCTCAGTTATAAGTCATTTTCAGGTTCTGATATCAGTTTAGGAGGAAGAAAACTTGTCAGGTATTCTGCTGACACAGAATAGTGGAGCAATCCTCGGACCTATCGCAAAGATCCTGGGAGCTCTCTTAAATGTGATCTTTAATATTGTTCCGAATGTAGGTGTAGCGATCATCATTTTCACAATAATCATCTACATTTGCCTGCTGCCTCTTACATATCAGCAGCAGAAATTCAGTAAGCTTTCTGCAAAAATGAACCCTGAGATCAAAGCTATCCAGGAAAAGTATAAGGGTAAAAAAGATCAGGATTCCATGGCAAAGCAGAATGAGGAAATGCAGTTCATATATAAAAAATATGGCGTTTCCCCTACAGGAAGCTGTTTGCAGCTTGTGATCCAGATGCCGATACTGTTCGCGCTTTATCGTGTTATCTACAGTATTCCTGCATATGTTACAAAGGTTTATGACTGTTTAAAAGAATTGGCAGATAATATTCTTACCACTTCAAACGGTGTGGAAGTTCTGTCAAATCTCTCTATCACTTCCAAAGGGCAGTACGCCAATTACGTAAAAAACGGTAATTTCCTTGGAGATGATGCTGTAAATGCCGTAATAGATGTTCTTAACAGGGCGTCCATAGCTGACTGGCAGTTGATCAAAGGTATAGAAGGACTGGATCAGGATATATTTAATAAAGTCCTTACCCAGTTTGAGAGGTTCAATACTTTCCTCGGATTGAATGTGGCATATTCTCCCATTGATACGATAAAGGTTGCTTTTTCAAACGGAAAGTATCTTATGATCGTGGGAGCGGTAATGATCCCCCTGCTTGCTGCTTTTACACAGTGGATCAATACTTTATTCATGCCGCAGCCCGCAAAGAATGACAGCGGTGATTCCACAGCTCAGATGATGAAGTCCATGAATATCACAATGCCCATTGTTTCAGCATTTTTCTGCTTAAGCCTGCCTATAGGTATGGGTATTTACTGGATAGCCGGTGCAGTCATCAGAAGTATCGAACAGGTGCTCATAAACAGACACATCGACCACATGGATATAGAAAAGCTCGTTGAAAAGAATCTGGAAAAGGAAGGTGTCAGAAAAGCTGCTTCAGCATCATCAGGAAATACATCTTCCGGTAACTCAATATCCAGCTGGGCTAAGATGAAAACTGCCAACATTGTTTCTGACGGTTCATCGGAAAAGACAGAAGAAGAGAGAAAAGCTGCCATTGAGAAAATGGAGAAGCTTAATAAAAATGCCGGCAATTCCGGAATAGCAGCGAGAGCCAATCTTGTTAAGGAATATAACGAAAAGAATTCCGGAAAGACCGAAGAATAAGAAAGGAATACAGATTATGGAGTATGTAGAATTTTCTGGAAAATCTCTTGAAAGCGTAATATCAGATGCCAGCAAGCAGTTTTCAGTAGATGCATCTGAGATCGAATATGAAATAGTAGATATGGGAAAGTCAGGAATCCTCGGATTTAACGCAAAGCCCACTATCATCAAGGCAAGGGTTAAAGAGGGATATCTTGAAAAGAAGGCAAAGGATATCGAAGAAACTTCCGTAAAAGAAGAGAAACCTGCAGAGGCAAAGAAAGAAGAGCCTGCAGCTAAGGAAGAGAAGTCTCCTGCAGTTGCAAGTGTCGTAAATGTAAATGTAGAGGAGATCAGGGAAAACGCAAATAAGTTCCTTTCAGATCTCTTTAAGGCAATGGATCTCGAAGTAAAGTCAGAGATCTCCTATGACTTCACAGATAATGCCTTAAATATCGAATTATCCGGTCCCGAGATGGGAATACTCATCGGAAAGAGGGGACAGACACTGGATTCTGTTCAGTACCTTACAAGCCTTATCGTAAATAAGGGAACCGCTGAATACATCAGGGTTAAGGTTGATACCGAAGATTACAGGGACAGAAGAAAGAAGACTCTTGAAAACCTCGCTAAGAATCTGGCATTTAAGGTAAAGAGAACAAAGAGGCCGGTATCACTTGAGCCCATGAATCCCTATGAGAGAAGGATAATCCATTCCGCACTTCAGGGAGACAGATATGTAGTTACACATTCAGAAGGTGATGAGCCATTCAGAAGAGTTGTTATCACCCTTAAGAAATGATTTTTTTGATAAAATGCCGTGCCGGTTACCGGTGCGGCTTTTTTAGAAGGATTACCCATGATCAACAACACTGACGACACCATAGCAGCTATCGCTACCGCCCCCGGAAATTCCGGAATAGGTGTTATTAGGATCTCCGGTGAAAAAGCTATAGAAATAGCTGACTCTATAATAGTTAATAAAAGTGGTAAAAAAACGGATATCATTGATCAGGAAAGCCATACGGTAAAATATGGTTTTGTTTTTGATGGAAATGATACGATAGATGAAGTACTGGTAAGTGTTTTTAAGAAACCCAGATCTTATACTGCAGAAGATGTAGTAGAGATAAGCTGTCACGGAGGAACCTATGTTTTAAGAAGGGTTTTATCTCTGATCACAGAAAGAGGAGCAAGACCTGCTGAACCCGGAGAATTTACCAAAAGAGCCTTCATGAACGGGAGGATTGACTTAACCGAAGCAGAAGCGGTAATGGATGTGATATCTTCCGGGAATGAATTTGCGAGGAAAAACTCTCTCTCTATTCTGAAGGGAGCAGTTCATAATAAGATAGTCAGTATGAGAGACAAGATACTTCATGAGACTGCATTTATAGAATCTGCGCTAGATGATCCGGAGCACTACAGTTTAGAGGGATACCCGGAAAAACTGAAAGAGATAATAGAAGAACTAATAAGATCCGTTAGAAAGATGATCTCAGACTCCGATACCGGCAGAGTATTAAAAGAAGGGATCAGAACAGCTATCGCCGGAAAACCGAATGTCGGAAAATCTTCGATCCTTAACCTTTTAAGTGGGGAGAATAAAGCGATCGTTACCGATATTCCGGGAACCACGAGAGATATTGTATCTTCCGAGGTTTCTCTTTCAGGGATACCCCTAATCCTCTTTGATACGGCAGGGATCAGAGAAACCGAGGATACCGTTGAAAAGATAGGAGTGGAAAGATCAAGAGAATCAATCGATCTTGCGGACCTTATCTTATTTACCATAGATTCATCCGAAGGGATCACGGAAGAAGACAGGGAGATCTACGACCTTATAAAAGCTAATGATAAAAAGTGCATCATCCTGAAAAATAAAACAGATCTCCAGGTTGAAGACCCGGACACTTCTTATTTCACCGATCCTGTGATAGAGTTTTCTGCGAAGACAGAAAAAGGATTGTACGAGTTAAAAAAGAAGATAGAAGAATACTTTTTATCAGGAGAAATTCAAAACAGCGAAGACATTTATATTACCAATGTCCGGCAGATAAAGGAATTAAAGTATACGGAAGACAGTCTTTTACTTGTGATAAAGAGTATCGAAGATAAAATGACCGAAGATTTCTTCACTGTAGATCTTATGGATGCATATTCCCATCTCGGGAATATCATTGGTGAAGATACAGATGAAGATCTTTTTGACAGGATATTTAGTGAATTCTGTATGGGGAAATGACAATGGAAACCATAATAAATGATTTTGATGCAGTGGTGATCGGCGCAGGTCATGCCGGATGTGAAGCTGCTCTCGCCCTTTCAAGACTTGGGATAAAGACGATAGTTTTCACAGTAAGTGTAAACAGTATTGCCTTAATGCCCTGCAATCCCAACATAGGAGGAAGCTCAAAGGGACATCTTGTAAGAGAGATAGATGCCATTGGGGGTGAGATGGGAAAAAATATAGACAGGACTTTTATTCAGTCAAAGATGTTAAATTCCTCAAAAGGACCGGCGGTTCATTCACTCCGTGCACAGGCAGACAAAGCTGATTACTCCAGATCCATGAGAGAAGTTCTGGAGCATCAGGAAAATCTGACCATAAAGCAGGCAGAGGTTACAGAACTTATTACTGAAGACGGAGAAGTAAAGGGAGTCCGTATATATACAGGACTTATCTATACTGCAAAGGTGGTGGTCTTATGTACCGGAGTTTATCTGAAAGCCAGATGTCTCTGCGGAGAAGCTATCACAAATACCGGACCGAACGGTCTGCAGGCCGCAAATAACCTGTCAGCGTCACTAATAAAAGCAGGTGTTATCATTCATAGATTTAAGACAGGTACCCCTGCCAGGATCGACGGAAGATCCATAGATTTTTCAAAGATGGTTCCCCAGTACGGAGATGAACCGGTGGTTCCTTTCTCATTTTCCACTGATCCGGATACAGTACAGAAGGAGCAGGTACCCTGCTTCTTAACATATACAAACGGTGAGACTCATGAAGTCATAAGGGAAAATATTGACAGGTCTCCGCTTTTTTCCGGTGTCATAGAGGGAACCGGACCCAGGTACTGTCCCTCTATTGAAGACAAGGTGATAAAGTTTCCGGATAAGGACAGGCATCAGGTATTCCTGGAACCGGAAGGCCTTCATACAAATGAATGGTATGTGGACGGCATGAGTAGTTCCATGCCGGAGGACGTACAGCTAAAAATGTACCGTTCTGTACCCGGACTGGAAAATGCCAATATAGTAAGAAATGCCTACGCTATAGAGTACGATTGTTTTGTAGGAAAGCAGTTAAAACCCTCCCTCGAATTTAAGAAGATAAAAGGACTATTTTCCGGAGGACAAAGTAACGGAAGTTCAGGATATGAAGAAGCTGCAGCCCAGGGCCTTATAGCAGGGATCAATGCGGCGATGTTACTCAAGGGAAAAGATCCACTGATAATTGACAGATCTGAGGGATACATAGGTGTCCTTATAGATGACCTGGTTACAAAGGACAGTCTGGAACCCTACCGCATGATGACCAGCCGTGCGGAATACCGTTTACTGCTGAGACAGGATAATGCAGATATAAGACTCAGAAGAAAAGGGTATGAGGCAGGACTTGTTTCTGATGAAGAGATGAAGATCCTTGAAAAGAAAGAAGAAGAGATCCGGTCAGAAATAGAGAGACTAAAAGAAATAAAAGTCGGTGCAGGGAAAAGTACATCGGATTTCCTGCAGTCAGTTAACAGCTCACCTCTTGGTACTGCTGCAAGTTTAGAAGAACTGATAAGAAGACCGGAGCTGTCCTACGAGATCATTGCTCCCTTGGATCCGGAGAGACCTGAGGTTTCAAAAGCAGCTGCAGAGCAGATCAATATTGAGATAAAGTATAAGGGATATCTCGAAAGAGAGAAGAGACAGGTTCAGCAGTTTAAGAAACTTGAAAAGAAGAGGATACCTGCTGATATAGACTTTAAGACAATTCACGGGATAAGACTGGAAGCCCAGCAGAAGTTAAATGACTTTAGACCTGAAAATATTGGACAAGCTTCCAGGATCCAGGGAATATCACCTGCAGATATTCAGGTGCTGACAGTATATCTGGATTCGATCGGAAGATGAAATTTACTTCTCCATTGGGCAAAGAAACGGAGATTTAAAGCCTTCTCCCTTTGGGAGAAGGTGGCTGCCGAAGACAGACGAATGAGGGTACCAATGATTACTACATACTTTTCTCAACTTAATATTCCCATCTCCCCTGAAAAGCTCGAAAAACTCGAGCGTTATTATGATCTCTTAATTAAGAAGAATAAAGTAATGAACCTGACGACCATTACTGACCATGATGAATTTATGAGGAAGCATATTTTGGATAGTCTTGCTGTGGTCAGGTATTTTTCTTTTGACGGGGTAGAGAAAGTAATGGACCTCGGAACCGGAGGTGGATTTCCCGGGATACCATTAAAGATATTTTTTCCCGAGACAGAGTTTACCCTTGTAGATTCTGTTAATAAGAAACTAAGGTTTATTGAAGAGGCAGCCAGGGAACTTGGGCTTGATAAGATCTCTTTTGTACACGGCAGAGCAGAAGATCTCGCACATGATGATCTTTACAGAGAAAAATATGATGTCCTGGTATCAAGAGCGGTAGCAAATCTGTCTACCCTTACTGAGTTATCCCTTGGATTTATAAAACAGGGTGGACTGTTCTTGTCATATAAGGGAGTAACAGGAGAAGAAGAATTAAAGGAAGCGGCAAAAGCTATCAATACAATGGGAGGGGAACCTGGCCGGTTAGAAAAATATGATCTACCGGGAGGGGATGATCAGAGGAGCCTTATCTTTATAAAAAAGACAAAGAAGACGCCAAAGACTTATCCCCGAAAAGCGGGCGTGCCCAACAAGAAACCGCTATGATTTTTAGCCTTCTCCCCAAAGGGAGAAGGTGGCACGGCGAAGCCGTGACGGATGAGGATAAATGTTTCACGTGAAACATTTTAGTGGAGAACAAACAATCGACACAATTATGTTCCACGTGAAACAATTTTGTGTCCGAGTTTGATCAGACCACCAGAATGTTTCACGTGAAACATTTTTAAGTCATAATATTGGTTTTGCGTTCCACGTGAAACGAATTACACAATAGTCATCCTGAGCGGCGCTGCGTGCCAGTGGCACGCGTTTAGCGCGGACCGAGTCGGGAGACGAGACGCGAAGGATCTGTCCTACAGCTATAGAAGATTCTTCGCTTGCGCTCAGAATGACATCAACAATTTCAGAATTACACAAACTAAATATTTAAAAATCAGACAGATATGTTATAATAAATCCCACGCGCTCTAAAAGAGAAAAACAAAAAATGAAATTAAGAGGGATGGTGCATATATGGGAAAGGTTTTAGCGATCGCGAACCAGAAAGGCGGCGTTGGTAAATCTACCACAGCCATTAACCTGGCAGCCTGCCTTGCAGAAAAAAAGAAAAAGGTGCTTGTTATAGACAGTGATCCCCAAGGAAATACCACAAGTGGTCTCGGCGTGGATAAGAGGGATACGGAAACTACGATCTATAATCTCCTGTTAGATGAAGAGACCATTATTTCGGACTGTATAATAGAAAATGTAATACCCTTCGTTTCCCTTGTTCCGTCAAACGTCAATCTGGCAGCTGCAGAGATTGAACTTATAGGAACTTCCGAGAAGGAATATATTCTGGACAATAAGTTAAAAGAAGTAAGAGAGGACTTTGACTATGTTGTCATCGACTGCCCTCCTTCTTTAAGCACACTTACTGTAAATGCGCTTGTAGCAGCTGATAATGTACTGGTTCCGATCCAGTGTGAATACTATGCGCTGGAGGGATTATCACAGCTTATCAGAACAGTAAATCTTGTGAGAGAAAGACTGAATCCCAGGCTTGATATTGAGGGTGTTGTATTTACCATGTATGACTCCAGAACAAATCTTTCACAGCAGGTAGTGGAGAATGTTACAGAGCATCTGGGAGATGATATTTATAAAGCTATCATTCCGAGAAACATACGTCTTGCAGAGGCACCCAGTTACGGAATGCCGATAACTCAGTATGATGCAAAATCCGCAGGCGCTGAAAGTTACAGGAAGCTTGCAGAAGCGGTTATGAAAGCGAGATAAGGAGCAAAGGATATGGCATTAAAAAAAGGATTGGGAAGAGGACTTGATGCGCTTATTCCGGATAGTATCGACGTAGGAAGTAAGGCGGAGAGAAAGACCGAGACAGAAAATAAAGACCAGATATTATGGGTAAAGCTAACGAAGCTTGAGCCTGATCCGGAGCAGCCGAGAAAAGACTTCGGCGAAGATGAGCTGAATGAACTCGCAGATTCCATAAGGACTCATAATATTTTCCAGCCCCTGCTGGTTCAGAAAAAGGACAGGGGATATATGATAGTAGCCGGAGAGCGCAGATGGAGAGCTGCAAAGATTGCAGGACTCCGTGAAGTCCCGGTTATCGTAAGAGATTTTAATGAGCAGGAAAAGGTAGAGATCCAGCTCCTCGAAAATCTTCAGAGACAGAAGCTCAATCCCATAGAAGAGGGACAGGCCTATAAAAGGTTATTATCCGACTATGGCCTTAAACAGGATGAGCTGGGTGAACGGATAGGAAAGAACCGCGTAACCATAACTAATGCCATGAGACTCTTAAAACTTGATATGAGAGTTCAGCAGATGGTAATAGAAGGAAAGTTAAGACAGGGACATGCCAGATCATTGCTTCCGATCTCAGACGGAGACAAGCAGTATGAAATGGCTTGCAGGATATTTGATGAACAGATGACCGTCCGTGAGATAGAGAAAATGGTACGGGAATTTGACAAACCTCCGAAGAAGACAGCACCGAAAAAGAATACCGAAGCGCTGGATCTTATCCTCAGAAAATATGAGGATGAGATAAGAGAGAGCATCGGAGCTAAAGTCAGTATTAAGGCAAGAGACCAGAAGAAGGGAAGAATAGAGATCGAGTATTATTCCCCTGAAGAACTGGAAGAATTAGTAAAGAGATTGGTAAAGGTAAAGGCATAAATGAATAGCAGTTATATTATGAGTTTACTGGGATTTGAGTGGCTCGATCCCGCATATATTTGGATATTTTTCTTTGTTCTGTTTATAGTCATTCTGATACTCCACTTTGTACAGATGGCTAAGTTCAGAAACCTTAGAGAAAAGTATGAAATGTTCATGGAGGGTAATGAAGGGAAAAGCCTTGAATCCCAATTTGAAAATCTGTTTTCGGATATTTCGGATCTAAAGCAGGCCAGTAGAAAAGACCGCCGGGATATTGATTCACTCCTTAAAACTATTCAGACCTGTTATCAGAAGATGGGCCTTGTAAAATATGATGCCTTCCATGAGATGGGCGGAAAACTGAGCTTTGCTCTCTGCATGCTTGATAAAGATGATAATGGATTTATCATGAATTCCGTTCACTCTAATAATGGGTGTTATACATATACCAAGGAGATCGTAGCCGGTAAGTCAGCTATAGATCTTGGATTTGAGGAAAAAGAAGCTTTGGAACAGGCTGTTTCTAACAGTAATTCCAAAGATCATCACGAAAGAGTGATAAAGGAAGCATCTAAAAGAGTAGAGAAGTCTTCCTAAAATGTGACAGAAAGATAAATACCAGAATGCATAAATATCTAAGGGCGATCGGTTTCAGTAAGATAAAAAGCAGAAAAGACCTGAAGCGATTATTAAATGACGTTCTAAAGGATCCTACTGAAAGACAGTATGTTTCTGTTGATACAGAGGGGATAGCGGTAGAATTCAGGAAAGAATATTCAAGCCTTATCGGGATAGCGGTCTGCGGTAATTATTCGGAAGATGTGGAGTTTGAGTACGAATATTATTATCCCTATATCATCGGGCAGAACGTCAGTTCGAACGAAGAGATCGCTGTTGAACGGCATATCGATAAAGACTCCTACGCAGGATTATGTGATGATCTGAAAGTGGGAGTGAGTCTTATCTTTTATCTTCAGAACAGGATGGATTACCTGAAACAGCTGAATAACGGAAACAAACCGGAAGCATACTCTTCCGTGTCGTTTGCTGCCCTGAGTACGGAAGGCTCCATTATGCTTCCGCTTATGAAAGATCCGGTCAGGGTAAGTGCGGTTAAAGAGAAGGAACAGAGCCGACACGATCTTCTCCAGGCTGCAAGGGACGGGGATGAAAATGCTATCGATGATCTTACAATGGAAGACATAGATACCTATTCTGCCATTTCCCGCAGGATCCGCCAGGAGGATATCCTTTCTCTGGTCGATACCTTCTTTATGCCGTGGGGGATCGAGTGTGATCTGTATTCTGTTCTGGGGGAGATCGAGGAGGCCCGGAAGACGGAAAACAGTTTGACCAAAGAAGCTATTTATGTTATAACTGTGAACTGTAACGACATGTTCCTGGATGTATGTATTAACGAGAAAGACCTTCTGGGAGAGCCGGCGCCCGGCCGCAGATTCAAGGGCGTGATATGGCTTCAGGGGCATGTGAATTTTGTGTGATATGTCTACGTAGCTCAGTAGGATAGAGCGACCGCCTCCTAAGCGGTAGGTCGGAGGTTCGAATCCTCTCGTGGACGCTGGAAATGAGAAAGGATAGGGTTTCATCCCTATCCTTTCTCATTTCGAGGCCTCTCTCGTGGACGGCGAATAGAAGAAAGGCTTCGCCCTCTGGGAGAAGCTGTCAGACCGAAGGTCTGACTGATGAGGCCAAATAAACAGGCGTAATTATGATAATACAGAAAAATTCTGGGTAAAAAAAGAGATTGCCATTTCTCTGGCTTCAACGTATAAATATATGTGAGGATGTTTTTGGAGCGGATCTGATAACGTGACGCTCATAACAACAAGAACCCGGAAGATATTATATAAAGGACTTGACACGTATGAATTCTAAGACTATCTTCAGACAGACAGACAGACAGACAGACAGACAGACAGACAGACAGACAGACAGACAGATAAGGTAAAGTCTGCTTTAATATACGGGACAATAACGGCATTCGCCGGTTCCTTTGAGCTTAATGCTTGAAGGCACCGGTGGGTGCCGTTTTTTGTTTATAAGCCAAGGTAACTGATGATGCATAGGAAAACAGGAGGTAATGAAATGGAATTAACAAAGGAATTAAAGGAAAAGCTTGAGAACGCGAAGACAGAGGAAGAGGCAAAGAAGATCCTTGACGGGGTCAAGAAGGATATTCATGATGACGGTCTTATCCTTGACGATGCAGATCTTGATAAGGTAGCAGGCGGATGGAGCTGGAAGTGGAAGTAGATCATCACTACATCTGACAGGAAACAATGCAGGAGCTTTCCCATTCAGGGAGAGCTCTTTTGCTATGTGCAATGCGCTGTCGCTTTTTTCCGGATTGTTGAGATTTATATAGAATGATAGTAAAATATGATCATGACAGATAAGGAACGTAAAGAGAAAATAGCCTTTCACCGGGCGGCCTTAAAGGAGCTTCTGGCTACACCCCGCAGTGACTGGCATACGGGATTTGAAGCCCTTCTAAGGATAGAAACCTATAAATACGGAAACAGTATCCGCTTACTGACAGAAGAGGTTCTGGGAGAAGAACCGCCAAGGGCTGACTACGTGGTCCTTATCGAAGATAAAAAGGTTGAGTTTGATAAGGACATTTTTAAGATCTTCCGTAAGCATAACATCCTTGAATATAAGAATCCCCATGATTCTTTGAATGAACGGGTGATCCGAAAGATAGCCGCTTATGCGTATCTTTATATCGGAATCGCAGAACACGAGGGAGATATTAAAGCAGACGAGGTAACGATATCAATCTTCCGTGCAGTAAAGAATCCGAAGCTCTTTAAGGCAATGGAGAGATCCGGAAATCTCATCAAAGGTGATGCACCGGGAATCTATATTGTAAAGGGAATAACGGACATCCCTTTTCAGATAGTTATCACGGGGGAACTTCAGGGCGAGGAATACGCAGCATACAGGGCATTAACGGATAAAGCGGCAGAAAAGGATGTGGAACACATAATAATAGCCGCAGACAGGGAAAAGGCCAATAATCTAAGGGATCATTACAGAGTCCTGATAGAACTGCTGGCAGTGAAGAACCCTCAGATCTTTGAGGAGATAAGGAGGAACGATATGGCTGGTGATGTATTGATGGAGATCATGAAGGACCGGGTAGATGAAAAGGTAAATGAAAAAGAGCGGGAAACAAAGTTAGTAGATATAAAAAATGTAATGGATTCCTTTGGAGTAAATGTTGAGAAAGCTATGGATTCTCTTAAAATCCCACAGTCTCAGCGTTCTATATATGCAGGATTGATAAAGAAATAAAAGCTGCGGCGATCACAGGATGGTCGCTTTTTCATATATGATTTTTATTAAATGTTAAGTTGTGAAGAATATATTGTAAACGAAATTATTTATTTCGCTTACTATAAAATGGGTGACAAAGTGGGTGACAATTTAAAATGTGATGCGGAAACGCCCGTCCTTTCTGTGTTTTTGAATTTTCTATTTCCTCCTAAGCGGTAGGTCGGAGGTTCGAATCCTCTCGTGGACGCTGATAAAGAAAGAGACGGGGTCAAACCCGTCTCTTTCTTTATCGAGGCCCGTCGGGCCTCGAACAGGTTCGACACCGCGCCGGCATAAAGCCGGCGGTGCTAAACGGGCGCCACCGGCGCCCAGCACCCTCTCGTGGATGCTTGAAGAATGCGTGGAATATCATAACTGGCCTGATGGGGATGTATATAAATGCTATTGAAGAAAAAAAGAAGCGGGGATGAATTCCCCACTTCATTATCAGTCATACTGCTATGATGCAGGACTCATAATTATCTATGTTCCGCCTATTCATCCTCAAACTGTGTTTCGTTCATTTGTGGGAAGTCTAAGAGCTCTGATACTGTCATGTTCAAGCCAACTGCGATTTTGTGAAGGGTCTTTAGCTTGGGGTTTTTTGTCTTTCCTGCCATGATATTTTCTACTGTACTTTGAGTTATTCCACTCATTGTTGCGAGTTTATTCACGGTTATGCCATGCTGTTGGCATAATTCGTTTAGTCTAAAAATTATCACATCAGAATATGTCATATTTGCCGTTACCCTTATCAAATCTATTGGCAGTATAGGGCGATTAACGGCGCAACATTAACGGCGTACGGTTGACTTTTGCCTATTCTTGTTTTAATATGTCCCTGTTTTATATGGTTTTTCCATTTGTATTTTATATATGAGGAGATTTTGACAATGAAAAGAAAATGTATAGTTGCTATTGTCTCAATTATTTCTATGTCTTTTGTTACAGCTTGCGGTCAGTCCGGTACATCTGCACCTGTTGCTGAGCAGAGCAGTGAGGAAGCAGAAGTTACTCCGGTTACGGAAGAAGCAGCTTCCGAGGTGGCTGCTACGGAAGAAGCAGAGCCGGAACCGTCTCCCGAGGAGATTATAGAAGTGGCTATGAATGAAGGACTTGATTATTATTATGCCCGGAATGGAAAGACTGCTGATAATGATAAAGCACTCGAGGCTTTTCAGAAAGCAGCTGATCTCGACAGCGCAGATGCTTATTACTATATAGGCAGAATCCATGACAGGGCGGAGGAGTATGGAGAAGCTAAGAGCGCATACGAAAAAGCAATTGATCTTGGAAACAGCATGGCTAATTTAGGGCTTGGATTTTTATATGAATATGGTGCAGAAAAAGATGGTATCGACAAGAATTATGATAAAGCTAAGGAATTATTCGAAAAGGCTGTTGCTGACGGATGCATTGAAGGTAATTACGGGCTTGGAACTTTATATATAGAGGGCGGCGGAAATACCGACGCTGATTGCAATAAGGCATTGGAATACTACGAAACTGCACTCACCGGTGATGAAACAGAATGGGTTGCAGGTGCATATGACGGCCTTATGGAAGCTTATGTTGGCTATTATGATGAGATAGATAAAGATCTCAATAAAGTAGATGAATATGCTTCCAAATATGAAGAATTATCTAAAGACTGGAAGCCTGATTATATGAGCGATATAGGATTGGCATATGAATATGCAGAAGAATACGATAATGCGATAGAATGGTATGAGAAGAAGGACACAAAAACATCCTTAAAAAGATTGGGTTATATGTATTCGGAAGGAGTAGGTGTAGAGCAGGATCATGCTAAAGCATTTGAATACTTTAATAAAGGTGCTGATTTAGGCAGTTCTAATTGTATGTCATGGATAGGGTGGTATTATGACAGCGGCCTTGGTGTTGATATGGATGTAGATAAAGCGATAGAGTGGTATGAAAAAGCAGGGGCCGCCGGTGATGGAAATGGATATGATTTATTAGCACATTTGTATCACAACGGTGAAAAAATCGAAAAAGATGATGCGAAAGCGTTGGAATATGCTATAAAAGGTGCTGATTTAGGATATATAACAGCTATGCTAGATACAGGTTATCTTTACGAAAACGGTTATGGTACAGACGTGGATTGTGATAAGGCATGCGAATATTATGCTAAAGCGGATTATTACGGAGATAAAACCGCAAAAGAAAACATACTGAACATGCTTAACTCCGGAAAAGTAGATGTGGAAACAGCAAATAAGTGGATGGATTATTATTATAAATAATAAATTAGAGTATTTATATCCTAATTGGGGGACTAAATGGATAATAAGAAAAGAAATATCCTGATTCTTTCCATAGCAGCGATCATTTTGGTCGCTGCTATCATAATAATAATTATAAAAAGCAATAATAAAGAAGCATCTTTTACGCGGCATGAATGGATAGAAATGCTCGCTGATGATTTTT
The DNA here is from genome assembly GCA_902779445.1 of uncultured Lachnospiraceae bacterium. GTDB lineage: Bacteria > Bacillota > Clostridia > Lachnospirales > Lachnospiraceae > NK4A144. The sequence continues at coordinate 32,913 of CACZBM010000024.1, forward strand.
ATATGAATGAGTACAGTAACAGTACTCCTTATTTCAAGGATGTAACGTCTGATGAGCCATATTTTGCTGCTGTTCAGACAGCGTATGAATGGGGGGTGCTGGGGGATACTTCTAAATTTGATGGTAATAAAGCGGTATCCGGAGAGTATGCAGCTATTACGGCTCTTAAAGCCGCCGGCCAATACCGTATCAAGATATATTTGGGGTTATCTGACCTTCCCTCAGATGATGATTATATTAAGCTTGCGCTAGATAAAGGAATGATCACGGATGATCAATTGAAAAATAATCTTTCGCAGGAAGAAGCCGTAGCGGTTTTAGAACGTTCAAAAGAATTTTATCTTAGTGATTTGTGGATAGACGATTATGTAGATATTAAATATACAGATGGGGTGGCAGTACTCACGGACGATCAGATAGAGTCTTATGATGCGGAGGCAGGAAGCCTTTATGTTAAAAATGTGTCCGACATTGATTCAGGATCTGTTATTGTATTTGCAGATGAATATACGGGTGGCAAGATCGCTAAACGCGTGAAGAAAGTAACCTCTGATGGGACTTTAACGCTTGAAGATGTGGTTTTAGATGATGTGATTGAACACTTTATCATGTCTGACATTATATCGATGTCTGCAGAAGATATTATTCAGAACACGGCATACACAAATGGCAATTCAGATGTTATAAAAACCGGATTTACTGATGATTTTAGTTTTCATTTTAATAAACCCGTACATAATTCTGGCGTTAACTTTGATATTGTTGTTGCAAATAATGAAGCAAAAATATCATATAAAAATAATGATAATGGCACGTCTGGCTCTGTAACCGTTCCTAACATCAATATAGAAAATAGTGATTCAAATGCATCTGGGGATTCTTCTTTCAATTGCTCTTTTAATTTAACGAAATTTGATATAGGCGTTATGACGGACATCGGTATGAAGGATAACCAGCTTATTGTCAACAATATTGAGACTCAGCTTGATACCGAACTAGATGTTTTATATGAAGTTGGTGGTAGCATTGAAACAGAAATCCCCTTAATGAAAGTTCCCATATATGGCGAAGAAAAACTAGCCGGGATTGAACTGGAGATAAAGCTAATAATTTCTATGGATGGCACAATATCTTTAGAAACCAGCTACCCGGTACACGCTTTATTCGAATATCGTAAAGGAGCTCAGCCGCGATTTAATGCAGGGGTTGAGGGAAAGATAAAGGAGGTTAGGATAAATTGTGGATTTGAGGGCAAATTCCGTATTGAACCATCCATATTCGTGTTGGGCATCAGAATTACCGATGTTGAACTTGATGTAGGCGGTGGAGCCTCCGCAGATTTTATTCCTCGCAGTAATTCGGATGTAACAGCCTGCGCAGATATTAATTTTTATGCTCCTACACTGGAACTTGGGTGGAATAATGATGATAAGTCGCTATTGGGTGATTACATTAACGCATCTTTGACTATTCTTGATGCTGATAATGCTCCATTTAAGAAATGTTTCCACTTTGAATGGTATAAGAATAAACCAGGGAAATTTGTTGATGTATGTACATTTGGTGAAACAGGTCAGAGTTCTGAAGAAGATGTTGATTTAGACTATTCTATACCCCATCAGTATTATGGAGAAATCCATAGCGAATTTAAGAAAAAAGATGGACATCTGGAAGCTACTGGAGAGCTAATAAGTCTGGCATTGGTGTCGGAAGATGATTTTAAGAGTGCTGCAGTAGGTAAATCAATTGAATGTAACGGCGTAAACTTCACAATTACTAAAGCAGGACAAGATAGAGATACTAACAAAAAATGGTTCGTCTTGGATAATATATATTTTATAAAAGAAGGTAATGAAGATGGTGGCTACTCAATGGCAGCTGGTCAGGAAGCGAATAAAACATATTACCGCATTGAAACACTATCCCAGGATTCTTTAGCAGAGCTCGACGATGAAGAATACTTCTTTCCCAACGGAGACAAAAGAGTCTATATTGTAATAGATGATAATTTTACTTTTAAGACCGGTGATTATTATGGCGGAGATGTTCCTAAGCCGTCTAAAGGAAAATGGTATTATATTCAGTTTAGTGATGGATCTTCAATCAATGATCCTAATGATGTCGGCAGAATATATGGTTTCGAAGAAGATACGTACGGCGCTGTTACTGACGAAGGCGTTATTATAGAACCATAAATTTTCTTTACTATGGCAGATTATGTATTTATAACATATATGGATACATTTTTACTTGATTGTATTTATAATAAATAGGAGGATGCTGAATATGGAAGCTACTCTTCAGAATACGGATTATGAAGAAGATGTTTTATTTGCCGCATTAGATAAAGGTATAGATGATATGGAGGCTGGTCGTCTTACACCTCATGATGAAGCAGTAAAGATTATGAAACAGAGGTTGAGGGACTATGTCGAAGTACAAAATTCTGGAAACTGATGAAGCTATCAATGATGTTTCGAACTTAGCCATATGGATCTATGAGCAATATTGTAATGAAGCTGCGGCTGATAACCTTATCGACCAATATAGCAATAAAATAGATGCATTAGAATTATTTCCGCATGGATTTCGTGGAGTAAGTATTGAGCATTGAGGCTATGATGTTTATTGTAAAATAAAAATGTAGAAAGTTGCAGAGCAAAAATGTAGGTTGTTGCAAAGTAAAAATGCAGGTAATTGCAACTACATTTTGTAGGTCA
>CACZBM010000025.1:0-62963 GCA_902779445.1 uncultured Lachnospiraceae bacterium
GTTACAAATGATTCCGTTTATTATTATTCGGTGTACCCGTCAATTCTTCTACACGACGGATTTTATACCGCAAGCCTGGACAAATATCTGACCAATGTGGGTCAGACCACGGCAATAATCCAGTGTCTGCCCTTTATGTTAGGTTTTGACGAGACTTTCGGTATTCAGCATTTCTTTAATATAAACTCAATACTCATATTCTTTGCTGCTCTATATGATGAGGTAAAGAAAAGCTCCGTGAACGGAAAGACCGGGATCATCCTTTCGTCTCTGTGCACGCTGTTCCTCGTAACGAGCGAGCCGTTTCTGGTTATTTCTTCGTGGATACTGTCAAATGTGTATTTTATGGGATTCTTCTTTGCGGTATTTTATATTTTCGTAAAGACCGTTGATGAGAACGCAGATTCCGCCGACTATGATCTTTTACTGGTATTCCTGTGTTCAATACTCATAATGACCAGGATGGAAGGGGGAGTAATGGTTCTGTGTCTGGCGCTTGCTCTGTCCACCATGCGTGTAAGCGGTAAAAAGCTTCTTCTTACCTTTGGACTGCCTTTGGTCATAACTGAGGTTGGATATTATGTCAACCTATATCTGAAAATAGGGATCAATCCCTTGTACAGCTTTTTGGATATGAAGACCGCGGTATTAATGTGCGGGATGATAGCTGCATTTATAGTTTACATAACTCTAATCAGGAATCGTCTTCCGGAAACATACACGCCGGTACTTTTGATCGCTGCCCTTATAGCCGGAAATGCAGGGCTCCTCGTTATAAATCACAGCCGTTACATTACAAATATCAGGGCATTTATCATGAACATCCGCCTTGGAAACGGCTGGGGGACATTTTGGATAATAATCGTTATTTATATTGTTCTGCTGGTAATTGAGGTTATCGGGAGAAGATTTAGGAATATTCCTGTCCGGGTATTCCTGCCTGCAGCCATGGTTTTGACTGTATTTGCAGTCTGCTTTGCAAGAGGAGGAGTACTGGCGGTCAGGACAAGTGACTCAGGGAACAGGGTACTTATGGAGATGGTTCCTGTTATCACCTACAGTGTATTTGTGACATTATTAAAGAAAAGAGGAACTTCGGAATGAAAAAAGTTCTGATCACCGGAGCATCCAGAGGTATCGGCAGAGCAGCGGCAGAGAAGTTCGCTGACAGAGGATATGAGCTGTACCTTATATGCCACATGGATGTAAATGACCTAAAAGGACTTCCCGGGCATCATTACGCCGGAGATATAGGGGATCATAGTTTTGTGGAGAGAGTTTTTAATGATATTGATGACCTGGATGTACTGGTGAATAATGCAGGTGTGTCATACGTGGGTCTCTTGCAGGATATGGGGATCTCAGACTGGGAAAGGGTGATAAGGACAAATCTGACATCGGCATTCAATACATGCCGCCTTGCGATACCCAAGATGGTGAGAGCCCATTCAGGAAAGATCGTGAACATTTCCTCCCAGTGGGGAAGTGCAGGAGCCTCCATGGAAGTTGCTTATTCCGCTTCCAAAGGGGGAATAAATGCCTTTACAAAGGCTCTTGCGAAGGAACTGGCTCCCTCAGGCATTCAGGTAAATGCCATAGCCTGTGGCGTCATTGATACTGATATGAATTCATTTTTAAGCGAAGAAGAGAGACAGTATCTGATCTCTGAGATACCTTCGGACAGGATGGGTAAGCCTGAGGAAGTAGCAGAACTCATATTGTCGCTTTCTGAAGGAAATGATTATCTGACCGGGCAGGTGATAGCTCTGGACGGCGGATGGATATGATGTGGTTTTTGAAATACGATTCATGGTATACTATTGAAGATTTGTTGGCTCTATGTCATCCTGAGAATGACATTGACAAATTAAGAATGATATCTGGCAGGGAACTGAAATGAAAGTTGTTATCTTAGCCGGTGGCCTCGGAACAAGGATTTCCGAAGAAAGCCATCTTAAACCGAAACCAATGATAGAGATAGGGGATAAGCCCATACTCTGGCACATTATGAAGGAATATTCCCATTTCGGGTTTAATGAATTTATTATCTGCCTTGGTTATAAACAGCATATCGTCAAAGAGTTTTTTGCGGATTATTACCTGTATTCGTCTGATGTTACCTTTGATCTTTCCAAAAACACCATGGAAGTTCACAATCACTATGCCGAGCCATGGAAGGTAACACTGGTTGATACCGGACTCCACACAATGACCGGCGGAAGGATAGCCCGGATAAAGGAATATATCGGCAATGAGACATTTATGTTAACCTATGGTGACGGGGTATCCGATGTGGATATAGGGAAACTTCTGGAGTTCCACAGATCCCACGGAAAGATCGGGACCCTAACAGCTATTGCTGTTGACCAGAGATTCGGCGTTCTGGATATCGGTAAAGAAGGTGTCATCCATGAATTTGCCGAAAAAGAGGAAAAGGACAGTAGCGTAGTAAATGGCGGATACATGGTGTTTGAGCCTCAGATCTTTGATTATATCGAAGGTGATGAAACTGTTTTTGAGAAAGATCCCTTAAAGAAACTGGCCCATGATGATGAACTGAGAGCCTTTCTTCACAGGGGATTCTGGAAATGTATGGATACCCAGAGGGAGAAAGAACAGCTGGAAAAGCTATGGGCATCGGGAAATGCTCCATGGAAGGTTTGGAAATGATATCACTTTCATCATACAAAGGAAAAAAGGTACTTATTACCGGACATACGGGATTTAAGGGAGGATATCTCTCAGCCCTTATGAAAACATTAGGCGCATTCGTCACAGGGTATTCTCTTGAACCCCCGACAGATCCCTCGTTGTTTGAGTTATGTAAACTAGAACGAGATGTGGATCACATTACCGGTGATGTGCGGGACTATGAAAAGCTTCTACAGGTATTCAGGGAGGTAAAGCCGGAGATAGTATTTCATCTGGCAGCTCAGCCGATCGTAAGAACTTCTTACAGGGAGCCGAGACTCACGTATGAAACAAATGTAATGGGTACCGTGAATATACTGGAATGTATCAGACAGACTGATTCAGTAAGATCGTTTCTCAATGTTACCACGGATAAAGTATATCAGAACGATGACTTTGATGTGGCATTTAAGGAAGAAATGCCCCTTGATGGTTTTGATCCCTATTCCAACAGTAAATCCTGCTCGGAACTTGTGACCCATAGCTACGTAAAGTCATTCTTCAATGATAAAGACGGTGTGAGGGTGTCAACAGCCAGAGCCGGAAACGTGATCGGAGGAGGAGACTTTGCTCCGGATCGTCTGATCCCTGACTGTGTGAGAGCTGCGGAGGAGAATAAGGATATCGTTCTCAGGAATCCTGATTCCACGAGACCCTTTCAGCATGTGCTGGAGCCTGTTACGGTTTATGCAGAGATAGCTGCTGCGCAGTATGAAGATCCAAAATACGCAGACTACTACAATGTGGGACCGGATATCCGGGATGTTAAAAGCACAAAGGAATTATCGGAAATATTCTGCAGGGAATGGGGCGACGGATTAAAAACAGTGGTGAAGCCGGACGGAGGACCTCACGAAGCTGCATTTCTTAAGCTTGACTGTACGAAATTAAAGGAAAAGCTCAACTGGAAGAGCGTCTGGGACATAGAAGAAGGAGTGAGGAATACCGTACTCTGGAGCAGGATCTATGTGTCGGGCGGAGACGTGAGGAAAGAATTATATAGACAGATAGAGAAATATTTAAGCGATAGAGAGGATTAAAAGGAACCCTCGCCCGGCTCCTGTGGAGCCACCCTCTCCCGGAGGGAGAGGGCGTAGGGTGTGTAGATGAGGAACTTATGAATTTTGATAATATGACAGAAAAAGATGCCAGAAATAAGATACTGGATCTCGTGAGGGAATATGCGGATAAGTATCACGTAAAAAAAGAACCCTATAAAGAAGGGGACAGGATCCCTTATGCCAGCCGTGTTTATGATGCGGAAGAGATGGTTAATCTTGTGGATTCATCCCTTGAGTTCTGGCTCACATCAGGCAGATACACAGTGGAATTTGAAAAGAAATTCGCAGAATATCTTAAGATAAAGTACGTTTCCATAGTAAACTCGGGTTCCAGTGCGAATCTCCTTGCATTTATGACTCTCACAAGTCCTCTCTTAAAAGAAAGACGTATTAAGAGGGGAGATGAAGTAATAACCGTTGCAGCAGGTTTTCCCACAACAGTTGCCCCGGTTATCCAGTATGGCGCAGTGCCGGTATTCCTTGATGTGACCATTCCCGAATACAATATAGACGTTACAAAGCTGGAGGAAGCTTACTCAGAAAAGACAAAGGCAGTGATGATCGCCCACACTCTGGGAAATCCTTTTGATCTGAAAGTTGTCAAGGAGTTTTGTGACCGACACGGTCTTTGGCTTATAGAGGATAACTGCGATGCTTTGGGATCGCTGTATGAAATAAACGGGGAGGAACGTCTTACCGGAACCATAGGAGATATCGGTACGTCCAGTTTTTATCCTCCGCACCATATGACAATGGGAGAAGGCGGGGCTGTGTATACCGATAACCCGCTCTTACATAAGATAATAAGATCCATGCGGGACTGGGGAAGAGACTGCAGCTGTCCCTCCGGAGTCGACAATTCCTGCGGCCATCGTTATGACGGACAGTACGGGGAACTCCCCGAAGGATATGACCATAAATATGTTTATTCCCATTTCGGATACAATCTGAAGCCTACAGATCTTCAGGCGGCAATAGGATGCGCACAGATAGAGAAATTTCCCTCCTTTGTGAAGAGAAGAAGGGAGAATTTTGATATGCTGTATAAGGGACTTTCGGAATACGGGGACAGGCTTATCCTTCCGAAGGCAGCGGAAGGAGCAAAGCCCTCATGGTTTGGATTCCTTATTACCGTAAAGGAAGGGTATTCCAGAAATAAGATGGTCCGGTTTATCGAGGATGAAAAGATCCAGACCAGGATGCTGTTTTCCGGAAACCTGACAAAGCACCCCTGCTTTGATGAGATAAGAGGCGACTTAAGCCGCTACAGGATAGTTGGAAGCCTCGAAAATACAGACAGGATAATGAGAGATACCTTCTGGGTAGGCGTTTATCCGGGAATGGATGACAAAAGGATCGACAGGATGATCCGCGTTATAGGGCAGGCGGCATTAAAGGCATGAAGAAAATAGAACTTTTGGACTGTACCCTCCGGGACGGAGGGTTTATAAATGAATGGCGTTTCGGACGGGGAGATATAGCAAACCTCTTTGAAAGATCCGTGTCTGCAGGCATTGATTATGTGGAAGCCGGATTCCTGGACGAGAGGGAGGAATATGATCCGGACAGGAGCATAACCCCGGACACGGCCGGAATGGACAATATCCTTAAAGGTCTTGATCACGGTTCGTCAAAGATCTTTGCCATGATAGACTATGGCACCTGTGATATCAGCCGTATCGCAAATGCCGCTGATTCCGTGCTGGACGGCATAAGGGTCATGATAAAGAAAAAGACCCGTCATGAAGCCATAGCCTTCTGTAAGGAGTTAAAGAAGAAAGGCTATCTCGTGGGAGCCCAGCCGGTTTCAGTCACAGGCTATGATGATGAAGAGATGAAGGAACTGGTGGATGAGATAAATGATCTTGCACCCTATGCCATGTATATAGTGGATACCTACGGGCTTCTGGACAGAAGGCATCTCCTTCATATTTTCAATCTGATCGACGAACGGCTCGATCCGGAAATAAAGATCGGGTATCACGCCCACAATAATTTCCAGCTGGCCTTTTCAAATTCTGTGGCACTTATGGAGGCGGAATCGGAGAGAGGTGTGATAATAGACGGTTCTGCGTACGGTATGGGGAAATCCGCTGGCAACTGTCCGCTGGAACTCCTTACCGCCTATATGAACGAGAATACCGGATCCGGTTATCAGACCAGCCAGATACTGGAAATGATAGATACGGGGATAATGAAGATATATGAAAAGGCACCCTGGGGTTACCAGATGCAGTATTTCCTCTGCGCCAGCAATGACTGTCATCCTAAATATCCCCAGTATCTTTTGAGAAAGAAAACGCTTTCTGTGAAACAGATCGATGATATCCTTTCAAGGATCTCACCGGAGGAGAGCCTTGCCTTTAACAAGGCCTATATTGAGAAGCTCTACGTCGAATATCAGAAGAATGAGATAAATGATGAGGAAGATCTCAAAAGGCTGAAGGAACATCTGCAGGGTTTTGACAACGTTCTGGTCCTTGGACCCGCTCCTTCTGTACGTGGAAGAGAAAGGGATATTAAGGTTTACATAAAAGATTTCGATCCTCTTCTTGTCTCCATCAATTTTATTCCTGAGGGGTACGAGCCGGACATGCTCTTTCTCAGTAATACAAAGAGGTATATGCAGCTGTCATCCAGACTTATCGCTTCGCAGGGAGTGAATAAACTGCCGGTTATAGCCACCAGTAATATTACTGCGGCAAAGGGGAGCTTCGATTATGTGCTTGATTATTCCGGTCTTATAGATGAAAGTTTTGAAATACCGGATAATTCCCTTCCCATGTTCCTCCGGCTCCTGCATAAAACCGGCGTAAAGAAGGTGGCACTGGCAGGTTTTGACGGATATGTGCCGGAAAGAGGAAAGAACTATTCCGATCCGGGGATGGAATATGAATTTGCATCTGATTATGCCATCAGGCTTAATGATTATACGGGGGATATTATAGAAGAACTCAGAAAGGATATGGAGATAGTCTTTATCACTCCTTCAAAATATGACAGACGCTAAAAAAATAAAAGCGGTCCTCTGGGATATGGACGGGACACTCTTTGACACTAAAAGGGGAATAGCGATGGCAGTGAGGGAGACCCTTGATACTCTTGGGCTTCCCCAGCTGAAGGATGAGGAGATCGATAATTTCATAGGACCTCCCATACAGTTCGGATTCCGGGATAACTGCCATCTTACCATGGAAGAGGCACAGAATGCTGCGGACATATTTAGAAAGTCTTACCGGGAAAAGGGATATGTGACTGAATGCGATCCCTATCCGGGACTGCTGGAGTGCCTGAAGAATCTTAAGGAAAAGGGTTTCCGAAATGCAGTGTGTACCTTAAAGAAACAGGACATGGCGGAGAGGATAATTGATAATTTCGGAATGAGTGATCTCTTTGACAGCATAGTCGGAACTGATGCCTTCGATAATATCAAGAAGCATGACACCATAAGGATGACGGCAGAGAGATTCGGCATAGATGTTTCCGAAGCTGTTCTGATCGGGGATACGGAATTTGATTCTCTTGGAGCAGAAAAGGCCGGAAGCCTTTTTATCGGGGTTACATTCGGGTTTGGATTTAAGAGTAAGACGGATGTGGACGAATACCCGAATATAGGGACAGCTTCCTCTGTTAATGAAGTTTACAGGCTGATACTGAAATACAATGAAGTGTAAATTGATGTCATCCTGAGGGTTTAACCCGAAGGATCTATATAGATTCTTCGCTGCGCTCAGAATGACATTATTACAGAACAGATCACTAACATGAGCAGGATATATTCATTCTACAAAGTATTTAAGACAAAGAAACACGCGTATCTAATATCATATACGGTGCTTTTTTGTATTGTCTCGATCCTTGTGTTCTGGTATTTTCCGGTATTCCATAAGAGCTTTATCTGGCAGCAGGACGGATTAAAACAGCATTATAACGGGCTTTTATATTACAGTAAGTACCTGAAAAAGATCATTTCAGTGCTTATGAACCAGCATAAACTGACGCTTCCCATGTGGGATTTTTCCATTGGATACGGCTCTGACATTATCACGACACTGCATTACTACGCCATCGGAGATCCGCTGACTCTTATTTCAGCTTTTGTACCTGTTTCGGTAATGGAGTATTTCTATGCTTTTCTCTTTTTCCTTCGTTCCTATATCGGAGGGCTTGGGTTTTCAAAGCTGTCTCTTTCGAGAGGAAACAGCCGCTTCTATACCCTGATCGGGGCACTCATTTACTGCTTTTCGGCTTTCGGGCTGATACTTGGTCTGATGCACGGAATCTTTATGGTGCCTGTATGTTATTTCCCCTGGATCATATATGGGATAGAGAAGATATACAGGGGAAAGAGCCCTGTGATTTTCATACTGTCAACAGCAGCGGCAGCCGCAGCTAATTTCTACTTCTTTTATATGGAGTTCGTGCTCGCTGTACTGTACGCATTGCATCTCTTCATAATTGAGGAAAAGGGAAAGTACGCTGTCAGACAGCCTGTTAAAGTGTATTCACTGGATCTCCTGAAGACTTTTCTTAAATTCATCCTTTACGGATTGGATGCATTTCTGCTCTCTGCAGTTATCCTGCTGCCGGTATTAAATCTCATGTTTTCATCAGAGAGATTTGCGGCGGACAAGTATGTGCCGGTCTTATACGAATTCAGGCACTATCTGGATATAGCAGCTGACTTTATGATAACAAGGAACGCAGGCAGCTGGACCATGATGGGATACACAGCAGTTGGTGCCTTTGCAGTCATATTACTGTTTACGGACAGTTCTCTTGAGACCGCTGCTGATAAAAAAAGGAAGCAGGTAAGAGACAGATTTATATGTCTTACATTTTTTACGCTGATACCGGCCTGCGGATTTTTCCTTAACGGATTTGCATATGTAACAAACCGGTGGACCTTTGCATATGCACTGTCTGTTGCCATGATAGTAGCCACCGTACTTCCGGATATCCATTTATTTGATCCTGAGCGAAAAAACAGGTTCAGGATAGTTCTCTTTGCTCTGATCTGGCTGGGGACCGCCTTCTTTTTTGTCAGAAAAGAGGAGTCGCTTCTTTCATTTGTCCTTCTTCTTGCTCTTACGATCGTGCTTTTGAGTGAAGAGACCCCGAGAGGATTTTATAAATATGCTGTTTTCATAGTGACGGTTTTGTGCCTTTTCCTTAACGGATGGTACGCATATTCCACAGCTGAAACCGGCTTTCTTGACGAATATCAGAATTTCCATGAAGCTGATGATCACCTTCTGAATAAGAATCCAAACAGCATACTGAATGAGAACGGAAAAGATGGCTTTTTCAGGACTGAGATCTCAGGGCTTGATACCACGCAGAACAGTTCCATACAGACAGGGTTTAAGGGGACACAGTTCTACTTTTCACTCACAAGTCCCTATGTGTCGGACTTTATCAACAGTATGTTTCTAAACTGGCCGAAAGACTATGATTATGACGGGGTTGAGAGCCGGGCGGGACTGGAAGCTCTTGCGGCCGTCAGGTATTATATCGCGGGAGAGGGAGATCTCTGGAAGGTTCCTGCAGGGTTTGAAAAGATCAGGGAAGAAGATACTGCATCAGGTCATGCTTTTCTTTATGAGAATAAAAACGCCCTGCCTCTTGGATATACCGTGGATTCTTTCATATCAAGACAGGCGTTTGATAAAGAAAAAGTGACAGGACGCCAGAACGCACTCCTTTCGGGAGCAGTGGTATCTGATGCGGACGGAGAAAAATTAAAGGCAGCGGGATATAAGGAAACCGGCATTACGGATGATTCCATAGATGTGCTGAAGGGCGTTACAGGCAGTGGAGACATGGATCTTAGTGATAACAGCTTTACGGTCAGAAGGAATGCGCTGGTTAACATAACGTTTGAGGGAACAGAAGATTCGGAAACCTATCTATTCTTTAAGGGACTTAAATATAAAGGTTATAAGGAAAGAGAGAGGTATGATAAGGGAGCCTGGGCAGGTCTCACACCATACGAGCAGGCGAAGGTCAATGATAAAAACCAGACTGATGCAAGACCCTCCGTTACAAGCATTATGGCAGAGATGGACGGGAAACAACAGATCCTGGAATTCTACAATTCCCGGAATGATTTCTATTGCGGAAGAGAGAATTTCCTTATTAATCTCGGAGAAACCGGAAAGGGTGAAAAGACTGTCACTTTAAGCTTCAGGGAAAGCGGAGTATATTCTTTTGATTCACTGGAGGTCAGAAGCCAGCCTGTGGCAACAGTACTTGAAAAGACAGGTTCTCTGCAGAAAGAAGTGCTTAAGGATATAGAGATCGGACAGGATATCGTTACCGGTAATATCGAGCTGTCCGGTAAAAAGATACTCATGCTGTCAATCCCCTATAGCAAAGGCTGGAAAGCATATGTGGACGGAGTCGGTACGGAAGTGATCAGGGGAGATCTTATGTACATGGCTGTTCCTGTGGAAAAGGGTTTCCACAGCATCATGCTGAAGTACGAGACACCCTGCCTCAGAGCCGGAGCAGTTATGGGAGTGATCGGTATCGTTTTATTTGTTTTTGTGGTATATTTGCATAAGAGGTGGTCAGATTATGAAAGTTAAGATCGCGGAATATATTGCGGATTTTCTGGTTAATCACAAGGTAGATACCGTATTTACGGTTACAGGCGGTGGAGCGATGCACTTAAACGATGCATTCGGGCATCATAAGGGGCTTCGCTGTGTATATAATCATCACGAGCAGGCATCAGCCATTGCCGCAGAGGGATATACCCGTCTCACGGGAAAGGTGGCTGCTGTATGTGTGACAAGCGGACCCGGAGGCACTAACGCCATAACGGGAGTCTTTGACTGCTGGGTGGATTCGGTTCCTATGTTTGTGGTATCCGGTCAGGTTAAAAGAGAGACGACTGTAAGATACACAGGATGTGGCCTGAGGCAGCTCGGAGATCAGGAATGCGACATTGTAAGTGTTGTAGAGCCGATCACCAAGTTTGCGGTTATGATCACAAACCCGAATGAGATCAGGTACCAGCTTGAAAAGGCATGGTATCTTGCTACTCACGGCAGAAGAGGACCGGTCTGGATAGATGTGCCCCTTGACATACAGGGAACGCTTATAGACACTGACCATCTCACCGGATTCGAAAGTGAGAACACAGAAAGCATCGAACAGCCGGTATTTGATAAATCCGATGCGGATAAGATCCTTCAGAAACTGGAGGATTCCAGGAGACCTGTTATCCTGGCAGGAGAGGGGATAAGGCTAGGCGAAGCATATAAGGAATTTATTGAAACCACCAGCGCCCTTAAGATTCCTGTAGTTACATGCTGGAATGCCCAGGATCTCCTCTGGGATACAAACCCCTATTACATAGGAATTCCGGGGACAGTAGGTCAAAGAGCTGCTAATTTTGTGGCTCAGGCAGCAGATCTTCTGATAGTCCTGGGTTGCAGGATGAATATCCGGAATATCAGCTATAACAAATTTGAATTTGCGAAAAACGCATATAAGATACAGGTCGATATAGATGAAAAAGAGTTATGTAAACCTACCGTAAAGATAGATATGCCCATACATGCAGATGTTAAGGATGTATGCGCGGAACTTGCCCATGCAGCCATAGATGAGATAGGTGATCACAGGGCCTGGCTCAGATGGTGTAAGGGGCTGAAAAAGCGTTATCCTGTGACGAAGCCTGAGTACTTTGAAAAAAGTAAGCCTATGAACCCCTACGCTTTCTTAAGTATTCTTTCAGACAATCTCTCAAATTCGGATGCTGTGATCTGCGGAAACGGTGCTGCGTGTGTACAGGTTTTCCAGAGCATCAGACTGAAGAAGGGCACCAGGATATTTACAAATTCAGGATCGGCTGAAATGGGATTTGCGCTTCCGGCATCGCTTGGAGCAGCTGTATCCGGCAGCGGGAAAAGGATAATAACCATAGACGGCGACGGATCCTTTATGATGAATATGCAGGAACTGCAGACCATTAGTCATAATGATCTGAATATAAAGATGATCATCCTGAATAATAACGGGTATCATTCCATAAGGCAGACCCAGAGGAATCTCTTTAAAGGCAGGGATCATGTGGGGATCGATCCGGACAGCGGCGTGTCCTTCCCTGATCTTAAGAAACTCGCTGCCGCCTTTGGGATTTCGTATATGAAGATAGATTCAATTTCCAGCGTTGAGACGAAGATCAAAAAAGCCATTAACAGCGAAGGAGCCATGATCATAGAGGCAGTCCTTGACCCTGCACAGGATTTTGAACCGAAGACATCGTCAAAGATGCTTCCGGACGGAACAATGGAATCGGCACCTCTTGATGATATGTTCCCGTTCCTTCCGAAGTGGGAGTACGAGGCTGTTAAAGCAGAAGCGGAAAGAATATGAGTAAAAAAGTTATAAGCATAATGATACCCTGCTTTAATGAGGTTGAAAACGTAGGGCCCATCAGTGAAAAGATAGTGGAGATAATGGAAAATGATCTTCCCGAATATGATTATGAGCTGCTTTTCATAGACAATTTTTCAACAGACGGAACAAGAGACAGACTGGAAGAGATCTGCGCAGGTAATAAAAAGATAAAAGCGATCTTTAACGTGACTAATTTTGGACAGTTTAATTCGCCTTTTTACGGAATGTGTCAGACTACCGGAGACTGCACCATTTCCATGGCCTGTGATTTTCAGGATCCGCCGGAACTCATACCGGAATTTGTGAGGGAATGGGAAAACGGTTATAAGATCGTAAGTGCCATTAAGAGCAGCAGTAAGGAAAACCCGTTAATATATTTCCTGCGTACCATGTATTACAAAATCATAAAGAATATGTCAGACGTGAAGATGATCGAGAATTTCACGGGAACCGGGCTTTATGACAGATCTTTTATAAACCTTATAAAGAAGCTGGACGATCCTATACCGTTCCTTCGCGGGATAGTAGCGGAATACAACTTTAAGCGGAAGGAGATCCCCTTTACGCAGCCGAAGAGAAGGGCAGGACAGACAAGCAATAATTTCTACAAACTCTATGATGCTGCCATGCTTTCCATAACATCCTATACAAAGGTGGGGCTGAGACTCGCTACATTCCTCGGGTTCTTTGCAGGGGTGATCAGCCTGTTTGTGGCCGTATATTATATGGTGATGAAGCTTACCCACTGGTACAGCTTTTCGGCAGGATATGCGCCCATGGTGATCGGAGTATTCCTGATCGGATCCCTGCAGCTCTTTTTTATAGGTTTTATGGGTGAGTATATCCTGAACATAAATACCCGGATAATGCACAGACCATTGGTGGTAGAAGAAAAACGGATCAATTTTGATGATAAACCGGAGTCTTCTGAAGACCATCCGGATGATGAAAAGAATGAAGCTTGACGTACTCTATCAGTTCAACGAGAAATATGCTCCATATGCCGGTGCCAGCATAGCATCCCTTTTGGAAAACAATAAGCATATGGATCAGATACGTATATTTATCCTGGGAGAAGAACTCTCCCAGTTTTCCTGTGCGAGATTCAGGACCTTATCGGCAGAGTATGGCAGGTGTTTAAGTTTTGTGAATACCGAGAGCCTCGTGGTACTTATGAAGGAAATGAACATGCCTTCATACAGGGGTTCATATGCTGCAAATATGAGACTATTCCTTTCCTTCATCCTGGGGGATGATGTGGACAGGCTTCTTTATCTCGATGCAGATACTATCGTGACCGGAAAGCTGGATGAACTCTGTGAGATAGACATGGGAGATCATCCTGTGGCCATGTGTCTTGATTCCCTTGTCCGCAGACATAAAAAGAGACTCGGTTTTAATATGGCCGACTTTTACTATAATTCCGGAGTTATTCTCTTTTCAATGGATAAGTGGAGAGAGAAAAGATGCTCGGAACGGATAGCGGACCACGTAAGGAATGTCAGAGCATGGTATGCTTCTCCGGATCAGGATCTTCTGAACGTGGTTCTAAAGGGCGAGATAATGAAGCTGAGTCCCAGATATAATATCCAGCCGGCTTATATTGCGTTTCCGTTAAAAGATTATTTCAGGACATTTGGGGGAAAGGGTTTCTATACTCCTGAAGAACTGAGATCCGGAGTGATCAGCCCTGTGATATATCATTTCTTCAGATTTGTAGGGGAGTTCCCGTGGCACAGAAATAACGTGCACCCGGATAATGACCTTTTTGATAAGTACATTGCCATATCCCCATGGAACGACTATGTTAAACAGCCGGCTGATTCCTCGCTTATACTGAAGTTTGAGAAGCTGCTGTACAAGCGTATACCAAGAGGGGTGTTTATCAGGATCTTCCGTATAGCATATGAGGATTTTATAAAAAAGGCCAATAAGGATTCGCTTAAATTTAAGACCAACAGACATATGTAGTAGGCAATTTATGAAGCTGTCAGTTATCGTACCCGTATATAATACAAAAAAAGAATATTTGAGAGCCTGCATGGAAAGCCTCTTATTTGGGCAGAATATTACGGAATATGAGGTTATAGCAGTAAATGACGGATCTACAAACGGATGCGAAGAAATACTCGAAGAATATGCCTGTGATAACGATAAACTGGTTTACATAAATCAGGAAAACGGCGGTACGAGTGTTGCCAGAAATACCGGTATCCTAAACGCTAAGGGTGAATACATTCTTTTCGTGGATGCTGATGATTATGTATCTCCGGATATGCTGAAGACCGTTTATGAAGCAATGATGCAAAGAAATACGGACATTCTCTTCTTCGGGTATGCAACTAAATATACCAATAAAGAGATAAAGCGGGTGCTTGGGAAACCCGATTCGTCCCTCTGGAACAGAGATACACTGGAACTTGCTATCCTTAAAGGGAATCCTGCCCTTGGTCCTGTGGAAGTGGGGGCACCCTGGGGAAAACTCATAAAGAGCAGTGTAATAAAAGAAAACGGACTCCGCTATACGGAGGGGCTTATTAAAGGACAGGACACGGTGTTTATGCTCTCGGTTTTTGAACACTGTACAAGCTTTTCGTACCTGCCGTATCTCGGATATCACTACAGGATATCCGGGGGTTCGATCAGCAGAAGGTATAACCCGGCTATAGTGGAGATAATGGAGAAAACACTGGGAGCGTATTCGGATTTTGTGGAGAAATACGGTAAAGGCGATGAATTTGCCGATGCTGTGAGACAAAAGTATTGTAAAGTAATGCTGGGAGAATACCTGGAACTCAATTATCTTCATAAGGATAATAAAAAACCACTCAAGGACAGAGAAAACGATTTCCGAAGCATTATTGAGCGGGATCCGTACCGGGAAGTGATCGGGAGGACCGATCAGAGTAAAATGGGAATGATCCAGAAGGTTTACATAACATTACTCAAAAAGAGGAAAACCGGGCAGCTGTTTGCCCTGAAAAAGACGGAGATGAGACTTAAGGATCTCATAGTAAGGAAATATGTTTGAATTTATACGAAAAAGTGAGCACAGATCATCGTACATCATCGAGATCATCCTTCTGCTTATTGTTGTATGCACCGCATTTTTAAGGGTTCAGATGGATGATGATAAGTACTTTGATCTCTATGATTTCGAAGAGCTTCCGGATAATGTTGACCTTATCGACGGTGTGGTGACCGTCAGGGAAGATACAGGGTTAAAGGAGGATGATATATTTGCGGTTATTCCGGCTATGCACCTGAACAGGGGACACTACACTACGGAATTAAGCCATGAGAGCGATACTGATTTTAAGTGCCGGATCTATGATAAGGACAGACTCCTTAAGGAAGAAACTCTTAAAGCCGGGAGTGCAGAAACAAATATCGATCTTGATCTTCAGGATGATATTTATAATCTCAGGCTCGTTTTTTCCTATCCCGGAAAGGGTACCGTTACCCTTAAGCACGTCACAATACATGCAGGCAGCCTGTTATATACGGATACCATAATATATGCGCTCCTTATTATTGTCATGATCCTGTTTGTGTTCAGCCATTACAGGAAACTTGGAGAGGATGAGGACGGAGAGGAAAGAAAAAGGTTCTTTATCCTGCTTGTTGCCGCTGTTATCATTATCAATTACCCCGCATACAGACATTATATCCAGGGAGGTGCTGACTTTGACCACCACCTTTCCAGAATAGAAAATATTAGAACAGAGCTCCTTAGGGGACAGTTTCCGGTTGTGATCTATCCGGAAGCATTCGGAGGCCGTGGGGGAATGGGTGCTTTATACCCCAGTGTCTTTCTGTATATCCCGGCAGTCCTCCGTATCCTTGGCATGTCAATACCGGGAGCCTATAAAGTCTTTGAAGTACTGATGAATACAGTGTCAATGTTTGCCGCATGGTATGCAGTGATAAGGATAACCGGCAACCGGCATGCAGCATTTGTCTCATCGGTTTTGTATGCGGTCTTACCATACAGGATCCTTGTATTGTATTTCAGAGATGCCGTGGGAGAAGCACAGGGAGTATTGTTTATTCCGTTTGTGATCGCAGGGCTGTATGACTGTATTGAAGGAGACAGAAAAAAGTGGATACCGCTTGCGATAGGCATGGCAGGCGCTATGAATTGCCATACCTTAAGTGTCGGGATGCTGGGGATAATATGTATTGTATTTGGATTAGTTTACATAAAACAGATCGTAAATGAAAAAAGATATGTGCCGCTTCTTAAATCAGTGGCTTTGTTCCTGCTTTTGTCAGCATGGACACTGATCCCTTTTATATACTATTATGGATCGGATATTGACCTGGTAAAATGGCTGGCTGTTAAGGATTTTTCACGGGCAGCGATCATACCGGCTCAATTATTTATGTTAACCAAGGGTATGGGCTCCCATTCCACCAATGGACTTTCAAAGGGCATAGTTGGAGAGGATGGAATGTCCCTGGGCTTTATGGGAATAGCCTTTTTAATACTGATCATATTAGATCTGACAAATAAAAGGGAAAGGGACAACAGGGACAGGTTTGCATATGTGCTTTTTCTGATCAGCTGCATGTTCAATTTTATGTCAACCTCGATCTTTCCGTGGGCCACACTGGAGAAGTTCGCGTTTATCAATGATATTGTGAGAATGATCCAGTTTCCTACCAGATTCCAGTCCATCGGCCTCTCGTTTCTCGTTATATCGGGAGTGGTGATACTGTATGATTCAAAGGTTTTTGATAGCAGCAGAAAACTTATAACTGTCTTTATTCTGAGTTTTTCTCTGCTTCAGGGATTTATGATGATGGATTCATTCCTGGCAGAGAATGAACATATGACAACCGCTTTTACTCCTGATCTGATAGATGAATTTGTAAATGACTATGTTCCGTTTGGGTTTGATAAGCATAAATACAAGGATGAACCGGAATGTGACGGGGCTGAGGTTCTTTCATATTACAGGAATGATACAAATTCATATGTAGTGATCGGAAGTGGAGAAGAGACAATGGTTAAAATGCCTCTTGTGATCTTTAAGGGATACAGGGCATGTACGGAAGACGGGAACGATATCCCGGTATATAAGGGAGAGAACGGAGAATTGTGTGTGAAGGTTCCCGCTTCGGATCTGGAACGGAAATTCAGGGTATTTTACGACTATCCTGTTTACTTTACGATTGCGGCATTGATCACTGTTTTTGCAGTACTGTGGATGATAGTATTACATGGACGCGAGTCGTTTACAGTACTCCAAAAGAAAGCCGGTTGAAGTAAGAGAGTATCAAAGGTATAATCGTTCATGTTTGTGATTCAGTACGTTTGGCGTGCGGATCATATTATAAAACTATAGGAGACAGGAAAATGGATATTTATGAAAATATTGTAAATAAAAAGTCAAAGCTGGCATTAGTGGGGCTGGGATATGTAGGTATGCCCATCGCAGTCGCTTTTTCCGAACATGTAGATACCATAGGCTTTGATATAAATAAAGAAAAGATCGAAAAATACAGGAAAGGTATCGATCCCACAAACGAAGTAGGAGATGAAGGTATCCGTAACTGTAAAGTCGAATTCACTTCTGATGAAGGGAAGCTTAAGGAAGCGTCATTTATAATTGTGGCTGTTCCAACTCCTGTTAACAGTGACCACACCCCTGATCTCACTCCTGTGGAGGGTGCAAGCCATGTAGTCGGCAGAAATCTTCAAAAAGGAACGATCGTGGTTTATGAGTCTACAGTCTATCCCGGAGTCACTGAGGATATCTGTGTTCCCATCCTGGAGAAAGAGTCCGGGCTGAAATGCGGAAAAGATTTTAAGGTTGGATATTCACCGGAGAGGATCAATCCGGGAGACAAGATCCACAGGCTTGAAACAATAACAAAGATAGTATCAGGTATGGATGAGGATACGCTTAATAATGTTGCTGAAGTATACAGTCTGGTTGTAAAAGCCGGGGTGTACAGAGCCGAGAGCATTAAGGTTGCTGAAGCGGCAAAGGTTATTGAGAACAGTCAGAGGGATATTAACATAGCCTTTATGAATGAGCTTTCCATGATCTTTAACAAGATGGGGATCGATACCCTTGCAGTACTGAAGGCTGCAGGAACCAAGTGGAATTTCCTGCCTTTCAGACCGGGACTTGTGGGAGGCCACTGTATCGGAATAGATCCATACTACCTTACATACAAAGCGGAGGAACTGGGATATCACAGTCAGATCATTTTGTCAGGACGAAGGATAAATGATGATATGGGTAAATATGTGGCTGAGAGTCTTGTTAAGAATCTTATTAAAGCCAATATCCCGGTTAAAAATGCGAGAGTTGCGATCCTTGGCTTCACCTTCAAAGAGAACTGTCCTGATACGAGGAATACAAAGGTTATCGATATAGTAAATGAACTTCGTGAATACGGTATAGAGCCCATGATCGCAGATCCGGAAGCAGACAGTACGGAGGCAAAGGCGCTTTATGGAATTGAATTCGTTAATATAGAGGACATTAAAGACTGTGACGCAGTTGTACTTTCAGTGTGCCACAAAGTGTTTGAGAATATAAAAGAAAACGATTTCTCGAGGATGTTTAAGGCTGGGCAGAAAAAGGTGTTCTCTGATGTGAAGGGCATGCTCAACAGGAAAGAATTTGAAGAAAAGGGATATCTGTACTGGAGACTGTAGAGTGACCTTATAAAACATAAGGGATGCGAGAGGTTTCAGGTGATTTCTTTATTTTCTGTATATTTTATATTATTTCTTATATTTACAATATTATTATATTATTCTGTTCCGGCAAGGCTGCAATGGGTGATACTTCTTATTGCCAGCTATATTTTCTACTGCCTTGAGGGTGGGTGGAAAGGGGTAGTCTTTATCCTTACCACCACAGTCACATCATATTTTGCCGGAATCCTTCTTGAAAAGGAGAAAGGAGCAGGGATTAAACGCGGGCTTATTCTGGCGCTTTGTCTCCTTATCAATTTTGGTATACTGGCTGCGCTTAAATATGGCAGCTTTATCATCGATAATATCAATACCCTGTTCCAGAATGCAGGAATGGGGATTCTAATCGGAAAACCATTTTTCATGCTTCCTCTTGGCATATCTTTTTATACTTTTCAGTCTATGGGATATGTGATCGATGTATATCGTGATAATGAAAAAACTGAGCACAATCTTTTAAAACATGCATTATTTGTTTCGTATTTTCCGCAGATCATACAGGGACCGATATCGAGGCACGGAGATCTGTCACCACAGCTCACAGAGCATCATACATGGGACGACACCCGGTTCCGAGAGGGTGTATTAAGGATGCTCTGGGGATTTTTCAAAAAAATTGTGCTGGCGGAAAGGGCCGGTATAATCGTCAACGAGGTTTTTTCAAATTATTCAGAGCAGGGATACACAGGATTTGTGATCTTTATAGCCGGACTGCTATATGGTATACAGGTTTATGCCGATTTTTCCGGAGGGATGGATATAGTATTCGGGGCATCAGATATAATGGGTATCAGTATGACGGAGAATTTCAGACAGCCTTACTTTGCTAAGAGTGTATCGGAATTCTGGCAGAGATGGCATATCACACTCGGAGCCTGGATGAAGCAATATGTGTTTTATCCTCTCTGTCTTACTGAGGAAGCTGCATTTTTGCAGAAAAAAACAAGAAAACTTCTGGGTCCTTATTATGGAAAAGTTATAGTACCCACAGTTGCATCATTTTTCACTTTTATCCTGGTGGGAATATGGCACGGGGCTGACTGGAAGTATGTTGTATACGGTATTTATATGGCTATTCTTGTATCTTCACATACTCTTTGTGAGAGATGGTATTCTTCTCTCAGAACTCTTTTCAGGATAGATCAGGGAAGTACAGGATGGAAGATCGTACAGATCGTGAGGACTACCATATTGGTGCTGATCGGAAGGTTCTTTTCCAGAGGCGCAGGGGTGTCAGATGCAGTATCAATGATAAAGGCTATGCTTTCGAGCTTCAATATTTGGGTATTCAGCGATGACACACTACTCTCACTTGGACTGGATTACAAAAATATGGAACTCCTCATACTGTGTATACTGATACTATTTACAGTTGATCATGTGAATGAAAAAGGGATGAGAGTGAGAAGTCTTATCGCGACAAAATCCTTACCGGTACGCTGGATCGTGTATTACGGCGCTATTGTAATAGTATTGCTCTTTGGGATTTACGGGGGAGAATACAATGTTTCCTCATTTATATACCAGAATTTTTAGAATTTCCGGGTTGCTGTCGGAAGTAGCGCTTAAAGCCCTGTTATGCTATAATGAACGGTCGTCCGGACAATAGGCATTACATCACAAAGGAACCGTAAACATGATCTGTAACGTACTACAATACCTGGAAAGAGATGAAGTGAATTATCCTGATAAGACTGCTCTTTTGGATGCATCAGAGTCGCTTACATATTCAGAGTATGCGAAAAAAGCCCGTATCGTCGGAACTTTTATTGCGCATCAGACTCACGGTGCGGTATGTTCGCCTGTGGCAGTTCTCATAGACAGGAATATAAGATCTGTTGTGACTTTTGCGGGAGTGGTGTACAGCGGGAATTTTTATGTTCCGATAGATACTTCCATGCCGGAAGACAGGATAAAACTGATATTTGATTCCCTAAATCCGGTGCTCGTAATAGATGCGAGGAAGGATGAATCCGGAGTCTTTGATTCAAAGACATATTCGGAAATACTTAAGGGTTCAGAGGAGGACAGAGACCTTCTGCAAAAGATCAGGGAAGAGAGGATAGATACTGATCCTCTGTATTCCATATTCACTTCAGGATCCACAGGGATCCCTAAAGGAGTTCTCATATCACATCGTTCCGTTATCGATCTTGTCAATGCATTTGAAGAGGCTTTTTCTTTCAGCGGAGAATCCGTATTCGGTAATCAGGCACCCTTTGATTTTGATGTTTCTGTTAAGGATATATATAATGCCATGTACACGGGGGCGACGATCCATGTATTACCGAAGAAGCTGTTTAAGACGCCGGTCCTTCTTTTAGACTACATTAGGAACAATAGTATAGATACATTGATATGGGCGGTATCCGCATTACGTATCATTTCGGATTTCGAGGCGCTTGATGGTATTGAGCCCCTGCCATTAAAGAATGTAATGTTCTCGGGGGAGGTGATGCCTGCAAAGTCTCTGAATTACTGGAAGAAACATCTCCCTGATGTGAGATATGTGAATCTCTACGGCCCCACGGAGATCACATGTAACTGTACATACCACATAATAGACAGAGAATACGCCAATGATGATGTTATCCCTGTGGGGAAAGCGTTTAAGAACTGCAGGGTTTACCTTAAAGATGACAATAACAGGCTCATACATAAGACGGGTGAGGTTGGAGAGATATGCGTAGAAGGTACATGTCTTGCCCTGGGATACTGGGGTGACCGGGAGAAAACCGCGGCTGCTTTTATTACGGCGCCCTGGAATACTTCGTACGAAAGCCGGGTGTACCTCACAGGAGATATGGGGTATTTCGATGAAGATCACAATATTGTTTTTGCATCCCGGAAAGATAACCAGATTAAGCACATGGGACATCGAATAGAACTGGGGGAGATAGAGATAGCTCTGAATGCGATCCCGTTTATTACCATAGCCTGCTGCATATTTGATGAAAAAAATGAAAAAATAGTCTGCCACTATCAGGCAGATAAGGATTATAAGAAAGAGATCGTGGCGGAGCTGTCAAAAAAGCTTCAGAAATATATGTGGCCGAATGTCTATTTAAGACATGACAGACTTCCACTCAACAAAAACGGGAAAATAGACCGGGTACTTTTAAAAAGAACAATGAATGAATAACGAGAGGAACAAAATATGGAAGATTTAATAAGGATCATGAGCGAGATTCGCCCTGATATTGACTTCGAAAAAGAAACAGAGCTTATTGACAACGATATACTTGATTCGTTTGATATCATTGCGATTGTCGGTGAGGTAAACAGTTTTTACAAGATAAAGATAAATGTAAACGATCTGCTGCCGGAAAACTTTAATTCGGCGGAGGCATTATACGAACTTATCACTAAATTAAAGAATAAGTAACAGATAAAAAATGTTTGATACTGTATGCCTGATAGGAAATGGAGTTCTTTCAAAGAACTGCGCTAAATTGTTGTCAGATAAACATGATGATATAAGGTTCTTTGATGCCAACGAAGAGTCATCATGGTATTTAAAAAAACAGTGTGACGGACTTGAAAATGTCCGTTATTTTTGGTACGGAAAGAAGGAACTTTTCAGTGAAATCGCTGCTATACAGGGAAGGGTTCTGATTATAAGTGCGGTAAACCCGTACATAATACCTCGGGACATAGTGGATTCCGAAAGGTTCAGAGCCATAAATCTCCATCATTCACTTCTGCCGTTGCATCCGGGCAGAAATGCAGAGGCGTGGACGATATTTGACATGGACAGATTCGCGGGGATAACATGGCATCTTATTTCCAACAAGGTTGATGGGGGAGATGTGATAGCCCAGCGCAGGATAGAGTTAGACGGGGATATCACGTCATGGAAGCTTCTGAAACTCGCAAACGATCTTGCGTTAACGGAGTTCAGTGGATTCCTTGGTGATCTCTTAAAAGATGAACTAAAGTATGTAGGGCAGGAACCCGCTGAAACTGTTGATGGCAACTGCACTCTGCATTATTCCTACGAGAAACCCAATGAAGGTATACTGGATCTGAAATGGTCTTTTCAGAAAATGAGCGCATTTTTACGTGCCATGGATTACGGACATGCAAATGTCATGGGAGATCCTGTGATTAAATGGGATGGTGAAGCTCTTTATATTAAGGAATACAGAATGGAAAAAGCGGTTGGGGATATAAGTATGGAAGAAAAGACCGGAGAGGAGATACGTATCGTGAAAGACGGGATGGAACTCCGGCTCATTACTGCTGAATCCTGAGAGCTTCATATAAATATCATTTAGAAGGGATTAGAATGCTGAAAACAACGATTTTTAAGAATAATAAGATACTTTTTCTGATAGTTTGCCTTATTTCTTTGGCGGCAGCACTTATCCTTGAATTTTTCTTTTTTAACAGTGAGGCTTTTGCAACATATAAGTTTTCTCCCATAAACTATGATATGAACAAGGT
Source organism: uncultured Lachnospiraceae bacterium (assembly GCA_902779445.1). Lineage (GTDB taxonomy): Bacteria > Bacillota > Clostridia > Lachnospirales > Lachnospiraceae > NK4A144. The sequence goes on from CACZBM010000025.1 coordinate 23,329, forward strand.
AAAAACCGAGGAAAAGGAAGAGGGGGCGGTTTATTATCTTGACGGAATACCCGGAACGGTGAACAATATCATGGTGACGTTTACCTGTCCCGGTGACAACAGGGATTTCATCGACCTTAAGTATGAGATAAAGGATGAAGCTGTATCGGATAGCTACCAGGCAGTTTATAATGACAGGATGCTTCCGGCGGCCGGTTTATTTAATAATTCCTATGCGAGGATAGAAAGCTATAGTTCTGAAATTTCCTTAAAGATCTCAGCAGAGGGCATTGACGGAAAGGAATTGTCGCTGGATTCGGTAACGCTGAATGTACCATACCCCTTTTGTTTTCAGAAGCTCAGATTTTTTATTATTTTCTTCTTTTTTCTTATAACGATTTCAATATTTGTTTTCAGACTTTGGGAGAAGGAATTTGATCCTGCTTCCAAAAAACAGCTTGTCGTATATCTGTTAACTGCACTGCTGTCGATATTGTTTTTGATCGGGATCACAGCGATATCAATGGGGGAGAGAAAACTGTCTGCAGATGACAAACCTTATCCGGAGAAGGCTTCGGAGATGCTTGCAAACGGCGATCAATTACTGTTTCTTTTTGATGCTTTTAAAAACGGACGTCTTGATATTGACGACAAATATTTGGACGTTGAAAAGAAACTCAGTGGGGTTTCAAATCCATACAATCCATCTCTTCGGAAAGAAGCCGGGGTGAATGTGAGGGATTATGCTTTTTACAAAGGGAAATACTATGTGTTTTACGGGGCAGCACCGGTATTCATCATATGTTACCCATATTATTTCCTGACGCACAGGCTTCCCGGTCATGATTCATTCACGTTTTTGGCATCACTTATTGCCATTCCGGCAATATATCTCTGTATGTGGGAGCTTGCCATTTTCCTGAAGAGAAGGATCAGTTTTCTCCTTTTCCTCGTGCTGACATTTTCATATACCTTCGGTACTCAGCTTTACCTCCTTTCTGAAGGAAGGAACAGGATGAATGAGGAGGCGGTATGCTTTATTTTTCTGTTTTATCTTACGCTCTTTTTTGCACTGCGGAGCCTTAGAACAGAGCACAAAGGACTTCGTACTGCTTTCTTTTCACTGACTGCGCTGTCCGCGGCGCTTGCGGTGGAGACAAGGGTGACGGGAGCACTTTCACTTGCTTCATGTATTATGCCGCTTTTTCTTGCAAGATTGATCAAAAAGGATGATGAAGGTGGAATTGCCGGTAAGATAAGGGATGTTCTGTCTTTTTCAATTCCGCTTTCAGTATTTGCAGGGGCCATCTGTGTATATAATTACTTAAGGTTTGAGAGCCCCTTTGAATTCGGCGCAAAATACCAGCTTACGGTTTTTGATTATGTGACGATCTTTTCATCACCGTCAGCACATAAGGATACCCTTATTTCTTCTATAGCCAGATTTCTTTTCCAGGTTCCTGAATTCTCGGTGTATTTTCCCTGGATAGATTTGAGTAATTACGGATTTAACAGGACGGGTAACGTACTGTATCATGCGATAGGCATGGGTGCAATGTGGGTACCTCTGACATTAGGGATATGGCTGATGCCGTGGATATGGAAAAAAATGATGCCTGTTGAACGGATGGCTGTAATATTTATATCAGTCTTTACTGTTCTCATTGCCTGGCTTGATTATACACACGGCGGTATAGCCATGCGATATATGATGGATGTTCTTCAGCCGCTTATCCTTGTTGGAAGCATGATACTTCTGGCTAAAGGAAGTGAAATTATATTCAGGGGAGGAACAGCAGCATCTTTTGCGTTCACTTCGGTATATTTAATCTGTGCCATAACGGTTGTAATGTCCGTTTTACTGATATTTACCGCTGATGCAAAGGTATACAGAACTATAATTGAATATAATCCTGACGGATATATGCGTGCTGCAAGGATGTTCTGGAGACCATAATGTGGTACAATGGCGGCCTGGGAAGATAGATCAAAAAAAGATAATGTTACCTTCAGACTAGGGGAATTGCTGAAAAGGGACGTGAAAGGACAGGGTAGTATAAGCTATGGCATCGTATCTCGACAGGATAATCAAACCTTCGATCAATATCATTAAAAATTCAATACCCGGGAAAAAGAAGGCAGGAGAGTATTTCAGAGTTATAAAGGACTGTATATTACCGTCCAGGGCGATCTATCCGGAGATCGTACTTGTAATGACCACATACTGTTCACTTAAGTGTAAAAACTGCAATAATCTCATGCCTCTTTATGACAGGCCCTATCATATTCCCGTGGAAGAGCTCTTGTCCGATATAGATAACCTTTTAAGTAATATAGATACATGTGTGAAGTTCGGCCTGATAGGGGGAGAGCCTTTCTGCTATCCGGATCTTATTCCCGTTCTCGACAGGGTAATAAGCGACAGTCACGTAATGTACGTGGATATCACCACAAACGGGACCATAATACCGGGTGAAGATATCATGGAGAAGCTCAAGGATCCGAAGGTTTATGTTGAGATAAGCGACTACGGAGTAGATACTCAGAAAGTAAAAGAGCTTACCGGTATATTTGAGGAAAAGGGAGTCAGATACTCAAAGGATAAAGTTGTGTCCTGGGTATGCCCCGGCGGAACGGAGAACAGGGGGAAGGATAAGGAGACATTAACAAGGGAATTCGGGATGTGCTACTCATCGAGATACTGCAGGACGCTGTTAAAGGGCTGCATATACTTGTGTTCCAGAGGTGCACATTTATGTGATCTCGGGTTTATGGACAGTGATCATGACAGATTTGATATCAGAAAGAAAAGAAGCAGGACGGAGTTCAAGCGCGGGCTCGATGCTTTTATGATGAGTGATTATGCGGATGCATGCAATTACTGCGATCACGCAAAGAAAATCATAGTAAAACCGGGGGAGCAGGCTTGATTAAGGGAAATGTATCCCGGCGAAAGGGAGAATATGCCTAGACATCCGTATAATGACTGGGAGATCGAACATGATCTTCTGAACGGAAAGAGTGTTAACGGTTTCCAGTACTGGAATTATATGCGCCGCGATATGATCATGTCCTTTGAAGACGAGGATGCAGGGGTTGAACCGCCTTTTTTTGAGAATATGAAGAGCACCCGTGGAGGGGAGATCTTTCATAATATCAATAAGGTGATAGAGATGATCGCCCCTGACGGGGGAGATCACGTGGGCAAAGCGGAGGTTCTGTTTATCTGTCACGGCAGAAGACAGGAGATCGATGGAAAGCTCGTTAGTATCTATACGGATTTTCTGGAGGAAAGGTTTCCGGGCTCCATTACAATGCAAAGGACGGGCGGGGGAGTGCGCTACCGAAAGAAGCTCTGTACCCGGAATATTTTCTTTATTGAAAAGCTGACAACTGCAAGCTATATATACAAATATGTGAAGAAGTACCTGAATCCGGGGGCATACCGGAAAGTCAGGGATAAAATACATGATGACATGCATGAAGCCTTTAAGGAGCTTAAAGACAAATACTCATTGCGTGTAAACGAGAGGGATTTTGCGGAAAGAGCCGCCAGTCTGTACTTCTATTACAGGTATAAAAAACCGGCGTTTGAAAAGATGCTTAAAAAGATCTCGCCCAAAGTGATAGTGGAAGTGGTGGGGAGAAGCTTTGATGCAGAGATTATAAATGAGATAGCATATGAGCAGGGGATTCCTGCTATAGAACTGCAGCACGGTACCAACTCTTCCTGGTATCCGGATGATATAAAGATAAGCCAGCTCCCCTCATGGTACTTTTCTTTCGGGGATTTCTGGAGCAGGGCAATTAATCTCCCGGTTCCGGAAGGACATGTGGTTTCAACGGGATTTCCATATCACGATATGATGATGGAAGCCTACCCCAAAGAAAAGTGGGTGCATGACGGTAAAACCGTTATTTTCCTTTCCAGCAAAAAGTATGGAAAAGAGTTTTCGGAGATTGCGGCAGAACTTAAACGGTTAATGCCGGAACTGAATATCATATACAAACTGCACCCGCGGGAATTTGCCGGATATAAAGAGGATTATCCTGCGCTTACCGGGTCAGGGATAGAGGTTATCGCAGATAACAGTGTTCCCCTGTACAGCCTTTTTGCAAGGAGCAGTATACAGGTTGGAGTAGAATCTACGGCAGTGTATGAGGGAATGAGTTTCGGACTAAGCACCTTTATATGGGATATTCCGATGGCAGTAAATTTAAAAAGACTTTCAGATCTCGGATATGCGGAAGTTTTTTCCGATGCCCGTGAACTCTCGGAGCTTATAAAAAAAATCGACCACGGGAATACGGCGTATAGCGTTGAGGACTTCTGGAAATCAAACGCCTTTGAGAATATTGTATCGGGTATAAAAAGAGCAGCGGAAGAATAAATATGCGAAGGAAAGTATCGGTTTTAGATTACCTGGAAGAAAACTACATAAATATCCCGGATAAAACAGCGGTTTCATGTGAAGACGAGCGTATGTCATGGTCAGAATTAAGAAACGCTTCACGGGAGCTGGGGAAGGGTATAAGAGAGTCCGCAGAACCTTGTGCGGGAAAGACCCCCGTAATTATCTTTATGGAAAAGTCTGTAAAGCACGTAGTAAGTATTTATGGCACTCTCTACAGCGGTAATTTCTATGTGCCCATGGATATAAGCACACCGGCAGAAAGGCTTAAAAGTATCCTTGATACCTTAAAAGATTACATTATACTGACCGGCAGGGAAGAAAGCGGGATTCTCGAAAAAGCAGGCTATACGGGGGATTACCTGGTATACGAAGATCTTCTTAAAAATAATTTCGGTACTTCCGGTTCGCCGGAAACTGATGCCGTAATGAACGGGATCATCGATACAGACCTTATGTATATAATTTTCACATCGGGCTCCACGGGAAATCCCAAGGGAGTGGCAATAAGGCATGGAAGTGTGATGGACTATATAGCCAGCTTCATGGATGAGGTTGGGATGTCTCCCGATGATGTCTGCGGAAACCAGGCCCCCTTTTATGCGGATATGTCACTCAGAGACCTGTTCATGACCCTTGCGTCGGGTGCGGAGCTCTGTATCATTCCCACAAAGTATTTCACGTTTCCTTTAAATCTTCTAAAATATATTGATGCAAAAAAGATCTCATACTGCATGTGGGTACCTACGGTATACGGGATAGTAGCCAGGTTCAAGGCTCTTTCAAAGCTGCGGCCCGCATCATTGAAACGCCTCTGCTTTTCAGGGGAGACCATGCAGATCCCAGTATTTAATTACTGGAAAGAATTTTACCCGGATATAGAATACTGGCAGTTTTACGGTCCTTCTGAGATAACAGGCTCCTGCTGCTGCTACAAGGTGGATAACAGCAGGGATTATGACGGGGTTATTCCCATAGGGAGGCCTTACCGCAACACGGGCATGCTGTTAATGGATGAGGGAGAGATAGTAAAGATAAGCGATACCGGTCATAAGGGTGAGATTTGCGTATACGGAACTTGCCTCGCTGCCGGATACTACAATAATCCTGAAAAAACGAAAGAATCATTCACTTCCCTTCCGTCAGAGATTGGATATGATGAAAAGATGTACCGGACAGGAGACCTTGCCTATTATGACGAAGAGGGAAATATTGTTTTCTCAGGCAGGTCTGACTATCAGGTAAAGCACATGGGAAGAAGGGTTGAACTTGGTGAGATCGAGAGTGCGGTGGAGTCAGTGGGAAAGACCGATGCATGCTGCTGCGTTCATAATAAGTTAAAGGATGATATCATTCTCTACTATATAGGAGATCTTCTGCCGGGAGAGATGCTTAAGGCGCTGGGACAGTTCCTTCCTCCTCACATGATGCCTACGAACGCAAAAAAGGTGGATCATCTGCCCCAGCTCCCTAACGGAAAGCTAGATCGAAAATCCCTGGAAGAACAGGAAAACAGTTGAGCAAAGGATAATAACATGCGTGACGAAATATTGGAAATACTGAAAAACGTGTGTCCTACAGTGGACTTTGAAAATGAAAAAGCTCTCATAGATGACGGGTTACTGGATTCCCATGCCGTTCTGTCCATCATTGGTGCGTTTATGGATACCTATGATGTGGAATTTGAGGCTGATGACATACTTCCGGAGACCCTTAATAATCTGGACAGTATCTGTGATCTGGTTAAAACCCTTCTTGACAGAAAGGCTGCAGGCAAATGAGCAGGTTTGACGAAAAATACTGTGTCCGTCTGGCAGAGATAAATGATATTGATAATATAATGTCCTTTATTGACAGATACTGGTCCAAAGGACATATTATGTCAACTAATAGAAAGTACTTTGAATACGAATTTCTGATCAACGGGCAGGTAAATTTTGTTATAGCCATTGACCGGGATACCGACACTATACAGGGGATCAGAGGTCTCCTTTTCAGTGCCGCCGATGAGGAAAAGCGGGACTATTGGGGCAGTATCTGGAAAGCCAATACCGGAGACGGCAATTTCCCGCTCCTCGGCACCGAGATCCGGAAGAGAACCGACGCCCTCATTAAATACAGATATAATCTTGGCGTGGGACAGAATATGAATACCACCCTGATCGTGGGGGGACATTTCAAAAAGGAAACCGTAAGGCTCGAACACTTCTACCGCCTGAATCCGGATATAAAGGACTACAAGATAGCTGTCATTGATCCCGCTATTAAAGCGGAAAATGCTGTGTTTTCAGATACTACAGAGGCAGAGAGGCTTTATGATATAGGAGAAGTAAGATCATGTATTAATATAGAGTCTATAGATGCCATACCTTATAAAGATAACTGGTATATAGAACACAGGTATTTTAGCCACCCCTGGTATGACTATCAGGTGTACGGATTAAAGAAGAACGGAAATACCGGAGCGCTGATGGTTATGAGAGAGATGGAGGCTGAGGGTTCAAAGGTATTAAGGATAGTAGACTATATCGGAGATCACTCGCTTATAGCAGGACTCGGGAGATTCTTCGGCAGAATGCTTACGGATAAAGGGTACGAATACATTGATTTTTATGAGTACGGATTTGAGCCTGGATACCTTAAGGAAGCGGGGATGCGCAATAAATACGAAGACGGTGACGGTATCATCATACCTAATTATTTCGAGCCATTTGTACAGAGCAACAAGGAACTTATGGGTTTCTTTGATAAAGGCTTAAATGTCACGATCTTTAAGGGTGACGGAGATCAGGACCGACCGAATATCGACCGGGGGATCTAAGCCAATGTCATTAAGTTAAGATCCTTGTCATCCTGAGAGTTAGCGAAGGATCTTTTATGTCCGAAAGAGAGATCCTTCGCTAACGCTCAGGATGACAGGAAAATAACGCTCAGAATGACACCATGGAGATTTATAAAAATTCCCTGTAGACCTCGCTTTTTGGCGGGAAATCATTTGTGTTAAGGCGTGGGAGTGCGTATGGATCATCAGTATCGAGATCACACACTCCCACTTTTGTTGCTATAGCCATGCGGCAGCCTATGGAACTTATGTATTTAACCGTGTCTTCATTGTAAGAGCCGTAAGGATAGTTCATGACCCAGTTATTCCTGTCAATATAGGGACCTATAACTTCCAGCCCCTTATCCACATCCTCTTTCATTTTATCGTGCGGGAGATCACCCAGCCAGTAATGTGCGTATCCATGAGCTCCTATATGCATTCCGGCGTCTTTCATGCATCTGATCTGGTGTTCATTGAGGTAGAGCTCCCTGCTGAACACTTCTTCTTTCACACCCACGTATTTATTAAACAGTTCGTCACAGATTATGGTCCTTAACCTTTCGGGCAGCACGGTCTGCAGCATTTTCTTTACGAAAACGGTTTCCGCCTTGTCGAAGCGTCCGGGTTTGCGGTATTCATCTATAAGATCAAGAGTATCGGGGAAATCAAATTCTCTTCCCCTATATTTATCCATGAGGGATATGACTTCTTCTGTCAGCGTTTCAATACTGGCAGAGGCCAGTATAAAGTGAATCTTATTAACTGCAAGAAGTTTATGCTCCTTTACAGCTTCTCCAGGAATATAAAAAGATCCTGAGACCCCAAGGTTTTTTAGTACAGGAAATACATTCATGAAGTGATCGGCATATCCGTCATCAAAGGTCAGAACTGCAGGGTTCCGGGGGAGATCGCGACCTGAGATCTTCGCTTCCATGAGATCATCCATGCTTATTATGGTGAAATTTTTGTTTAAGAATTCCACCTGGGATATAAACTCATCAAGTGTAAGAGCCTTTATCTCAGGGTATCTGGAATGAAGAAGGTCTCTTACATAGTGGTACATTATGATATTAACGGATCTCATAGGATTCTCCTTGTTTCAGTATGATTAAAAGTATGTTTTCTTTATTCTGTACATTGCCATCAGCGCAGCTATTCCAAGGGCAAATGAGAGGATCCATCTCAGGATGAAGAGGGGATACAAAAACTCTGTCAAAAGTCCGGCAACAGTCATGATCAACATTACAGCAAATGTGAATCTGTTGTCATATACCCTGGTGAAGCCATATCTTCTGCTTATCAGATAGTGAAGAAATAAAAGCATTATAAAACCCGCAAGTGTGGTATAGGCAGCGGCAGAATATCCGAATATGGGAAGGAATATAAGGTTAGTTATGATATTAAAGGCTGCCGCAATAAGGGTGCCTACAGATACAATACCGGTCTTTCTATTGTACTGTTCTACATTTACATAGCTTGTATATGCGAATTTGAAGCCGTAACCCAGCATTATGGGAGGGACGATCCTTTCAACACCTGCGTATTTTTCGCCGCCCAGTATCCATATGATTTCAGGTGCCAGCAGTATGGCTGACATCAAGATCACCATAAAAGAAGCAATATATATCCTAGTTACCTTTTTTATGGAAGCTTCTTCTTCGGCATGAAGCTTCTGGTAGAGCCAGGGGGTCATGGCCATATTGAAGGAACTCATAAGTGTACCTATGATATTACCACAGGAATAGGCCATTGAGTAATTTCCGTTTGCCTCGGCGCCTATCATATTTCTGATCATAACCTTGTCGGAGGATCCGAGAAGGATATTGGACAATAGATGGGGAATAACCGGAATGGAATAAGATGCAGCGTATTTCCAGTATTCCGTGCAAATGACTTTCCTGCCCCTTACTAAGAGGATTATAAAGATTACGATATAGATCAGAATGTCCGGGACTTCGCCGCCGATGATACGCGCAAACAGCTTATCCTTGCACAGGTATACCATTGCCACCGAGCAGAAAGTGCATGACAGGGATTCGAAAACGGATATGGCTACCTGAAGCTTATATCTCTGCATTATCCGGTGTTTTGCCTGTAGGATATCAAGCGCAGGGGCAAACATGAGCTCAATAAACATGACATGGAGATATATCATGTCTATCTTAAGCAGATTTACAAAGAAATCCTGAAAGATTATAACAACTGCGTAAAAGCAGGCTGTGGAAAGTGTTCCGAGAAAAGTGATGGAAGACAGATAGCCGTCAAAGTCATCTTCGTAATCAAATCTCGCTTTGAAGACAGAACTCTTCAGATTAAGGGTACAGACCACGGCACATATGGATAACCACACGGTAAAATTACTGTAGGATCCGAAATCGCCCTTTGTCATTAACCGTGCGAATATCGGCGTGGTGGCAAAGGCTATGCCCTTTTTCAAAAAGGATGCGACGGTGTACCAAACCCCCGCTTTGAGAGCTTTTACCGAAGTCTCATCCTGTGTCTTTCGTTTTTCCATGGATTGTATGATAGCATTTTCAAGGGGAAATGACAATTTAGCAATATAATGATAAACTGTCTTTTGGTTTAATTATAATAAAATAACAGCAGGATTGATTATGGATTTTACAAAGAGAAAGATAATAGCAGAATTGGGGATGACCCATGACGGAAGTCTGGGACAGGCAAAGGCAATGATCATATCTGCAGCAGAATGCGGAGTTGATGCTGTTAAGCTGCAGACTCACATTTCGGAAGCAGAAACTATCAGAAATGCGCCGCAGCCGCCGTATTTTAAGGCGGAGCCGAGATACGATTATTTTAAGAGAACTGCCTTTGATATGGAGCAGTGGAAGGATTTAAAGGCATGTGCCGCGGAGAATAAGGTGGAGTTTATCTCCTCTCCTTTTTCCATTGAAGCAATAGATTTCCTGTTGGAGCTGGGGATTGACTGCTTCAAGGTTCCCAGCGGAGAGATCACCAATATTCCCTATCTTATCCATCTTGCAGATGCAAAGGTGCCGGTGATAATATCCAGCGGCATGAGTTCATTATCTGAGCTGGATGAATGCATGGAGATATTTCTAAAAAGAAACTGTAATGTTTCATTAATGCAATGTACTTCAGAATACCCCTGCGATCCAAAGCATGTGGGACTTAATATCATTGATCTCTTCAGTGAAAAGTATCCTGGAGTACCCCTTGGGTTTTCTGACCATACATCCGGGGTATGGGCATCTATAGCAGCATTCCAGAAGGGCGCTCATTTGATAGAAAAGCATTTTACACTGAGTAAGAAAATGTATGGCCCGGATGCAAAGATGTCAATGGAACCGGATGAAATGACGGAGCTCTGTGATTCGATCAAAAATCTGGAGATCGCCCTTCAAAATCCTGTGAATAAGGAAAGTGCAGATGAGTTTTTAGAGATGAAAACCGTTTTCCAGAAGAGTATTGTGGCAGTAAAGGATATTCCTGCAGGAACGGAAATCCGGGAAGATATGCTGGGGTACAAGAAACCGGGCACCGGACTGCCCACAAAGTACTATATGGACATTATCGGCAGGAAAGTTAAGCGGGACTTGCACTATGATGATATAATACAGTTCGATGATATTGAAGGACTGAGCAAAAAATAAGCAGACAGATGAGGGCTTATGCGAAAAATATGTGTATTTCTTGGCGGAAGAGCCAATTACAGTTCAATAAAGTCAGCCATGAGGGCAATAAAAAACCATCCTGACCTTACGCTCCAGGTAATCCTGGGAGGTCAGGGCCTTACGGATAAGTTTGGAGACCTGGAAGGAATACTTGAAAACGACGGTTTTCAGGTGGATGAAAAGGTTCATATGCTGGTGGCAGGGGATAAGCCTATCTCTATGGTAAAAACAGCAGGACTTGGGCTTCTCGGTATATCGGATGCACTGGATCACCTTGATCCCGATTTTCTCATTGTAGTGGGGGACAGGTATGAGGTAATGGCAGCAACCATTGCGGCAGCCTATATGAATATAAGGGTTGCCCATACCATGGGTGGAGAGGTGACCGGTACCATTGATGAAAGTATCAGGCATGCCATTACGAAATTTGCCCATATTCATTTCCCTGCAAATAAGGAAGCTGCAGAGAGGATCGTTAAGCTTGGAGAAAGAGCAGAAGATGTATTTACGGTAGGCTGCCCCAGAGTGGATCATGTCCATGAACTGCTGCTTAGTGATCCATCCATGCCTCTTGATATGTATGAGAAGTTCGGAGGGGTAGGTCCTGCATTTGATCTTAAGGAGCCGTTCCTTTTGGTATCACAGCATCCGGTTACCACAGAGTATGCAGAAGCCAAGAATCAGATTACCGAGACCATAAAAGCCTGTGTCAGGACGGGTCTTAATATAATTGTACTATGGCCGAATGCCGATGCAGGAACAGAGGGTATATCCACAGGTATCCGGAAATACAGGGAAAAGTATCCCAATGCAAAGATACATGCCTTTAAGAATCTGCCGGCGGATATTTATACGAGACTTATGAAAAATACTGCATGTCTCGTGGGTAATTCATCCAGCGGTATCAGGGAAGGCGCATATATTGGGACTCCATGCGTTAATATCGGTTCCCGCCAGAACGGACGTGAAAGAGGGCAGAATGTTATAGATACGGCACCTGTTGAGGGTGAGATTTATGAAGCTATAGAAAAACAGATAGCTCATGGACCGTATGAATCCCAGCCCATCTATGGAGACGGACATGCCGGAGAACAGATAGCGGAGATCCTGTCAAAAGTTGAAGTTAAAGTTCAGAAGAGGATAACGTTCAGAAGAGGATAACATACTGATCATGGAGATACTGGCGATAATTCCTGCGAGAGGCGGATCAAAGGGAATAAAAAAGAAAAACATGGCTCTTCTTAATGGACAGCCTCTCTTGAAGTATACTTTTGATGCTGCCAGGAAGAGCCGCTTTATCAATAAGATAATATTATCTACGGATGATAATGACTTTGCTGCATATGGAGCAGATAACGGGATAGAAGTGTGTATGAGGCCTTCGGAACTTGCCGGGGATAAGACACCGATGAAAGATGTTATCGATCATCATCTGTCAGAGTTAAAACAGGCGGGGTATGAACCCGATATATTTATCCTACTTCAGCCCACTTCCCCTTTAAGAACAGAACGGCATATAGATGAAGCTCTTGAAGCCCTTATAAATGATGAGGAAGCTGACGCTGCGGTAAGTGTGGTAGATATTCCCCATGAATACCTGCCGATGAAGATAATGAAACTGAAAGATGACGGCAGCCTTATCTTTTATCAGGATGACGGTGAAAAATATACCACCAGACAGGAACTTCCACATCTCTATGCGAGAAATGGGGCTGCGATCTATGCGGTTTACATAAAATCATATAAAGAGACGCACAGCCTCTATGGAACGAGGTGCATTCCGTATATCATGAACGAAGAGGAGTCTGTGGATATAGATACGGCGTATGACTTATTTATCGCTGAATGTATAATGAAGTGGAGGAGAGATCCTTCGGGCTGAAGCCCTCAGGACGACATCAATACGTCATTCTGAGCGAAGCGAAGAATCTCTGTATAATTAAGGTAAGTAAAATGAGCTACGAAAGTATAGATTTTAATAAAGACGATATTTTTCTTGTTACCGGCGGAGCCGGTTTTATAGGTTCAAATCTTTGTGAGGCATTATTAAAAAAGGGGCATAAGGTTCGATGCCTGGATGATCTTTCTACGGGAAAGAAGGAAAATGTTGAACTTTTTCTGGATGATCCCAACTATGAATTTGTTAAGGGAGATATCAAGGATCTCGATACATGTTTAGCTGCCTGCGAAGGTGTAACATACGTTATGAATGAGGCGGCCTGGGGATCTGTTCCCAGAAGTATTGAAATGCCGTTGTTTTATGAAGAAAATAATATACGCGGAACCCTGAACATGATGGAGGCTGCGAGACAGAAAGGTGTGAAGAAGTTTGTCTACGCATCCAGCTCATCTGTTTATGGAGATCATCCGGTGCTTCCGAAGAAGGAGGGACAGGAGGGAAAGCTTTTGTCGCCCTATGCCCTTACCAAAAGGGCAGATGAGGAATATGGCAGACTGTACTATGAGCTATACGGGCTGGATACCTACGGACTTAGATATTTCAATGTTTTCGGCCGCAGACAGGATCCGGACGGGGCATATGCTGCAGTAATACCCAGGTTTATCAAACTTCTCATAAATGATGAAAGACCCACCATAAACGGTGACGGTAAACAGAGCCGTGACTTTACATATATAGAAAATGTAATAGAAGCGAATCTCAAGGCCTGCAAGGGAAGCCACGAAGCAGCAGGTGAAGCTTATAATGTTGCATATGGCGGCAGGGAATACCTTATTGACCTTTATCATACCCTCTGTGAAGCTTTAGGTAAGGATATCGAGCCAATATTCGGACCCGACAGACCCGGAGATATACGTCACAGTAACGCGGATATCAGTAAGGCCCGTGAAAAACTGGGATATGACCCTGAATATGACTTTGAGAGGGGAATAAAGGAAGCTATAGACTGGTATAAGGAAAATCTCTGATCATTATGGTACGGTTAAACCGGAAGACTATAGTTTATATAACTCTTTTGGTGTCAGCACTTTTTGTGCTGACGTACCTTTTTTTTACGCTAAAAAATGAGATAAACACCCTGAATACGGTTTACATAAATGAGGTGTGTTCTTCAAATCTCCGCGCATATAAGGATGAGAACGGGGAGCATCCGGATTATATTGAACTATATAACAGCAGCGACCATGATATCGATCTTGCGGGATGGAAGATCTCAGAGAGCCGGGACAATGAGAAAGCATGGACTTTTCCGGAGGTTATCATTCCTTCAGGCGGATATATCATTGTAAATGCCGATGAAACAAAGGCGCAGATCTATCCGGATGAACAGTATTTCAGCATAAGAAAATACGTTATGACAGGTGAAGGATATGTACCGGAGGATACCGGACTTCATGCATCTTTTTCCATTCCATCAAAGGGCACGGAGCTTTTCCTGTCAGATCTCCATGATAACCTGATCGACAGCACCGAGGTACCGGAATTACGGTATGATACGGTATACGCAAGAACAGATGACGGAGGAAGGCAGCTTAAGAATTTGAAACCTACACCGGGTGAAACCAATACAGGGGCAGAGGAAGTGCCGGTACCTGTACTGTCTGAACCGGTTTTTTCTGCAGACTCGGGGTTTTATGATGATCCTTTTATGCTTTCTATATCTTCGACGGAAGGCGGGGAGATAAGATACACTCTGGATGGGAGTGAGCCGGACAGAGACTCGGAGTTATACACAGGACCGATATATATAAGTGATGCTTCAAATAACGATAATGTGTACTGCGCTGAAAAGAATATCTCTGCATATCTATATGATTATTATGAGAGGTACGACTTTTCCGTACCGGATAAAAAAGTTGATAAGTGCAATGTTATAAGAGCTGCAGTATTTGATAAGAACGGGCGCGTCAGCAGAACCGTTACCAAAACTTACTTTGTGGGTTTTGATAAAAAAAAGATGTATGACGGGATGAAGATCATATCACTTGTTTCGGAACCTGACGGTCTCTTTGGAATGGATGAGGGTATATATGTTCTGGGACAGATCGGCCTTGACAGACTGCATAAGAAGTATGCTGAAAGCAGCGAGGCATCCCGGATCATAGCAGAGAATCCTGATCTTCCCCTTGACGGGAGCGTGAAAATAGGGGATGTGGGCTATAACGGAAGCTATGACGGTAATTATATGCAGCACGGCATAGATTGGGAAAGAGAAGCTGATCTTACTTTGTTTTCAGCTGACCATGACAGCGTGATAATGCAGCAGAAGGTCGGTATAAGAGTAAAGGGAAACAGTTCCAGGCACTATCCGGTTAAGGGTTTGAATATATATGCCAGGAAAGCGTACAGCGGAAGTGATCGCTTTGATGTTCCTTTTTTTGAAGATGACAGTTGCGAAAACAGAATATCGCTTTCTGCCGGAGGCAATGATTATTATACCTATACAAAGGACAGTTTCGTTTCGGAAAGAATAAAAAGATCCGGGATAAATGTGGCAGCTGGCAGATTTGCGGAGCCGGTCTATCTTTTTCTTGATGGTGAATATTGGGGAGTATATACTCCGGCGGAGAGGAATGATGAGAACTTCTTCAGCAGGAACTATGGCGTAGACAGTGATAATGTGGTCTTTATCAAGGAATCGGAGGTAGAAGCGGGGAAGGCTGAAGATATTCACTATTATTATGTATTTCTCTCATTATTTGAGGATAAGGATTTTTCAAATGATGATGAATACAGGGAGTTTTGCGAGGCTGTGGATATAGACAGCCTTATGGATTATTATTCACTGAGGATCTTTACAGAATATGGTATGGACTGGCCACACAAGAATTACGGCGTATGGAGAGTTAAAGAAGAGGAAAAGAATAATCCCTATGGGGATTGCAAGTGGCGGTTTGTGAATTTTGATAATAATGTATCTTTAAACTATAATGAAGTGAATGCCGATATGATGGACGTTTTATTTAACGGAACCAAGAATTTCGGAAAAGACGAGCTGTTTTGCGCACTTATGAAAAACCGGGGATTCAGGCGGGAGTTTAAGGACAGATTCCACGAAGTGGAAGATATGCTGTTCTCTTCAGAAGATGTACAGACGGATTACAGAAAAATTGTCGATACATACAGGATTCCGGTTACCAATAGTTACGGAAGGTGGTTCGGGGGAAATAGTGATTATGATAGAGAGTTCTTTGAAAAAGAGACAGGCGATATTAGTCTTTTTATCAGAGAGAGAAGGAAGTATATAGATCCAATCGTGGATAAATACTGTGAACAGTGATAAACCGGTGAAAATGAAGCACAGAATATTAAAGGGAATACTTTTCGTCCTGTTACTGGCGGTTGTGTTGGTATTATTAAACAGTATCGTGACACCTGACTGGACGTATCATGAAGAACAAAATAACGAAGAAAGCACAAAATTTCGGGATTTCTACAAATTAACGGATAATACGACAGATTATCTTGTTATGGGAGCGAGTCAGTCTTTTTATTCCATAAGCCCCATGACGGTCTACGGAGAAACCGGGTTTACAGGCTATGATCTTGGAAGCGGTATGCAATCTATGGCGCTTTCGTACTATTGGCTTAAGGAGGCGTGCAAAACACAGCACCCCCAAGTGGTCTTTCTGGATGTTCATTCTCTCATAAGGGATCCAAAGGGATCTGAATTTATTTTAAAACCATTACTCGCATTAAAGCCTTCACTATTAAAACTTCAGGCTATAAGAGACTGTTCGTTGAAAAAGGAAACAGCTTATGCGGCTCTTTTTCCGTTGTATGAATTCCACGACAGATGGCAGGAACTTGGCAGAAATGATTTCATAAGAGCAGATGAATCAGATTATTTCATGAAAGGAACCATGATCAATTTCTCTGCATCCAATAAATATCTCTCTCCTGAAGTTTCTATGAGGGAAAATGAGGTAATATCAGAGGATCCTGACGGGAGTCTCCGGTCTGATATAGAGAAAACAGGCATTAGCCAGGAAGGTATAAAATATCTAGAAGAGATCATTTCATTCTGTGATGAAAATGAAATGAAGCTTGTTCCGGTGATCTGTCCTTCCAAGAAATGGAATGACCGGTGGAGTGCCATGCTTGACAATTATTTTAAGGAGAATACCGAACTGGAACTTATAGACCTCTATTCGGGCAATCCCCTTTCAATGGATTATGACATGGATACACACGATAACGGGTATCATCTGAACTATGAGGGAAACACAAAGGTATCATTTTTTATAGGTGAATATCTTAAGAAATTTAAAACCATTAAGGATCACAGAAACGAAGAAGGGTATGAAAAGTGGGATACAGACTATTTGAAATACAGTCAGTGGATAAAGGGCAGGACATTAAATGAACTCTTTTCGGAAGAAAGCGCGCTGGGTTATCTTAATTCTATAGCTTCCCGCAAAGAGGAACTTTATATACTCTTTTCAGGAGCGGAAGATATCACTCCATGTCTCACACAAAAGACAAGTGATGCACTGCAGGCTGTAGGATTGGAGGACATAGATGAATCAGCTGGAAAGCAGAAATCATTTCTCGCTGCTGTTGAAGGCGGGAAATTACAGTATGTAAAGACTTCATACAGGAGAATGGTATTTGATTATACATATGATGACGGAAGCGGAACATCCCATGAAATAAGCCTTGCCAGCTCGGGCGAAGCTTCCGGTGACGACAGTATAATTAACGTGGATGGAAAAGAGTGTTCCTGCAATGAAGAAGGCCTGAATATTGTTGTGATGGACAGAAATAACGGGAGTGTTCTTTCATCTGCAAACATAAACCTCGATGAGGAAGGTAAGTATGTATTTAAGATTAAAAACGGAGAAGAAAAAGATGAATTTGAGAACGGGATACTACCTGATGGAGAATACACTTTTAGCATAAAAGGTAAAGAATTACCGTTATCCGTCAAAAATATCGGAAATAACTGTGTTACTCTTACGAATCCCCATACTGGTGGCTGTTTCTTTCCTCACAATGCAGGTAATCAGCCAGGGGACAGAATATCGGAAGGAAACGGTATTGAGAACGTGATGTATGAATGGATTATAACAGGTGATAATGATGGATACCGTATAATGTCCGCATATAATGGGCTTTATTTAAGCTGTGGATCGGGAGATGAGCTGATACTAAAGGATTACGGAAAAGCAGATATATGGAAAATAGCCTGAGCGAAGCGGGAAAGAGAAATTATAGATGACAGGAGAAAGACCCCTTGTAACCTGTATAGTCACAAGTTACAGGAGAGAAAAAAGAATAGTCGGACGGGCGCTTGACAGTATTCTCAAGCAGACCTATTCTCCGCTTGAGATACTGGTAATAGATGATAACAGAGGAGATAATGCAGAACATTATTCAGAAGGCATTATGGAGCTTATCTCCGGGCGAACCGGTATTACCGTTATCAAAACTGAGAACGGGCACGGAGGACAGTATGCAAGGAATACCGGGATCAGGTATGCTAAAGGCGAATATATAGCATTTCTGGATGATGATGACGAGTGGCTCCCGGAAAAATTAGAAAAACAGGTGAAGCTTCTAAATGAACATCCGGACTGCGGCATGTGTTATACGGACGGATACAGAGTATATGATGATATAAAAAACGCACAGCGTGAACTTATACACTCCAATTATTTTAAGGAAAGTCTTTCATTCAGGGAACTTCTGCATGAAGACAGGATAGGAAGTACATCGCAGGCAATGATAAGGCGGAGTACTTTTGATACCGTTGGCGGATTTGATACCGACATGCCTGCGAGACAGGACTACGAGATGTGGCTTCGTATAAGCAGGCATTTTCCCATAAAGGGAATCAGTGAAGGCCTCTACCTGTATCACAGAAACAGTGATGAGGGAAAGATCACCCATAACTGGAGAAAGAATGTGGAAGCCCATCGTCTCATCGGAGAGAAGTACAGGGAGGAAATAAAAGGAGACCGGAGTGCGGAATTTAATGTGGTGTTCCATACCGCCCACTATTATAAAGAGGGATTCCGTACGGAAAAGTCATGGAAAATGCGGGTAATATGCATCACTTCCGCTTTTTTCTATTATCTTAAGTCATTTATAAAATCCCCCTCCTATTTTCTCAAGCAGGCCGGATATATGATCGACAGTATAAGGAGAAAAAGATCAATATGAATATAAAGCTGGCGCTTAGCTATCTCTTGGAAAAATACACGCCTTCCTTTCTTTACCCTCAGGCCATCAGAATGTGGTACAAGAGACGTAACGGAAAGGATGTGGATCTCAGTAACCCCAAAACCTTTAATGAAAAGATGCAGTGGATCAAGCTGAATTACAAAGATCCTGAGATTTCAAGACTTTCTGACAAATATCTGGTGAGGGAATTTGTAAAAGAAAGAATAGGAGAGGAGTACCTGATCCCATTATTGGGAGTATATGACAGTTTTGACGAGATTGATTTTGATAAGCTGCCGAATAGCTTTATTATGAAAGCAAATCACGGCTGCGGGTGGAATATTCTCGTTCCTGATAAGGCGGCCCTCGATAAAGACGACGCCCGTAAGAAATTTAAGAGATGGCTTAAGACCGATTTTTCTTTCTGCTATGGTTATCAGCTTCATTACAGCGCTATCCGGCCGAGGATAGTGGTTGAGGAGCTTATTTCCGAAAAAGACAGGTATCTCGTTGATTACAAGATATTCGTATTTAACGGAAAGATCTGCCTAATAATGGTAAATACGGAAAGGAATACCGGACAGAGGATAAACCTTTTTGATGCGGACTGGAATCCGGCTCCTTTTACTATCGGGTGGCAGAAAAAAATACCTGAGCCTGAGCCGCCGGAAAATATTGATAAGATGAAGGAGCTGGCCCTGAAACTTGCGGAGGGGTTCTTTGAAGTGAGGGTGGACTTTTACAATGTGGACGGAAAGATCTATTTTGGAGAAATGACATTCACATCCGGAAGCGGCACCTACAAATTTGATCCTCCCGAGTGGGACAGAAAATTCGGAGACATGATGGAATTGCCCGAAAAAGGTCAAATTAGATGAAATTCTTGATATTAGGCGATTATTTTTATGATCTGGACAGTATTCCCGATGATATACGGGAAATAAGTGAAAAACTGAAAAAAGAAGAATCGCATGTTATTTTAAATCTGGAGGGACCTGTTACAGACGGATCTGGGAAAAAGATATGGAAAAGGGGATCGCATCTGAGGCAGGAAGGCGCCTGCATGGAGGCCCTTAAAATCCTTGGAGTTAAGGGAGTTACCCTTTCCAATAATCATATGATGGATTACGGGGCTAAAGGACTTTTTGATACCATATCCGCACTTGAAAAGGCGGGGATACTTCATACGGGTGCAGGGGCTGATCTTAATAGCGCGCTGAAACCCATGATTTTCAGGGACGATAAAGAAACGGTCGCTATTTTTAACTTCGGATGGAACGCGGAGGAGACGGTTTATGCCGGATACTTCAGAGCGGGCTGCGCTCCGAGGAAAAAGGCTCTGATACTCAGTACATTGGATAAGTATGTAAAAGAGAATCCGGAACACAGTATAGTGGTCCTTATGCACTGGGGGTTTGAGCATAATCTCTATCCACAGCCTTTTGATACAGAGCTAGCCCATAAGATCTGTGGAATAGAAAACGTTTGTGCCGTTATCGGACACCATTCCCACTGTCCGCAGCCATACGAGATATATAACGGAAAACCCATATTTTATTCTCTGGGGAATTTTTATTTCGGATCAAAAAGAAATATCTTCTCAAAGAGAAGATTTAAGAGCATTCCCGAAGACATGGGGAATTATGGGATAGCGGTAAAACTGGATACTGCGACGGGAAAGACGGGATCCTATGTAATCAGATATGACACCGGTTCAGACAGAATGTTATTTTACGAAACGGATGAACTACCGGTCAGAATGCCGGATATCAGCACCGCATCTTATGAATACGGAAAGCTCTTAAAGGAAACAGCCGCAAAGGAAAATCCGGTACTTCTGAGAGATGGTCTTGAAAGCTCGCTGACCGTATTCAGATACAATGTGTACAGAAATATTAAAAAGTATATATAAGCTTATGCTGTTTCCTTATACTTCTTCACCAGGTAATCGACTGTCCGGCTGGCGCTCTCTCCTATATGAGCCCACGCTTCCGCACGGGCCTCGTCACGTCCTGAAAGCAGGGCAGTATCTGTAATAGCTTCATCTATTACCTCCTTGAGCTTCGGAAGCTGCTCATCCTTGAGCGGAATCCCGAGTTTGGGTAATATTCTTATCTTCCATATTTCTTCATCGAGCCAATAAGCGTCATAGCATGAGGGATCAAAAGCTCCCTCTGCATAGATAAAGGGCTTATTAAATATGAGCGAATAGTCAAATACCACACTTGAAAAATCGGATATCAGTATGTCCGCTTCATTCAGGGAATCGAAATTATCGGCTTCCCTGTCCCATTTAAGCATATCACTGTCGGGATATTTTACTAAAAGAGGATCTATCACTTCCTTATCGGATGTAAAGGACTGCGGATGGGGACGTATTATGATCCTGTATCCGGTTGCGATAAGGCTGTCTATCATCTTTTCACCGAAACGGCACAGTATGCTGTTCTGTCCCCATGACGGAGCGAGAAGTACTGTCCTTTTCTCGTGTTTCGAGCATCCCTCGCTGTCCAGTCTTTTCTTCAGCTCGTCCATATAGGTACATCCCACGACCTCAAGTTCCTTCGGCTCCTCGTTCCTTTTGCTCTCAAGCTCCCTTATCTCATCTATCTGATAATCTCCGGTCAGGAGAACCGAGTCATAATGATCAAGTGAGAACATACGATATCCGGAAGCTGAGGCGCCTGCTGCATGAAGGATATGAACATAACATCCAGTGTTTTTTGAGCGTTTCCATTGATATACATTGAGACCCGGTGTGGTGGCAAGGCAGATGTCGGCATTAAGGAAATTCAGATAAGCATATGCCCTGTTTCCACTGCCTATAAAACGACAGTTTATATATTCATATTCTTTTTTTAGAGCCGGATCATTTTCATCTGCTGTTAAATATTCCACATTGATCTTACGTTTTTCAAATTCATCGCAGATGGGTTCGAAAACATTCCAGTACTTTTTCCCTTCGTTGAAAATAACATATGGAAGCTTTTTAGTATCTACCTTTGCTTTTCCACCGCTCAACCTGAACTTAAGGCTTAAAATGAACTTTTGTGCAAGAAAATAAAGTGTTGCCGCAATACCTAACAATACGGTAAAAAGCATGCTTCCAGTGCCGGGGTCAATGTATAGTAATATTCCGTTCATATTTTATTTCTCCTTTTCCCCCTCTGAAGCATCGTAATTTCCTTCATATACCCAATTTGATTTATCAAATATGTCATCTTTTACCGAATACCATGAGGCTCCTCCGGTTCCATAAACAGTTCCGGAATGATTACTAAGATCTAACGGTCCTATTCTTGAAAGTGTCACAAGCATCTTATCCGTTTCCTTGGCCTTCGAGTCAATCAGATTTCCTGTAAACGGATTTTCCGGATTTTCAATTACATCCTTCATGGCAATGGAGGGAACGTCCGCGGTTGTCATAAAGGAATCATCAACAGTGAATTCCGTTGCATTAAAATCCTTTACCATGAACAGGGGATTAACGCTCATAACATCCAATTCATCATTTATCTGCATTTTCTCAAACTGATGTATATCATCATATCCGTGATCAGCCACCAGAATAATCTTTGTGTTGTCATAGATACCCTCGGCTTTCAACATATCAAACCACTTACCCAGCTGGATAAGAGCACACATATTAACATGGTAATGGGATCTTCTTGGTCTCTCGTCCAGATAGATATTCAATTCTTCTCCTGAGGCCGTATATCTGTGTACTCCCTCCAAACCCACATTATTAACATTTTCAGCGGGGACATAATCCGGAAGCTGTAAAACACTGGGTTCGTGGGTCATGTTATTTTTAATCATGAAAAAACTGCCCGGTCTGTCATCTGAAATATCTGTCAGCACCGGAAGATTTTTCATTACGGCATAATTTTTCAGAAAATCCTCTCTGGCATAAACTAAAGTTGTTCCAAAATATTTTCCGTCATCATAAATAAAGCTTTGCAGACATAGCGGAGCTGATTTGTAGATGCTGTACCAGAAGAAGTTTCTGTATCTTATTTCATTATGACGGGATGCCAATTCATCTTCAGTTAAAAGATTCGTGTATTCTCCCCTGTTTGTATGGTATGCCTGGATATCCGGATACTCATCAAATATGGAAAGATCTGGCATTTCCTTAAATCCCGCAAATGACGGGTCACAGGTTGTAACCGTGTATCCCTCATTTGAAAAAAGTAGCGGCATCAAAAGATCCGATTCATTTACCTTCTGCGACATCAAAACGTCATTTCTCTTATTCATGGCATCCGGTGTATATTCATATCCTCCATATATTGCAGGTGCACCAAAAATGGTATGCTGTCCGAATGAAATGGTATTTGGATAATATGTAAAGCCTGAGAATTGTGCGGCCAGTTCGGGCTTTTCATTAAAGATGTATGGAATGTATCCATCTATAGCTCTGTCTAAAAGGAAAATAACAACATTTTTTCCGCTTCTGCTTAACCGTATGACCTTTTCTGCATTTTCCGGTGTTACTTCGGCAAATTTGTTTGCCATCTTCACATCATCTATCTCAGATAACGTATGCTCAACAGTTACCGCATTGTATACCGTGAACATTATTCCACCGAAGATCAATATGGATAATACCGCCGGAATGATCCGGCTTCCGAATTTAATTATCAGTGTGGACACAAGAAAAACGATCAGAAGAATCACTGCATTAATCAGCATTTCTGCGAAAGAATACTCAAGTGAACCCGAAAAATCAAGATCATTTGAGAGTGTTCCGAAGTTTTTTCCGAAAAACATATAATTTACAAAAGAAATTGTGGATAATATCACCATAACAAACATTTGAATCTGTCTTATCCGGATACTTCCCAATAACCATATGACTGCTCCTCCCCAGATGAGGAAAAATCCCGCAGAAATAAACGCAGTGCTTACTACATATGAAACAGGATCAATATAATTGGACAGCTCCACAAAATCTGCAGGTGAAGAACTGACGACAGACATAGGGATCAGCATGCCGTAAATAACGGTCAGCCACAACGCAGCGCAGACGAATATTTTCCCGGGATTTCCGATATTATTAAAAAACGGGATAGGAGTTTCTGTTTTCTTTTCTTTATCCGGTATAAACTTAAAAGCAATGTTTTTGATAAGAGAGAAAAGATTGTTCAAAGTCCAGTAAAAGACCAGTCCTGCTGGTCTGTCATAGAGAAATACAAGAAAAACAAGTGCAATTATATATACCTGAGCCTTATCCTTGAGAGGAAGTCCTTTGGTATATACATAGCCCGATATTACATTTATAAGAGTCATAAGGATCGGCAGAAGATTTATGGCCATTCCCGGAATCGTTATAAGACCGTCAGGCGAACCCAGATCCTTTATAAATAAAAAACCCTCGCCATTCAGTAAGGAGAGGCCTGAAAGATAATTATATGCCGCAATGAAAAAGGGTATCTGAAGAAGAAGAGGCAATACACCTCTCAATGAATACACCGGTGAATAGTGATTTATCCTGTAGTATTCCTGCAACATCATAAATCTTTCATCGCCGTTAAAGGATTTCCTGATATGTTTAACCATATCATCCATCTTTTTTTGCAGATCTCTTTCTTTTCTCTGTACTTCCTCAGCTCTTTTATAGAGCGGAAAACACAGTATATTTACAGCTAAACTGATGAAGAAAATCGAAAGACCGGGATTATTTAATGCACTGTAGGTAATAGAGAAAACGAACTCCATTACTATGGCTAACGGCATAATAAAAGCATTATATAAACATGTGACTATTTCATTTATCATTTAAAAACTCCATAAAAGCTTCTTTATTCTCTTCAGCGGTAGTGGTAGGTCTGCCGAGATCATCCCTTGCGCCCAGAGCACACTTAACTTCGATTAAGCATAGACCATTTCTGTCCCGGGCCTTTCCAAGTTCCATGTCCAGACTATCATAATCTTCCACAGTTACTGCATATGGATATCCGGACTCTTTTGCGATGGCGCTTATATTTCTTTCCCGCAGAGCTGTAGGCTGCCCTCCGACTGTTTCATGCGCTCCGTTATTTATAACTATATGTATGAGATTATCTGGTCTTACAGAGGCCATGACAGACAATGCTCCCATATGCATAAGTGACGCTCCGTCACCATCTATGCACCAGATCCTTTTATCAGGCTTATTCAACGCAATTCCCATTGCAATACTGCTGCAGTGTCCCATGGATCCGACGGTGAGGAAATCCCTTCCGTGGCCGGAGTCATTAGCTTCACGCAGTTCAAAAAGTTCACGGCTGGCTTTCCCTGTCGTGGAAATAATGGGATCATCTCCGCTTACCGCTATGATATGACGGATGACTTCTTCCCTTGTCATACTGTATTCATTACCGTATTTCTTATTCCTGTCATAGGTGAGTGCGCCTTTTTTTATAACGAATGCCACACTTTCCCCTTTACCAAGAGCTTCCCTGAAAGTGTGCATCTCGCGTTCAATATCTTCAGTGCTGCTCTCCTTTGATATCACAGTATAAGATATCCCGAGAAGCTCCAGAAGCTTTAATGTGATCTCTCCCTGAAAAATGTGCTGCGGCTCATCATGTACTCCGGGCTCGCCCCTCCATCCAACAACAAATATAACAGGTATCCCATATACTTTTTTATTGAGAAGGGATGCTACGGGGTTTACGATGTTACCTTCCCCGCTGTTCTGCATATATACGACCGCAGGCTTTTTTTTAGCAAGGTAATAACCGGCTGCTATTCCCACCGCATTACCTTCGTTTGCGGCAAGAACATGCTTTTTTGAAGATGTGCCGTAATTATCACATAAATAATCGCAGAGAGCCTTTAACTGGCTGTCGGGAACGCCCGTAAAAAAACCGGCGTCAAGTATATTTAAAAAGTCTTCAACCTTCATATCATTCCTCCGGTATAAGGGAAATTATATCCATTATACTCATGCATTTCTCGTCGCACTCCTTTGCCCTGCGGTTAGAAAGGATGGACACGGCAGCATCCTGCATGGCAGGAAAGCTTATCCTTGTAAAATGATTGGCGTATATCACAATATTTGCGCCTTTATCCTTAAATTCCTGTTCATATACCTGATTATAAGTGGTAGGAACGAGGACCACCGGGGTATAATCATTATCTTTCCTGAATTTCTCCAGGAATTCAAATATCTCATCCGGAGATTGCTCTCTGCTGTGTATCATTATGGCGTCGGCGCCGGCTTTCGTGAAAGCATGGGCCCTCTTAAGAGCGTCGTCCATACCTTTTTTAAGTATCAGACTCTCTATCCGCGCACATATCATAAAATCCCGTGTTTTCTGGGCGTTTTTAGCGGCGCGGATCTTTTCCGAAAAATCCTCTATACTGTCCTGGGTCTGTTCCACCCCGGGTCCGAAAAGTGAATTCTTCTTTAAGCCGACCTTATCCTCTATTATGACCATGGATACGCCCATGCGTTCGAGTGAACGCACCGTATATACAAAGTGCTCCGTAAGTCCGCCTGTATCCCCGTCAAATATTACCGGTTTTGTGGTGACTTCCATTATCTCGTTTATCGTATTAAAACGGGATGTCATATCCACAAGTTCTATATCCGGCTTACCTTTGGATGTGGAGTCACAGAGTGATGAAACCCACATTGCGTCAAACTGATGATACCCTCCCTCTGAAGGAACCTTTGTTTTTTCGACTATGAGACCTGTTATGCCGTTATGTGCTTCCATCGCCGTGATGAAACTCTTTGCCTCAAGCATCTTTTTAAGTCTTGCCCTGCGCACATCAGGCAAGGAAAGCTCCTGGCGGGTTCTCTTTTCAATTTCCGCATATTCCTTATTCTTTGAATAAGGATATTCCACAAGAATACCGCCGTATCCCTTTAAGATTTCGAGAACCTCATCCCTTATAGGTTTTTGTATGCCGTACGTCCAGTCGTCACCGTGTACTACCATATCAGGCTTATATTTCATAAGGTTTTCCCTGTATGACAGCTTATCCTGGTCAACGACACTGTATACTCCGGCGATACTCTTAAAAAGCTTTTTCCGCTCTTCATGAGGAACGAGCGGGAAGCGCTTATACTCCGCAACGGCAGAATCTGAAAGGACTCCTATGGTGAGTTTTCCAAGTCTTTCAGCTCTTTTTATGATATCTATATGACCCCCGTGGATCATATCCGTTGAAAAGCACATATAGACACTGCGGGAACTTACCGCCTTAAATCTTGCGCTGACATTTTTCAGATCCTCCGGGTTATCTATCTCCGCGCACAGAAGATCCTTAAGATCCAGTGCCTTAATATGCGCTTCCCCGTTAAGGTCATTTAAGGCGTTTTCCGCATAAACACCTGTTTCTCCTATTTCGCAGTATTCTCCGATTTTTTCAAGCCACTTTTCCCAGTCATTCTTTTTAAGCTTGTATAAAGCCTGGGCTTCCATGGCATCGTCAAAGAATCCGATGCCTACCTTTTGGATCTCTCCGTTTTTGATCACTGCCTTAAAATCTTTTTCAGGAAGAGGAACGGTGGATGAAACTTTCATACAGGAACCGTCAAAATCCATAAGTATGTCAGTTACCTGATTTTCAAATACGATATCCCCGTGCATCAGGATAATATCGTCATGCAGATAGTCTCTGGCGCACCATATGGAATAGATATAGTTGGTGGAAGCATATTCGGGATTATTTACAAAGTTGATATTGAGCGGCAGATCCAGACTGTCCACGTATTCCTTCAGGACATCCTCATATTTTCCGGTGGTCATCACCACCTCATTGATACCGGCGTATAAGAGTTCCTTTAACTGCCTGGAAAGAATGGTTTCCCCGGTGCATATTTCCGTCATGCATTTGGGATGCTCGGATGCCAGAACACCCATTCTTGTTCCGAGTCCCGAGTTCAGGATCAATGCTTTCATTAATTAATCTCCAGTATTTCTTTATATAATTTCCTGATCACATCTTTGGATAGCTTTATGGGATGATTGTTGAGACGCTGTATATTCACTTTATTCACCAGTTCATCAAGCTCATCGTCATTTTTAGGATGCGGTCTTTCCATATTCAATTCGGATATCAGTCCATGAAATCCGATGTCGCCGAAAGCATTCTTAAGGTCCTGCATTACGCCGGCAAGATGCTCTTCGCCTCTTGAATCAATGCAGTCGCTTAAATGATCTTCCATGTATTTCCAAAGTGAGGCAGTGCATAAAGCGGCAGCGTGGCCGTGAGCCAGTCCGTAAAGCGTTGTCAGCTTATAACACATGGCGTGCCCGGCCGTTGTCCGCGTGATGTTTATGGCCTGTCCCGCAAGGTGCGCCGCTTCAAGCATACCTGCGTTACCGGAATCTTCATTATTGAGATAGCCGTCCTTGTTTTCGAGAACCTTATGTATGGCTTTCATGGCCGTTTTTCTGCTTTCGCCGGTAGAGTGAACGGACCATGAGGATTCAACTGCATGGCAGAGTGCATCCAGCATGGTGGATTTTCTCTGGTACATTGGCAGACTTTTCAGCATATCCGGCCACACGACTACAATATCCGGCAGGAGTTCAGGGTCGTCAATAGACACTTTCTCACCGTTCCTGTAGACCACTGCAAACTGGGTTGCTTCGCTGCCACTGCCTGCGGTAGTGGGGATTACGAGAAGGGGCTTCTTTTTCCCACTTCTTAATCTTGTGCATTTTGCAACATCCATGGCACTTCCGCCGCCAACAGCAATAATTATATCGAATTCGGTATTGCAGGCGTTGAATACATCGAGTCCCTTAAAAACCGCCTCCTCTGCGGGATTTGGTGAAAAATCGGAAAAGATTGTGAGAGCTTTCCCGAAATAACTTTCAAGGTACCGCCTTACGGGAAGCTTATCGAATGTGCTTCCACATACCACAAAGGCGTTATTTATATTGTTTTCATTGAAAAAGGAATCCAGTTCTTCCATTGAATCCCTGCATTTTATGATCCTCTGTTCTGCGATCACTTTGTCACCTCTTATAAAACACTATGCAGGCTATTGTACCATATTTACACTGCTTTAGCTATTAATGTTGCTCTGCGGGGTAAGGGCGGATTTATCGGGCAGTTGATAAAGGAGGTTTCATAGATTATTATTTGTCGGAGGAATTTTATTGGTCATTGGAACGGAAATTCAGGAAACTGATGAAGTCTGTCCGCTGAACCGAATGGGATGCTATCATTATGAATATAGTTGTATTCGGTGCCTGAGACGGGGATGACACAGCGGGAATGATATATGCAAAGTTTTAGCTTGGAATGCGGTATTAAGAGGAAGTTAAGGATAATGAAATCTAATAATCTTTACACAGACAAGATCTTTTTAATTATACTTTTGTTGATTTTATTACTACTGTCATTATTTCTTATGAATGAAAAACGTTCCTGGAATGGAGATGAGATTATCACATATTCCATGGCCAACAATCAGGACGGAGGCTTTGTATTTTCAAATGGGAAAGTCGGGAAATACTATGATGAATACATTTATTCAGAGTCTTTTGCTAAGATGTCAAAAAATGTCATAAATACAGTTTGTGATGTTATAACAAATGGAAGAAACGCCGCATATTTTCGTATGGAACCGCCCCGGGAAAGCGGATGGTTTTCCAAAGCAGAGATTAATAAGATATTTCAGGTTGAAGACGGAACGCGCTTTGATTTTATAAATGTTTACAAAAATTCCATGAGTGACGAAAGTCATTCTTTTCTCTACTATATGTCTATCCATTTGATTTCTTCGCTTTTTAAGGAGGGAAACAGTGACAGTAAGTGGTGTGCTTATATTTTTAACCTTCTTATGATTTGTATTTTGATGTTCTTCTCGTCCAAGACTGCGGTGCTGTTGGGAGTCTCGCACAAACCGGCTGCTTTTTTCGGATTTATTGGCGGGCTATGTCATACATTCCTTTCAATGCTCACGGTGGAACGGGATTATGTTTTTTGCAGCGCAGGCGTAATAGTACAGTCATACCTGTTGCTTAGTCTTCTTAAATCTGAAGCTAAAGATAGAAAACGATGGTTTATTTGTATTTTCCTTGTAAATATTACGGGTTTCTGGTTTGCGTATCTTATGACGGTTTACACCATTTCCCTTTTTCTGGTATGGCTTATTATTATTCTTAAAAATAGAACCGATTTTAGATTTTTAAGAGATTTTATTCTTGTATATATTTTTAGTGGGATAACTGCATTAGCTGTATGGCCGGTTTCGGTTTTTGGGTGTCTTTCCAAGCTTTCGAATGATATTCAGAACGGAGAAGAAAAATCTTTTATTCAGATAGTAATGCGTTCTATTCAGGAATTATGTCTGTTTTATACTGACGGTAAAATAATATTTGGTGTTCTTCTGTTCCTGATTTTGATTATATTTACGTTTGTATTACTGAATACAAACGGATTCGGAATACAGATGGAATGGTTCTATCTCATTATAGCTTCACTAATTGCAGCCTTATTTACAGGATGTTTAATGGGTTCGTTCTACGTGGGAAGGATAGCTTCCGCATTTATATTTTCAATTTGCGGGATTATCTATGATGTGATAAAGGCAGGAAAAAAGAAATGGATGTCTATAGCGGTCATATCTGTATCGTTTTTAGCTTCTGCTTTGAATATTAATTCTGCGACGCAGAGTATCAGATCTGATAATAGTATGTTTGAACGCTATTATCAGATCTCTGAACAATATGAAAACATGCCGGTTATGTATATTAGAAGCTATAAAGGTAATTATCTTATGACCAGGTTCTTGGGAAAAGCTTCCGAGGTTCTTGTGGTGACTCTTCCCAATTCATCTCTGAATGATTACTTACAGGATGAAAAGCTTGTGAACTCGGATGAAATACTTGTATATGTGGATAATAATGAAAAAATACGACTTGATACGGACACATTTTTGAATGCTATGGGGTTTTCAAAGATAACTGATCTCTGTAAAGGAACGATATGTGAAAACGGTGATATGAGACTTCTCTCCGCCAAAAGAATTGGTTAAATCAGTCATAAAATGAAAATGAAACGCTTTCTTCAGCTAATTTCCTTACAGAAAAACTTGCAGAAGAATGCAGAAATCGTATTAAATAGTTCCTGTGATATAATTGAATTCGGTATAGAAATCCTCCTGAGGTGTTTGTTTTTCGTCAATTCAATTATACTAAAGGTACGGGCTCTATGCCCTATTAATTTGTCGACATTATTGAATTATCAAGGTTTATTACACCTTTTTGGTGTGGGAAATTATAATCATGAACTTTTTGAAAGAACACCGTAAAGCTGATCTATGCTTCTTTATTATATTCCCCGTGCTGGTATCTGTTGCCGTGCGGCTTACGATGTTTGATAAATTCTGGGAAATACAATGGAAAACAGCGGCTGCCGGACTGATCTTTTATGAGATCCTGGCGTGGATGCTTTTCTTTGTGTTCGGTAAAGGGAAAACAGCTCTGAGAACAGAGCTCGTTTTAATGTGGCTTTTGGGAATAGCCAATGCGTATGTGTTCAGATTCCGGCATGCATATATCAGGCCGCTGGACATAATGTCCGTCGGAACAGCCATGAATGTTGCGGAAAACTATGATTATACGCCTGATGCAAGAATGATCGTAAGTCTGATCGCGGTAATCATTTTATTTATCGCAGCGGGTCTCTGTAGGCTGGAAATCGTAAGGAAGTCAGGAAAAATCCGGGTTGTCCGGGTAACCGGGATCATTGCAGCCATAGCACTTATGTCAGGGGAAATGTTTCTTATCCAGAGGAATATAGTAGGTAAGATCCTGGGGGTTTATACATCTCAGCTAAATTCTGCAGGGATGATGAAGAAGAACGGTATGGTTGTTAATTTCATGTATCAGATGAAGGATATTGATGTAGATAAACCTGATGGGTACAGCGCTGATGCTGAAAAGGATATTCTGAAGGGGTATGTTTCGGAGCCGTCTGCGCCTGATAATCTTCCGGATATCATAGTTATTATGGATGAAGCATTTTCCGACCCTGAAGTTGACGGGGAATTTACTACTAATACCGATTACATGCCGTTTGTGCATTCTATCCTCAACGGGGAAGAGGAGAATGCCATTTCAGGATATGTTAATTCGTCTGTTAACGGGGGAAATACCCCTAATTCAGAGTTTGAGTTTCTGACAGGAAATACCATGGGATTCCTGCCTCAGGGAAGCATAGCTTTCCGGCAGTATGTCAAAAGCGAGATGGAATCTCTTCCTTTTCACCTTAGAACCCTTGGATATCAGACCATAGCGACACATCCATATAAATCAAGCGGGTGGGACAGGACAAAGGTCTGGCCGCTTCTGGGATTCGAGAAAACACTTTTTCTGGAATACTTTGATGATCTGAATTTACGGAAGGTTAGAAATTATATTTCTGATGAGGGTTATTTTGAGGCTGTGGCAGATATGGTTGATGATATGAATAAGGAAGGTCCTGTTTTTTCTTTCAATGTCACCATGCAGAATCATTCAGGTTATTCGGAAAAGGAATATGAGAATTTCGAACGTACCGTTACTTTGGACGGTACTTCGGATAAGGGTGACAGGGATTATGGAATGACAAATTATCTTTCCCTTATTAAATATTCTGATGAGGCATTTAAAAAGCTTATAGACAGATACAGGGAGTGTGAGAGACCGGTTATTATTGTTATGTACGGAGATCACCAGGCGGATCCCACAACTTTTGACGTAATGTGGGAAGAGAATCATAAGGACAGGGATAACCTTTCGGATGAGGATCTCATAAATACATACAGGGTTCCTTTTGTGATATGGGCTAATTTTGATATAGAAGAAAAAACCGGAATAGAAACTTCTATTAATTACCTCGGAAATATGGTGCTGGAGACCGCTGGTATCGGCTTGTCACCTTATGGGAATTTCCTTAAAGAGTATCAAAAGAAATATCCGGTGGTATCTGCCGCAAGATTTATGGATTCTGACGGAAACACCGTTATGAAAGAGGATTGGGGGGACACCCTTAAGGATTATGAGAAAATTCAGTATTACGAAATGTTCGATGATAAAGATTTTTATTGAGGGGGCTTGACGCGTATGTTAAAATACTAGTCGGCGACTTTCCGGGTAGACGAAAAAGCAATAACCGGGAGTCGGTAGATACATGAAGTGATTTATATAAACGGAGGAAAACAAATGGCAAACAAATGGGTCTACACCTTTAAAGAAGGTAACATGTCCATGAGAAACCTGCTCGGTGGTAAAGGTGCCAACCTTGCAGAGATGACAGAGATCGGTCTTCCTGTACCTCAGGGTTTCACGATCACAACAGAGGCTTGTACTCAGTATTATGAGGATGGCCGTAAGATCAATGATGAGATCATGAGTCAGGCTATGGACGGCGTTGCATGGATGGAGAAGGAAAACGGAAAGAAGTTCGGAGATCTTACCAATCCCCTTCTCGTTTCAGTTCGTTCAGGTGCCCGTGCATCTATGCCCGGAATGATGGATACGATCCTTAACCTTGGTCTTAATGATGACGTTGTAGCAGCAATGATCAAGGGAAATCCCGATCCTGCTTTCGAGCGTTTCGTATATGATTCATATCGTCGTTTCATTCAGATGTTCTCAGACGTGGTTATGGAAGTAGGTAAGAAGTACTTCGAGCAGCTGATCGACCAGATGAAAGAAAAGAAGGGCGTTCAGTTTGACGTTGACCTTACGGCAGCTGATCTTAAGGAACTTGCTGAGCAGTTTAAGGCAGAGTACAAGAAGCAGCTCGGAAAAGACTTCCCTTCAGATCCTGTTGAGCAGTTAAAGCTCGCTATCGAAGCAGTATTCCGTTCATGGGATAATCCCCGCGCCAATGTTTACCGCCGTGATAACGATATTCCTTACAGCTGGGGAACAGCCGTAAACGTAATGCCCATGGTATTCGGTAACCTTAACAATGAATCCGGTACCGGTGTTGCATTTACCCGTGATCCCGCTACAGGTGAAAAGAAGCTCATGGGTGAGTTCTTAAAGAACGCTCAGGGTGAAGACGTGGTAGCAGGTGTTCGTACACCTATGCCCATCGCACAGATGGAGCAGGAATTCCCTGAGGCTTATGCAGACTTCATCAAGGTTTGCGAGACTCTTGAGAATCACTATCATGATATGCAGGATATGGAGTTCACCGTTGAGAATAAGAAGCTTTACATGCTTCAGTGCCGTAACGGTAAGAGAACAGCTCAGGCTGCTCTTAAGATCGCTTGTGATCTTGTGGATGAGGGACATAAGTCTGAAGAAGAAGCAGTTGCAATGATCGATCCCAGAAACCTCGATACTCTGCTTCATCCCCAGTTCGATGCAAAGGCTCTTAAGGCTGCTACTCCTATCGGAAAAGGACTTGGTGCTTCTCCCGGAGCTGCATGCGGTAAGATCGTATTCACTGCAGATGATGCAGTTGCATGGGCTGACAAGGGAGAGAAGGTTATCCTTGTCCGTCTCGAGACCTCACCTGAAGATATTACAGGTATGAAGTCTGCAGAGGGTATCCTCACAGTCCGCGGCGGTATGACAAGCCATGCTGCAGTTGTTGCCCGTGGAATGGGTGAGTGCTGCGTTTCCGGATGCGGAGATATCGCTATGGATGAAGCTAATAAGAAGTTCACTCTTGCAGGAAAAGAGTTCCACGAGGGAGACTTTATTTCAATAGACGGTACTACAGGTAATATCTACGACGGAGTTATCGAGACAGTTGATGCCCAGATCGCAGGCGAGTTCGGTCGCATCATGGCTTGGGCTGATAAGTTCAGGAAGTTAAAGGTTCGTACAAATGCCGATACTCCTGTTGATGCGAAGAAAGCACGTGAGCTTGGTGCAGAGGGAATCGGTCTCTGCCGTACAGAGCACATGTTCTTCGATGAGGAGAGGATCGCTGCATTCCGTGAGATGATCTGCTCTGATACTGTTGAAGAAAGAAAGGCTGCATTAAATAAGATCCTTCCTTATCAGCAGGGAGACTTTGCGCAGCTCTTCGAGGCAATGGAAGGAAATCCTGTTACCATCAGATTCCTTGATCCGCCTCTTCATGAGTTCGTTCCCAACACAGAGGACGAGATCGAGAAGCTTGCTAAGGCTCAGGGTAAGAGCGTTCAGGAGATCAAGGATATCATCTCCGGACTTCATGAGTTCAACCCCATGATGGGACACAGAGGATGCCGTCTCACAGTTACATATCCTGAAATTGCTGAGATGCAGACATCCGCTATCATCAGAGCTGCTATCGAAGTATCAAAGAAGCACTCTGACTGGAACATCGTTCCCGAGATCATGATCCCTCTTGTAGGAGATAAGAAGGAGTTCAAGTTCGTTAAGGATATCGTTGTGAAAACAGCTGATGAAGAGATCAAGAACGCCGGTTCTTCTCTTAAGTATGAGGTTGGTACAATGATCGAGATCCCGAGAGCTGCTCTTACAGCTGATGAGATCGCTGCTGAAGCTGATTTCTTCTGCTTCGGAACAAACGATCTTACTCAGATGACATTCGGATTCTCAAGAGATGATGCAGGTAAGTTCCTTAATGCATACTATGATACAAAGATCTATGAAGCTGATCCTTTTGCAAAGCTGGATCAGACCGGTGTCGGCAAGCTTATGGATATGTGCCTGAAGCTTGGCCGCCCTGTTAATCCCAAGCTTCACGCGGGAATCTGCGGAGAACATGGCGGAGATCCTTCATCTGTTGAGTTCTGCCATAAGATCGGTCTTGACTATGTATCATGCTCACCTTTCCGTGTGCCTGTAGCAAGACTTGCTGCTGCACAGGCAGCTATCGCTAACAAGTAGGATGAGCCCCGAAACCCTTGATTTTACTGGAGTTTTCGGCAATCGCCTTTCGACGGATTTCGATTAAAAATGACCGATTTTCGGAGTCAAAATCGCGATTGTGTACACAAAGTTATAAAAAATTCGACCTTCATTACATCGTAAAAATGTAGTGAAGGTCGTTTTGATTTTGGATGATTATATTCGATTATGTTCCGAAATATCGTTCTATCCACCAGTATATGTCTCATAAAATTTCTTAACTATGTTTTTGCACGTTTTTATGTCACTTTCATGAAGACATAGGAGTAATAAATTCTATAACTAATTGAGCAGGAGTCTTGATATAATTACTATGTAGTCGGATACTTTAAGTGATAGTGTCTTAAATATATTTATAGATTAAGTTAAAGAAAGGGAACAAAGAAGGCATGGGGGATATTAGTAACCTTTTAAACGAAATAAAAGAAGAGCTAAAGGGGTTTAATCTAGTAGGAGAAAACACAGATAAAAGCGAAACAGATGCAACAATAAGATGCTATGAGAATCCATTGAATCCAGAGTTGTTGCTATATTGTTTTAGAAATATAAAGCAATACAAAATTCCTACAAGGATAGGGGAAAAAGCAAACTACATCATAGAACTTGATTATAAAGGTACCTATGTAAGAGCAGAGCATATGAAAATGAGCTACTCCTTGAAGGTTAGAGAATCATATAAGGAAGAGATAATTGATTTGTTTGCTAACATCAAATCACTGTTAGAGGAATTGTTTTCTTCTATGGGCGAACAGGCGCTGTGTGATAA
The DNA here is from genome assembly GCA_902779445.1 of uncultured Lachnospiraceae bacterium. GTDB lineage: Bacteria > Bacillota > Clostridia > Lachnospirales > Lachnospiraceae > NK4A144. Next base: position 59,911 of record CACZBM010000025.1, read on the forward strand.
CAGATTTCATATGAAGAATGAAGCCATTGAATATTTTAATAAACTTGCATTTTTTCAAGAAAGAATAGAAAAACTCAACAAAGATAGAGATACCATTTCTAAATGCTTAGCTGGGCAGTGGGATGAAGTTAAGGTTGGCCCATTTACTTCTTGGAGGCCAAAAGGGCAAGTCTTTATGAATAGAATGCACGATGAGTTGGTTTATGATATTGAAACATATATTGCCACCTTCTTCTCGGCTTTGGAACATGTATTAACTCTTTTATTTCCCTTTTCAAATAATTTTTCAATGAGCGAATCATATTTTAAAAAGTATATTCAGAATCCTAGATGGCATTGGGATAAAAAGATAGAGGATGTTTGCGATAAAACTATTCCAGAAGCATTATTTAGTGAACTTAGAAGAATAAAGGAAGTGTATAGAAACCATAATGCTCACGGCGCTTTTTCTAGAGAGATGATGGCGTTTATTCACATAGATGATTTTGGTAATTATCCGATGTATATTGGTAAGAATTATTTAAAGGGTTTTCTTGATAATGAAGATGATAGTATTACATATGAACTATATGAAAATGTGAGAGATAACTTTAACGAATTCTGGGCTATCCTTGATAAGGAATACGAGATTCCCATGAGGATAATAAAGAGTGGATTGCCTATACCGGTTGATACAAGCCTTTATATGAATGAAATCGGAAACAAAGAAGATGCCGAGTCTTTTATTGATAGATTGTGGTTTGAAATAGATAACCAGGTAAATATGGATTGGTGATTGTGGCTTAGGCATGAGAGACAATAAATATGGAGAAAAATGTAAAAAGCGAAAGCGGAAATAGGAACGGTAAACCGATAAGGCTTTTGGGTGAGGAACGACAAGATTTATTGGAAGAGTGGGATTGGGAAAAAATACGAACCTTAACCCCCCCAAAAATAGCATATGGAAGTCATATAAAGGTGTGGTGGAAATGTAAAAATGGCCATTCGTGGCAGGCCTCACCAAACCATAGGACCAGTAAGAGCAGAAATTGCCCTTACTGTGCAATTAATCCAAAGGTGTTACCAGGACAAAACGATCTTGCCACCGTATATCCTGATATTTCGCTTGAGTGGAACTGTGAGCGTAATGGTGACTTACGCCCAGAAATGGTTACGTCAAAAAGCAGTAAGGTTGTCTGGTGGAAATGCAAATATGGACATGAATGGAAGACATCAGTTTTACATAGGGCAGACGGGTCTAATTGTGGCTAGGGTAAAGTATTTGTAGGAATCAAAAAAACATAGAGAAAGCACCAGATCCTTGTGTTAGGATTTAGTTGACAAGACCATAATCCAAAGGAGGGTGCTTTCGTGGTTAATAGTATACTACAGTTTCAGAAGAATGGGGTAAAAAGATTAGACAAGGTATTCCGTACCTATGCAGATGATCCATCAAAGGTGGCAGAGATGGTGTACGGTGTTACGGAAGAGATGATCAGGTTGGGAACATCCATCATTGCAGAAGAATGGGAGCATTATGACGGTCTCCTGCATGATAATCCGGAACTCAGACCAGGATGGTATGTGATAAGGCAGGATGAGATCACCAGGACAACATCACTTGGAGATGTAAGGTACAAGAGGACATATTTCAAAAATAATAAGACAGGGGAAAGGCGCTATCTGTTAGATGATCTGCTGGGGTTTGAAAAGGGACAGAGGCTCACAGAGGATGCCGTAGCGCGGATATTTGATGAAGCGGCAGACAGCAGCTACAGGAAGGGCGGGATAAACGCCAGCATCGACGAAAAAGTCATGGTGAGCAAAGAAACGGTGATGGAGAAGCTCCATCCCCTGAAGTTCCCGAAAGTTAAACCAGAGAGAGAAAAGAGAAAAATCCCAATCCTGTACATAGATGCAGATGAAGACTACGTATCCCTGCAGTATCTGGAGAAGAAAGGCGATATAAAAGATTCGAAGAGCAATACATATATGCCAAAGCTTGTGTATGTGTACGAGGAAGTGAATGCCGAATACGACCGGCATGAGCTTAAAAGGGTGAAATATTTCGGCGGAGGCTATGAGGGCACGGAAGGGACCAAAAAGCTGTGGGATGAGGTGTTTGGGTATATATCAGCCTCGTATGACGAGGATACGCTCGAGAGGATATATATAAACGGAGACGGGGCAGAATGGATCCAGACAGGGGCCAGGATGCACGGAAAAGCAAAGTTCGTCCTTGATAAGTACCATATGCATAAATACATAATAGCAGGCACATCCCATCTGAATGACTCCAAAGGGGATATAAGGAGTGAGATATGGAGGGCCATAAACGGGAAACGGAAATGGCATGCAGAAGCGATCTTTGATTACATCATAGAAGTAACAGAGAGCGACAGTAAGAAACAGGCTGTAGAGACATCAAGGAACTATATACTGGCGCACTGGCCATACATCATGAATGGGATCAGAAACCGCAAAGACAGGATCCACTGCAGCGCAGAAGGCCATGTAAGCCATATATACTCCGACAGGATGAGTTCAAGGCCGTTGGGATGGAGCATAGTGGGCGCAGATAAGATGGCGCGGTTGAGGGTCTATAAAAAGAACAAAGGCTCTATGCTGGAACTGGTACGATACCAGAAGGAAGAGCTTCCGATGGCTGCAGGCGCGGAAGAGATAATATACAGTGCAGAAAAGATAAGACAGTTTGAGGCAGAAAACAGAAAGAAGCTGGGAAGTCTGGCAGGCATGCCGGTATACTCCATTCCTTATACGAAAGTAAAAAAGATAGCAGCATTAAAGGATCATATTTGGGGTCTATAAGAATAAAAAGGAAACCATCGGCTTACGCCGATGCCATTGAATAAAAGGTGCTAAAGCACCTGAATATCCTTGCTTGCGCTTGTAGGATATAAAAATCTGCCTGACCGGTTTGTCAAGGCTGCAGAGCACCGCTACGCGGCTACGGCCTTGACAAGCCGTAACAGGCAGATTAAAAGACAGCCAAGCGCAAGCAAGGATAGCCATACAGCTAAATGCTGTAAGATAAAAGAGCTTCCGGGAGCGGA